>CAZQBS010000225.1:0-1502 GCA_964591835.1 uncultured Sphingorhabdus sp. | reverse complement strand
CGGGCCGAGAGTCTGGACCAGTTGCCCAAGGATTATTCGAAGATACCGGTGCCGGCCAAACCCGTCATACCTGTTTTGGGCGAACCGCTGCCGGGTGATCTGGGGCCAGCCATCCTCAGCGCAGAACGCCAGCGCCAGGCGAACGTATCGGCGGCGTCAAACGATCCGGCGCATGCGGATCGTTTGACGCAGCTGCGTGATGCGGAGGAAGCGGCGCGCGCTACGGTGTTCTTCCGCAGCAGTGGCAATGGTGCAAAGTCGGCAGCCACTGTGAGCACGGCTTCGGCTGGCAGTCCGTCGGCACCGGTATCGGGCAATCAGTCGTTCAATCCGATGGGAGCGCCTACCGCCGCCGCACAACCAGCCGAACCGACCGCTGCGCAGAATCGGCAGGAACAAAAGGCAGCTTTTGTTGCAAATGCGGGTGATACCGCTACGCGCAATCCCGCCACCTTGCAAATGCCTGTCTCACCCTACCAGGTGATGGCGGGGACTGTCATTGCGGCAGCGCTGGTGACGGGCATCAACTCTGACCTGCCAGGGCAGGTCATCGCCAACGTGACCGAGGCAGTTTATGACACGGCGACGGGGCGCTATCTGCTGATCCCGCAAGGGTCACGATTGATTGGGCGCTACGACAGCCAGGTTGCTTTCGGACAGCGGCGGGTGTTGCTGGTTTGGACGCGGTTGATCCTGCCAGACACGTCTTCCATTGCACTGGACCGGCTGCCGGGCATTGATCCGGCGGGCTATGCCGGGCTGGAGGATGGCGTTGATTGGCACTGGGAACGGATTCTTGTGGGTGCGGCGCTGTCCACGCTGTTGGGTGTGGGGGCCGAGCTGGCGGCACCGGATCGTGGCGGTAGCGATGGCAAGGTGATCGTCGCTGTGCGCCAGGGTGTGCAGGATACGGTGAACCAGGTTGGTCAGGAGATGACCAAGCGCAACATGAGTATTCAGCCGACGTTGACGATTCGGCCTGGGTTTCCGATGCGGGTGATGGTGAGCAAGGATTTGATTTTGCGGCCATATCAGCCACTATTTTTTGTGAAAGGGTCGTCGCAATGAGTCCGTCTGCCTGCAAGCTGCGATTAGGTCCTTTGCCCAGGCACGAGACGGTGAGGCTGACCATTGCGCTGACTGCGGCGCTGAAAGTTGATCTGGAGCGCTATGCGGCGCTACACGCGCAGACTTACGGTGAGCCGGTCGATGCTGTCACGCTGATTCCGCATATGCTGGAATCGTTCATGATGCGGGATCGAGGATTCAAAGCGCTGAAAATCAAACTGCCGTAATTACTCGGGGGTAGGGCGGCTGAATAGTGGTTTGGAGCTTCATCCGTTTCCCGGGCTATGCTTCCTTCTTAGATGACAGCGTGCTTCGGATTCGGCTGTTACGCGAAGCGCAAGAACGCAGCAATTAGACCTACGACGACGGCCCCTTGAATTTGGGGACTACAGGGTTTTTCACCCATGAGCAACGTGGCGAAGGTTTCTCGGTAC
>CAZQBS010000224.1:0-1523 GCA_964591835.1 uncultured Sphingorhabdus sp. | reverse complement strand
TGCCGCTTCGTGCGACGACGCACGATGGTCGCACGGTCCTGTCGCTGATGAGGTGGCCGCGAGGGGTAACGGTGATGCTTATTTCAACCGCGAAGCCGTCGAACATGCCTACGCTCGTGCGGAACTTGCGGGCTTCTGTCACCTTGCCGCGGACTGCGACATCCCCGATCCGCTCCTCGCGCCGCGACCCGTTTTTCACATACAGCGCCCCCGCATAGAGATGCCGCCACTGCGCTCCGACGCGGAGCACGGCGGGCAAATGCGGACAGCGTTCCGCAGGGCGTACCCCGGTGAGGCAGCGCATCACGACGAAGTCGTCCTCTGCTCGCCGAATCTCGCTCACCGCCATAGTCTGGAGGTTCCCGAAATAAAGCGAGAGCGTGCTGCCGGAGAGAAAGAACTTCTCCTCCCAATAGACGTCGAAGCCTTGGACGACGCCTCGGTAGATGATTATCCGACGAACCGTTGCGGGCGTCTCGTCGCCTTCCCGCGACGTATCAGTGTAGTTAAGCTGATCGCCGGGCGCGAGGGTGAGATCCTGGGCATGAGCGACCGTTGCCCATGCCGCGATGGATAACGCAAGGAGAACGCGTAACATATGGGATTCCTCCCGTTGTTGGTGCCAGGCCCCACTCAACCACAAATGGAAAAAAGCACAATCGCCCCCTTCATGGAAATCCCCTCGGAAGCTAGTTTCTAGTAGCTAGAAGCTAAATTAACCGACGTGAACGATGGGCTTCCGGTTCGTCTTGCTATTGAAATTCTTCAGCCGTTTAGTTCCGAAAACGACCTTGCCATCTTTGAGCGCATTGAGCGTATGGTCCTTGCCCATGCCGACGTTGCGGCCGGGAAGCACCCGCGTACCGCGCTGGCGCACAATGACCGCCCCCGCCTGCGCCTCCTCGCCTGCATAGAGCTTGACCCCGAGGTACTTGGGGTTCGAATCACGAAGATTTTTCGCTGTTCCGCCTGCTTTTTTGCTTGCCATGATGGTATAGTTAAGCGCCGATGACTGTATCATACCAAGCCCTGCGCCGCAAATTCCTCGATTGGAGCGGAAGCGAGTCGGGGAAGGTGGCGCTCACGATCGTGATCATCGTCCTCGTCGGGCTTTCGAGTTTCGGCCTCGGGCGGCTCTCGGTGACCGAGGAGCAAAGAGTTCCACTCCAGATTATCGAGCCGCAAAATCAACAAGCGTCAGTTTCGACCGTTAATCAAAATTCGCAAAAGCAGGTCGACACAGCAGTTTCAGGTGGGCAGGTGGTTGCTTCGAAGAACGGCTCGAAATATCACTTTCCGTGGTGCTCGGGTGCCAAGTCGATCAATGAAGCAAACAAAATTTGGTTCAATTCGCCCGAGGACGCACGTAAGGCAGGGTACACACCGGCATCAAATTGCAAAGGATTGAAATGAAAGGTGATAGGTTATAGGTGATAGGTTATAGCAAGACAGACAAACAGATGAGAACAGTAAAGAGAATCGTTATCGACAGCATCGCCTGGTTCATCATACTTGCGGGGATG
>CAZQBS010000223.1:0-1524 GCA_964591835.1 uncultured Sphingorhabdus sp. | reverse complement strand
CAAGGCCAGTGCCTCGCGGATTTTCGCCGATGATCTGGCAGTTTTCAACTCGGTTAGCCTGGCATACTGGGAGTAGTCGCGACAGTAGCGGCGCTAAGCCACCCTCTTCGTTATAACATGGTATCACCACCGACAGAGAAGGAGCGTCTGGTCTGGCTATTTTCATTGTCGAGATTATCCGTGGCCAATATTGACATGCCTACAGACGTCTAGCTTTTGATGGTTAATAAATTACTACTTTTTGGCACATCATATGAACCACTTGCAGTTACGAGAATGGGGCTGATACGCCTGCTGAATTACTCGGTCAGACACCGAGTTCCGACCGAATTTCAAGTATGGGGTTCGATTTTCCTGGCATATTTCACGCCGTTCTACTCGGCCTCCCCCTCAACCTCCTTCACCCCAAAATCGAAATGTATCCGCACCCACACGCCCAGTTGCGGTTTGTTGTCGATGCGCGGAGGCTTGACGAGGAACTGCCATGCCGCTTTCCGAAGCGCCTGGGCAAGGCCAGTGCCTCGCGGATTTTCGCCGATGATCTGGCAGTTTTCAACTCGGTTGTGTTCGATCATCCGGCAGGCGATGTCGGCGGAGGCTCCGGGCGGCACGCGTTTGACGGCGGCCAGATAGGGGCTGAGTTCGCTGTCATAGGGTTCGCGCAGCCAAGCCACCGGATAAAGCTGGACGCCTCCCGGGCCTGCGCCGGGGCCCATCATGCCCTTATTGCCTTGGCCTGCGCCCTTGCTCTCGCCTGCGCCAGCGCTGCCGCTGGCGGGGAGTTTGGATAGGTCCATCGCGTCGAACTCGCTCTTGCTAACCTTGATGAAATCGGGGCTCGGCGGGGGTAGGCGCAGCGGGTTGACCGGGGGTAGCAAGGGCTTGGGGATTGGCGGGACTACGGCTTGTTGCTTCGTGGTCACCGGCGTTTCAGCCTCGCTTTTGGATTTGTCTGCCGAGGCCGAATCCGCTTCCAGCGTGAACGCGCTGAGCCCGCGTTTGCCCTTACCGGTCCCCGCCGATTGCATACTCAGGCTCAGGATCGCGATGATGAGCAATGCCTCGAGCAGAAGCGCGATGGCGATACCCGCCCCGCGCTTGCGAAGCTCCGCACGGTTCCAATCTGGTTGTTCTACATAGGCCATGCGACGGCAGCGACCTTTAGAGTGTCACGCCATGCTTGCAAGCTAGGTTGCGCCTTGCGGTCAGAGGGGGATAAACCGAACCTTTAGCCCATCCTTCGGCTTCGGAATCGGCCAGGGCTGCCACTCAGGCACATAGCCGTCGGCGATCTCGACCCGAACCGACGTCAGCAAATGGTGAATGAACAGCTTCATCTGCATATAGGCAAAATGCAGGCCGATACACATATGCGCGCCGCCGCCGAAGGGCACCCATGCATATTTGTGCCGCGCCTTTACCTTGTCGGGCGTAAACCGCATCGGGTCGAATGTCATCGGGTCGTCCCAATAATCCGCCATCACATGGACGTAGGCCGGGCTGATGCTGACCGCGGTTCCCTTG
>CAZQBS010000222.1:0-1574 GCA_964591835.1 uncultured Sphingorhabdus sp. | reverse complement strand
TGGTCGATATGAGCATAATTTTTAAGGTCGAAAGCAACGTTGCGCCCATCGTCGAGCAACACGGCCATGCGTTGCGCGTTGACCGACTGCACCGCACCAAGGCTGCCGTTCTTGACCCCAAGCTCACGCTCGTTGCGCAGGAACATGACGCGGTCGCCTTTTGCAAAGTTGCGCACGCCGCGTTCGGTCGTAATCCCGACGTCCTCGCCAAGTTGACCTGCTGCTCGAAGCTTTCCGCGCGCCGCCGCGTTCAACTCGCGCACCTCGTCATTGGTATGGGTCAGGATAATCCGACTGTCGTCCGGCTTGGAAATGCGGTCGCGATCCCAGCTGTCGATGAGTTCGCCTCGTGCTGCCTCGCGCGTATCAGCAACATGCAGCATCTCATGCTCGCGATAGGTCTCAAGCGCTTCTACAGTCCTGCCGGTAGCAAGCTGGCGCGTTGCATCACGCTGCCATTCTTCGCGCTGCCGCCTGATCTCGGTAATTTCCACGCTGCCGTGCTGTTCAGCAATTGAACGGAACGCTGCGCCTGCTTCGATGGCCTGCAACTGCTGCGGGTCACCGACCAAGATCACTTTTGCACCTGCATCGCGGGCATGCGACAGGACGCGCTCCATCTGGCGCGTCCCGACCATGCCAGCTTCGTCGATGACCAGCACATCGCGTGAACTCAGCAAATCTCGGCCTTGCTCCCAGCCATATTCCATGCGCGCGATTGTGCGCGATTGGATACCTGAGCCTGCTTCGAGATTTTCAGCAGCGATTCCAGAAAGCGCCGCGCCGCGAACGTCATATCCAGCCGCTTCCCAAGCTTCGCGCGCAACGCCCAGCATCGCAGACTTGCCGGTTCCGGCATAGCCAACAACTACGCTCAGGTCTTTGCCCGAAGTCGAATGGTCAAACGCCGCGCGCTGTTCGCCCGATAAGGTAAGACCGCGCGTCGCTGCCGACGCCAATGCGCGGTCCCGGTCGCGTTCGCTGACCTTGTGCAGTTCCCGTACCGAAAGTGAGGTCGAAGCGCGTTCCAATCGCGCTTCGACCTCGATCATGTCGCACGACGTGAAGCGTTCGCTACCGCGCCCGTCATGGCCCAACGCAACAAGGTTAGGCGAAGACTGCACCGCGCTCAATGCCAGATCGAACTGTTCCTTGTCGTCGCTGTGCCGATGCACGAACATGGCAAGGTCGCGGTGCGTGAACGTGGATTGCTGCTTGGTGATGGCATCCAATGCGATATCGGGGTTGGCAATGATCCGTTCGCCATTATCGCGGGCGATGGCGTGATGCTCGATCAGCCGGTCTGCTTCTGCTCCCATGCGAAGCGAAGGCGCACCGATTTTGCTCTGTGGCTCAAGGTCGATGCCTTGCGCTTGCAGGCTGCGATGGTCGATACGCGCGTCTATATCGAGCGATGCAAGCCGTTCGTTGACATGATCGGCCCAGCGCTCACGCCATTGGCAAACCAGCTCGCTCTTGTTCCAGTCGCGGACCTTGGCACCGAAGCCGTCGTGGATGACCTCGCGCATCGTCAGCATCACATGCGCGTGGGGTTTGGCCTGTCCGTCGGCGCC
>CAZQBS010000221.1:0-1593 GCA_964591835.1 uncultured Sphingorhabdus sp. | reverse complement strand
TCCTGCGCCTGTAAGTTTCACACCCAATTCAAAATCTATCAGGTCATATTGCTGTGCAAGCGCGACATAACGCCGCGTGGCTAGGTAGCTATAAGGGCTGCGAAAGGACCAGAAGATATCCGCCTGCAGCCCCACAACCTCACCCCTTCTTCAAATGCCGCCGCCCGAGCAGCTCGGCAATCTGCACCGCGTTCAGCGCGGCACCTTTGCGCAAATTATCGGACACGCACCAGAAGGCAAGGCCGTTGTCCACGGTCGGGTCTTCGCGCACCCGGCTCACATAAGTGGCATCGTCACCCGCTGCTTCAACCGGTGTGGTGTAGCCGCCGTCTTCGTGCTTATCGACAAGCATGATGCCGGGAGCCTCGCGCAAAATGGACTTGGCCTTGGCCGCCGACATCTCGCGCTCATATTCGATATTCACCGCCTCGCTATGGCCGACGAAGACCGGCACGCGCACGCAGGTCGCGGTCAGCTTGATTTTGGGATCAAGGATCTTCTTGACCTCGACCATCATCTTCCACTCTTCCTTGGTGTAGCCGTCATCCAAGAAGCTATCGATGTGTGGGATGACGTTGAAGGCGATCTGTTTGGTGAACTTCTTTGCCTCAGCGCTGTCTCCAACGAAGATATTGCGGCTTTGCTCGAACAGCTCGTCCATGCCTTCCTTGCCCGCGCCCGACACCGACTGGTAGGTCGAGACGACGACGCGCGTAATCTTGGCATAATCGTGGAGTGGCTTTAGCGCCACAACAAGCTGCGCGGTCGAGCAATTCGGGTTGGCGATGATGTTCTTGCGCTTGTAACCGTCAATGGCGTCGGGGTTCACCTCGGGCACGATCAGCGGGATATCCGGGTCCATCCGGAACAGCGAGCTGTTGTCGATGACAACGCAACCGGCGGCGGCGGCAATCGGCGCGTATTTTTTCGTTGCTTCCGAACCGATTGCAAAGATAGCCATGTCCCATCCGGCCCAGTCGAAATTCTCGATATTCTGGATCTTGAGCATCTTGTCGGTGTCGCCATATTCGATCTCGATGCCCTGGCTGCGCGATGACGCCAGCACCGCAACTTCATCGGCGGGGAATTCACGCTCAGCGAGGATGTTGACGACTTCGCGGCCCACATTGCCCGTGGCGCCTGCAACGACGATACGATAACCCATTTTCTAATCCCTTCTTGGTCGACTGATGCTCTAACCCGCTCATCCTGAGGAACCGTTGAGCTTGTCGAAACGGTGTCTCGAAGGATCGCTCGCGGTGCTTCGAAACGGAACTTCGACAAGCTCAGCCCCTCCTCAGCATGAGCGGTGGCGTTAAAGCGCTTCGTTAAAGAAAAAGGCCGGGTTCCTGATGGGGAGCCCGGCCTTTGTTGTTCGGTTTAAGAACGCAGCGGAGCCCCTGCCTATTCGGCAGCCTCGGTGGTCTTAATAGTGGTTTTATCGGAAGGACGGGGGTCGCGGCGTTCGGCAATACGTGCCTTCTTGCCTGTCAGGCCGCGCAGATAATAAAGTTTCGCACGACGAACGACGCCGCGACGGACGACTTCGATGCTTTCGATGTTCGGGCTGTACAGCGGGAATACACGCTCGAC
>CAZQBS010000220.1:0-1604 GCA_964591835.1 uncultured Sphingorhabdus sp. | reverse complement strand
GAAGGCTTCGTAGCGATCTCCGCCCTGCTTGCGCTGTAGCGCGCGTTCGGTTTCTGGCGGTGGCGGCGCGTTCGTTAGCCAGAAACGGTCGATCATCGCAGTCATCTCTACGCCGATTCCGAGGTCTCGTTCGAGACGGTTCATGCGCCTATCGATTTGGTCGATCGTCTTGGTTATCGCCGCTACGCGCGCCTCATCGCCATCGGGCGATAGGAAGGAGGCAATGGCGGCTTCGGCAATCAATGAGCGTGATCGTTCGCGCCGGTCGGCATAAGCGGCAAGCGTTTCCATTAGTTCAGGATCGAGATAGACGGATAGCCGGGCTTTGATCGACATCATCAAATCTCCAACCCATCGCCCGGATCAAGCGACGCTCTTCTGGCATTCATAGCCTGCTCACGGATCACGGTCTGAATGCGCGCGGCGTCGGTCGCCGGATCGGCCTCATCGGGATCAAATTCATTAGCGGGCGCGGGTGGAAGCGACGTGGCAATATCGACATGGGGTTCGATCATCGGTTCGCTGCGAATGTCAGCGTTAGCTGCGTCGTCATCCTGAGCTTTGCCCTTTGCGCTTTTCTGAGTCTTCTTCTTGCCTTCCTTCGACGCGGGTTCGGCCTTTTCGACCTGGAGTACCACGACCGGGTCTTTAATCAGGGGAAGCCCGCTCCAGTCATCCGATCGCGGCTGCTTAGCGCCGGGCGTTGCCTTAGGCGGCGGCTGCAATCGCGCTGTCATCCGCTTGTCCTGATAATAGCGCGCTTTCTTGGCGCGGATTGGCTGGACACCGGCCACCATCACGATTTCATCATCGGGGGGAAGCTGCATGATCTCGCCAGGGGTGAGGAGCGCACGGGCAGTTTCTGAGCGGGATACCATCAAATGCCCCAGCCAGGGCGACAGCCGGTGGCCAGCATAGTTTTTCATCGCGCGCATTTCGGTGGCAGTGCCGAGTGCGTCGGACACCCGCTTGGCAGTGCGCTCGTCATTGGTGGCGAAACTCACCCGGACGTGACAATTATCGAGGATCGAGTTGTTCTGGCCGTATGCCTTTTCGATTTGGTTGAGCGACTGCGCGATCAGGAATGCCTTGATCCCGTAACCCGCCATGAAGGCGAGCGCGCTTTCGAAAAAGTCGAGCCGCCCGAGCGCCGGAAACTCGTCGAGCATCAATAGCAACCGTTGGCGGTTGTCCTTTGCATGCAAATCTTCGGTTAGCCGCCGCCCGATCTGGTTGAGGACAAGCCGGATCAGCGGTTTGGTGCGACTGATGTCCGAAGGCGGAACGACCAAATAAAGCGTGACCGGATAAGCTCCATCAACCAAATCGGCGATGCGCCAATCGCATTGCCGCGTGACCTGCGCGACCACCGGATCGCGGTAGAGGCCCAAAAACGACATGGCGGTTGACAATACGCCGGAGCGTTCGTTCGCCGACTTGTTCAAAAGTTCGCGCGCTGCCGATGCGACGACCGGATGAACCCCGGCCTCGCCCAGATGCGGCGTGGTCATCATCGCGTGCAGCGTAGATTCTATTGGTTGCTTGGGATCGGAGAGGAATGCACCGACCCCAATATTTTCCTTGGAAATTCCCAAAATCTCGTG
>CAZQBS010000219.1:0-1604 GCA_964591835.1 uncultured Sphingorhabdus sp. | reverse complement strand
AAAAACTCTGCGGGGGTGATTTGCGTCAGCCAAACACCCCCGTTTCGGTTAGCCTGTCAAAATCATCGGCCGACAGTCCTAGCATATCGCGCAATACATCTTCATTATGTTCGCCAACGATTGGCCCGCGGGTTCCAGTAGCTGCGGTAATTCCGCTGACTGTCCACGGTGCGCGAAAAAGCAGCTCGGGACCAAGGCCCGGCAACTCGACGATGTCGGCCATGCCGCGCGCTTTGATTTGTGGACTGTTCCATAGGCCATCAATGTCATTTACGGGCGATGCGGGAATTGATGCAGCTCGCAACTCGGCCACCAGCGAGTCACGGTCCCGGGTCGCAGTCCATTCGGCAAGCATCCGATCGAGCATTTCCCGGTCGGCAATCCGGTCAGCGGCCTTTCCAAATCTACTGTCCTGCGCCCATGGCTGATTATCTTCCAATCGCGTCAGTGCTGTCCTGTCAGCATCATTGCGCACGGCAATTGACAGCCAGTTGTCGTCTCCGGCCGCCGGATATATGCCATGCGGTGCCATTGCTGGATGTGCATTACCTGCCGTTGGTGGCTGTTGCCCAGTAATCTGGGATTGCAGCGAATAAGGAGTGAGTGTGGCGAATAGCGCCTCGGTCAACGAAAGATCGATGTAACATCCGCGCCCGGTCGTCTCCCGGCGTGCAAGTGCAGCGAATATCGCGACCAGAGCATGGACGGCTGCATTCGGATCGCCAATGGCAAAGTTGAGCGCGCCGGTTGGCAACTCGCCAGCGTAACCGACAAGCGACTCAAGACCGACAAAGCTCGACATGGTGGGTGCATAGGTCCGCATGTCCGATAAGGGGCCGAACTGTCCCGCACCTGACATAGCAGCCATAATCAACTTGGGGTTGGCGGCGCTAAGGGAATCATAGCCTATTCCCGACCGCTCGACCGAGCCAGCTGACATATTTTCAAGCACGATATCGCTGCTTGCTGCAAGCCGTTTCAACAGCGCGACGCCTTCCGGCTCTTTTAAATTCAGCGTAATCCCAAGCTTGCCTTTGTTGATCTGGTGGAACATCGGCGACATATCGACGGTTTGGCCCTCAATCCGTTGGCCGTTGCGAATGACGGCTCCCGACAGGCGTGAATTGTCCGGCCGCGCTCGGTGTTCGACCTTGATTACTTCGGCGCCCAATTGGGCAAGAATGCTACCCACCTGCGGCGCGGCCCATACCCAGCCCAAGTCTAGCACCCGCAATCCAGAAAGCGGACCAGCGCCGGAAATATTTCGCTTACCACCGAAGTTTGCCAACAAACTTTTTGTGTCATTTGGCGCTTGCGCGCTTCCACGCATTTCTGCCACCCGAAACGGCAGGCCAGGCCCGGCCAGTTCGCGGCCAGCTGCAGCCCAAGGGCGCAGAAATTCGCGGTCGCTAAACTGTGATGTCGCGATAACATCAGCCATGTCGCGCAGCGGCGCGATGGTGAGTTGATGCCGATCGGCGATCTCGCCAATCTCGGCCTTGGTGCGTTCGGCAAGCCAGGGCATGATCAGTGCGTCGACTTCTTCTGGATATTGCTGTCCCATCGCGCGCAGCTTTTGGTAGCGCGGTTCTTGCGTCCACGCA
>CAZQBS010000218.1:0-1628 GCA_964591835.1 uncultured Sphingorhabdus sp. | reverse complement strand
GATAGAGCGCATGTTTCGTAATATATTTATGAGCCGGAATGGTCGTGCCTCGGTAGTGGCTCGCGCCTTGGCCGAGGCGTCCGGCGGAACCAGAATGTCCACAACGTCAAAGTTCCAAGCAGGCCGAGGGCCAGTCCGGATACTGTCATGACGATACGGTAGCCCAATCCGCCGACCTTTGCCGCGTGCAGCGGGTAGAGCATGTTGTAGCCCGCAACCACATTTGACAGATCGTTGGCATCACGCGCCGAAATGAGTTTTCCGGTATCCGCTGCGAACCATAAAGTAGTGCGGCCATTGGGCAGCCATTCGTTCGGGCGTTTCATCCGCAAGGTGATGAGGCCGTTGCCTCCACGGGGGAGCGAAAGGCTGCGGATATCCGCATCGGGAAAGCGTCTGCGCCCTTCTTCGATCATCCCGGACCAATCGAGCCTGCTCGCTAATGCGGCCTTGCGCGGTTCCGGCCCTTTGAGCGCACGCTCGATTTGCACCGGTGCAGATGGCCCCAGGATCAATCCCGCCATGGGTCTGAATATCAGGATTGCTCCAGTCAGCAACGACAGCAGCAACAACGGTGCCATCACTACACCAAGATCGCGATGGTGCCGGACGATCGCGGAACGGCTCATACGTTTGGGCAGCAGTCGGAACGTGAATGTCTTGCGCGTCCGCCACCACAAAATAAGTCCTGTGATAACGAAGAATAGCCCGGCGACCGCTGCCAGTCCTGCGGCCGTTTCCCCTGCATCTCCCGACAGGAGGTGATGGTGCAGATCAAATAACCACAACTCAGGCCGTTCCCATTGACTGTCCCAATGCGTGATCACATTTCCGGCCTGGTCAATATAGGCACCGCCGCCTTTGGCTTCGGACACACGGATAAGCCCGAAGCTGTCGCTGGCATAGGTGATGCTTTGCGGACGGCTAATCGGATCTTCCATGATCCTTTGAGTCACAGTCGCGATTGTTTGAGTATCGCGCAGCGGAGCGTCGTCTGTATGAGGCAGAAATATCCAAGGATCACGGTGCACCAGTACAGCACCGCTCAACCCTAGCACCGCCAGTAGCAGCCCTATGAGTCCGCCCGTCCAGCGATGTAGCAGATCGACCAGTTTCATGGCGGCTCCAGTCAGAACCGATAGTCCCAGCCCAGCGTAAAGTTCCGACCGCGCCCGGCAAAGAAATGGGCGTTGTCAGTGGGACGAACCGTATCGCTGTAATAATCGATGTAGAACGCATCGAACAGGTTCTGCACGCTGACGCTCAGCGCGCCCAAACTGGTCTGATAACGAATGCTGGCGTCGCTAACATTGTAACCACCGAAGTCGAACGCCGCCGCAAAGCCATCATATTTGCGCGACAAGAAGAACTGCGTCTGTACCCGGGCAGATATTGGTCCATTGTTGTAACTGGCGGCAAGGTTGAGCCGATCCGGGGAGATATTGGCACCGTCAAGATCCTTGTCGAGCGTGCCATCGGCATCGGAGTCTGTGCGACCATTGAGATGGGCATATCCCGTAGACAGGGTGAGACCTTTGAACGGCATCTTTACCGTCAGATTGATCTCGATGCCATGAATGTCCACCGGCTGACGCTGGACTTCGTACACGCCGCCCACCAGCACGAGC
>CAZQBS010000217.1:0-1630 GCA_964591835.1 uncultured Sphingorhabdus sp. | reverse complement strand
TCGCTGACCGACGTTCCATTGATGCCGCCATCGGACATCAGACGCACCGCGGCCGCTGTTGACCGCTGGCGCGTGCGAACACGCTTGGCCTCGCGCGGCGAAAGGGATGCTTTCCGTCCTGTCATATCGACTGCTTTAACTTGCATCGCCTGTTTTTCAACCTGCCTTCAGGATTTGGCCACGACAGCTATGTCGCCGCCGACAAAAGATAATTTGAACCGGATTACATTTTTTTCGCGAAGTGGGCAATCAAATATTGACGCACCTCTCATAATGGGGCATCTCTCATTTTAGAGATGGAGTCGCTGCGACAAACTGCGGCGCGTATATCGTCACTTGATTAAACAAGATTTCTGGACGGGTTACAGAGCGGGGTTCGCCCGCCGACCGGATCAGGGATATCACTCAAAAATATTGGGAGAGGAACATGCACATGATTTCCAAAGGATTAAACCGTTCGCAGCGCGAGAAGGCCGGCCACTGGCTATTGCGATCATCTTCGCTAGCCCTGGCACTATCATGTGCAATATCGGGCAATGCGCACGCTCAGGAAGCGCCTGCCGACGAAACCGTAGCTGAAGAAGGTCAGATCGCCGATATCGTCGTCACGGCTCGCCGTACCGAAGAAAACCTGCAAGACAACCCTGCCAGCGTTTCGGCGATTTCGGGCGACGACGTCGCGCGGATGGATTCACTTGGCGACATTCAGTCGCTCGTTTCTGGTGTCACCTTCCAGACCGTTGGGCCAATCCCGGCAGTGGGCATCCGCGGATTTGGTAACCGGACCAGCGCCGGTAATCCTTCCAATACGGCTGTTGGCATTTTCCAGGATGGCGTCTTTGTTATTCCAACATTGTCGACCATCATCAACCGGACTGACACCGCACGGGTCGAGGTTGCCAAGGGTCCGCAAAGCACGCTTTATGGTCGCTCTTCATTTGCTGGCGCGTTCAACATTGCGACGGCCGACCCGACAAATGATCTCTCGGGCTATGTCAGTGCAGGCTATGGTTTTGGCGCAGTCGGCGGCGAGAATTTGTGGCATGTGCAAGGCGCTGTATCGGTGCCCTTGTCCGATACGCTTTCCGTCCGCGCTTATGGCCTTGTCGAAGAACGGGATGGCTTTGTCCGTGATAGCGTAACCGGCAATCGTTCGGGTGGCTATGATCGCCAAATCGGTCGCATAAAAATTCTGTGGGAACCAAGCGACGTAGTAAGCGCGCGACTTTCAGCAGCGATCTACCGCGATAACTTGCCATTCCCCTTCGTTACCGCAGGCCGTGTGCGTCCCCCGCTTGGACAAAACATTCTATTCGCCAACCCGTTGAGCGCAGCAGCACGGGGCGCACTTCGCTTTGGTAGCAATGTGTGGGACGGAACCATCGTTGCACCCCCAAAGAACAAGATCAAAGGCGAACAGGTCACACTCGATCTGCGTTTCGATACACCGTTTGGCGAATTGACCTCGCTGTCTGACTATCAGAAAGCAACGCTTAGCCCTTCATTCTCGCTCGATAATACGCGATTGGCCTGGGCAGTGGGTTCGCAGACCTATGACGAGAAGCGCATTTCGCAGGAACTGCGCGTCACCAAGTCGGATGTCCCGCTTAGCTATATGCTGGGCGTCTCC
>CAZQBS010000216.1:0-1684 GCA_964591835.1 uncultured Sphingorhabdus sp. | reverse complement strand
CGATCTCGAGGATGTCTTGTCGGTCGCTGCGACAATCGGCGAATTCGGCGTGGCTTCTGCCGAGCGCTTTGTGGATTATCTTGGCGGTTCAGATCATCTGCTCGCAAGGATTCACGCCGAAGTGGCCTGGGTCACACGGCCGGAGCTTCGCGCCGAGGCGGATGGTCTCGTCGTCGCCTCTGACGTACGCCTTATCGGTGAGCCGGTGCAAGGCAAGGCGAATGATGCGGTCGTACGCCACTGCGAGCGCCTGTTTGCTGCCGTGCCGAGCGCGGACTTCGCCTCATCGTGCATGCTCGGCTGGGACGGCATTGCCGCGGGCTTCAAGGATTATCGCCTGACCGAGAAGCGCATTCCGCGCAAGAACGCGCCGACCCCTGTTCGCATCGCTTGGAATCGCGGCATGCTGCGCGCGATCCAGAGCAGGAGCGGTCCGGCAACGGAAAGCGGCAGGGCTAATGCGCTGGCGGGCGCGATCAACGAGCTGAGTGAAATGCTCGATAAAGCGGTCGAACTCTATGTGCGAAATCTCCAGCCGGAACCCCGCTTCGCAGCGCTGCTATCGGTGCGCGGCATACTCAACGGCTTTATTGATCCGCCTTCGGTCAAGCCCACGGGCCGGTCCGCCCGCGACCAAGGCGACTATTCAGCCGCTGATGATGCGTTCGATTTTGTAAACTCAGTCACGCAGCTGGCGCAGGATTTGATCAAAGAGATTGAGCGGCCGCTTCTCAAGTCCGTGGACGCAGGGAAGCTCCATGAGGCCGCCAAAGCCCTTCTCCTCGCTGATAGCTGGCGCTGGCTCGAAACGCCACCTGTCGAGGCCTTGGAGGTGCTGTCCGCGATCCTTCGCGACTTAGATCCGATCCTAGGCGACGCGCATGCCTTTCCCGATGCGTTTCGCCGCGCAAGACTCGCGGCGGAGCGCACGAGCCGCAACCGGCGAGCGCGCATCAGGCTGGCGAACGACGCCCGGGATCGTGCCCTGCGGGCAGCGGAAGCGACCACGGCGCAGATCCGCCAAGCACTGTCCGAAGCGAATATAACCGCCACCCTCATCACCAAGCCGATGGACGACGCCAACGCGCCCTATTGGCCGCGGGTGGATTACGCTGTGTTGTTGCCCGTCGATCATCTCGTCCACTTCATGGAGCTGGCCGAGGCCTTCACCGCAATCATCCAGCGGTTTCCCAATGTCCACCGCGTCTCGATCGTTCCGGTTCGCGAGGGGCTGATTGTTGGTGCATTGGCAGGAGCGATCTATTCCCAATTCCTGCCGATACCGGAATTCGTGGCGGCCTGGGAAGGATATCTACCGTTCCCAGTGCTTGAGGAACGAGCGGCGGCAGCGCTCGCGGAGGCGATCAATGTATGCATCGAGATTTCTGCAGTGGTTGCCAATCTCGATCGCGACCTCAATCCACAGGAGCTCGCTTATGGGCAGGGTTTGATCGCAAGCGTCAAGCAACGCATCGCGACGCTCGAGGCACTGCGTGACAATGAGCTGGACAGCGACATTGCGGTCGCGTGTTTGCTCGTCGAAGAAGCGCTTAACCGCGTGCAGGCAGAGTTTGGCGAGAATGCAGGGGAAGGCATGGCGAGTGAAATCGCGCGTATGGGCAATGGCGAGCAAACTGATTTCACCTCGCGCGTGATCGTCTGTCGGATCGGTCTGCTCGAGCGC
>CAZQBS010000215.1:0-1694 GCA_964591835.1 uncultured Sphingorhabdus sp. | reverse complement strand
TTTCTAAATCGGCAGTTATCGCCTCGACGGCCTCTTGATTGTGGGTTTTTAGAACCACCCGATCTGATGCTGGTACTCCATTCACGGCCAAGCGTTGATTTTGAAGCCAGACATCTCCATTGCTTGCATAGCTATATGTGAAAGAAGCAGGCTGGATCAGGGCTTGCTCGATTTGTTTGTAACCCAACGGCGTAATCGATGCTGGTCGCCCGTTCGTAGCGCGCCTTGTAATCCAAGATTCGTCGTCCAGGTTTTGTAGAGCGAGATCGACTCGTTTCGGACCGACGGGGAATTCAAATAAATCGGCTATCTCCCCCACCAGCAGGTATTCATCACTTTTTTGGGCAAACATAAATAGCTTGTACAGGACAGCGATATCCATGTCGTCTTGAGGAATAAAATTCATGATTCTTCTTCCATCATCCCCGCGAATTTCTCGAACAGATAATGGCTGTCCTGTGGGCCGGGTGAGGCTTCGGGGTGATATTGTACGCTGAACGCCGGGCTGTCGGTGAGTTCGAAGCCGCAATTGCTGCCGTCGAAAAGACTGACGTGCGTCGGCGTCGCGTTGGCGGGGAGCGTCGCGGCATCGACCGCGAAGCCGTGGTTCATGCTGGTAATCTCGACCGCTCCGTCACTCAAACGCTTGACCGGATGGTTCGCGCCGCGGTGGCCCTGGTGCATCTTTTCGGTCTTCGCCCCCACCGCAAGGCCCAGCATCTGGTGCCCGAGGCAGATGCCGAACAGCGGCTTTTTGGTTTCCAGCCATTGCCGGATCACCGGCACGGCATATTCGCCGGTCGCGGCAGGGTCGCCGGGGCCGTTGGAGAGGAACAGGCCATCGGGGGCGTGGGCCATGATCTCATCAAAGCTCGCGGTGGCGCTGACGACGGTGACGTCGCAGCCCGTATCGATCAGATTGCGCAGGATGTTGTGTTTTATGCCATAGTCGATGGCAACGACTTTTGGCTTCTTGTTCCCCTCCCGCCTGCGGGAGGGGTTAGGGGTGGGCAGCGACATATCGGCAACGGCAGAACTCGCTTCGCTCGCCCCACCCCCGGCCCCTCCCGCCTGCGGGAGGGGAGAAGATGCATAACCCTCACCGAGCTTCCACAAGCCCTGCTCCCAGCGATAGGTCTGCAACGTCGTCACATCCTTCGCCAGATCCATCCCCTCAAGCCCGGCCCAGGCCTGAGCCCGCGCCAGCATCGCAGGAACGTCAAAGTCGCCGCTCGCATTATGCGCAATCACCGCATTGGGCGCGCCGCGCTCGCGGATAAGGCGGGTCAGCGCGCGGGTATCGACACCCGAAATCCCGATCCGGCCATTGGCCTTCATCCAGCCATCGAAATGCTGCGTCGAGCGGAAATTCGACGGATCGGTCACATCCTGTCGCACGATCGCGCCCAGCGCGTGCGGGTTAAGCGCTTCCATATCCTCGATATTCGCGCCGACATTGCCGATGTGCGGAAAGGTAAAGGTCACGATCTGCGCCGCATAGGACGGGTCGGTCATGATTTCCTGATAGCCGGTCATCGCGGTGTTGAAGCAAACCTCGCCCACCGCCTGCCCCTGGGCGCCAAAGCCCCTGCCCCAGACAACTTCGCCCGACGCCAATACCAATACGCCTGTCGCTCCAGTGGGCGCGCGCGTAGAGGTGGGGTCGGCCATATGGGGCGCTCCAGAACGGGGTT
>CAZQBS010000214.1:0-1703 GCA_964591835.1 uncultured Sphingorhabdus sp. | reverse complement strand
AAAATGCGGGACTGACCGAATGGCCGGTGCCGATGCTCGGGCGTTTCGACCCGGCATTTCTGGAGGTTCCGCAAGAAGTCATCCAGCTCACCGCGCGGGTGAACCAGAAATATTTTGTCTGCCATGACAGCGCAGGCAAGCTCGCAAATGCGTTTGTCTGCACCGCGAATATCGTTGCGAATGATGGCGGCGCAGCGATTGTTGCAGGTAATGAAAAGGTGCTCGCGGCGAGGTTGAGCGACGCGAAATTCTTCTGGGAGCAGGACCTGAAGGTCGCTCTCGATGAGCAGGCCAAGAAGCTGTCGCAGATCACCTTCCACGAAAAACTGGGGACGGTTGCCGACAAGGTCGAGCGCGTGGCGAAGCTGGCGCACTGGTTGGTAACCGAACGCATCGTCGCCCCAGCGAAGGCTGGGGCCCATGCCGTGCCTCAGCCTAAGCCGACAGGCGAGATAGGCTCCAGCCTACGCTGGAGTGACGAAGAGGTTGAAGCATTGGCTGTGCAAGCCGAACGTGCAGCGCGTCTATGCAAGGCGGACCTCGTCACCGGCATGGTCGGCGAATTCCCCGAATTGCAGGGCATCATGGGCGGCTACTACGCCCGCGCACAGGGCGAGGCGGACGCCGTCGCCGACGCGATCCGCGACCATTACAAGCCGGTCGGGCAGGGCGACGAAGTGCCGACCGCACCCGTCACGGTGGCGGTGAGTTTGGCGGATAAGCTGGATACGCTGGCCGGATTTTTTGCGATTGGTGAAAAACCTACAGGATCGAAAGACCCATTTGCACTCCGACGCGCAGCAATTTCGGTCATTCGTTTGCTTACCGCCAGTGATATCAGATTGAACCTACATTCGTTCGCTCTTGATGAAGCAAATATGATTTGTCAGCATGTTCCGATTGATGACGAGATTGTCCAACGCAGAGAGACCATTGATTGGCTGCAAAGCTTTTCGGACATCAATATTCGCTCAGGTTTCAGTGACTATAACTTGGCCGAATTACGAGGCGAAGTAGAGGCGCCTATCGATTTGGGGTATATGTATGACCTGCTCGACTTTTTCGCCGACCGCCTCAAAGTCCAGCAACGCGAAGCGGGTGTGCGGCACGATTTGATTGATGCGGTGTTTAGCCTTGGTGGCGAGGACGATCTTGTCCGGCTGCTGGCAAGGACGAAGGCATTGCAGAACTATATCACGACCGCGGAAGGCGCGAACCTGCTGTCAGCGTACAAGCGTGCGGCGAATATCCTCAAAGGGTCGCACCCCGTATCGCCGGTGCTCGACAAAAAGTCCGACGCGCCGATGGCGGATGCCGGGGAGCAACAAATCCCGCAGACCGGCGAGGAAGACCCGTTTGTCGATGTCGACCAGGGAATGCGCACCGCGATTGCGGGCAACCATGGTCGCACCGAAGGCACCGTTCCCGAAGGCGCGGCGGCGGCCGATATCGCCTTGCTTGGCGCGCTCGACCTCGCTGAGCCGCAGGCCGAAAAGGCCATCGGGGAAGAACGGTTCGGGGACGCGATGGCAGCACTCGCTACCTTGCGCGAACCGATCGACCGCTTTTTCGACGAGGTAATGGTGAACGATGAAGACCCGGCCAAGCGGGCGTTCCGGCTTGGGTTGCTGGCAAGGTTTCGCGATGCGGTTCACCGGGTCGCGGATTTTTCGAGGATTGAGGGGTAGGCTTTCACCCCTCCC
>CAZQBS010000213.1:0-1739 GCA_964591835.1 uncultured Sphingorhabdus sp. | reverse complement strand
AGAGCGGAATGCCCATTTTGCGGGCTTTGTCGGCAAGATTGTCCTGAATGCCGGTTCCTGGAAATATGATGAGGCCGCAGGGCAGGGCTTCGATCAGACGGTCGTTGCGTTTGAAGGGCGCTGCCTTTTTGTCCTTGTTCCAGTCAGGCCGGAACGTGACTTGCGCTACGCCGCGCGCGTCTGCCCAGCAGGCTGCTGCCCGTTCGGCACCTGTCGGCGTTGCGCCGTGCAGGAGGACCATGTCTGGGTGACGGGTAAAAACGCGGTCGAGTATGGTCCAGATGGTCTGGTGATCGTTGCAGTCGGATCCGCCGGTGAAGGCAATGCGCGTTCCTTCGGGGATCAGAAGCCGGGCTTTTTCGCGAAGGCGCTTGTCGAGAAAATCGCGGCTGTCGATCACAGCGGAGGTTAAGGTCCGGTGGCTGATCCTTGATCCTGAAGCGGGGGTCCATGGCTTGCGGACGTGAATGCGGAACTGGTCGGCGGCGGTCTCGCGGAAAAATTCCATCGTATCGCGGCGTTCGATCATCGAGATACCTTCGGCGATCGCACGTTCGAGTTCGACGGACCGTATTTCGCTGCCATCCTGTTCCTGCTGGAGCTGCTTCTGCGTCTGTTCGTTGCGGTCGAGTTCATGTTCGATCCGCGTTCCGGCGCGGTGGAAGATATTGACGACATTCCAGAGCAGGTCTTCAAGATCGGGCTCGATGCGTGTCTCGTGGAGACTGGATATCAGGCCGTCGAAAATATCAGCGACCGCACCTGCTGCGAGGCGGGGTTCGGGCAGCGGACGTGGATCGGGTTCGTCGTCGAAGGGCCGGTAGCCATGAAGTGCAATTTCATCGAGAAGATAGGCCGTGGAGCCGGGTTGCGATTGTTCGTATGCGTGTTGGATATCGGGATCGCTTTCCATGATGCAGTTCCTTTGTGTCGGGCCGCGCCTCTTGCGGCCTTCGTGGCGACGGATGGCGGGAGGGGGAACGGGACTGCACCGCGCGAATTCGCGCGGCCGGAGCGCCAGCGGAGGATGGGAAGCCAAGGCTATTTTGTTTCGCGGTGCAAAGGCCCCGCAAGGGCCGGCGGAAAATAGCTGCAGGCGCCCATTGCGGTGCCCGGGCCCCCTGCCGCAGTCGCCTCCACGCGAAGGCCAAAGGCGCGCCTTCACCGGAAACAGAATGGAAAAAAGCGGAGTAACGAAACGCGCATCTTGCACCTTTCCGGCCCCCGCTTCATCGCTCCAGAAATTCCACGGCATCGGCGCCTTCGAGCTGGGACAATATTGACGTCACCACTTGCTCGCGCCCCAATATGCGCAGGTCGCTGTTAAAATCGTCGAGCCCAGGATGGAGCGGCAGGACTTCGACCCCGCTGCTTGTTCCACGTTCCTTCAATGTCGCAAGCGCGCCTGCGCCCGCGGGGTCATCGTCACATGCAACATATAGCCGGCGCAGACCTTGCGGGAACGATATGGCAGCCAGATGGGCCGCTGAAAGGCCAGCGATTGCCGACATGGTTCGCAGGATCTGGCGCACCGACAATATGGTCTCGATACCTTCGCCTGCCACCATGATCGGCGCTGGCGGGCCGAAGCGGACACCGTTTCCGAGCAAATTGCCCATTGACCGTCGCGGGCAGGCAATGGGAGCCTTGTCGATATTTGCAGGGTTAAGCCATGTGCGGTGGACGCCTGTGATGTCGCCTGTATCATCGGAGATAGCTGCTATCATCGCGGGCCATGC
>CAZQBS010000212.1:0-1750 GCA_964591835.1 uncultured Sphingorhabdus sp. | reverse complement strand
GCGACCGTGACTTACGACACCACCGATACGCCGACGACTGAGCAGCAGCGATTCAAAAATCCCTTGGGACTGGAGGTGCAGACCTACCGCGCCGATCTGGAGGTAACACAATGAAACCGATAAGCTGCCTCGCGGCGATAGCGTTCCTGTTGACCAGCGCAACGGCGCTACCGAGCGAAACCCCGCACCCAACGGCGCAGGACAATCGCATCCGCGAAGTGATCTACAGCGACACCCAGGTTTTTCGCATCGTTGGCGTGTTCCGCTCCGCTACCCAGATCGTGTTTTCGTCGAGTGAGCGCGTCGAGCATGTCGCACTTGGTGACACCGTATCATGGGAAGTCGCTCCAGCAGAAAACTCGCTCTTCATCAAACCACGCGAGCTGGCAGGGGCTACCAACCTGATCGTCATCACCCGGTCCAGCACGGGCAATCGCACCTACACATTCGAGCTATCGGCGCGGCGCGGTGCCATCGGCGCGCGCTCGGCTGACACCTTCTTCAAGGTCGTGTTCCGCTATCCGCGCGAAGAAGCCGCCGCCGCACAAGCGGCAGCGACGCAGGCCGCCTACACCCAAGCGGTTGCACTTCAATCGGGCGCGATCCGCTCGGCGCTCGATCTCGCCGTCCTCGAAGGAAAGCGAAATCTGAGCTACTCGGTGCAAGGTTCGTCGGCGCTCCAGCCTTCCGAAATCACCGATAACGGGCAGTTCACCGCGCTGCGCTTTCCCAATCAACGCGAACTCCCGGCATTTTTTGCGGTCAATCCCGATGGCAGCGAAAGCATCGTGCCCTTCGATGTCCGCGACGAATTTGTCGTGATCCACGGCGTGTTCGCCCAGCTACGCTTGCGGCGCGGCAAAGAGGTGCTGTGCGTTTTCAATGAGGCGCGGGATTTTTACGGACGCGACCCAAAGACCGGCACGGCGTCGAGTGTTGTCGAAAGAACGCCAAATCAGGGAAATGGGGAGACGAAATGATGACCGAGAAAGCTAGCGGCGAACGCGCAACCGTCGATCAAACCCCTGATCCGCAGGACATTGACCGCGCCCCAGCAACCGAGCGTGCCAGCAAAATGCCGTCGATCCCCGGCACAGCAATGGACCCAAAAAAAATGATCGGCTTTGCCGCTGCTGCCGGAGCTATCATGTTCACGGTGCTGGCCCTTGGGACCGGGCTAACTGGCAACTCCACGCTTCCCGCAGTAAAACCCAAACCCGCGCTCGAACCCGCGCAATATGATCCGGCAAGCGTCATCGCGCCGACGCTTGCGGGTGCGGCGACTGATCCAAATGCACCGATTGCCTTAGGAGAACCGATTGTTCCCGCGATTGGAGCCGGGCCTGCGCCGTCGCAGATTCCTCCCCCCGCCGCACAGCAAGCCCGCCAGCCATCGCAAGCCGATGCACTGCGCGAAGCCGCACGGCGGTCTTCGCTGATTGCCTATGGCGGCGAGCGTGACAGTGGCAGCGGCGGCGTTCGCACCAGCGACTACGGCGGTTCGGCAAATGCCGCACGCCAGCCTTCGTCTCCGGCCACCAATCTCGACACTCTCCGCCAGGCATCGGCAATCGGGCAGGCGCAAGCCCGCACACTTCCTGACCGCAACTTTTTAATCACGGCGGGCAGCTTCATTCCATGCGTTCTGCAATCCGCGATGGACTCAAGCCAGCCCGGATATGTGAGCTGTATCGTTCCGCGTAATATCTACTCCGACAATGGCCGCGTTGTGCTGATGGAAAAAGGCACA
>CAZQBS010000211.1:0-1750 GCA_964591835.1 uncultured Sphingorhabdus sp. | reverse complement strand
GGTATTGCGGAGGATTGGCAACCCAGCGGTTGATTTCAGCCTCGCTCCAGCCCGCACCATTGGCGCTTATCAGCACCTGCGGCGGGAAAGTGCCTTCCTTGATCTTCCGATAGACGGTCGAGCGGGACAGGCCGGAGCGGTGGAGGACGGTCTTAAGGCGGATGATGCGGTCTGGTTCGGGCATAGTCGTGGTTCCATTGATTGAGCTTTGATGACACCCCCTGCGAACAATCTTGGCCTTGCCTCCCTTATTGAAAAGCGCGTTTTCGGTGCATCGAAGTGCAGCGTCGAGAAACTGGCGCACGGCGGGCTTCAAGTCTGGTTCGTCCCAGCGGAAGGGCAGCGAAAATCGCCCAAAGTGTATGGCGTCACTTGACGCCGAACGAATCATTGGATAGGTGACGCTATGAAGATCAGGAACGTGATCCACAAAGGGTTGCGGCGCTTTATCGAAGACGATGACGCCAGCGGGTTGCCGCCCGCCGTTGTCGTCAAAGTGCAGCGCATCGTTTCCTTTCTCCAGGACATGGAGCAGGAGGACGAGCTTCGCACCGTGCAGAGTTGGAAAGCTCACATGCTGACTGGCGACCGCAAGGGAACGTGGAGCCTGTCCGTCACGCGAAACTGGCGGATGACGTTTCGGATCGACCGTCAGGAAATCGAGATCATCGACCTCGATTACGAAGACTATCATTAGAGATTGGCACTAGGAGTTGGATATGAGCGCGATTGCAGGCATCCGCATGAAGAACCCGGCCCATCCGGGCGGCTTCGTGAAGTCCGAGATCATTGAGCCGCTGGGCCTGTCGGTGACGGCAGCCGCCCAAGCGCTGGGCGTCACCCGTGCTACACTATCGACTTTGCTAAACGAGCATTCTCAGCTTTCGTCCGAAATGGCGCTGCGGATCGAAAAAGCATTCGGCGTGTCTATGGACACGCTTATGCGGATGCAAAACAGCTACGACATCGCGCAGGCACGGAAGCGCGAGGGGGAGATCAAGGTTGCGCCGTTCAAGGGGCTGCCCCGCGACGATCATTCTGCGGCTGCGGCATAACGGGCGCACTGGTTGATGTGCTTCGCAACACACCGAGCTGGAGCTGGGCTGTCCCTTGCAGACGTGGCCAAAGAGTTCGGCGTGTCGCTCGAAGTTGCGCGCGATTGGGAGAACGGGAAGTCTCAACCACCCGCACACGTCATCCAGTCGCTCGACTTGATTGGCGATTTTGCCCAACCGAAACACTCGCCCGCCGTCGCGCCGCGCGCAATCCCTTTGCCGCTCCCGGCTCCGATGGAGCGCCGCGCCGACAGCCTTATCAAATCGAAACAACGTGTGGCCGATCATGGCGAGGTGTTCACCCCGCCCTGGCTGGTCGAAAAGATGCTCGATTTGGTCAAAGGCGAATCCGAGCGGATAGACTCTCGCTTCTTGGAACCGGCCTGTGGCAGCGGCAATTTCCTTGTGCCTATCCTACAACGTAAATTGGCGGCTGTGGAACTCAAATACGGCAAGTCGGAGTTTGAGAAGCGGCATTATGCGCTCGTCGGATTGACCTGTTGTTACGGGATCGAGTTGCTCGCGGACAACATTTCAGAATGCCGTGCCAACATGCTGGAGGTGTTCGCCAATTATCTGAACCTCGATGAGGCGGACGAACTCTATCGTGCAGCCGCGCATGTTCTATCGCTGAACCTGATTCATGGTGATGCGATGACAATGCGCGACAATGATGGCAATCCGATCTTGGTTGT
>CAZQBS010000210.1:0-1763 GCA_964591835.1 uncultured Sphingorhabdus sp. | reverse complement strand
CTTCACGGACGGATTCCCCTATGCGGACAACGAGCGGTAAAGCGCCTCCCGGCTGATCCCGGCCAGCGCCGCTACCGCCCCCAAGCCACCGTAGGCTTCGGACACAACACGCCAGGCCAAAAGGCCAGCCGCGCGGTTTTCGGGATCATCCAGTTCCTCCAGCGCCGCCTTCAGATTCTCGACGGCAAACCGCCGATCAGCGCGCAATTCCTTGATCGTTTCTTCGGTGTGAGATACCGATCCATGTAACACCTTTTTCATGATTTCCTCCGTTTCCAGTTCGCCCAATAAGCCTGGGCGCGTGCGATGTCGGCCTGTTGCGATCCTTTGTCACCCCCCGCACAACAAAATTATCAGCGGCCTGTCCGTGCTTCCCGTAATAGACACGGTAACCGGTTCCAATATCCACCCGCAGTTCCGAAACGCCTTCACCCACCGGTTTGCAATCACCGAAGTTGCCCGCAGAAACGCGTCGCAACCGAACCTCGATTTGCGCCCGCGCCCGCGTGTCCCGCAAGCCATGTAGCCACTCAGTCACGGAAACGCTTTCATCTTCAAGCTGATATCGGCGCAATTCGATCATAAATTAGTGTATCTTATAAGCTACTTTAGTAGCAAGAACGATAAAGAAAGCCCGCCCTGTGCTGCACGCTTGGGGTTCTGCGGGCTGGTTGGCCACCGCCAGCGTGTCCAGCAGGGCAGCCCATGGCCTGGCCCATGCGGCGCAACAGCTCGGTGGTGGAAACATCTTCGCCATCGGATAACCGTTCGCCCTGAGCTTGTCGAAGGGGCGTCACAGTGCAAACAGGCTTCGACCCCTTCGACAGAGCTCAGGACAGGCAGCTCAGCCCGAACGGGGTGGTAGCGCTTAAATGAACAGCATTGGCTCGGGACCCGTCATTCAGCAGTACGGTAGGCGCTGACTTGAATTATTTAAATTTATCCTTTTAAAAAGGACAAATTGAAATAAAATCATCCTTCATGGAAAGTCAATTTCGCACAGTCATTCGTCAGAAAATCATTGATGCCCAAGCCGCGCCGCTGCCTGTGCTGACGCGCCGGGACGTCTGGTTACCCGCCGTCAAAGGCAAGGCTACGGCGGTGATTGGCATGCGGCGGGCCGGCAAGACCAGCCTGCTGTGGCAGATTCTTGCTGACCGCCATGCAAGTGGCACGCCGCGCGAGGGCTTGCTTTATTTCAGCTTTGAAGACGAGCGCCTTGCCGACATGCAGGTACAAGACCTCGACCTGCTCGTTGAAACGTTCTACCACCTCAACCCCGCATGGCGTGATAACCGCCGGGCCAATTTCTTTCTGGATGAAATCCAGCTCGTACCAGGCTGGGAACTATTTGCCAGGCGCCTGCTTGACAGCGAAAACATCGAGCTTTTTCTCTCTGGATCGTCCGCGCGTCTGCTCTCGCGTGAAGTGGCCACCAGCATGCGCGGCAGAGCCATGGAGGCGCTTGTTTTTCCGTTCAGCTTTCGCGAGATGTTGCGCCACGCCGGCCGTGAACCGCAAAAGCCGACAGACCGCCTGACCAAGGCCGAGCGCTCACAGCTCGACCACTATCTGCAAGATTTCCTCGCCCATGGCGGCTTTCCCGAAGCGCAGGGGCTCGATGCCCGCAACCGCTTTGAGCTCTTGCGGACCTATATCGATGTTGTGCTCCTGCGCGACGTGGTTGAGCGCCACAACCTCAGCCAGCCTCAGGTATTGCACTGGATGGTGCGACAACTCCTAGGCAATGCTGCCGGCGCATT
>CAZQBS010000209.1:0-1782 GCA_964591835.1 uncultured Sphingorhabdus sp. | reverse complement strand
ACAAAGCGGTATCCTGCGCTGACAAAAGGTGTGACATTGCCAAAGCTTTTTGAAAGTTCGGCCGATAGACTTGCATCCGCTTTCCCGGTGCCGAGACCTTTGGATTCAGACGCCGTCGGCAATTTGACGCGCGCGCCAAAATCCAGACCGAAGCCCAGGCGTTCCTCTGGCAAGGCCCAGTTTACACCAAGCGTCAGGTCGCCAAGCCCACTGCGTGTTGTTCGCGGCGCGTTGGGGTCGATCACGACTGGTCCGCCATCACCGCCGCCAACGATGCTCGATGCACCATCGATACGAAGCCATGGCACCGCAGCAGAAAAGCGCAGGTCGCCAGTTTTATATCGTGCCGTAATCGGCACAACTATGATCTCGGTATCAACACCAGTGCCATAGTCACCCGATGAATAATCAATGCCGGTTGTTACCGACAGCGACGGATCGCTGGTCTGGGCGACGGCTGGTGCTGTCAGAGCTGTTGCGGCCAAGACCGCCGCGCAGGAAAAAAGTGATTTCATGAAATATCCCCCTTGAACAGAAAATGGCGAGCCCGGTGAAGAGCTCGCCACATACTTCCGATGACTGTCTTAATTGCCGCGACCGGGTCGGGCATTACGGACGGTATCACGGATTGTCTGAGCGGTCTCCCGCGCAGCTGCGGCGTTTTCACGTGCCGTTTGTGCACTGGCACGTGCATCAGCAGCAGCGGAACGGTTATCGCTTGCGGCATTTCGTGCATCCGAGCTGTTCTGGCGAACGTCGCTTGCAGCAGAACGGCTATCGCGCAAGGTCGCTACCGCGCCGGTACCATCCTTGATCTGGCTGTTGGCACCCTTGGCTGCAGCAACGTCCGCAGAAAGCGCTGCAGCTGATTTGTCCGAAGCATTCGCCCGGCCGGTCACTGCAACCTCTGCCTCCGCATCATCTGCATCGTCTTCGACCGCAGCATCGCCGTCGGAATCGTCTTCCTCCACCGGACGCTGTGCCTTGGCCAATTCACGTACCTGCGTGCCAAGCCCCTTTGTCTCTGCATCACGTTGTCCCTTGGCCAGCACCGATACATCGGCACCGATACCGGTTTTGGTCACTGGCTCGTCTTCAGCGGTCTGCGCAATGGCAGTGCCGCTCAAGGCTAAAATTGCTGTAAAAGCGAGAAGCTGTGCTTTTGGCATAGTCTGTTCCTTATGTTACTCGGCCGGAAAGATAATCATCCGGTTTTCATTGAACGCTTGGGCCTAGCAGTTTCATCCCGCTGAATTGCTGAACAGGTTATTTTGATGATT
Organism: uncultured Sphingorhabdus sp.; assembly: GCA_964591835.1. Classification (GTDB taxonomy): domain Bacteria; phylum Pseudomonadota; class Alphaproteobacteria; order Sphingomonadales; family Sphingomonadaceae; genus Sphingorhabdus_B. The sequence goes on along the minus strand of CAZQBS010000209.1, from coordinate 502 downwards.
AACAGACTATTCCAGCCAATCTACGAAACAGGATACGATTGCCTTATTAAATCAGTAATATAGTCAAGATTCACTCGATTAACCCATTTCCAAATTTGCGCGTGTTGCTCATATTTTTGGGGTGAGCCGCCTCTGACTTAAGCCGAACAAACGCTGCTTTTGCAGCGGCAGGATCAGGCGTTTTCAGAAATTCAGCAAGACGTCTGCTGACAACCGGTGCAGCAAAGGACGTTCCGCGCACCGCTGTAATTTTGCCATTGGTGTCTGGGGCGTTGGCTATTCCCAAAGCCACGAAATCAACCCGCGCGCCCTTGCTTGCCTCTGGAAGAAGCCTACCGGCACTATCGACTGCCGAAACCGCCACTACGCCGTTATATGAAGCAGGATATAACGGTCGCGCCGAAGCGCCGTCATTGCCGACAGGTGCCACAATAATATGTCCATGTCCTATCATTGAAGCGATGGTTCTCTCAACCACCGCATTGGGCGGGCCGACCAGGCT
>CAZQBS010000208.1:0-1783 GCA_964591835.1 uncultured Sphingorhabdus sp. | reverse complement strand
GCTCGCGGAGAACACAGCATGACCGTCACCCTCATTACCCTGCTCAAACGCCGCGCCGACATGAGCAAGGCCGACTTTATCGCTTACTACGAAGCGCACCACCGCCTGATCGGTGAAAAGGTCCTGCGCGGTTACGCAACCCGTTATGTCCGACGCTTTCTTTATCCCACCGACGGCGTGGATCACACAGCGGACGCCGACGTCGTACTCGAGATCGATTTTCCCGATGAGGCCACTCGCGACGCATGCTTCGCGGCGATGGGTGATCCCGAAATCATGGCGGAGATAATAGCTGACGAAGAAAAGCTATTCGACCGCAGTCGCATACGGACCTTTTCGGTCGAGGAACGCGCTTCGGTTCTTGACTAAATCACTGATATATTCTCGTGCATTACGCGATAGCAGCGGCGGGTAAAAACCCATTTGCCGTCGCGCTTTTCCAGCTCGTCCTCATAGCGACCTGTCCCGTGGATGCGTTTGTTGGTGCCAGGCTGATCGTAAATTTCGATGGTATAGGCGACGGCTTTTGCGGTGTTGCCGTCGACCTCGATTGAACCCGGCTGCATGAAATAGATCATTGGCTTGGTGCAATTGTCGAGGCCATAAACCTTCATCGACTCGACCCAACCAGCAACGATTACTTCCTTGCCTTCAAATGCACCCAGGTCGGGATAATCGGGCAGCGACCATGACGCGTCGTCCGCCCAGATTGATCCCCATAATTCAGCATCGCGTGTCATCACGCCGTGCGCATGAGTGTCCATCAATTCGCGGATTTGCGTGCGGTCTTCCGATGGTCCTGTAAATGGCATTTTCTCTCTCCTACCAAGGATGCGTTTCGCCATTCCATTTTTTGAAATCGCCTGACTGGTCGAGCGTCCATTCGGCCGTCACCTTACGGATTCCGCTTGCGCTGTCCTCTGGCGTTATCTCTGCGGCGGCACCGCCCATATCGGTTTGTACCCAGCCGGGGTGAACCAATCCGACAACAATGCCGCGATCCTTTACATCGAGTGCCACCGACCGCATCATCCGGTTAAGGCCTGCCTTGGCCGCACCATAAGCATAATAGCCGCCATAAGGCCATGTCGAGGCGGCAAGTTGGCTGGTGATGTTGATGACTTTTGCACCATCACCGAGACGTGGCAGGAACGCCTGCATCACACGCAGCGGACCGATAAGCATAACATTGAACGCTTCCTGCCAATCGCCCCATGCCTGATCCTCAAGGCCTTGCTTCTCACCGCCAATGACGCCAGCGACGTTGAGCAGAATGTCTGTCGTGCCATCGCCCGTTCCGGCGGCAGCCGCCTTGACCGAAGCATCATCGCCGACGTCCATTGTATGGACGCTGACCTTGCCGTTTGAAGCGGCGGCCAGCGCATTGAGGTCGTCAGCCTTTTCCGGCGAACGGCATAACGCGTAAACGCGGTCGCCGCTTTGCGCATATTGCTTCACCAGTTCCAGCCCGATGCCGCGCCCGGCGCCTGTAATTGCCACATTGGCCATATTTATCTCCGTCCCTCGATATAATCGTTGATCACTTCGTGAAAATAGCGGACGCGCGATTCCTGTGCGGCCATGTAGGCATCGGTATATCCGCGCGAGTGCATCCCCGCCTGCATTCCTTCGGCGAGCTCCATATCCTGATAGACGATCTGGCCTTCGAGTTCCGGTATGCCGCGTCCGTTATCGAAATTGCGGTGCTCGCAAGTTTGGGCCTCACGCAATGGCTTTGGCCCCGCCATAATCGATTCCACCGTCTCCTGACCTGCCACCGGAA
>CAZQBS010000207.1:0-1805 GCA_964591835.1 uncultured Sphingorhabdus sp. | reverse complement strand
TTGCCGAGCGGGCTGGAAGAGCAATCTTCCAGCCCTTTTTTGTTCCGAAATCGAGAGGAGTATCGGTATGGCCAAAGCCCCAACGCCAAAGCAGAACGATTCGCGTCTGAACGCGGCCAAGCGCAAGCTGTTTTTCGGCAGCCTGTCGGAAACCGCAAATGTGGCTGCATCGGCGCGGCTTGCCGGGATCAGCAGCAATGCCGTCTATGCCGAACGGCGGCGGTCATCGGCATTTCGCGCTGCATGGTCCGAAGCTTTGGCAGAGGGCTATGCGCGGCTTGAGGCCGATTTGCTTGCCGAAGCTTTGCGGGCAGTCAGGGGCAAGCCCAACGACATTACGCTGAAGGCGCAGGCGCAAAAGCAACGGCTGGGCACCACATTGTTGAGCGCCCACCGCGCCAGCGTGAGAGCATATGCCGACGCGCCGCGGGCAAACGCGACGGTGGATCTTGGCGTGCTCAAGGCGCAGTTGATACTTAAGCTTACGCAAATGCGTGACCGGGCAGGGATCTCGCTGGATGGCACGGGCGCGGCGAAAGGCCAACAACCGGCATGACCGCCGAAGAGCTTATCACTCTGCCGCATGACGACATGGTCGCCACAATCAAGCGTTGGACCACGCCGAAGGCACTGAAAAGCCGCGAGTGGGATTTCTGGCGCCGGGACGATCAGATATCCCCGCTGCAGGACTGGCGGATATGGCTAGTGATGGCCGGCCGCGGTTACGGAAAGACCAGAATGGGTGCCGAATGGGTTAATGGCGTCGCAGCGGCCAACCCCGGCGCCCGTATCGCCCTAGTCGGGGCGACGTTGACCGAGGCTCGCGGGGTGATGGTCGAAGGCGAGAGCGGAGTGCTGCGCCTTCACCACGACCAATCACCCGTATGGGAACCGTCATTGCGCAAGCTGACTTGGCGCAACGGTTCGGTCGCCACGCTTTACTCGGCTGCGGAACCCGAAAGTTTGCGCGGCCCGCAGCATGATTTTGCCTGGGCCGACGAAATCGCCAAATGGCCGTTGGGGATCGCGGCATGGGACAATCTGATGCTTGGCTTGCGGCTCGGCGCGCGGCCACAGGCGGTGGCAACGACAACGCCGCGCCCGGTGCCGCTGGTGCGGCGGCTGGTGGAAGAAAAAGGCGTCGCCATCAGCAGGGGACGAACGCTCGATAATATCAAGCATCTGCCGCCCGAGTTTATCGACGGCGTCACCGCGCTCTACGGCGGAACGCGCTGGGGGCGACAGGAGCTTGAGGGCGAGTTGATCGAGGATGTCGCGGGCGCACTCTGGAGCCGTGACCTGATTGAGCGGCAACGCGCTCTTTCGGTGCCTGACATGAAACGAATAGTAATCGGCGTCGATCCGCCGGTGTCTGCGGACGGCGACGCCTGCGGCATTGTCGCCGTTGGTTTGGGCCGGGACGACAAGGCTTATGTGCTCGCCGACCACACAGTGAAAGGCGCATCGCCCGAGGGCTGGGCGCGTGCAGTGGCGGCTGCGGTCGAAGCGTGGGGCGCCGACCGCGTGGTCGCCGAGGATAATCAGGGCGGCAACATGGTCGAAAGCACGCTCAGGGCAGCGAACGTCGCGATGCCGGTTAAACGAGTCCACGCCAGCCGCGGAAAGTCGGCGCGCGCTGAACCGGTGGCAGCGCTCTACGAGGCAAAACGCGCCTTCCACATCGGCGCTTTTCCCGAGCTCGAAGACCAAATGTGCGGGCTGGTGGTCGGCGGCGGATATGAGGGACCGGGGCGGTCGCCCGACCGCGCCGATGCGCTCGTTTGGGCGATGAGCGAACTGCTGCT
>CAZQBS010000206.1:0-1844 GCA_964591835.1 uncultured Sphingorhabdus sp. | reverse complement strand
CAGAAGTAAACCCCGAGCGAGCGCGTGAAGCGCAACGTACTTGTTCGCCAAAACCCTTCAACGGACTCCGCTATCGTTGATCGTTTGGCTCCACGCGAACAAGCAGAACTGATCGGCGAGCTTTCAGGCTGGTATCAGGTAAGGCTCGCCGACGGCCGAACCGGCTATGTCAGCAAAAGCTGGACAATCATAATTGATGACGACGGCGAGGCTGCGGTCGCTGACTTCAAGCTCAAGGTCCATGTCATCGATGTCGGTACAGGACTTGCAACCTTTGTAGAGGGCAAAGACTTTTCGCTGATCTACGATGCCGGGACGCAGGACGATCTGGCGATGGGCCAATCGAACCGAGTGATTGCTTACATCAAGGCCGTGCGTCCCGATCTTACCAAAATCGATCATCTGATCCTCAGCCATCCGCACAAAGATCATCTGCAACTGCTTCCCGACATATTCGATAGTTTTGCCGTATCGCATGTTTGGGATTCAGGCGCGATCAACAAGACGCTTGGCTATTGCCGCTTTCTGGCGAAGGTTGCCGCTGAACCGGGCGTCAAATACCATAATGCCATTGCCAGTGGCGGCGTGCACGACGTCCGCTTTTCAAATACCAAATGTGGCCCCGTCATCCAAGTGCCCCGCGCCGAGCAAATGAGCGCGGCACCGGTGCGCCTCGGCGAGGGATCAAGCATGTCGATCCTTTACCGTGACGCTAGCCGACATCACGACCCCAACGAAAACACCTTGGTCGTACGGCTCGATGCGGCAAACCGACGCATTCTCATGGCTGGCGACGCCGAGGCAGGAGCAAGGAACGATCCTGGTTCCGCGCCTGACCCGGGTTCGATCGAGGCCAGGCTTCTGGATTGCTGCGCGGCAGAGCTTCGCGCAGACGTGCTCATCGCCGGTCATCATGGCAGCAAGACGTCTTCACGAACTGCCTTTCTGGATGCGGTGGGCGCATCGGTCTATATCATTTCATCGGGACCTTTTTCTTATAGCGGGGTGGTGCTGCCCGATAAGGAAGTCGTCGAGGAACTGGAGCGGCGCGGCACGTTACTGCGCACCGACAAGGACGATGAGGCTTGCGCCAGCGACGATAGCAAGGTCGGGCTCGATGCCGATGAAAGTCCGGGCGGTTGCCACAATATCCTCGTGACGATCGGCCCCGGCGCGCGCATGAGCGCAGATTATAACGAAATAGCGGACTGAGCTACACGTAACGGGGGGGCCAAAAATGAAGAATATTGTGATATTATCCGACGGCACAGGCCAAGCGGGAGGCGTGCGTCCAGACCAACGTTTGAGCAATATCTACAAGCTTTACCGTGCAAGCCGTGTTGATCCGTCGAGCAAGATCGATCCTGCCAAGCAAGTTGCTTTTTACGATGCAGGGCTTGGGACCGATGAAGATGCATCGGGCTGGTTATCGGTCTGGAGACTACTCCAAAAGCTTTTAGGCTCGGCGACCGGGCGCGGCATCAGCCGCAATGTCGCTGATTGTTATGAGTTCATCCTCAACCACTACGAGCCGGGCGACAAGATATGGTTGTTCGGTTTCAGCAGGGGCGCTTATACCGCGCGCTGCGTCGCCAATGTGCTGTCGCTATGCGGGGTTCCCACAACCGGTGCGGACAAATCGCCATTGCTGCGTTTTTGTTCGGGCACGCGCGCGGTCGCCGAAGAAGCGGTGCGCGACATCTACGAGCATGGTGCAGGTCATCCACTCGCCGCATTCGAAACCGAGCGCGATGAAAAGGCGCGCCGTTTTCGCCTGAAGTATTCGGCGAATGACGAGGCAGGGCAGCCCAATGCCTCGCCCTATTTTATCGGCGTATTCGATA
>CAZQBS010000205.1:0-1847 GCA_964591835.1 uncultured Sphingorhabdus sp. | reverse complement strand
GTAAACACATCTCGTGCGTGATGCGCGGCGATGTCGTTGTAGATTGGTCATTCGGTCGCGGGCGTGGCTTGGGTCTTTGACAATGCCACTGGCCTTCAATCTTGACTTGTGCGCCGCAAAGGCGTACATAATATCGCGATTAGAAATTCAGGAGGCCATGATGCTGGCATTTGACGATAGCACGAAAGATCTGAACGAGCGCAGCAGCGAGCGGATGAACTTCCGCACCAAGCCGCGGATCAAGCAGATCATCCAGCGCGCCGCTGCCCTGTCCGGCGTTGACGATTCGGTGTTCACGATGAACGCAGCCTATAAGTCCGCTCTCGAAACGATCGCCGCACATGAGCATACGCTGTTGCAGCGGGACGATCATGTGGCCTTCTTTGCTGCACTCGATAATCCGCCCGCACCCACCGCCAAGCTGCGCGATGCCTTTGCGCGCCACGGCCAGACAATCCAGAGCAAGTGATAGGTCCAACCGCGCAGGGAATTATCGAACCATTCGATCCGGCGCGGCATGACCGGACGACTTTTTCGTGCGGTGTCGAACAGGTCGATAACTTCTTCAAGAAGACGGCGAATAAGCTGGTCAAGGCCGACAACCTGCGCGTTTATGTGATGATGCGTGCCGAGGGGCAGTTAATCGGCTTTTACGCGATCAACGCGCACAAGGTCGATTACACCGAACTGCCTGCCAAATATGCGAGGGATCGGCCGGGGCATGGTTCTATCCCAGCGATCTACATCTCGATGATCGGCGTTGATGTCCGCTTTGCAGGTTACGGCTATGGCGGCGACCTGCTCGCAGATTGCCTGAAAAGGATTGCGCGGATTGGCGACGAGCTGGGTGTCTCTGTCGTCATGCTCGATGTGCTGGACGACGGAAACGCCGAACTGGTCGATAAGCGCAAGCGGCTTTATGCCGGTTACGGGTTCGCCCCGCTGCCCACAAATGAGATGCGCCTGTTCCTGCCACTAGCGACCGTGAACCAGCTGATCGCACAAAGCGAATAGGCGGCTCCTACGCCAGTCTTTCTCATTCAACGCCAGACTTCCTACACCATCATTTTCGCTTGAAATGACTGCGTTTGCGCCCTGATCTCCCCGATTTTTGGAGATTTGAAATCCAAGCAACCAAGATATTATGGGGTCAGGTCTTGGTCGTATTCTTCATTGTGCTGACCGGCATTTGGTCGGCGACGCAGTGGACCGCTTCCGAACTTGGTTATCAGCCTGAACTCGGCGCGCCCTGGTTCACGCTCGGAAGCTGGCCGATCTATCGTCCATACGACTTATTTTGGTGGTGGTTCTCGTTCGATGCTTATGCCCCGCATATCTTCGATACCGGCGGCACCATTGCGGTCTCCGGCGGATTGGCGTCAATTGTCGTCGCAATGGGCATGTCGGTCTGGCGGGCGCGCGAAATCAAGAATGCCGAAACCTATGGATCGGCGCGCTGGGCCAAGGCGAGCGAAGTGCGCCGCGCCGGACTGCTCGACGACAAGGGCGTGTTGCTCGGCAAGCTGGGCAACCTTTATCTCCGTCATGACGGGCCGGAACATGTGCTGTGCTATGCGCCCACCCGTTCGGGCAAAGGCGTTGGCCTTGTCATCCCCACCCTGCTGACCTGGCCCGGAAGCTGTATCGTCCATGACATCAAGGGCGAGAATTGGGAACTGACCGCCGGGTTCCGTTCGACCTTCGGCCGTGTCCTGCTATTTGATCCGACCAACGCAGCATCGGCTGCCTACAATCCGCTTCTTGAAATCCGCAGAGGCGAATGGGAGGTGCGGGACGTTCAGAATGTCGCCGACGTCCTTGTCGATCCCGAAGGCAGCCTCGAAAAA
>CAZQBS010000204.1:0-1849 GCA_964591835.1 uncultured Sphingorhabdus sp. | reverse complement strand
TGCGCACCAGTCGATCATCAGTTCCGCTTGCTTCAGATCAATCATATTTTCGGCGAGCATGAAACCGACGCCCTCATGATCGATCAGCGTCTTGCCAAATGCCTCGCGGCGGTTGGCATAGTCGGTCGCAATCTCGTTCGCCCGGATGCAGCAGCCGAGCCACCGCATACAGTGCGAAAGGCGGGCAGGCGACAGACGTATCTGTGCGTACTTAAAGCCTTCGCCGGCCTCGCCCAGCATCTGGTCGGCAGGTACGCGCAGATTGTCGATGGTCAATGTCGCATGGCCACCAGGCATCGAATTGTCGATGGTGTTTGGAACATGGTCGATGCGGATAGCGGGATCGGGCAGGTCGATCAGGAACATGCACGCGCCCTCGTCCGCCTTTGCCATGATTATGCCGACCTTCGCACCGTCTGCACCAGTGATGAGGGTCTTGCGGCCATTGATCACCCAATGATTGCCGTGCATTTTGCACGTGGTTTTCATCATCGACGGATCGGACCCTGCGCCGCCGTCAGGTTCGGTCATGAAGAATGCCGAACGCGCGCGCCCTTGGACCAGTGGCTTCAGGAATCGCTCCTTCAGCTCTGGGCTACCGACATGACCCAGCAAGTACATATTGCCCTCGTCGGGTGCTGTGGTGTTGCAGGCGAGCGGCCCGAGCGGCGACAGGCCGGATTTTTGCAGTACATGTGCTGTCTCAAGCTGGGTCAGATGCGATCCGTCGGGCAGGATGTGCGGTGTCAGCACTCCTGCGGAACGTGCCTTGTCCTTCATCTCATCGACCGGCGCACCGTGGTGGTCGCGGCGGGGGTCTTGCTCATAGGGCGCGACGGTTTCGCGAACGAAGGCCTCGACTTTCGCACCGATGTCCAGCGCGCGTTGGGAATTTGTCATTGCGTTCTCATTCAAATCTAATGGTTTCGATCACGTCACCGCCTTTGAACGATTTTGCCGCGTTCGCCACCATATCATAAAAGCCAGTCAATTGCGGTAGCGGTGCATAAAGCTCGACCATGTGACCATATTCCGAAACTGCATCGACAAATGCATAAACGAAGCCGTCATTCATCTCGGCCCTAAAAGCAGTTTGGAACCCATCTGCGGCATATCGCTTACAGGCCCTATCGACGTCGTCCACGAACAGGGCGACATGGTGAAAACCGAACCGGCCTGATCCTTCAGGATATATGTCGTGAAAGGTAGAGGGGCCGTTGTTGTTTTGCTGGACAAATTCGATCATGACCTCGCCCCACTGGCCATACGCCGAGCTGTGATCCAGCGCGCGTTCGACGCCCCGATGGGTTGCACTGCGGAGCGGGATATTGTCCGCAACGAAATAGGGACCCGACCCGAACCGCTCGTGATGCTGCAAGGCCGCAACACGCACATTGGGGACGAAATAGGCGACCTGTCGGACGGGGAGGGCGTTCATATCGTGCTACCACCGTCGATGCGGAATTCGGCTCCAGTCGCAAAGGCAGACTCGTCCGCAGCAAGATAGGTACAAATCGCAGCTATTTCCTCGGGCTTGCCAAGACGTCCGATGGGAAGCACATCCATCCATCCGGCATAAACCATGTCCGGGTCGTCGGATTGCGCCAGCACCTTGTCGATAATTGGCGTGCGGATAAGGCCCGGATGCACCGAATTGCAGCGGATGCCGTACCCTTGCTTGGCGCAATGCAGCGCCACCGACTTGGTCATGTGGGTGACGGCGGCCTTCGCGCCATTATAGGCAACCAGATCGGCCTGCGCGCACACACCGGCCATCGACGACATGTTGATAATCGACCCGCCACCGCTGTCTTTCATCTTGGCGACGCCCGCCTTGCTGCCGAGGAAG
>CAZQBS010000203.1:0-1849 GCA_964591835.1 uncultured Sphingorhabdus sp. | reverse complement strand
AGCGGATGAGGTGGATGGCTCCCGCTCACGGCATTTAAGTGCCAAGATGGGTTGCCGTCATGCAAACCCGAGCAAAGGAGCCATCCGCCATGGAGATTAGCACAATTGGCCTCGATTTGGCCGGGCCGTAGGCGACCGAAGGTCAACAACGTTTTTCAGATTCACGGGATCGACGCGACCGGTGAGGTTGTGGTCCGTAAGACGCTACGGCGAGCGCAGATGCTGCCGTTTTTCGAGAAGCTGCCAGCTTGTCTCGTTGGTGCCGAGGCATGCGGAACGTCGCATCATTGGGCGCGCGAGCTGACCAGACTTGGGCACGAGGTACGACTGATGCCAGCAGCGTATGTGAAGCCTTATGTAAAGCGCGGCAAGAATGATGCCGCTGATGCCGAGGCGATCTGCGAGGTAGTGACCCGACAGACGATGCGGTTCGTGCCCATCAAGTCGCGCGAGCAGCAGGCTGCGCTGTCGCTCCACCGCGTGCGTAGCCTGCTGATCAGGCAGCGCACGCAGCTGATTAACATGATGCGCAGTGTGCTTGCCGAGTTCGGCATTGCGATCCCGGTCGGAATCGAGAAGGCGCTACAGATGGCGCGGCGGATCGTTGACGGCGAGGCTGAGCTCGACCTGCCCACCGAAGCGAAGAACGTCGTTGCTCTGCTGGCGGATCATTTGCTTCAGCTTCACGCCAAGTTACGGAAGATGGATCTACGCCTCGCCGCCCTGCAGCGGAGCGATGAGCGGGCGCGCCGTCTGGCGACGATCCCCGGCATCGGCCCGGTCGGCGCGACCGCGCTCGCCGCGTCGGTGACCGACCCAAGCCAGTTCGCCTCCGGGCGGCAGTTCGCCGCCTGGCTTGGGTTGACTCCGCGACAGAGCTCGAGCGGCGGCAAGGAACGCCTGGGGCGGATCACCAAGATGGGTGACAAGTATCTGCGGCAGCTTCTGATCGTCGGCGCAACCGCGCTGATCCGATACGCTAAGGAGAAGCCCGATACGGTCGATCCGCGCTTCGTCGCGCTGCTTGCCCGAAAGCCCGCGCGCGTCGCCTCGGTCGCCATCGCCAACAAGATGGCGCGCATCGCGTGGGCCATCATGGCACGCGGCGGTGTCTTCGAACGTGGGCATGCGCCGATGCTGGCGGCCGCATAGATCAAGACTTCAGCTGAGGAGATCAGCTTCACAAAGTTGTGAGAGCGAAGCGATGTGATGGCAAAACCGGTCGGACCGGGAGCAAGGACAATCCAAGGACAGTCTCAGGCGTAATAGCCTGCAAAGCCGATTGGAACCTTGTTCGCGAACCCCATCAGGGCCAGCAGTCTAAACCGACTGCACAAACAGGCCGGACAGACCACTGCACCCGACCAAACGCCAGTTCATCATTTTATGCTTGCAACGCGGGAGCCATCCACAGAAGACTGTCCGGAACGGCCCAAATTCTGTTGAAAAAGTCAGGCAGCGTAATTTCGTTACGCGCCATCGATCAGATGGAATCTCGTGCGTTGACGTGTTGAATCGAAATTACGCGCCGCTCGCAAGGATTGAAAGAAAATTACGGGGCATTCAGACAGGGCGACTTTTTCAACAGAATATCCAACAATGCGGACTAAATGCGGAAAGCGAAAGACTGTTGGCATAGGGCGATCCAACGCCACATACCCAGCGTGGCAACCGCTCATTCTTCATGCTGTATATGTGTTGCACGGAGTTACGGGGATCATAGCGTACCACACGGAATCCCGATCAATATGATGAACAACACTGTGAATGAACACGTGTAACAAATGGTAACGCCAAGCCCATTAACGCACTGAGATAATAACATAATTTTGGTAGCGGAGGAGGGACT
>CAZQBS010000202.1:0-1868 GCA_964591835.1 uncultured Sphingorhabdus sp. | reverse complement strand
ATAGGTGCGCTTTGCTTCGGCAATCTTCTGTGCGGCCTCCGAGACAAGCACGAGGCTTGATAGCGATGTCTCCCTCATGATCTTTTCCACTTCCCCAAGTTGGCTGGCGGCATCGCGAAACATCTCCCGTACGTACTCGACTTCCTCAACCTGCTCTTGAGCTTGCAAGCGGTTGGCCCAAGCATAAACGTTGCCCTTGAAAAGGTAGAGGTGTTGAATGTGTTCACCGGCCTCCCTTAGCGCTGCGAGCTCTTTCAGCTTGGCGATCTTTTCGTTGTTCCCCAAGTACACCTGACGCGGCCCCATTACAGCATCCACGAGCTGAGTTGGGAGTGAGAGTAGCCAGTCAGCCAGTTCGGTGGCTTGCTTTATCAGATTAAGATCAATCATTCGATTACTCCGCAAACACCGTTTGCGCTTATGTTAGCATAGCAGATGCCATTGCTAAATTCATAGAATGGCATTTGCGTTTCCCCCCAGATACCCCGATGGACTTCATCCGCGATTAATGTCCAAGCAGTATTGGAACGTTGGTCAATCGAGCTGAGCCTCGAAGAGGAAGAGCTCGGACTGTGTACCACCGATCTCGCGCCCGCGCGCGTAGGCACAACGGGCGCAACGGCGGGCGGCGGCACTTTGCCAAACAAGGTCAGGGTTACAATCCCGGCAAATGGCCTCGAGCGGCCACAAATTCTGTGCCGGTCCGGGGGGTCCGGGCAGTTTCCCTATTCTGCTCCTAGCTATAGTCCATCCTCTTCCGTGCCCCGATAAGAATACTCCAGTATCGCGATTGTTCAGAATTCACCCGGACCCCCCAGACCTCCCGCGTATTTCCTGGGCTAGGAGAGGGAAATCACCCGGACCGAACCCGGACCGAACCCAGACCGATCAGTAGGGGTCGCCGCCGTGCCGCAGGCCGATGCCCACGAACACATAGGGTCGATTACCATTTGCGTCCGCCGCAAGGCGCTTATCCTTCACCTTGTGGCTGGTGGCCGCGTATAAATCGCGGGCGAATTGCTCGAGCGAGCCGTGGTGCTCGTCGTTTTCCTTGCGGTGCTGTTTCCACTTGTCGAAGAGTACGCGCTTGTCGACCTGCTTATCTGCGTCGAGTTCGCAGTACTGGCGCACGAAGGAGGCGACCGGAGAACCCAGCTCGCATATCTTAGAGATGGCGTCCTCCGACACCTGTGGCAGAACAAAACGCCCTCGCTGTCGCAACCGGCGGCAACCTTCAAGCGACCAGTTCAGAATACCGGGCAATTCGTTGGCGATAATCCGGTCCGCCAGCGTCGGGTCCTCTCGGCCGAGAAAGCTCTTCTCGAACAGCAGCGGCACGAAGCGGTTGGCCAGAGCGGGGCTGTTGTCCTTCAACTCAGGCAGCTCGTTCGTCAGCATCACAAAGCGGGTGGGAAGTTGACCGTCCCACGCACCCTTATACTTGCGACTGATCGTTATCGGATCGCCGCCCGATATGGTCAGCAGCCTCTCGGTGATTGCGTGGCTGTTCGCTGTCCGATTGAATCGCGCGTCGGACATAAACGCGACGGACTTGCCGATTAGCGTTTGCAGTGCTCCGACGCCGCCGCTGCCCATATCGCTGCTCAGGGGGTTGCAGGTGTTGCCTATCCCCACGAGCTGCCGGATTATCCGCTGCGTCACACCCTTGCCCGCCCGGGGCGGTCCGACCATCAACAGTATCTTCTGCTGCGAAACATCAGGGGTCAGCAGGTAGCCCATCCAGTCGCGCAAGAGTTCGCGCGCATCGGGATCGGGCAGCACGTCCTCGATAAACTCGAAGAACAGCTCCGGCTCCGGCGCTTGGGGATCATACTCAATGTCCACTGCGTTTCGGGTAAAGAAGCGCG
>CAZQBS010000201.1:0-1879 GCA_964591835.1 uncultured Sphingorhabdus sp. | reverse complement strand
GGAAAGCCTGGCCGCGAATTTTTTGCCGATCTCGGCGGCTATTTCGCCATCCTTCAGCGGCGCACGTATTATTCCTTCCATCATGAGCGCGCGTTCATTTTTTATCACATGATCCACAAAGTAATAATGTACCTGGCGCGGTTTCGGGCACAGTGAACGCAAATCAACTTCTTTCCCGCCGGGAAGGATGATCGACAGTTTATGGATCAGCCGGGAGATCCGGCCCTCGTCAACAATCACTTCGATCCCGGCTTCGGCGCGCAGTGCAGCAGAAACCTGGGCTTGTGAGAAGGGGCGCAGCGCGAGCGGGTTTGCGCTGCGCACGTAATCCGCCTGGGTTTCGATCAATTTCCGGACGATCGCGCAGCTTATCCGGTTGCGGGTATTGATCAGGCGCAGGTGTCGCACCAGCCGCGCCAGTTCCATGCTGTTCGCCGAGCGCGCCAGAATGTCCGCCAGGAGGTCTTCGTCGAACAGGTATTCACGCCCATAACTCTCGCTGTGATGGAAAAATGTAACGTCACCATCCACCAACACGGCGTGTCCAAGCGCACGTTGCGCTTCCGGCAATACCTGCGGCGCCGTCTGCGTGCCCGGCAGTTGCCGGACGGTCAGGGCGCTTTTCAAAGCGTCAAACTGGGGGGATTGTTCCCCTTTTTTTACCAGTCGATCGAATGCCCGCAACGGAATTTCTAGGAACCGGGAGAGCACTATTTTGCCAAGGAGGTCGGCCGCCAATCTATTTTTATTAGGTATCTGCATTTTTATTGTTAGGGATGCTCTGAATAACTCGCAATCAATTTGCGTAGCGAGTCGGTAGTTTTCAAATGGCGGAATTTCACGCGCAACCTTTCAACGTGGCGCCGTTTCTTCCGCCCGTTGGGCTGCTTTTCAGCCCTTGCGGGGTATTTTCCCGGTTTTCGGGCGCACTCATGCCTGCGCGCCCACCAGTTTGCCGCGCACCATCCATAAATTCGACAGCGCAAACAGTGTGACGAGTTGGGCGGTGTTCTTCTTCAAGCCGCGATAGCGCACTTTCACAAATCCGAACTGGCGCTTGGTCACCCGAAACGGATGTTCCACCTTGGCCCGGATACCGGCTTTGATCTTCTCAGCCTTGTCGAGCAAGGCGTCCGCTGCGTTGTCCAGGTTCAGCGCTTTGCGCTTGCCTGGTCGCATTGCCACATGCCAGGTGAGGTCGGTTTTGGCATCAGGTCGTTTTCCAATTCCTTGGTATCCCGCATCCCCGAATGCCACGACCTCCTGGCCATGCAGCAAACAGTTGCCCTCCGTTACGTCATGCACATTTCCCGACGTGCCGCGCACGGTATGCACTAGGCCCGACTCAGCATCCGCGCCAATGTGGGCCTTCATACCGAAGTACATTTGCTGGCCCTTCTTGCTGGAATGCATTTCGGGGTCTCGTTTGTGGTCCTTGTTCTTGGTCGATGACGGCGCGGCAATCAAGGTGGCGTCCACCACCGTACCGGTCTTGAGCAACAGGCCGCGCTCAATCAGGAGATCATTCACCACACCCAGGATTTGCTCTGCCAGTTTGTGTTTCTCCAGCCGGTGACGAAAGCGCAGGATGGTGCTCTCATCAGGCAGGCGGCCAAACTCTTCAAGCTGGGCAAACTTCCGGTACAGCGGCGTGTCAAAGAAGGCTTCTTCCATGCCTGGATCAGACAGCGTGAACCATTGCTGCATGAAGTGAACGCGCAGCATGGTTTGCAGAGAAAACGGTGGCCGCCCGGTCTTGCCTTCCGGGTAATACGGTGCGATGAGTTCGATCAACGCAGCCCACGGCACAACCTGTTCCATCTGCTCCAAGAACACTTGCTTGCGCGTCTTCTTGACGTTCAGATTGAGCTTCAGGCTG
>CAZQBS010000200.1:0-1920 GCA_964591835.1 uncultured Sphingorhabdus sp. | reverse complement strand
GCGACGCCCCGGTCGATCGCCATCGACGAAGTCAGGCCGCGAAGCAACAACGGCGCTTCGCCCGCAAACGTGAGAGTTCCCGAGGCAGCGGCCCTGGCCCCGAACAGGACTTGCGGCAGCACTTCGTAGCCCGAGCCGACCAGGCCCGTCAGTCCGACGATCTCACCTGCACGCAGGTCAAGGTCGGTCGGCGCCAAGCGGCGTGCGCAGGCGGCCTGCACGGTGATGGCCGCGCCCGGCTGCCCTTTTCTTTGATGACTGTCGAGGCGGCCCTGCGCGACGGTCTCGCCACGATCATTTTGACGATGACTGCGCGACCGACATCGGCGGTGCGCCCGGTTCCGACCAGAGCACCATCGCGGAGCACCGCGACCCGGTCGGTGATCGTCATCACTTCGTCGACATCATGGGTGATGAACAAGATACTTGCACCGCGCTCAACGCCTCGCCGCATTAGGGCGAAGAGCCGTTCCACGTCCGACTGCGGCAAAAAAGGGGTTGGCTCGTCCAGTAGGATGAGGCGCGGCGGCGGCGCTGTCTCGTCGAGGTTGGCGAAGGCCCGTACTAAGGCAAGCTGGGCGCGCTCGACAGGAGACAGGCGTTCGACCTGCGTGGCCGGGGAAAAATGCAAGCCATAGGCCTCCAGCAGTTGTGACGCCCGCGTTCGCAATCGGCGCCAATCGATGTAGCTGCCGCCCTCTTGGGCCAGCTCGCTCATGTAGAGGTTTTCAAGTACGGTCAGCGTGGGCGTCAGCCCCAGGTTCTGGTGCACGAAGCGCAGGCCGAGCGCACGCCAAACTCCGGGCGCGAACGGCAGGGATGCGGCTCTGCCATCGAATGCGATCACCGCGCCCGGATCCGGCGCAAGCACACCTGCGAGAATCTTGACCAGCGTCGATTTTCCGGAACCGTTGCGTCCCAGCAAGCCAAGAATTTCACCAGGGTTGACCGTGAGGTCCACACCCTGCAGCACTCGCGCCCCGCCGAAGGTCTTGCTCAGTCCTTGGATCGCCAGAACAGGCGTCGGCGCGGTCATCGGCTCAGCTTCCATAACGTGCGAAACCCGCTGATATAGGCGTTGCCGTATCCCCTGTCGAAGCTGGCGGGCACGCCGGCGGCGGTCACATTGCTTTTGTCAAATAGATAGAAGGGGACGTTGAGCGACTTGGGAACCGGCAAACCGCACAAGTCGCGCAGGTGCCCGTCGATCGTAGCGTAGGCGATCCAGTCGAGGCTCTCGCCGATGTCGAGATCGACCTTGCCGTTGCGCACGAAGTCGAGAGCGAAGGGCGTGCCATTGAAAGTGCCTACGGCGACCGTCTGCGCCCGTCCCGTCAGCGCGACCGCCGGCACTACGAATTGCGACATGCTGTCATAGATCGGCAGCACCACATTCACTTCGGGGTGCGCCTGCAAAGCGGCCTGCAACGACGGCTGGATCTTAGTTGCCCATTCGGCAAGGCCGACATTGATCTGTTGCGTGATCTTGCAAGTCGGGCAGTTGGCGGCGAGCTGCTCGGTTATTCCCCTTACCATCGCACCTGTGGGCGGTGCGTCGTCGCTCTTGATGATGATAATGTTCGCCTCCCCCCCGGTTCGCACGATGCTCCAGTCGGCGAGCATGCGGCCGACTTCGTTGAAGCCGATGGTGAGCGAGCTACTGAGCAGTGGATTCTGCACCATGCCGGGGTCGTAAAAATGTGTGGTCGCCACCTTGACGCCCGCATCCTTGGCGGCGCGCAGCGACGGGCCCAAGGCGTTCGGGTCGATTCCCGCCGGCAGGGTAATCATGTCGAACTTGGCCTGGATTGCGTAGTTGACGCCCTGTGTGTGCTGATTGGGCTGACCCTGGTTTTCCCACTCCGTCACGGTTAGGCCCAGCTCGGAGCCCACCCGCTTCATTCTGTCAATAATGCCCTT
>CAZQBS010000199.1:0-2001 GCA_964591835.1 uncultured Sphingorhabdus sp. | reverse complement strand
GGGGCGCGAATGGCGGAGGACGGACAGCGGCGCGGAATGGCGATGGTCGCACTGAGGATCGTGCTGGTGTTGGCGGCGTTGATGATGCCTGGGAGCGTGCCCGCGCCGGTGAATTTGGACCGAGTCGATGTGGCGGCGTGGATGGCCGCGTCGATAACTTTTTCTGGCAGCGCTTCGGCACCGCGCTGTTGTTCAGCCTTGTGGAAGACGCAGCGACCGTAGGCTCTGAGGCCGTTGGCAACAGCGCCTCCAACACAACCCGCGTTCCGTCCGATGCGGCTTCGACGATCCTGCAACAAAACTCCCAGATCAAGCCGGTTCTGCGCAAAAATAAGGGTGAAGATGTCGGGATCACCGTTGCCCAGGACTTCGATTTTTCGACCGTTTACGGCCTTGCGCTTAAATAATGGCGGCTCCGGGCAAAAACACCGCTGTCCTCGACAGCGTGACAGCGCCGTTACGCAAATATCTCGATGACGCGCGCGTCACCGAACTCGTCATCAACCGCCCCGGCGAAGTCGGCATTGAACGGCGCGGCGGATGGACATGGGAAAGCGAACCAAGTCTCGATTTCAAGAATTTGATGGCGATGGCGACGGCTGCGGCCGCGTTCACTTCGCAGGACGTCACGCGCGAAAACCCGATTGTCTCGACCATCTTTCCGACCGGCGAACGTGTGCAAATCATCGTGCCGCCCGTGGTTCCCGATGAAACTGTGTCGATCACCGTGCGCAAACCGTCCACGGTCACGATGACGCTGGCGGATTTCGATGCAGTCGGCTTGTTCAAGGACACGCGCATCGCCGAAAAGCAGGTGTCGGCCCAAGAACTGGACTTGCTCGAATTGCTCAAAGCGGGCCGCCATGTTGAATTTTTCGACGGCGCAGTTAAGGCCCGACTCAACATCCTGATCTCGGGTGCGACCGGATCGGGAAAGACCACGCTGTCGAAGGGCTTGATCCAACTCATCCCGCCAGAGGAACGGTTACTGACGATTGAGGACACCCGCGAACTGGTCGTCCCGCACAAGAATGTCGTTCACATGCTCTATGCCAAAGATGGGCAAGGCACCGCGAACGTCACGGCTAAGCATTTGCTCGAAAGCGCTCTGCGAATGCGGCCCGATCGCATCTTGCTCCAGGAACTACGCGACGGGACGGCGTTCTTTTACCTGCGCAATGTGAACTCGGGCCATCCCGGCTCGATTACGACCATCCACGCCGACTCTGCCGAACTCGCGTTCGAGCAACTGACCTTGCTGGTCAAGGAAAGCGAAGGCGGCTCCGACCTTTCACGCGACGACATTCGCGCGCTTCTCAAAATGCTCGTCGATGTCGTTGTCCAGACCAAGAAGACCAATGGCGAATTTCGCGTGACGGAGATCTATTATGACCCAGAGAGCAGGCACCTCGCCTGACGGCGGGGCGGCTCGATATTTGATTGCCATCCCGCTCGGGCTGGGAATCGCGCTCGCCATTGCCAGCATTATTGGTTGGGTAATTCTGGGCCTTCCCGTGGCAGCTTATGACCCGCTCAAAATGCCGCAATTTATCTGGTATTATCGCGGCGATCCGCACGTCTTGAAGGCTATGGCAGGCGGTCTGGTGGCCGGCGTCACGCTGCTTGCCGGGCTGGTCTATGCCCTTTGGTCACGCGGCGCACCGCTCCACGGGGCTGCTCGTTTTGCCAATGAACGTGAACTCAAGCGGCATGGTTTCCGCTCGGCCTCGGGGATTGTGGTCGGACGCAAAGCCGGACGCTTCCTGACTTTTGGCGGGAGTGAGCATGTCCTTGTCGAAGCGCCAACCCGTTCAGGCAAGGGCATCGGCATTGTCATTCCCAATTTGCTGACATGGGCTGGCTCCGTCGTCGTTCTCGACGTTAAACGCGAAAATTTCGATGCAACTGCGGGGTTCCGCGCGCACTATGGCCAGCAGGTCTTCCTATTCAACCCGACTGACCGGCAGGGACGCACCGCGCGCTATAACCCGCTCGCCTATA
>CAZQBS010000198.1:0-2085 GCA_964591835.1 uncultured Sphingorhabdus sp. | reverse complement strand
GAAACGATTATTGAAATCATCATCGCCAGACGGCGAGCAAGGCGTGGCTGAAGTTTCGTTTTCGAATGCCGCCGTTGCTGATTTGAGTGCAATCGACGAATATAGTCTTGTGCAATTTGGAGAGGAAATTGGCGAAGCCTACATGCACGGCTTTGACAAAGAATTTGCGGTTCTGCAGAATTATCCTCTCGCGGGTCGAGCAACACCCGAATATGGCAATGCCTATCGCTGCCTGGTGCACCGCAGGCACCGCATTTTCTATGCCGTGAATGACGATGTGGTTCGCGTTGTCCGGATATTGCATCACGCAATGGATGCGAAACGGGCTTTGAAAGAGGCAGCGAAGTGAGGACAGCAGCAAGGCAACTTGATCCTGATGCCGTCATAAAGCAAATGGCAGAATATCGAAAAGGTCCTCCGGCTGCAATTGCTCAGGCTGCGCTGGGATGGCCAGATATAACGGGCGGCATGAAAGCGCGCGATTCTGCAGGCAGGGCGTTGAAGACAAACGGGTTTCGAGTCGTAACAAAGGGAGCGAGACTAACAAAGTCACCAACCGACCTTGAAAAACTGTTGGAACGTCTAGAGCACATCGTAAATACCGAAAGGACTGGAAGGTCAAAATCTCGGATCGGCTCCGGCTTGTTGCGTGAATTTGCAAAAGCCCGCGGTCTGAAGTGCGAAGTGACTGGCTGTGCTGACGACGTACTTTTGAGGGTCTCTCATATTATTGCCTGGTCGGATGATAAAGTTAGTCGCCTAAACCCCGAAAATAACATTCTGCTATCGGCGCTGTGGGATGCTGCTTTTGACGAAGGGTTAGTTTCGTTCGGTCATGATAGAGTAGCTTTGTACTCATCAAAACTATCGAAAATTGGACGCCAGCATTTGTCACAGTCGGAAGAATACGGCATCAGCGTTAGTGCCGAAAGAAGGTCATCTTTGGAATTGCATCGGATGAAATTCGGATTTCAATCATGACTGACGACCGCATCACCACCCCCGACAAACGGCCTGAGGACGTCGACGCTGCGCTCCGCCCGAAAACGCTGGCAGAATTTATCGGGCAGGCCGCCGCGCGTGATAATCTGCGGGTGTTTATCGAAGCCGCGAAGGGGCGCGGGCAGCCGCTGGACCATGTGCTGTTTTTTGGCCCGCCGGGGCTTGGCAAGACCACGCTGGCGCAGATTGTGGCCAAGGAAATGGGTGTGGGTTTCCGGGCTACATCGGGCCCGGTCATCGCAAAATCGGGCGACTTGGCGGCTTTGCTCACCAACATGGAGGACGGTGACGTCCTTTTCATTGACGAAATCCACCGGCTCAGCCCCGTGGTCGAGGAAATCCTCTACCCAGCGATGGAGGACCGTGCGCTCGATATCATGATCGGTGAAGGCCCGTCGGCGCGCTCGGTGCGGATTGATTTGCCTGCGTTTACTTTGGTCGGCGCAACCCCGCGGCAGGGGTTGTTGACCACGCCTTTGCGCGACCGGTTCGGCATTCCGGTGCGGCTGAATTTCTACAACACGCAAGAGCTCGAACTCGTCGTCACTCGCGCCGCGCGGTTGCTCGACCTCGGCATTGCCCCTGACGGTGCGAACGAGATTGCCAAACGCGCGCGCGGCACCCCCCGAATTGCTGGTCGGTTGCTCCGCCGCGTGCGCGATTTCGCCAATGTCGCGGGCGAACTTACCGTCACGGCAAAGATCGCCGACGCAGCGCTCAACCGGCTCGAGGTCGATGCGCTCGGTCTCGACGCGATGGATCGGCGCTATCTGCACATGATCGCCGACATCTATCGCGGCGGCCCGGTTGGGGTCGAGGCGCTGGCCGCTGGCCTCTCCGAACCGCGCGACACGATCGAGGATGTGGTCGAGCCGTTCCTGCTGCAACTCGGCCTGATCGCGCGCACAGGCCGCGGGCGTTGCCTCAACGCGCCGGGGTGGAAACATCTCGGGCTGAACCCGCCAGCAGGCGCGCAGGACGGACTGTTCGACAAATAGCTGCGACGAACCGAGTATTTATTCGCGGCCCCCCCTTCCCGCGCGGAGTCTTGGCGGTTAAGCAAGCCTCAATGGATGTCCCCGC
>CAZQBS010000197.1:1022-2112 GCA_964591835.1 uncultured Sphingorhabdus sp. | reverse complement strand
AAGAGGCGGACGAACTCTAGCGTGCAGCCGCGCATGTTCTATCGCTGAACCGGAGTCATGGTGATGCGATGACAATGCGCGACAATGATGGCAATCCGATCTTGGTTGTCGAATGGGGCTATATGGGCAAGGGCAAGTTCCAGCGCCGTGATTTCCGACTGGACAAGTTGACCGGCATGGCGGCGTTCCGGGAGGAGGGAACACTGTTCGCCGGATTAGGCCGCCACGAGATTTTCCAACCGACGCCTGACCGCTACGCTCCGATGACAGTCCCTGAGCTTGCCGCGCAAGAGCCAGAGCCTGTCGCATGACCGCGCAAGCAGGCCTCTCTCTTCGCGGTCGCAATCCCGACGTGCTAACCTGTATCGCCAATCTGTCAAACGACGAGGTCTTCACGCCTCCCGAGTTTGCCAACCGGATGCTCGACACGCTGGCGGATGCATGGGCGGCAGGGAACGGCGGCGCGGATATTTGGGCGGACAGCAAGGTTCGTTTTCTCGATCCCTGCACTAAATCGGGCGTGTTCTTGCGCGAGATCGTTACGCGGTTAAACAAGGGTCTGGAGGCGGATATCCCTGACCTTCCGACACGCGTCGATCACATCCTGACCAAACAGGTGTTCGGTATCGGCATCACCCGGCTGACCAGCCTGCTTGCGCGGCGCAGCCTCTATTGCTCGAAGTTTGCGACAGGCGAGCATTCGATCGCCAAAGGTTTTGAGAGCGATGACGGGAATGTTTGGTTTGAGAGGACGGAGCATTCCTGGGTCAACGGCAGGTGCAAATTTTGCGGGGCTGGTGATGCCATTTTCGATCGAGAAGTGAATCTTGAAAGCCACGCCTACGCTTTTACCCACACTGACAATATCAAAGGTCGGCTATCTGAGATTTTTGGAGGCGATATGCAATTCGACGTAATTATCGGCAATCCGCCATACCAAATCACTGGCGGGGGAGGCGGAACGAATGACGCGCCAATCTATCAACAGTTTGTTGAACAGGCGATGCGCCTTGAACCGAGGTTCCTTAGCATGGTGATTCCATCGAGGTGGATGGCTGGCGGTCGCGGTCTCGGAGAGTTTCGGGCTGCA
>CAZQBS010000197.1:0-1012 GCA_964591835.1 uncultured Sphingorhabdus sp. | reverse complement strand
TCTTAGATTCGCACTCGAGCTATTCATTTATCGTGGGCGAAGCCAAAGACTTAGAGCTTATGTCGCTCGCGTGAGAAGATGCCGACGTCTTGGTGGCGGGCACGGCCATGATAGGCGGCATCTGCTACTTCCTTTGGGAGCGCGACAATCCTGGGCCTTGCCAATCGATTTACCACAAGAACAATGCGACTATTGGGCCGAACCCGCGAGCATTGGATGAGTTTGATGTGTTTGTTCGCGACAAGCGAGCCGTGGATATTCTTCGCAAAATAGTGGGCGTCGGAGAACCGGCATTTGAAGGCCACGTCAGCGGTGACACACCCTTCGGGCTAGCTACAAACTTTACGAACTACGCTCGGGACATGGCACCAAGAAACGGACAAGTCCGGCTATATGCTAACGTCGGGACAACCCGCGTTAGGGGGGGCGCTAGCGCGCAAAGCGATTGAAAAAAACGCCCACCTGATCGATGTCTGGAAGCTGTTTTTGCCCGTTGCTGGTTCTGGCCGCGAAAGGGAGCGAAGCGGAATAGATTTGGTCCTTGGCCCTTCGCTGATTGGTGAGCCAGGGTCCGTTTGCACTCAGACTTATCTCGTTGCAGGTCCATTGCCGAACAACGTGACGACAGGGGTGTCGGGGCATGTTCTAGCCTTCTCGACGGCCTCTGTTAGCGATTTTCGAATGTCGGGATATGCCAAAATAGGGTCGTCATGGTGAGGAAGCACATAGCTCTTGAAGGCCTCCAAAAGATCGTAACGGTCGTTATTATTCTCGCCAGTTGCAATCGCTTCCAACGCGCCGGTATCGAACAATTCCTTGCCACTGGACAATCGTTCAAAATCGGCTTGGACTTTTTGAAATTCATGTCCAGCAGGTAGCAGGTAGTCCCTCTGGATCGCCTTCATCCGGTCGTTGATGCTTTGCATCAACGCCGATCCGAATCCATGTGGGAGTTCTGGCCTCTTGTAAATCGTGTCGTGGGCCATCTCCGACCAAGCATGGTTCAAGGTGG
>CAZQBS010000196.1:0-2145 GCA_964591835.1 uncultured Sphingorhabdus sp. | reverse complement strand
GCGGCCCGAATGGCAAGGCCGACCGTCCCGGCGTCACTGCACGCATCATTACCTGGCTGGACGAATGCGAAACGGAGAAAATGAAATGACCGAGGTTGAACCGCACGTCCTGTATGAGAAGCGCGAAGGCATCGCTTACATAACGCTTAACCGTCCCGACAAGCGCAATGCGTTTTCGCCCGAAATGCTCGTTCGCCTTTGCGATATCTGGAAAGACGTGGCTGAGGATCGGGAGGTCCGAGTGGCGCTGGTTACCGGTGCAGGCGATCAGGCGTTTTCGTCCGGCGGCGATCTGGGAATCACGATTCCGCTGATGATGCGCACGCGCGAACCAGTGGGTGAATGGGAAGAACGATTTTCGGCGGACCGCAAGCAGCTTTATCGGGCGATCCTGCGCGGCGCAGACTTCTTCAAGCCTGTGGTCGTAGCAATCAATGGCCATGCGCTGGCGGGCGGTGCCGAATTCGTCCTAGCCACTGACATTCGCGTGATGTCGAGCGAAGCGACCATTGGCGTCACCGAAGTGCGGCGCGGGTTGATTGCAGGCGGCGGATCGCTGGTGAGACTGGCCCGGCAGGTGCCTTGGGCGATGGCGATGGAACTGGCGTTGGTCGGAGAAGCGGTAAGTTCGCAGCAGGCGCTCGCGATGGGCCTCGTCAACCGCGTCGTGCCGCCCGATCATGTGATGGCCGTGGCCGAGGAACTGGCGCGAAAGATCAGCTTGGGCGCCCCTGTGGCGCTTGCCAAATCGAAGGAAGCTATGGTGCGCTCAAACGGCCTGCCGTTCGATGAGGCGTTCGCCATCGAGGCGCAGTGTACCAAAGATAACGCTGCAACTGCGGATGCCAAGGAAGGGCCGCGTGCCTTTATGGAGAAACGCGCGCCAGTTTACTCCGGCAGCTAAAGCAAAAGATTGAGCGAGAGGAAGCGATAGATGAAAGGCGTAGTCTTCACCGGCGACTGCACATTGGCTCTTGTCGACTTTCCTGATCCCACTCCCGGCCCTCGCGACGTGGTGCTCGAGATCAAGGCATCGGGGATGTGCGGGAGCGACCTGAAGCTCTATCGGCCACCCGCAGGCGCAGCATTCAAGGCGCTCGGTCTTGTGGACAATGGTGAGCCGGTAATCGCTGGGCATGAACCATGCGGGGTGATTACCGCAGTCGGTAAGGATGTCGACCCGCGCACCGCCCGCGTCGGTGACCGCGTCACGCTGCACCATTATCAGGGTTGCATGACCTGCCCGGAATGTCGAAGCGGGTGGACGCAGATGTGTGACCGCACCGCAATCATTTACGGCGTCACCGGACATGGCGGCCATGCGCCCTATATGCGCGCAGCCGTCGAAACAGTGTTTGCGCTGCCCGAGGAGGTCTCCTTCTCAACAGGGGCGGCGATCAGTTGCGGCACTGGAACCGCTTATGGCGCCTTGCTGCGGCTCGACCTGTCCGCCCGCGATACGATCGTGATAGTTGGTCAGGGGCCAGTCGGGTTGTCCGCGACCCAGTTTGCATCGGCGATGGGCGCACGGGTTATCGCCGTCGATGTCAGTCCTGAACGCGCTGCTCTTGCCAAGACGTTCGGCGCATCGGACGCGATCGACGCAAGCGCCGGTGACACCGTTGACGCGATCATGGCGCTGACCGGCGGCAAGGGAGCAAACAAAGTGCTCGAAACCTCTGGCGCGCCAGCTGGCCGTTCGGCGGCAGTGCGCTCTGCTGCACGCTGGGGCACAGTCTGCCTTGTCGGCGAAGGCGGCGAGATGACGTTGAATGTCAGTATCGACGTGATCCGCAAGCAACTCACCATCGTCGGCTCATGGACGGTGAATAGTTCCAAGCTGGCCGATTGCATCCGGTTTGTCGCCGATCATGGCTTGGAAGTGGATAGGCTTTTCACCGACCACTGGACACTCGACAAGGCCGAGGAAGCATATAAGGCATTTGACAAGCAGGCCGCAGGCAAAGGCGTATTTTTAAACTGAATATCGTCGGCCCGGTGGATGAATTCTACCGGGCTGTTTGACCCTATCCCAGGTTCATCCATACCGACTTGTTATACAAATATTCGTCGACATGCCGCCGTCCGCCCTTGGCGCCGTAGCCGCTCATGCGGAACCCTTCGGAGGTTACGGGGGATTCGGTC
>CAZQBS010000195.1:0-2161 GCA_964591835.1 uncultured Sphingorhabdus sp. | reverse complement strand
TGACCCAAGCTACGATTTCAGCAACGACTCGGACAGGCATAGTCGCCAAAACGGACATCATTTACCGGATGGTGATGCCGCACCACATTTGCCCTTATGGCCTCAAGGCGCTCGATCTTTTGAAGCGCAAGGGCTTTGCGGTCGAGGACCGCTGGCTGACGACGCGCGAAGAGACCGACGCGTTCAAGGCGAAATACAATGTCCAGACCACGCCGCAGATATTCATTGGGGGGGAGCTCATCGGCGGGCATGACGATCTACGCCGCCATCTGGGCCTGTCGGTCGCCGATCCCAAGGCGACCACTTATCAGCCGGTGATTGCGCTCTTCTCGATGACCGCGCTGATGGCGCTGGCTGCGAGCTTCGCAGTCTATGGTTCTCCCTTCACCATCCGTGCCGGTGAATGGTTCATCGCTTTCAGTATGTGTATCCTGGCGATGCTGAAGCTCCAGAACGTCGACAAGTTCGCAACGATGTTTTTGAACTATGACCTGCTCGCGCAGCGGTGGGTGCCCTACGGGCGCATCTATCCCTTTGCCGAAGGATTGGCAGGTGTATTAATGGTCGCGGGGGCGCTGAACTGGCTATCGATCCCGGTCGCACTGTTCATTGGCACCATTGGTGCGGTGTCAGTGATCAAGGCGGTCTATATCGACAAACGCGCAATCAAATGCGCCTGTGTCGGCGGTAACAGCAACGTGCCGCTGGGCTTCGTGTCGCTGACCGAGAATGTGATGATGGTCGCGATGGCGCTCTGGATGCTGTTTGGCGCAAGCACGATGAGTGCGATGTAACGCTCGCTTTCCGTTCGCAAAGCAATGCCGGCACTTCGTATTCCGCCGTTGTGGCCTTCCTTCGCTTTTGAAGGTAAGCATCGCAGGATACCGTGCACGTTAGATGCTCGGCAGCGAAGGGAGCCTCTGAAATGCATTCAATACTCGACGGTAGCAAAGCAGTGTTAGCAGCCGCGCTGTTTTTCATCACCATCAGCGCCAATGCACAGCAGCCCGACCGCGAAGGCGCATCGGCTGTCCTTTCTTCGTACAAATCGGCGATCGAGCGTCTGGACATTACCGATGTCGATAAACTGTTCACGCCTGATGCGGTTATTATCGAGTCAGGCAAGGTCGAAGGGAATTTTGCGGCCTATCGCGACCATCATCTGGGACCCGAGCTCAAAGAGTTCAAATCCTTCGCGTTCGACAATTATAAGGTCGATATCGCAGTTGAGGGTCCGGTCGCAATAGCTACCGAGACTTACACCTATCGCATTGTCCTAAAATCTGGAGAAGCCATCGACCGGCTTGGCGTTGCAACAAGCGTACTTAAGTGGAACGGGCAGACCTGGCGGATTATTACGGCGCACAGTTCATCGCGCAAACCGAAGGCGCCAGCCGGATGACCTGAACGGTCTGAAAGATACGCCCAAAGGCAATGATCAGAACTCGGCGCATTAGCACCGAAGGCGCTTTACTGCCTTGCGCTACCTTTGTCGGTTAGCCATTTCTGCAGTTCGGCAATGTCCTTGGTCTGCATCTCGATAGTTTCCTGCGCCATCTTGCGGACCATTGCGTCGTCGGTCTGTTTCAGCGCAACTTCCGACATGGTCAGCGCGCCCTCATGATGTTCGATCATCTTGCGGGTCCAAGTCTCGGCAGCGTCCTTGCCTTTTGCCGCCATCATCTTGTCGTGCATGTCCATTTCGGAGGCCAGATACGGATTGGAGGGGTCGGATTTCATTTCGGATTTCATGGCCGCCTCTGTGCCCGCTTCAGATTTCATACCAGTCTCTGTCGGAGCTTGGACCGCGCCATCTTCTTGTTCGCCACATGCGGATGCGGCCAACACGACCAAGAGCGAGGCGAGTGTAAGTTGCTTGTTCATGAGGGCGTTCCTTTGCTTAGATGAAGTGAACCCCCAGCATCATTCATAGTTCCGTGACACCAACGCCGTACTTCTCGGTTTTGAGGTCAGTAGACGACCGAAATGTTGGTATTGCCTCACTGGTGGTGACTGGCTCTTCCGCTTTCCGCGCCTTGGTGATAAAAGCGGACTGTCTGAATCCGGCCCAAGTCCGGTCATCATGACGAGACGCCTACCATCATCTCCGCTGCGGCAGCTTTCAGGCGACCGTCACCGCTCTTGGAACGACCGCAATGTT
>CAZQBS010000194.1:0-2197 GCA_964591835.1 uncultured Sphingorhabdus sp. | reverse complement strand
CGCCTAATCTCCATGTGGTTCTCGGTAATGGGGACATTGCTAGCCTTAAAACCTCGGCCGTGCGGCATTATTACGCAACCGCCCGAGACCGCTTTGTCGCGTATGTCGGCGAGGACCATGGACATTCGCTAGCGGAGCCCTGCGGCCATTGCACCTATTGCCGGTGGCACGACGCCTGCGATGCCGGATGGGAGCGTAGCGATCACCTGAGCCGGGTTGCCAACATATCGCGAAACCACACAATGCTACTTCGTCAGGCAGGGATAGATACGCTGGCTGCACTGGCGTCATCTCCAGATGCGCTCAAGGTTGCGGAGCTACAGCCTGCGATTTTCGAGCGGCTTAAAGCGCAGGCCCGGCTCCAGCTTGCAAAGCGGGAAACGGGCGAGAACCGGGTGGAACTGCTTCCGCTCGATGTTACTCGCGGGTTTGCGCGGCTTCCGCGTTCCGATCCCGGGGATCTCTTCTTCGATATGGAAGGCGATCCTCTCGTTGATGGCGGGCTCGAATATCTGTTTGGTGTCGTCACGATTGCGACAGGCGGCAATTCGCAGTTCGATACCTTTTGGGGGCATGATCGTGCTGCTGAAAAAGTGGCATTTGAAACGGCTGTCGACTTCATGACCGACCGGCTCGCACAATACCCGCAAGCGCATATCTATCATTACGGTTCATACGAAGAGACGGCGCTCAAGCGGTTGGCCATGGTTCATGGCACCCGTGAGAACGCCGTTGATAATCTGCTGCGACAGCGCAAGCTCGTCGATCTCTATCAGGTCGTCCGTGAAGCGGTTCGGGTTTCGGAACCCCGCTATTCGATCAAGAATATCGAAAACTTCTACCTCGACGCCAAG
This sequence comes from uncultured Sphingorhabdus sp., assembly GCA_964591835.1. Classification (GTDB taxonomy): domain Bacteria; phylum Pseudomonadota; class Alphaproteobacteria; order Sphingomonadales; family Sphingomonadaceae; genus Sphingorhabdus_B. Next base: position 1,343 of record CAZQBS010000194.1, on the reverse strand, counting down.
CGCGCCGGTGAGGTCACGACCGCGGGAGATAGCATCGTCATGTATGAGCGTTGGCGGCGCTTGGCGGACCAGCAATTGCTCGACGATATTGCGCGTTACAATGAGGCAGACTGCGTTTCGACGCGTGGATGCCGCGACTGGCTGCTGGGCTTACGACCCGCGAATACAAACTGGTTTGAAGGTGTAGCGGGTGATCGGAATGGACCCGAAAACGAGGCCAAGCGCAACGAAGCAGCGGAGAAAACCCGCCAGGTCGCGGAGGCGCTGATTACAGGCGCGACCGCTGAAGACCGCGAGTGGCGCAGCTTGCTTGCCGATATGCTTGAATTTCACAGGCGTGAAGCCAAGCCCGGCTATTGGGCGATGTTCTCGCGCCAGTTCTACGACGAACCCGAACTGATCGACGACGCTGAATGTCTAGGTGCCTTGGTCCCTGATGAAACGCGCCCGCCCTATCTCGACAAACGATCGACTGTGTTCAGCTTCAAGTTCCCGCCGCAGGATTTCAAGATGCGCCTCGACGATGATCCTGTTCGCCCGATCTCGCTCGAACCGGCGGGCACGATCGTTGCGCTCGACGAAGAGGAGGGGACGATTTCTCTGAAGCTGGGCCCGTCACGATCGCCACTGGGTAATCGCCTCGGCCTCATCCCGCCTGGACCGCTCGACGACAGGATATTACGAGGTGCAATTTTCCGGTTTGCCGAGGCGGTGATTGCGGGGCGCCAGCAGAACTATCCGGCTCTTGTCGATGTGCTCAAGCGTAGCCAACCACGCATCGCTGGCACCGCCATTGGCTCGGCTGTGGTTGAAGAAGGCAACGACATAGTTGCCGGAACGGTCACGGCGCTTGAAGGCTTGGAAAATAGCGTTCTTCTGATTCAAGGGCCTCCAGGTGCTGGCAAAACCTATACCGCCTCTCATGCAATTGTCGGACTTTTGGCCAGTGGCAAGCGTATTGGTGTGGCATCCAACTCGCACAAGGCTATCAACAAGCTCCTCGCAGACGTGGAGGCACTTGCAGCGGAACAAAGCGTTGGCTTTCGCGGGATCAAGAAATCGAGTCGTGACGATCAGAAAGTGAACGGCACCGGCGCGATCGCGGATACGCTGAGCAACGACGACGTGAATGCGGGCCACCAGTTGGTGGCCGGGACTGCTTGGCTGTTTGCGCGCGAGGCGCTCGATCAGGCGCTCGACTATCTCTTCATCGACGAAGCAGGCCAGGTCAGCCTAGCCAATGTCATCGCGATGGGCGTCTCAGCGAGGAATATCGTTCTGATCGGTGATCAGATGCAACTCGCGCAGCCGATTCAGGGCACGCATCCCGGTGGGTCGGGCGT
>CAZQBS010000193.1:0-2204 GCA_964591835.1 uncultured Sphingorhabdus sp. | reverse complement strand
CGCGGTGACGGCACCGACTTTTTCGCGGTGCATGACACCATGCGCGAAGTGCTGGAATATGTCCGCAGCGGCGCAGGGCCAGCGGCGGTCGAGTTCGACACCGAACGCTTCTTCGGCCATTTCGAAGGCGACCCACAGAGATACCGCGGCGAAGGTGAACTAGACCGTATCCGCGAGGAGCGTGATTGCCTTAAAAAATTCCGCAGCAAGGTTACCGCAGCAGGCCTGCTGACTGATGCCGATCTCGACGCCGTCGATGCGGAATCGCTCGACCTGATCGAACAGTCGGTCACTGAGGCCCGCGCCGCCGACCGCCCCACCGCCGAAGACGTCCTCGTCGACGTCTACATTAACTACTGAGCGAGCGGAGAAAACATATGGCAGAAATGATGTACCGCGATGCTGTTCTCAGCACCTTGTTCGAGGAAATGGAGCGCGACCCCAGAGTTGTCGTGCTCGGCGAAGATATTGTCGGCGGCATGGGAACCCCGGGCGGTCCCGAAGCCATTGGCGGCATCTGGTCAACCTCGGTCGGACTGTTCGACAAATTCGGCAAGAACCGCGTAATCGATACGCCGATTTCCGAAAGCGCCATCATGGGCGCGGCGGCCGGCCTTGCGCTGTCAGGTAAGCGTCCGGTGGCCGAGCTGATGTTTGCAGACTTTATCGGCGTCTCGCTTGACCAGATCTGGAACCAGATGGCCAAATTCCGCTATATGTTCGGCGGTAAAACCAAATGCCCGGCGGTTATCCGCATGGCCTATGGCGCTGGCTATAACGCCGCCGCACAGCATAGCCAGTCTGTACACCAGATCCTGACCGGAATGCCGGGCTTGAAGGTGGTGATGCCCTCCACGCCTGCGGACGTGAAGGGATTGCTGCGCACCGCAATTCGCGACGATGATCCGGTGATTTTCCTGGAGCATAAGGCACTATACGGCGTGTCGGGTGAAGTTCCCGATGATCCCGATTTCATGATCCCCTTTGGCCATGCGCGGCTTTCGCGCGCTGGGCAGGACGTGACGATCATTTCCTCCGGCCTGCTGCTCGGCTTCTGCGAAGTGGTGGCCGACAAGCTCGCCGCCGAAGGCATCGGCTGCGACGTCATCGATCTGCGCACCACCAGCCCATTGGACGAAGAGGCGATCCTCGATTCCATCGAAGTCACCGGCCGTCTGGTTGTGGTCGACGAAGCCCCGCCGCGTTGCGGGCTTGCGGTCGATATCGCGGCGCTGGTTGCTGAAAAGGCCTTTGCCAGCCTGAAAGCTCCGCCTGCGATGGTAACGCCGCCGCACACCCCGATCCCGTTCGCGCGCGAACTGGAAAGCAACTATCTGCCGAGCGCAGACAAGATTGAGGCCGCCGTCCGCAATACGCTGGCCTGGAAGTAAGGGACGCGATATGGCCAAAATCCGCGCGTTCACCATGCCCAAATGGGGCATCGAAATGACCGAAGGAACCGTCGCCGAATGGATGGTGAAGGAAGGCGATGCTTTTACCAAGGGGCAGACGATCTGCCTTATCGAAACCGCCAAAATCACCAACGAGGTCGATGCCGAATATGATGCGGTGGTCAAAAAGCTGATCGTGCCTGCAGGAAGCGATTCGCAGGATGTCGGTGTCTTGCTCGCAGTGTTTGCCGATGCGGATGCAAACGATGCCGAGATCGATGCTTTCATCGGCAACTTCAAAGCGGCAAACACCAGCGTTGCCGCAAAAGCCGGAGGTGCTGCGCCTCCACCTGCCCCTGCGCCCGAAGCGCCCAGGGCTAAACTCAAAATCGAAACCAACCGTCCGATTAGCCCCGAAGCGTTGAAGCTCGCCGAAGAACTTGCATTCGACTTGGCCGATGTCGAAGGCACCGGGCGCGGCGGTCGCATTACCTTTCAGGACGTTCATCAGGCAAGCCGCCCCACCGCCGCTCCAAACTTGCAAGGACCGCTCGCAGCGCCAGCCGCCACCGACCGCAGCTACGCCTCCCCACTCGCGGTGCGGATTGCCGCACTGCACGGAGTTAGCTTGAACGGCATATCCGGAACAGGTCTGCGTGGGCGGATCAGCAAAGCCGATGTGCTGGCGTTGGTCGGTCAAGGCAATGCTGCTGCACCCTTTGTGGCAGGCGACAACACGCCGCAGATTGTGCTGATGGACAAGATCCGCAAGATCGTCGCGCAGCGTCTGACGCAATCTAAACAGAGCATCCC
>CAZQBS010000192.1:0-2232 GCA_964591835.1 uncultured Sphingorhabdus sp. | reverse complement strand
GCCCGGGGTCGATGTTCCGCTACTGTTCGATGAGGCGCTGTCGCACGGCGTGACCTTTGCACCGGGAGCGTCGTTCTATCCGGTTGAGCCCGACCGGTCGAGCATTCGCCTTTCCTTCGCCGGAAATGAACCGGAACAGATCGTCGAGGGTGCGCGGCGGTTCGGCCGTGCCCTCGCGGCACATCTCGCTGGCGACACTCCGCGCGCCAGCGCAATTTAAGGATATCCTGACATGGCTGCAAATTTCGCTTCCGCCACGGACCTCGAAGAAAAGGTCGTAACCTTTGCCGAACTCGTGCCCGGGCGCGCTTACGCCTACACGGCGCAGGGCGACCCCAACACCGGCGTCATCATCGGCGACCGCGGCGTGATGGTCATCGACACGCAAGCGACGCCGATGATGGCGCAGGACGTCATTGCTAACATTCGCAAGATCACGTCCAAGCCAATCACGCACATTCTGCTTTCCCACTATCATGCGGTGCGCGTACTCGGTGCCTCGGCCTACAAAGCGCATACCATTATCGCCAGCCGCGATACCTACGAACTCATCAAGGAGCGTGGGGAACAGGACAAAGCATCCGAGGTCGGTCGTTTCCCCCGGCTGTTTCGCGGCATCGACAGCGTGCCGCCCGGGCTGACTTGGCCCGACATCGTATTCGAGGGCAAACTCACCGTGGACTTGGGCAACTGTCCGGTCGAGATTTCCCAGGTTGGGCGAGGCCATACCAAGGGCGATACAATCGCTTGGCTACCCGAGCATCGGGTACTGTTTGCCGGCGATCTCGTCGAGTACCAATCTACCTGCTACTGCGGCGACGCCTATCTCGCCGACTGGCCGGCTACGCTCGACCGGCTGCAGGGAATTGGAGCCAACAGCCTGGTGCCCGGACGCGGCGATGCCCTTCAGTCGCCCGGCGAAGTGCGCGCCGCAATCGAAAGCACGCGCGCCTTCGTGAGCGACCTCCTTAACCACGTTCAGCGCTTCGCAGTGAACGGCCGGCCGCTTCGCGAGGTCTACAAGGAAGTCTATCCGCTGATGGCTGCCAAGTATGGCAGCTGGGCGATCTTCGAGCATTGCATGCCGTTCAACGTAAGCCGTGCCTATGACGAAGCGACCGGCATCGGGCATCCGCGCATCTGGACCGATGTACGCGACCGCGAAATGTGGGTGGAACTCACCGAATGAGATTCCACCAGCGGCGGAGCCGGTCATGTGCGTGTCGAACAAAGCGGTTAGACCGCACCCTGCCAGTGCGACAGCTACATGACAGCTTCACAATGTTACAACCCGCCAACAGCAAAATAAAAACGGATGCGGGCAATGATCAGGAAAAGGGGAGAGAAGGCGTGAAAATTCGGTTGGGCATGCTCACAAGCGTTTCATCAGCAGCGGTGCTGCTTTCGGTGTTGAGTCCGAGTCAAGTTTGGGCTGCAACAGCTGATTCCGCCGAGGTGCGGGACGACAGCGATAAAGCGGGTCCTTCGCAGCCGGTCGAAAATGCCGAACCTCTATCTACCGATGTCAGAACTGAGACACAGCCGCCAGTGGAAATTCCCGAGATTACCGTCACCGGTTCTCGCGTCCAGCGCCGCGATGCCTCTGCGGTTGGCCCGCTGACGACACTCACAAATCAGGATATTGCATTCACCGCGCCAACATCGGCGGGCGATTTGCTTCAGGCGTTACCCAGCGTCGGCGTGAGCCTGAACTCAAACGGGAGTCAGGGTACTGCATTCGGGGTAAGCTCGATCAATCTGCGCTACCTTGGCAGTGCTGAAGGCAGCGGCAATCGAACGCTTGTACTGGTGGACGGCCACCGTTTCGTGAACGCCGTCGGCGGCCGTGGCTTCCGCGACTTCGTCGATCTCAATACCATCCCGCTTGGCATCATCGACCGCATCGAAGTGCTGAAGGACGGGGCATCGGCCATCTACGGCGCCGACGCCATTGCCGGCGTCGTCAATATCCTGACCAAGCGAAAAGTGGAAGGCTTCGAGGCGCAGGCGCGCGTCGGTGTTACCGATCGCGGCGACAATCAGAACTATAGCGGATTCCTTAACTGGGGAGCGCAAAGTGATCGTCTATCATTTCTGTTGTCGGCAAGTTACAACAATACCAAGCCCATCCTGACGTCAGATCGAGCATTGACCCAGCGAGCGCTTACGCCGCTGACCGCACCTCCAGCGAGCAACACCGGCCTTTTTGTGTTGCCCCGTCTTGGCGGCAAC
>CAZQBS010000191.1:0-2234 GCA_964591835.1 uncultured Sphingorhabdus sp. | reverse complement strand
CAAAATTGTACCAATGCTGCAATCAGGCAGCACGCCGACTGTCGTTGCAAGCGCATTAACGGTGCAATCATCGAGCTCATCCTGGAGGCAAAGCGAGTTGTTTGCCGTGCGCAATGATGATGATCGAGCCGCACCTCGCAGCTTCACCACCGACGCGCTACCAGCTGCTGCGCCAAAACCACGGCTGGACGGCCTCTTTGTTCCCGTTTCGGGAAACCGTTCGCAATGACAGGCGTTCTGCCCTTCTGGCGTGTTCTGGCGTGCAATATTGAGGAAAGGAGGAGATCGAAGGCAGCAAAAGTTTACGAGGATTTTCGATGGCAGGATAAAAGCGGACGATGTGCGGAGCCATCTTCGCCCGGTCGTTTCCTTGTTTCACAAGGAGTTAGTGCCACTGATCACGAGGTGCGAAATAATGGCGCGATGTGCGCACGGCTCAAAACTTCACGATTAAGGCCGGTTTTTTGCACCTCGCGGACCATTTTACCGTGAGCAGCGAGGATGATTTCCGTATTAGGCCGGGCCGCATCGGATCAAGCAAACGGCAGCGCACCAAATCAGCCATTGCCCAAGCACTTGTTGCAGCAAGGCTCGCGGGCGGTGTGATTTCGAAGCAAGGACGCATTGTCAGTCCGCGTAGGTCAACGTTTGGCCGAGGGCGCGTCGCAGCGGTACGAGCAGCCCACCGTTTTGGAAGCCGGACACGTGGCGCCGTGATCAAAGCTCGGGTGGTCAAGATGACTGCGCGGGGATCGCTTGGTGCTCATCTGTCCTATCTCGAGCGCGAAGGTGTCACCTGCGACGGCGAGCGGGGCCACTTGTTTTCTGCCGATGGGCAAGAGGTCGATCCTGATGCCTTCGCCAGGGCTTGCGAAAATGACCGGCATCATTTCCGCTTCATTGTGTCTCCAGACGATGCGCTGGAAATGGCCGACCTCAAATCATTCACGCGCAATTTGATGGGCCAGATGGAAAAGGATCTCGGCACCCGCCTCGATTGGGCCGCCGTCGATCACTGGAATACTGAACATCCGCATATCCATGTCGTCGTTCGCGGGGTTGGCGAGGACGGCAAAGACCTTGTCATATCGCGCGACTATATCCGCGAGGGGATGCGTGGACGGGCGCGCGAGCTGATCACTAGGGAGCTTGGCCCGCGCACCGAGCTCGACATTCGTCGCTCGCTCGAACGCCAGGTCGAAGTCGAACGCTGGACCGAGATTGACCGCGAACTAGCGCGCTCAGTCCAACGCGACGGGGTGATCGACATGGCGCCCGAAGTGGGCAGTAAGCCCAACGTTACCCATGCGCTCAAAATGGGGCGGCTGCGCAAACTCGAACGGCTCGACCTCGCCCGCGAGATTGGCCCTGGGCAATGGACTTTATCTGGTGACGCCGAACAGTCGCTTCGGGCGCTGGGCAGCCGTGGCGACATCATCAAGCGGATGCACGAGACTATGACCAAACGTGGCATCGACCGTGGGACTACCAGCTACAGTCTGGACACCGAACCGAAAGGACCAGTGATCGGCAAGCTGATCGACCGCGGGCTTCACGACGAACTTTCGGGAAGTGCTTATGCTATCGTCGACGGGATCGACGGACGCACGCATCACCTCACATTCTCCGACATCGAAGCGACGACCGATTGCAGGCCGGGATCGATTGTCGAGTTACGCCGGTTTGAAGATCGCAAGGGCCGCGCGCGCACCGCGCTTGCCGTGCGTTCGGATTTGGATTTGCAAAGCCAGATTGAAGTACCGGGTGCGACTTGGCTCGACCACAGAAACTTGAGCAAAGGTAGCATCGATCTTGGCGGCGGCTTTGGGGCCGAAGTGCGCGACGCAATGGAAGCTCGTGCTGAACATCTCGCCGATATCGGCCTTGCGCGTCGGCAAGGACAGCGGATCATCTTCGCGCGGAACCTGCTCGATACGCTCAAAGGCAGTGACCTGGAGGCGACCGCGCGGCGGCTGTCATCCGAGACGGGTATTCCCTACAACCCTTCCAAGCCGGGTGAATATGTGATGGGCACCGTTCGCCGGCAATTGAATCTGGCATCGGGCCGCTATGCGATGATCGACAATGGCCTTGGCTTTGCGCTGGTGCCTTGGTCACCATCACTCGACAAGCAGCTCGGTAAACACATCTCGGGCGTGATGCGCGGCGATGGCGGTGTCGATTGGTCATTCGGTCGCGGGCGTGGCTTGGGTCTTTGACAATGCCACTGGCCT
>CAZQBS010000190.1:0-2238 GCA_964591835.1 uncultured Sphingorhabdus sp. | reverse complement strand
GGGGGTTGGCGATGGGAATCGCCATGACCGGAGCGGGTGTCGCCGGGTTCTGGGTTCCCCGGTTTGTGGCATACATCATCGCGGTTCAGGATTGGCGTGTCGCGATGTCGGCGCTGGGCGTCCTAGCTTGCCTTGCAGCACCTCTCGTCTGGCTAGGTTTTAGAAATGAAAATTCGGTCAGTCGCGTCGCAGATCGATCGGTGGAGGAGGGCATGGAGTTTGCCGTGGCTCGGCGAACCATGCAGTTTTGGGTGTTGTCGGTCATGGCGATCGCGATGTCGCTCGGCGTTGGCGGCCTCGTCGTGCATCTTGTTCCCCTGTTTAGGGACCTGGGGGCGGAACCCATGAAGGCTGCGAGTATCGCATCGCTGCTGGGTTTGGCCACCATTGCCGGACGTATCGGGGTGGGAATGCTGCTCGATCGCTATCCCGCCCATTTCGTGGCAATGGGTGCACTGCTGGTGGCTGCGGCTGGCGCCTTGCTGCTTTATGGCTTCGACCTCCGATTCGCGTCCATCGCGGTAATGATGCTTGGGCTCGCTGCGGGAGCGGAAGTCGACCTGATCGCATATCTTTGTTCGCGTCATTTCGGCACCCGGGCTTACGGCGCGATCTATGGCTGGCAATATAGTATTTTCGTGCTTGGCTACGGGCTCAGCCCATATCTCGTCGGACTGTCCCGCGATATGTTTGGAACGTACGATTTTGCCCTGCTCGGAAGCATGTTCGCGGTAGGCTTGGCAGGCGTGCTTGCCTTAGTACTCAAGCTTCCGGCAACAGCGAGTGCCTCCGTCGCGCCTTCAAACGAACTTTCCGCACAAGCTCCTCAATGACTGCGATCATGGCCACCGAACCCGTCCGATCAGAGGTAATATTTGCATGAGCACAACCACACACCCCTTCCTAGATGGCAAGCCGAAACGAATGCTGATCGGGGGCCAATGGGTCGAAGCCCTATCGGGTCGCACCTTCGATAGCGTCAACCCATCAACCGGCAAGGTCATTGCCGAGCTTGCCGAAGGCGGGGTGGAGGATGTCGACCGCGCGGTCACTGCCGCCCGCGCCGCATTCGAAGGGCCGTGGAGCAAGTTCAAGCCGTTTGACCGCCAAGCGCTGATGCTCAACATCGCCGATGTGTTCGAGAAGCATTTCGACGATCTCGCTGTGCTCGAAACGCTCGACATGGGCGCGCCGATTGCGCGGACCAGCACCTACAAACGCTGGGTCGTGCAGGCGCTGCGCTTCTACGCAGGGCAGGCAACGGCGCTTGCGGGCGAGACGCCGCATAACAGCTTCCCGGGCGACATGTTCAGCTACACATTGCGCGCACCGCTCGGCGTGGTCGGCGGCATCATTCCATGGAACGGGCCGCTGATCTCGCAATTGTGGAGTATCGCGCCGACGCTCGCGACGGGCTGCACTTTGGTGCTCAAGCCTGCCGAGGATGCCTCATTGGGTGTGCTGCGCTTTGCCGAGATCATGCAGGAAGCAGGGCTACCCGATGGCGTTATCAACGTCGTCACCGGCATGGGCTCGGTCGCGGGTGCACGGCTGGCGGCGCATCCGGATGTCGACAAGATCGCCTTCACCGGATCTACGATGACGGGGCGCAAGATCATCGAAGCGTCGGCAGTCAACATGAAGCGCGTCGCGGTGGAGCTTGGTGGCAAATCGCCCGACATCATCTTTGCCGATGCCGATTTGGACAAGGCTGTCCCCGGCGCGGGAATGGGTTGTTTCAACAATAGCGGCCAGATTTGCTATGCGGGTACGCGCGTCTTCGTCCAGCGGCCGATCTATGACGAATTTGTCGAGCGGCTCGCGACATTCAGTAAGACGATCAAGGTCGGTGATAGCCTCGATCCCGCAACGCAGCTCGGGCCTTTGGTCTCAGCGCGGCAGTTGAGTACCGTCACCGGCTATTTCGACATTGCCCGTAGCGAAGGCGCGCAGGTGGCGTCAGGCGGGGAACGGCTCGGCGGCGATCTGGCCGAGGGCTTTTTCGTGCCGCCGACGGTGCTGTCGGGCATGACCAACGACATGCGCACCGCGCGCGAGGAGATTTTTGGCCCAGTCGCTTCAGTCATCGCCTTCGACACCGAAGAAGAAGCCATTCGCCTCGCCAACGATACGCAATATGGCCTCGGCGGCGCCGTTTGGACCCAGAATGTCGGCACCGCCCACCGCGTCGCCCGCGCCGTCCGCACAGGAATGATGTGGGTCAATTGTTATGGCGCG
>CAZQBS010000189.1:0-2323 GCA_964591835.1 uncultured Sphingorhabdus sp. | reverse complement strand
TCCAGCTTTGCGATCCCGAAAGGCCGACCACTTATGTGATCATGGGTAATAACCGCCGCCGCTTCGAATTCATGATGTTGCCCGGCGAGACGACCGAAGACATGCTCGACGATGAAAAGATTGCGGGACTGATTGCTCCTTGGAGCAGCCACGGTATCATCGAAGTCGAGCGAAAGGCTGTTTACCGCTTCCATGCGCTTGTCGCCAAAAGCTGGCACCAAGGCCGCGTGTTTCTGGCAGGCGATGCCGCCCATCAAATGCCGCCATTTGCAGGCCAAGGCATGTGCTCAGGCATACGCGATGCGCACGCGCTGAGCTGGCGGTTGCCACTCGCACTACTCGGCGGAAACAGCGCGCACTTGCTTGATAGTTACCAAGCCGAACGTGAGCCGCATGTCCGCACGATTACGCAAGCCGCAATCGAGACGGGGCGCGTGGTTTGCATGCACGACCCCGAGGCGTGCGCACAGCGTGATGCGCACATGATCGAGGCGAGGCGCACGGGCGCGCCGCTACCCGATATCAGTTCGCCACCGCTTTCGCTTGCTTTCGGTTTGCCCGATACGGCGAGTGCGGGAACACGATTTTTTCAACCTGTGATGGGCGATGGCGATCGAACACTTCGCCTCGACGACATTCTCGGCTCCGGCGCTTGGCTGATCGCACGCACACCTGTTGATGTTGTTGCACCACTAAATCTGGAGTGTTTTTCGCTTGATGACGCTGCGCTGGCACCCTTTGCAAAAGCCCTGACCGCTTGCCTCGACGCAGCAGGTGCCGAAGCAATGCTCGTCCGCGGGGATCGATATGTGTTTGGAACAGGCAGTCCGGCCGACCTGATGGCGGCTTTCAGCGAGCAGGCTGGATTGGATAAACTCCTAGCCGCAGTGCCAGCGTAATTTCAGCGCCAAGGAATAAATATGTCCAAAGTCATTATCAGCTGCGCTGTCACGGGTTCAATTCATACTCCGACCATGTCCGACGCCTTGCCAATCACCCCAGATCAGATTGCTGAACAGTCTATCGCAGCCGCCAAGGCCGGAGCCGCCATATTGCATCTCCATGCACGGCAGCCTGCGGACGGTCAACCAACCGGCGACCCAGATATTTACGGACAGTTCATACCGGTCATTCAGCAAGCAACCGATGCGGTCATCAACATAACGACGGGGGGTGCGCCTACAATGACTGTTGATGAGCGACTGGCGGCCGCAGTGCGGTTCAAGCCAGAACTCAGCTCACTCAATATGGGGTCGATGAATTTTGCGATGTTCCCCGCCGCCGAACGTTACAACGAGTGGAAATATCCGTGGGAGAAACCTTACCTGCTCGCCTCGGAAAACTATATTTTCCGCAATAGCTTTGGCGACATTCGCTATATCCTTGAAACGATGGCAGATCACGGCACTCGCTTCGAGCATGAATGCTATGACCTCAGCCATCTCTATAACTTGGCGCATTTCGTCGACAGCGGTTTGGTCAAACCACCTTTCTTCATACAGATGGTATTCGGCGTCATGGGTGGAGTTGGTGCTGACCTTGAAAACCTGAATTTCATGAAAGCGACCGCTGACCGTCTGTTTGGTCGCGACACCTTTCAATGGTCGGTTTTGGCGGCCGGTCGGCACCAGATGGCATTCATAACGCAAGCTGCACTTATGGGCGGGCACGTCCGTGTAGGCCTTGAAGACAGCCTGTTCCTCGAGCGCGGGCGTCCAGCAGCGTCGAACGCTGAACAAGTGTCAAAAATAGTGCGCATTCTGGCGGAGATGGGCCATGAGCCTGCAAGTGCCAATGAGGCGAGAAAGATGCTTGGACTTCGAGGACATTAAATGGGGATGGGGATAATCCCCTCATAACAAATGGCGGCTTTCGCCTACGTGCTGCTAAAAGCTGCCTGTCCGGACTGTCCAACAAATCAGCTATATCAATCTTGCTGATGCAATGTCCGCTTATGGGGCAGCCGACTGGCGCTTATAATGACTGCATTTGGGCGCAAAGCTGACATTGCACTGGACTGCGCGCGAACATCGAGCATTGGTCGGGAGCGCCGCCGACGCGAGGATTTGAATCGGTGACATCCTCGACTGGACGACCAGCGGGGCTCTGGGTGGTGGGACCGGCGCGGTGCCGGGATCCCATCAAGGAGACCACCCATGACAACAACCGGCAAATCGCAACCTGCGAAGGCATCGGCGAAAGTTACCGATGCATCTGCAGACTCGGGCGCCCGTCGTGTACCAACCAAGACTGATCAGCTTGTGGCAATGCTCCAGACACCAGACGGTGTGAGCATCGAAGAACTGAGCGAACGCTTCGGCTG
>CAZQBS010000188.1:0-2333 GCA_964591835.1 uncultured Sphingorhabdus sp. | reverse complement strand
CATCCCCTGTTGTGAATCCCAAGCGGTAGATCGCCATGCCAGCAACCAACGCGATCAGAAAGATTGCGGCTTGTGTGGGTGCGATCGCCAGATCTGCCAGCGCGGGGCCAGGGCAAAGTCCGGAAACACCCCAGCCAATACCAAACAGGACGGCACCGGCAGCCAGCTTGCGGTCGAGCTGGACCGTCTCGGGTAGATCGAAGTCGCTTGCCGCTATTGGCGATTGCAAGCGCGCCTTGAGCCACCACGCGACCACCATTGGCAGCATTGCACCGCTCATGACAAAGCCAAGCGTCGGATCCCAGTCGCCGAACAGGTCCAGAAAGCCTCGAACACGAGCCGGATCGATCATGCCTGATACGGCTAGTCCCGCGCCGAACAGAAGGCCTGCGATGAGGGCGATAAGGCGATCCATCAAAGCAGTCCAACCGCGCGCATGATCGCAACGGTGGCAAAGCCGCTGGTCATGAAAAATGCAGTTGCCACCACCGACCGGCGTGAAAGACGTGACAGACCGCAAACCCCGTGCCCGCTGGTGCAGCCCGATCCCATTCGTGTGCCAAAACCCACCAGCAATCCGCCGACGATCAGGGTGACAGGAGAATCCGGAAAATGTGTTTCCAGCGGTCCCGAGGTCGACGATATCAGCAACGCGCCAAGCGGCAGACCGATGATAAAAGCGAACGGCACTAAGCGCGGCGCGCGGTTAGGTGTCAGCGCGAGGCTTTGTGCCACAAGCCCGCTAACTCCCGCTATCCGCCCTAGGCCGAGCAGCATGATTGCCGAGGCAAGGCCAATCAAAAGGCCGCCAATCAACCCTTGCAGGGGCATTGCATTCGGAAACCAAGTCAGCATTACAACGCATCCAGCGGGATTTTCAGATAGCGCACGCCGTTCTCCTCGGGCGCTGGCATGTGCCCGGCGCGCATATTGACCTGAACCGAAGGAAGTATCAGACGCGGCACATCGAGCGTCGCATCGCGCGCGTTGCGCATGATGACGAATTCATCTTCGCTGACGCCGTCATGAATGTGGACATTGGAGCGCCGCTGTTCGCCAACGGTTGTCTCCCATGCAAATTGATCGCGCGCCGGTACCTTGTAATCATGGCAAAGAAACAACCGGGTATCTTCGGGCAGCGATAATAATCGCTGAATCGAACGGTAAAGTTGCCGCGCGTCGCCACCCGGAAAATCGGTCCGCGCCGAGCCGTAATCGGGCATGAAAAGTGTGTCACCGGTGAACACCGCGCCGCCAATGATATATGCGAAATCGGCAGGCGTATGGCCTGGAACATGCAGCGCCATCGCGTCGACGCTGCCGATCTTGAATCGATCACCATCGTCGAAAAGATGGTCAAAGTCGGAGCCATCACGTTTGAAGTCGGGGCCGGCGTTAAACAAATCGCCGAAGATCCGTTGAACATTGACGATATCGCGTCCGATAGCAATTTTGCCGCCCAGCCGCTGTTGGAGATACGGCGCTGCCGACAGATGATCTGCGTGGGCATGTGTTTCGAGCAGCCAGTCAATAATAAGCGCCTTCTCCTCCGCATAAGCGGCAAGCGCGTCGGCCGAGGAGAAGGCTGTGCGACCCGATTCGGGATCATAGTCCAACACGCTATCGATGATGGCAGCGTGTTTGCTCGTGGGATCATGGACGACATGGCTCGCGGTAAAGGTTGCTTCGTCGAAAAAGGATTTGACGATAGGTGTATGTCCGCCGGGCATCGACGCCGCCGCAATTTGCGTTATGGCGTGGGCGATGTGCGGATCGGATGCGTGTGTCATTGCGCGACCTGCCGAGACATTTCGGTCCCGAGCTCTGGACAATAGATGTCGCGTAGCACCGCAATCACCCGGCCTGTATTCGGACTGGCAATCCGGTAATAAAGCGTTTGCGCGTCGCGGCGAAATGCAACGAGTCCGTCGCTGCGCAATCGCGCCAAATGTTGCGACAAAGCCGACTGACTTAGCCCAACGGCTTCCACCAACGCGCCGACCGTCAACTCACCCTCCGAAATCAGATGGCACAGGATCAGCAAGCGCTTTTCGTTGGAAAGCGACTTAAGCAAGCCAGCGGCTTCAGCCGCCTTTTCGGCTAATTGGGAAAGAGATTGGTCAGGCAGCATGCCTGTAATATATCAGGTAAATCTAATTTAGCAATATCTAATATTGCGTCATGCTTTGTTGCATTGGACGCAGACACAGATCGCTCTGAAACGAACCGCCGGACGATTGTTCGGGTAGAGCATATTCTGCCCACGGAAAGCGTGCTTATGCGGTTCGTGACGGCAAATTGATACCGTCATCGGCAACGCCCCTTGACTTACG
>CAZQBS010000187.1:0-2341 GCA_964591835.1 uncultured Sphingorhabdus sp. | reverse complement strand
TCTTCCCAAGCCTCGCGGGCAACGCCGAGCATCGCCGATTTGCCGGTGCCAGCATAGCCAATCACGACACCCAGGTCTTTGCTCGAAGTCGCATGGTCGAACGCCACGCGCTGTTCGCCGGAAAGCGAAAGCCGACGCGCTTCCGCTGATGCAAGAGCACGCTCTTTCCCGCGCTCGCTGACCCTGTGCAGTTCCCGTTCCGAGAGTGAAGCCGAAGCGCGTTCCAATCGCGACTCGACCTCGATCATGTCACGCGACGTGAAGCGTTCGCTACCGCGCCCGTCTATGCCCAACGCAACAAGGTTAGGCGAAGACTGCACCGCGCTCAACGCCAGATCGAACTGATCTTTTCCATCCGTATGCCGGTGCACGAACATGGTAAGGTCGCGGTGCGTGAACGTCGCCTGTTGCTTGGTGATCGCGTCCAATGCGATGTCTGGGTTAGCGATGATCCGCTCGCCATTAACGCGGGCGATGGCGTGGTGCTCGACCAGCCGGTATGCATCTGGCGCCATGCGAAGCGCAGGCGCACCGATTTTGGTTTGTGGTTCAAGGTCGATGCCTTGCGCTTGCAAGCTGCGATGATCGATGCGCGCGTCGATATCGAGCGATGCCAGCCGTTCGTTGACATGATCGGCCCAGCGCTCGCGCCATTCGCAAACCAGTTCGGACTTGTTCCAGTCGCGCACCTTTGCACCGAAGCCGTCGTGGCTGACCTCCCGCATCGTCAGCATCACGTGTGCATGGGGTTTGGCCAGCCCGTCTGCGCATATGTCCCAATGGACATTGAGATCGGCGACCATGCCGCGTTCGACAAATTGGGCCTGCACGAAATCACGAGCAAGCTCGGTACCCTGTTGCTTGTTCATCTCACGCGGAATGGCAAACTCGACCTCGCGGGCAAGCTGAGCGTCCTTGCGCAGTTCGGTCGCTTCGACCTCGTTCCAAAGCGTCGAGCGGTCGCCCAATCGTTCGGGCGCACCTTCGGGCAACAGAATCTCGGAATGAACGACACCTGACTTGTTGGTGAAGTCGTGGTTGCGGTCGAGCCGGTCGTCGTGCAATCGCTCGGCGGAACGATAGGCAGCGGAGGCCACTGCGCTCGATCCCATGCTACGGGAAATGATTTTTGCCGAGAAATGGTAGATCGCCATGATGGCAATCCATCTACGCCTTCAAAGCGACGTCGGCACGACGTATAAGCGCGCCCTCACATGATAAAATCCTGTTCGGGACCGCTGCGTTCCAGCGCGTTCCGGCAACATTGCAGCCAAGCGCGCTGGCACAATCTATGATGGCCTCATCACAAAACAATGGAGCCGATCATGCGTAGACCCAGAGATTTTGATTCGGAACTGCAAGCCCTCACTGGAAGGGCCAAGCAGCTCAAAAGCCGAAAGGTGCTGCAACTGGGCGAACTGGTAATTGCAACCGGTGCCGACGCGCTCGATCCTGAAACCCTGACCGGCGCGCTGCTCTGTGCGGCAAAGACCAAGGATGCTAAAGAGCGGGAGGCTTGGCGGGCCAGCGGCGCGGCTTTCTTTCAAGGGCAGTCTCGCGCGACAGGTGGCGGACCTCAAGCAAACGCTGGCAGCATTCAAACGAAACAGGGCGATGGCCAACCGCGCTGAGGCCAGACAGCGCCGCAACGATACGCGCCAGTGGGTGATGGATCGCCGGGAACGGACGCGGCATCTTATTGAGCTAGGCGGCCTCGTCCAGAAAGCGGGATTGATCGAGCTGACCGATGACGACCGGCAGGTCTTGCTCGGCGCATTTCTGACAGTCGCAGCCAAGCTGCAAGGCGACGAACGTGAGCAGGCGATCACGCTATGGCGGCGGCGCGGTGTCCGTGCTTTCGAGCAAAAAGGATGAGAATACAGAGTGCATGGCGGCAGTTGCTCTGCTAGTATTTGAGCAAATGCGCACCGACCTCGATCATCTTCCGGCAGGCAAACAACGCGAACTCGAACGCGTGCTGCAAATACTGTTCGAGGAGTTCAACGACGTGCGGGCGCTTGCAACTGGCAAGCGCAAAGCGGCGCGCATCCTCAAGGTTATCCTTTACGGTAGTTATGCGCGCGGGGGGTGGATTGATGAACCGCATACCGCTAAGGGTTATCAGTCGGATTTTGACCTGTTGGTCGTCGTCAACCGACAGGATGCCGCTGACCGTGTAAGATACTGGTCCAACGCCGAAGACCGCCTCAACCGCGAAGTCGGAATTACCAAAACGCTGAAGACGCCGGTCAACTTTATCGTCCATACCTTGCAGGAAGTGAACGACGGCCTTGCGCATGGCCGCTACTTCTTCATGGACGTCGCCAAGGATGGCATCGCG
>CAZQBS010000186.1:2019-2374 GCA_964591835.1 uncultured Sphingorhabdus sp. | reverse complement strand
ATTGCCTATTCTTCGTCAACGCAGAGAACAATCCGTTTCTTGCCGCGCATGGCCCAAGCGTTCGTGCAATCGGCATTCACGTCGATGATGCTGCTACGGTCGCCAACGCGACCGACTCAACACGCGCAGATCAGGCAGTCGATGGTCCGTTTGTGGTAGACGTACCCACGATCCATGGCATCGGCGGCAGCCTTGTTTATCTCGTCGAGGAGACGCCAGCGCGATTTGCCGCCAAGTTCCTGGGCAGCATTGCGGCGCGACCGGCAGGGATTCGCCGCATCGATCACACGTCGAACATCGTTCGGCCGGATAATCTTGATCGATGGGCCGATTTTTACGCAGCTAACTTTGGTTT
>CAZQBS010000186.1:1201-2009 GCA_964591835.1 uncultured Sphingorhabdus sp. | reverse complement strand
GCAGTACCTCGACGTCAAAGGGCAAGCGTCAGGGATGCGAGCCCGGTCGATGGTGGGTCGATGCGGGCGCGTGTCAATCCCGATCGCCGCCGCCGCTCATACGAACGACGGTGTCCTCAACCAGAACGACGAGTTCATCCGCGATTACGGCGGTGAGGGCATCCAGCACATAGCCCTCTTGAGCGACGATCTTTTGGGAACTGTGGACCACCTCCGAGCAAACGGCATCGAGTTCATGGATCCACCCCCTGAGGCTTATTACGACGCGCTTGACGAGCGGTTGCCCGGTCACGGCCTCGATATCGACGCGGTTCGCCGGCGCGGCGTGATGGTCGACGGTCAAGACGACGGTCGCATCCTGCTCCAAATTTTTTCGCGCCGACAGATCGGTCCCGTGTTTTTCGAGTTCATCGAACGCCGCGGTGAGGACGGTTTCGGCGAGGGCAATTTTAAAGCGCTCTTCGAAGCACAGGAGAAAGATCAGGTGCGTCGAGGCTCGTTACAGGAGAATTGTCCGTGAAGAACGCCGTAGAACTCGCCGATCCCCACCCGGTACTCGGCTCGACAGCCGTTTTCCAGACATTCCAATATGCGCCCGGTGTCACGGCGTCCGGACGTTTGCTGTTCATCGCCGGCCAAGTCGGAATCGCGGCTGACGGATCGATCCCGGACGACGCGGGTGCGCAGGCCGACCTCGCCTTTGGTCGCATGGGGGCGATCCTAGATGAAGTCGGGTTGGATTTCGCCGATCTGGTCGATTTGACGACCTACCACGTCGATATCGGCACGACATTGGTCGCCACTAAGG
>CAZQBS010000186.1:0-1191 GCA_964591835.1 uncultured Sphingorhabdus sp. | reverse complement strand
AGACATATAATGCGTGATTTTCCGGCTTGGACGATCATTGGCGTGGCGGCGCTCGCGCGCCCGGTTTTCCTGTTCGAGGTCAAGGCGATCGCGGCGTTTCGCGAATAAGCCCGCGACCGCACGAGCCCGATATTGCGGATGAGCTATATGAACACTCTTATCTCCTTAGACCGAATGGCTGCCGGGACCGCGCGGTTCGCGAAGCGCCTACAAGATGTCGACGCATCTTTTCTCCGCGAGCTCCTGAAACTCGGCGGCCGTGAGGGCTTGATCAATTTGGCGGGCGGGCTTCCGGATGCGGAACTGTTCGATGTGCCCGGGATCGCCACTTCACTTGCGCGAGTAATGGTCGACCGTCCGCGACAGGCGCTGCAATACGGGGTGAGTGAGGGCGTTACCGAACTACGCGAGGATATTGCGCAGCTTATGGCGGGTAGAGGTGCCAAACTGGACGCCAGCAGCATCATCGTCACCAGTGGCTCATCGCAAGGGATCGCACTTGCAGGCCAAGTTCTGCTGGACCCCGGCGACGCGGTCGCCCTGGAAAGTCCGACGTTCATATCCTCCATCACGATGGCACGGTTGAATGGTGCGCAAATTATGTCCGTACCGGGCGATGCTTCAGGGCTCGACATCGATGCCCTTGCTGAAATCGTCGAGCGCGTACCGATCCGCATGATCTATCTGGTACCGACGTTTGCCAATCCCACGGGCGCAGTAATGCCGCTTGCCCGTCGGCGGCAACTCCTCGATCTCGCCGCCCGCCACCAGATCTGGATCGTGGAAGACGACCCCTATGGCGATCTGTTCTTCGACGCCGCGCCACCACCGCCGCTCATAGCGCTCGCCAAGGATGTTCCTGGTGCCGCCGATTACTGCATCTATCTCGGAAGTTTTTCGAAAACCCTGTCCCCGGGGTTGCGGGTGGGCTGGATGATTGCGCCGCCCGACATCTTCGGAAAAGTGGTGATCTGCAAGCAGATCGCCGACGCGCACACGTCGACCCTCGTACAGCTGGCGGTGCACGATTATCTGGGCACCGGCCGGTTACCGGCCCGCATCGAGGCTTCACGGTTGCTCTATCGCGAACGGGCCTTGTTGATGGCGTCCGAGCTAGCAAGAGTGGTGCCCGTTGGTGCGCTCAGTCTCAATCAGCCGAAGGGCGGGATGTTCCTGTGGGGTCATCTGCCC
>CAZQBS010000185.1:0-2392 GCA_964591835.1 uncultured Sphingorhabdus sp. | reverse complement strand
CACCTCGGCCCCGCTTTTGGCTGCTGGCGTGCCGACCGCTTTGCCAGCGCCGGGTGCCTTGCCGACGGCATTGATAGAATCCTCGAAGCTTTTGCTCAGGCCACCGGACTTGGCTGGGGTAGTGCCCTTGCCGCTCTTGGGTGCGGCAGCAGCGACTTTGGCGGGCGCCTGCTTAACCGGCACTTTCTTGACCGCAGTCTTGGCAGGCGGGGGCACGTCGCGCTTAACCGGCTTATCGACTGGTTTGATTTGCGATTTTTCGACAGGTCTTTCGATGCGCATCACCGGAGCGGGCGGCGGCTCGGCTGGTTCGGCTTCGGCGGGGGCAGGCGGCGCGGATTCTTCTTGAATGGCATCGGGCGCGGTCGAGACTTCGGCGATTTCTCCGACCAGCGAAACCGCAATCGGTTCGGTTTTCTTCAGCCGGTCGGTGGACAGGAACAGGCCGAGCGCCATCGCGACGAGCAACGCAACATGGCCGCTAACCGCGACGCCAAGCCCCATTCTGTCGGTCTGGTCCATCGCCATTTGCGTTATTCAGGCCCAGATGAACCAGTGGTGACCAAGCTGACGCTATTCAGCCCGGCACGGTTCAACTCGCCCATCACCCGCATCATTTGGCCGTAATTGATCGCGCGGTCGCCGCGCAGCATGATTTGTTTTGAATTTTCGGGATCTTGCGCCGCAGCGATTTCATCGAGCCGCGCAGCAAGCTCCGACGGAGGCACTTCGGTGCCGTCGATGAA
Source organism: uncultured Sphingorhabdus sp. (assembly GCA_964591835.1). Classification (GTDB taxonomy): domain Bacteria; phylum Pseudomonadota; class Alphaproteobacteria; order Sphingomonadales; family Sphingomonadaceae; genus Sphingorhabdus_B. Next base: position 1,646 of record CAZQBS010000185.1, on the reverse strand, counting down.
GGTCGCGCCGTTCCGGTCTATGGCGATTTCGACCGGCTCGTCCTTCTGGTCGAGCGCGTTAGCCCGGCTTTCGGGAAGTTCGACCGGCACGCCCGTAACCAACAGCGGCGCCGTCACCATGAAGATGATGAGCAGCACGAGCATGACGTCGACCAAAGGCGTGACGTTGATCTCGGCCATCGGCGCGCGGCGATGGCTTCGCCTGCCGCGTCGTCCGCCGCCCGAGGAAATGTTCATCGCCACGGCACGAAACTCCGTTCGTGTTGAGCCTGTCCTTCGAGACGGCATTTCGACAGGCTCAATGCCTCCTCAGGATGAGCGGCAAAGTTTGACCAATTCCGCTCATCCTGAGGAGTGGCTGACCCTGAGCTTGTCGAAGGGGCGGTCGCGTCTCGAAGGACCGGCTCGGCACTAATGGTTGTGGAGACGCTCACCCTTCCCGCTCCAGTTCGCGGCTTAGCGTGCCGTGGAAGCCATCGGCAAAGCGGCCCATGCGCGCTTCATACTGGTTCAGCCGGTGCGAGAAGCGGTTATAGGCGATGACTGCAGGAATTGCCGCGAACAGGCCGATGGCGGTTGCGAACAAAGCCTCGGCAATGCCCGGTGCTACCACGGCGAGGCTACTGTTCTGCTCGGCGGCAATCGCCGCGAAACTGCGCATAATCCCCCAAACCGTCCCGAACAGCCCGACAAAAGGCGCGACCGATCCGGTGGTGGCGAGGAAATTCAGTCGGTTGGCGAGCTTGTCGGTTTCTGCAGCAATGGACGCGTCCATGGTGGTCGCCAGCCGTTCGCGCGTACCGGCGCGGTCGATGCTCTTGCCGTTGGTGGAGCGCCGCCATTCGGCAACACCGGCGGCAAAAACCTTCGCCACTGGCAGATCGCTTTTACCGTGCTTGCCGAAAAAGCCGTCAATGTCATCGGACTTCCAGAAATCGCGTTCGAACTTTTCGGTGCCCGAGTTGATCCCCGCCATTTTGAGCGTGAAGCTGATAATGATCGACCACGCCCAGATGCTGGCCAGCGCAAGCCCGACGATCACGCCTTTCACCACCCAATCGGCGTCCAGAAACAGCTGAACCGGCGAAAAACTGGCACCTTGCGTCAATATCAGGAAATCCATGTGCATCCTTATTCTGTCGTCGTGTTATTATTGAGGACTGGTTGGAACGCTTTTACCCACTCAGCAGGCTGACGGCGCGGTCTGCCGTCGGGGGAGACGAAGGCGGCGGTGACCCGCGCCTCGGTCAGTATATCCAGCCCGCGCATGACTGTCTGATGAATATCACAACTGGCGGCGCGGACGGCCTCCACGGTGCTGATCACAACAAGCGCGTCGTCGAACTTCGCCGGGCGGCGGTATTTGATATTGAGTTCGGTGACAGCGTAAGCGCCCTGGCCCGCTTCCTGGACCACGCGCTGGTCGATGCCGACGCGGGCAAGCATGTCCGACCGAGCCCGCTCCATGAAATGCAGATAGCGCGCGTGATAGACCACACCCGAAAAATCGGTGTCCTCGAAATAGACCCGCACCGCGAACAGATGGCGCGTGCCCCCCTGTAGAGATTTGGCGAAATGGCCTTGATAGGGGGCGGGGACATCCATTGAGGCTTGCTTAACCGCCAAGACTCCGCGCGGGAAGGGGG
>CAZQBS010000184.1:0-2404 GCA_964591835.1 uncultured Sphingorhabdus sp. | reverse complement strand
CTTTAGATCGAGCAGGGCCATACGAACGTCGAACCGATTGGCGGCGTAGCTTGCTTCGATATCAGCCTGCTTGAGCCATTCTCCTGGGCGAAAATGCCCAGCGAGCAAATCGGCTTCGATTCGAGAAATCAATGAAGGGGGAGATACTGAGTCAATTTTGGCAACCATGATGATAGCCAATATCCCGATACCAACGAAATTGTCCATAAATTTTGATCGGACACGATTCAAACTCATTAAATCAGCTATTTAGGATATAATGCATTATTGGCCTTTACATTATCAACACAAATTGGCTACTATTTTGATAGACGGAGAAGATAGCTTTGTTTGGGGAGACATATGACATGAAGAAATCGCGCCTTAGGCTGATGACGGGAGCCGCTATAGCCACTTTGATCGCTTGGCAGCCAGCAGCCGCTCAGACGGCCTCGCCGACGGCTGCCACCGAAGAGGAGGCGATGCCCGAAATCCTCGTGACCGGAACGCGCCTGTCTGACTCGATCGCAACCTTCCCTGGCTCGGCCACCGTCATCGACGAGGCAACAATCAAGGATCAACTGGCGATCACCAGGGATATTGCAAAGATACTCGCGTTTTCGGTTCCAGGTTTGGCGCAGGCCACCGATTCTGCAGCCAATGTCGAACAGAGTCTTCGCGGTCGGCCGGTTCGCATCTTCATCGACGGTGTGCCGGTTTCGAACCCGCTGCGCGACGGCGGCCGCGACGTCCGTCTTATCGCGCCGACGGCGCTTGGGGCGGTCGAGGTGATTCGTGGTTCGTCAGCTATTTACGGACAGGGCGGCGGTGGCGGTATCATCAACTATGTCACCAAGGCCGGCTCGGCCAGCGACGAATGGGCTTTCCGGTCCGAGCTCGGGACGAGCTTCTCGACCGAACATTTCAGCGACAGCGCGCGGCCCTTCTTTTTCCAGAGCGCGTCCGGCGGCGTCGCCGGCTTCGACATCAATCTGAACGGCAGCTACGAACGAGTGAACGGCCAGTTCGATGCCGATGGGAATCGGATACCCCCCGACCCCCAACTGTTTGGCGGCATCGCGGATTCCGATATCTATAATCTCTATGGGAAGATCGGCTACTCGTTCGGCGGCACCCAACGCATCGAAGTGATGGCAAATTATTACGATCAGCAGCAAAACACCGACTACGGCACCGCGCCGGGTAATGTTGCGCTTGGCATCCCAACAAGAGCGGTCCTGCAGCCGTTGGATCCGCGGGCGCTCCAACAGGCCAACCGCAATTTGGTTTCCTATCTGGCTTATACCAACAGCGATATCCTAGGCAGCGCAATGCGCAGCCAGGTCTACTTTCTGAAGAACTATACTGTGTTCGGGTTTGAACCGACGCGGCTCGGCGGAACCTATACGACGATCAAGTCCGAAAAATATGGCCTGCAGACCGATTTCAAAACCAAGCTTGACATTATCGGCCTGGATCGTGGTCTGCTACTGTGGGGTTTCGACATCAATCGCGATACTACTGAACAGCCACTGTTGCCGAATATTGGCGGACGCGTCTTCACTCCGCCGCTCCACCAAACCAATTATGCGGTGTTCGTCCAGGCGGATTTGCCGCTGACCGACTGGTTTACCCTTCGCGCGGGGGTCCGACACGATGAGTTCCGGCTGAAAGTGGGCACGTTTGTGGCCGGGTTGACGGGGCTGACCGTTCAGGGCGGCGAGTTATCTTATGCAGCAACTCCGTTCAACGTCGGTGCGACGGCTGACGTCACTGACGGCGTCCAGATTTTCGGCGGTTTATCGCAGGGCTTTTCGGTTCCGGACGTCGGTTTACCGCTCCGCAACGCGAGGTTTCCGTCGGTGGACGTGCTTAAGCCTCAAGCCGCACTCGTCAACAATTACGAGATTGGCGCTCGGCTGAACATGGGCGGTATTAAGGCGACAGCGGCCTACTATATAAGCACGTCGAGGTTCGGCACAGACTTTGTGATCAATCCGGCCGCCCCGACCGAAGTGCTAATCTTGCGCGAGAAGGAGCGGATCCACGGGTTCGAGGCGACGCTCGATGGCAAGCTCGGCGAGGCGACGCGCTGGGGACTGGTGTTCTCTTGGGCCGAAGGCAAGCGTGACGCTGACAAGGATGGCAAGGTGGAAACACCGCTGACCGGCCGGCGGATCAGTCCGGAGTTGCTCAATGGCTTCATTGAGCACGACATTGCCGACAATTGGCAGGCGCGTCTTCAATTCTCCTATTCAGGTGACCGCAACAAGTTCCCGGGGAGTCGCGTCGGAAATTTCTTTACCGGCCGGGTCGAGCCTACGACTCGCATCGATGCCTCGACCGAATACAAGATGGGTCCTGCCAACTTCACGCTGGGCATAAACAACCTGCTGAACAACGATTATTTCCCAGTCATATCGCA
>CAZQBS010000183.1:0-2405 GCA_964591835.1 uncultured Sphingorhabdus sp. | reverse complement strand
CGCAGGATATCGTAGTCGTCGGGTCTTTCGCGGTCGCTATCCAGCTCCAGTTGCAGCATTCTAATGTCGACATGCGTATCGGTCCCCTTGCTTATCTTTGGGCCGTCGCTCCGGTGCACCGCCATCACCATCTCGCGTCGGCTAAGGAGGGTGATGTCAATTTTGGACTATTCTTCACCGTCTGGGACGTCCTTTTGGGCACGGCCAGATTCCGGTCCAGCGACCATATCCGGGCAGGACAAGTTGGCATTGCGGGACGCGCCGACTTTCCGGAAACCTATTTCGCGCAACTCGCCGAGCCGTTCAGGGGTACGCTTTCGGAAAGCCGCCTGTCGTCGTCGCCAATCGATGGTCGCCGCTGATGCCGGACCCTGGCACATACACGCCGCCCGCAGGACATCATTTTCTGACGCCCCTTTATGATATCGGGGTCAGGCTATCGACGCGTGAAAGGGTTTGGCGCAGCGCGCTTGTTGAGATCATCTCACCCAAAAGCGGCGACATTCTTTTGGATATCGGGGCTGGGACTGGCAGCCTTGCGCCGCTGCTGGCGCGCAAGAACCCTGCCACAAGCTATTTCGGCATCGATCCAGACCGGCATGCAATAGCCATCGCCCGCAAGAAGGCGCTCCGTGCAGCGATAAAGGCCGAGTTCGCACAGGGGCTTTTCTCGGCAGATGCGGTGGCAGATTGGCCGGCTCCTACGTTAGCGACACTCTGCCTCGTTCTTCATCAGGTGCCGCTCGACGAAAAACTGCGTCTTTTGCTCGAAATTCACTCTATACTCCGAACAGGTGGCCAACTGTACATAGCCGACTACGGCGAACAGCGTTCATGGCTGATGCGCAGGCTGTTCAGAGCAACCATACAGAAGCTGGACGGCATGGCAGACACGCAGCCCAACGCAGATGGCGTGCTTGTGCCCCTGATGATCGAAGCAAGTTTTTCGGACGTCTGCGAGGTCAGCCAATTCAATACCATCACTGGATCGATGTCGATCTTGTGCGGCCGAAAGGGCAAATGATGACCCTACGATTGCTGACTTCGGCATTGAACAGCAAATAAAACACAGAATTGTGAGGGATAATCGTCTCGCCTGCGTATCCAGAATAACAGCAAACTTCCTTTTGCTTGGCATGCCCGTCGGGTCGCCCCGTTGGCGGGTCGGGGGCGGGAGGACAACCATGGAGCAATAACATGGCCTCTCGCCCCCGCAATCCTGTTGCAGCAAAACCGACCGACCGAGATGCGAACTTTGCGCGGCAGTTCTTGCAGCGGCTCCGGCGGTCCGGGTGCCGAGACGAGCTTGGCGAGCTCAGCGAGATCGGGTTCGTTCGAGCAATCAGCCGGTCAGTCGATGTTGAAAGCGATCAATAGAATGTCCGAAACAGCTAGCAAAGTGCGCGAGCCCGCCACAGATCCCGTTTGTGGAATGGTCGTGAAGCCCACCGAAGCGACACTGACCGCACAACATGAGGGCACAGAATATTATTTCTGCAGTGCGGGTTGTCATGCCAAATTCACCGCCGAGCCCGGCCGTTTTGTCTCAGGATCGCCTCGTCCAGCCCAAGAAGCCGCGGCTTCAGCGGTTGCAGACGGTGCGATCTGGACCTGTCCGATGCATCCCGAAATCCAGCAGGTCGGTCCGGGAAGCTGCCCGATTTGTGGCATGGCGCTCGAACCTGTCATGCCAACCGCCAACCAAGGTCCGAGCGAAGAATATCGCGATATGGTCCGCCGCTTCTGGATCGGCCTGGTTTTAGCTCTGCCCGTTCTGGCTCTTGAAATGGGCGGGCACCTGACAGGGCTGCATCAATGGCTTGAACGCCAAACGGGCAACTGGATTCAGATGCTCTTGGCAACGCCGGTTGTGCTTTGGGCGGGCTGGCCCTTTTTCGAACGGGCATGGACTTCACTCAAAACCCGCAGCCTCAATATGTTCACACTTATCGCAATGGGGACAGGCGTTGCTTGGGCCTATAGTATGGTTGCGGTTCTCGCGCCCGATATCTTCCCGGCTGCCTTCAGGGCAGCAGATGGCTCTGTTGCAGTTTATTTCGAAGCAGCGGCTGTCATTACCGTTCTTGTATTGCTGGGTCAGGTTCTCGAATTACGGGCACGCGAGACGACTAGCGGCGCCATTCGTGCGCTGCTTGACCTGTCGCCGAAGCGCGCGCGTCGGGTACGGGCAGACGGTGAGGATGAAGAGGTGGCGCTTGAAGACATTCAGATAGGCGATACACTCAGGATCCGGCCTGGCGAAAAGGTACCGGTCGATGGGGTCCTTCTTGAAGGCCAGGGAAGCATCGATGAATCGATGGTCACCGGGGAATCGATGCCGGTCACCAAAGCGATGGGGGCAGTGTTGATCGGCGGAACCATCAATCAGACGGGAGCGCTCCTCA
>CAZQBS010000182.1:0-2419 GCA_964591835.1 uncultured Sphingorhabdus sp. | reverse complement strand
GGAGGTGGACCGGGAATTTAAATTGGGCGGGCAAACTCGCATCATTCTTACAGGCGTTGCCGACGATGATGAGGTTGAACGCTGGTGGGACCTAGAAACCCGAGTCCGCATTCAAGCTATCAAGAATTTGCGACGTGCGGGCGTATCTATGGCGACGACACCGAATTGCAGCATGATTGCTAACCGTCCACGGCACGACGACTTGCATTCAATTAAACGCATTGGTCAGATGTTTCACGAATTTGTCTCGGAAGGTGTTCCGACAGCGCTACACGTCAATGGGAGGGCAGAGCACGATTTTGCCCGTTGGGCAGAGTTTATTGTCAAACATCCGGAAGTAACGCACATTGCCTACGAGTTCACAACCGGAACGGCTCACCTACAAAGAATGATCCAGCACTGTGATTGGTTGTGCCAATTGGCACGTTCTGTCGGTCGTCGATTGGGGCTGGTCGTTCGAGGCGGCAGCCGCATTCTCCCCGAACTGAGGCAGTCTTTTGACGTTACGCTTATCGGCGCGTCGGCATTTAGCATGGCGGTAAAGCGGCATCGGGCTGAAATACAGCCAAATGGAGGGATAAAAGGCGTCTCAAATCCACTCCCGGAAGGGCACCCCATCGATGCTTTGCTTGCAAGCAATATAGACGCCTTCAATCGCTGGGTTGAGAGCTTGAGCGACGAATTTGCGATTGCAGCCTGACCTCTTCGTGCCGTCTCTTGGCTTCAATCATGTTGATGGGTTGATCAGAGCATATTTGCGTGGGTCAGCGCCAAATGTCGGCCCTTCGGGCTTTCGCCTCGAAGGCATTGGGCCTCTTGCGGAACTTTACCAGTTTGATCCTGAGCGGATTGCTAGTTCTGCTAGTGATCTGACTTGGCTGGACCTTGCAAGTCATGCCGATTTTGTCGCTGCATTGCGGTCTGGCAAAACTCGCTGGCTCAGCACCGATGGAGCTTTCGGTTACTTGGCGGGCGCGGAGCTGGCTTGCGAAAGCACCTTGCAGCACTTTAAGACCGAACCGCATTTGGCAGCATTGAAGGTAAATGTGCCAAGCGCAATAGCGGGTCAAATTGGGGCCGCGTTTGGCGAGCTGATCGGCAACATTATCGACCACTCAGCGTCTATTCCATCTGGAATCGCGGTATTCCGAGCAAAGTCTAATGAATTTGAATTTGTGGTGTCTGATCGTGGGATTGGTCCATTAGCGAGCCTAACCACTTGCCCGGAGTATGCCTCAATATCTGATCACGGAGAGGCGTTGGAGGCCATCGTCGAAACAGGCGTCTCACGCTTCGGTGCCGGAACGGGCCATGGCAATGGGTTCAAGCCGATCTTCGAAAAGTTGGCGGACATGAGCGGACATCTGCGCTTCCGATCCGGCGACGCCGCATTGTCCTTGGAAGGAAGATTTGGTGATAAAGTCAAACTACAGGTCGCACAAAAACCCCCTATTGCAGGATTCTGCGCATCCGTTTTGGTAGCAGTCTGAATCCATTCTAAGCAATATCCACATACTAGTGCGGTATTCCGTGGTGCTCACAGCCCCAATCCCCGCCCTCGCCCCAAATCCAACCCATGACTAAACGCCAGCTCGCGGCCAAGCGAACGCCCGCTGGCAACGTCGATGCCCAATTCGCTCTTGCGGTTAGCAAGGAGCGACTCCAACTGCGGATCGCGCTCTAGGCTCTTCGCCATCCCTGCCATCGAACTTCGCGCGGTTTTGTAAGCACTCATATTGCCGCGAGCATAGCTCTGCTGGCTCGACACTTCGAGTTGCTGCCAGCGTGTTACAAACCGGTTGGCGCGCGTCGGAAGTGTTTCGCGCAGCTCCTGCTCGTTCTTCATTGCAAGGATGGCGCGGCGCACATTGCCGCCCGCCGCTTCATGCGCCAGCGGCTGATCTGCCAAATAGGCTCGTTCGACATCACGTGAGTAGTTGGCGCCGAATGCGTTGAGCTCCTTGCGGGCATCACCAAGCTCCTTGCCCATCGGCGCATATCGACCTTGCTCGACGAGCTTGCTGATCGTTGTTCCATCTTCTTGCGCACGCAACAGGTCACTAACCGCGCGGGCGTGGCGGCGAAACGCGGCTTGCGCCCTTGCCTGCCGGTCTGGTTCGGGTGCAGGCGTAGCATGCACGCGCAGGCCATCGAACATGCCCCACACTTTATCTGGCACTTTTCGCACTGCTTCGAGAACACGCTCGCGGAAAGTGATCCCGCGCCGCTCGGCAAACTTGCGTGCGGGATCAGTCGCAGCCTCGCGGCCATAGTCCGATGCCATATCCTTGGCCCGCTCACGCGACAGCGTGCGGGCAAGTTGTTCGCCGCTTGCAAAGTCGTCGCGGTCATAATGGATCTGCACCGAGTCCCGATGACGCGACAGCGCAACATAGCTGCTATGCTGGTCCATGCCGGG
>CAZQBS010000181.1:0-2448 GCA_964591835.1 uncultured Sphingorhabdus sp. | reverse complement strand
CGACCTGGCTCTTGTTCAGAGGGACGTCGAGTTGCCCTGCAAGCAGGCCGGCATCTGATGATGTTTCATAACCCTGCGCCATTGCAGCGGGAGGCGACGCCGTGCTTAGGGCCGTGGACAGCGCAAGCGCCGTGACAGTCAGGATGGACACTCGTTTCATGCGCTTAATACCCCCCGTGGCGCGTGACATCATAATTCGAACTTTTTGTACCGCGAATAATTTCGACCCCGACCGAATTGGCCGGACGCGCCCTTACCACGACGGCTGCACCACGCGGCGCGGCAGCGGCTGGCATGGCCGGATAAGGAAATGGATTGGCGGCAAAGGCGGGCGCCGCTGCGCGCTTTTCACCAGCACCGTAATAAAGGCTCGGGCTGGTATTGCCCTGACCCAGATCGCGCGTGCCAACTGTCGAGGAAGCGAAGTCATCCTGGTTCTGCGCGTTGCGCAACGCCAGCGAGAGCGTGCCGACTTGCCCGGCTAGTGCCAGCTTCTGAGCTCCCTGTTGATCGACTGACAAAGTCGCGGTCTTGCCCACGGTCGGTACGGTGTTCTTTTCATTCGGCGACTGGTCGATTGCCAGCACGCCGACATTCTGAAGCAGGATATCGGTCACCGGTTCGACTTCGCCGACTTCGCCGTCAAGCTTTGGCGTGCGGGTCAGCAAAACATCGACGCGGTCGCCGGGCAGAACAAAGCCGGCCACGCCAGCAACATCATTGATGCGAACCGCAACGGCGCGCATATCGGTTTCGAGCAATTCGGAAAGGCTGGCACGACCGCCAAAGCCGGTGATCTTGCCGGGCAGAATTGGTTCACCGGCCTCGATCGGGCGAAGCACAACGCGAGGATCGCCGCCGTAAAGACCCTTGGGCGACTGGAATGCACCAGCAGGCAACGATGTCGATGGCCAGCTGACCATCCGGATATTTTCAGCGGTTAACGTCGCACCATATTCCAATGGAACGCGGGCAACGGCTATCTGTACGAGGCGGCCCTGCTCAGCGGCAGTTGCATCCTTCTTTTCGACGCCCGACAGATAGCTATTGGCCAAAATGACCGCAATGATCCCGATGAAGGCGGCAATTGCCACGATCAATAAATTACGATTTGCTAGCATCGCCTGTTTTCGCCCCCGACACGGTCATTCAACTCAACCAAGAAATAATCCCGCCGCACCGTCGCCCAGTGCAGCGGGAATCTTTCGATCAGTCGATCAGACGCAAGTTACGCCATTTGTGCTGATGCAAGTTTTCGCGTCATTCAATGCGCCGCCGATAGCACCGCCCAGAGCGATTGCTGCCAAAGCAATTACCGAACCGATAATAGCCAGGATCAAAGCATATTCCGCTGCCGAAGCGCCGCTTTCGTCCATTACGAACGACTTTACAAATTTAACCATAATAAAACCCCTTGTTCAAAGATTAAGCAATTCCAATCCGGCATCCGGCCGGTCAGGATACTTGTTCCGAGGTAGGGGCGATTTCGAAACCAGACGCGACCCTGTTATAGTTTGTAACCGAACTCACGTCCGGTTCAATTTCGCGATGGTCCCCCCCGGGACACATGGAAAGTCCGCCAAAACGGGGGTTAGCGTCAACGGCTAAAATTTACACTTTGTTTACAATGTTTTGCGTTAGGTTTTTGTTAACCATAATGTAAAATTGCCGCAATCGGGCAAAAAAACTCCGAATCGCAATATGTTACTAAAGTTATATAACCATGTAATTAACGGGATATATCGGATGAGCGACGGTCAGGGGGCTTTTCATCGCATCCATAGAGAGCACGGCTCACTATCCAGATCAGCGCGGTAGCGAAAATCGACACATAACCGTCCAGCGCATAATGATAAGCGAGGTGGACCGAGCCGATCAAAATAATGACAAAGAACGCGCCCGACAACCACGTTGCCAGTCTCGATACATGGCGCAGCGCGAGGAAGAACAGGAACACCATGCTGACGTGCATAGACGGCATTGCTGTTATCCCCGCGCCCAAGCCCTTGAAGCCCTCGCGAAATTCGGTGACCAGCTTTGCCTGCACCTCGACCGAGATGATCCGGTAATGCGAATTGGCTTCGTTCAGATATCGCATCAGCGGATCGAAATGGTCTTGCCCCAGTAGCGGCCCGACAAAGGCCGGGCCGACCGAGGCAAAGCCGATTGCTCCCGCCACGCCAAGCAACGACCAGCACAGGAAATAGGTGAAGAGGAATCTCTGCCGCAAAACGGGACTGCGCCTTCTTAGCGCCAGAAACAATGTCACAGCGTAAATCACCACGATCCAAAAATTATAAAAGAGATTGAGAATGAAAGTGCCGACTGGGTAGCCCACAAACGGATGAATCAGGCGCCACGGATCACCAAAGTGGATGATCTGGTCCCAGCGAGTAAAGGCCGCATCCCAGCTATAATCGGCAAACAGCGATATCGACGACTTCATCG
>CAZQBS010000180.1:0-2451 GCA_964591835.1 uncultured Sphingorhabdus sp. | reverse complement strand
CCTAAGCGCCCCACTTCGCTCAGGCCTGCCTGACCGAAGCTAAGAAAGCCGGAGGGGCGTTCGCATGGTGCGGCGTCAGCGATCGGCCAGGAACCAAGGAAACGCCCATGTCTCTGTACGAGCATGTATTTTTGGCGCGTCAGGACCTTTCACAGGCCCAGGTAGACGCGCTGGCCGAAAACGCCACCAAGATTATCACTGACAACAAAGGCAAGGTCATCAAGACCGAAAGCTGGGGTCTGCGCACGCTGACCTATAAAATCCAGAAGAACCGCAAGGCGCATTTCGTAATGCTCGATGTCGATGCTTCGGGCGATGCTATCGCCGAGCTGGAGCGTCAGACTCGCATGAACGAAGACGTCATCCGTTACATGACCGTCCGCGTCGAAAAGCATGAGGACGGCCCGTCGGTCATGATGCGCAAGAGCGACCGTCCAGAGCGCAGCGAACGCGGCGGCTTTGGCGGCGACCGTGATCGCGGCGACCGCGACCGTGGTGCACCGCGCCCCGACCGCGGCGACCGTGGTGGTTTTGGTGGGGACCGCGACCGCGCCCCACGCGCCCAGACAGAGGAGGCATAATCCATGGCACGTCCATTTTTCCGCCGCCGCAAATCTTGCCCGTTTTCGGGTAAAGACGCACAGGTAATCGACTATAAGGATGTACGCCTGCTTCAGGGTTACATTTCGGAGCGCGGCAAGATTGTCCCGTCGCGCATCACCGCCGTATCGGCAAAAAAGCAGCGTGAGCTGGGCCAGGCTATCAAGCGCGCCCGTCAAATCGGCCTGCTTCCCTATGTCGTGAAGTAAGGAGCAAAAATCATGGAAATCATTTTGCTCGAACGGGTCGAAAAGCTCGGCGCCATTGGCGACGTTGTTATGGTGAAGGACGGCTATGCCCGTAACTTCCTGCTACCCAACAAAAAAGCACTTCGTGCCAACGCTGCCAATCGCAAAGTTTTTGAAGCGAACCGTTCGAAGATCGAAAGCGATAACGCATCGCGTCGTGGCGAAGCGCAAGCCGCCTCGGCCAATGTCGAAGGCAAGCAGATCGTTTTGATCCGTGCAGCCTCGCAAACGGGCCAGCTTTACGGCTCGGTTTCAGTGCGCGATATCACCGACGGTTTGAACGAACAGGGTGCCGGCGTGCTGAAAAGCATGATCGTGCTCGAACGTCCGATCAAGACACTCGGCGTGTTCAACGTCCGCGTTGTGCTGCATCCTGAAGTCACCGTAATGGTCGAAGTCAATGTCGCGCGTTCGGACGATGAAGCCGAACTGCAGAAGAGCGGCGTCAACGTTCTCGACCAGATGTTCGAAGCCGAGCAGGCCGAAATCGCTGCCGAAGCCATCGAAGCACAGGTTGAAGCCGAAGTGGCCTCTGACGCTGCCGACGAGGCCGAAGCCGCCGCCAACGCCAAACGCCGCGAAGAGCAGGCCGCCGCGAAAGCTGCTGCCGAAGCCGACGGTGGTTTGTCCGCAGATGCGGGCGACGACGCTTAAGTCACTCGTCACATGAGTTAAAAGAGCCGCCCGTCGAGAGATTGGGCGGCTTTTTTGTGCCCCTTGTCATTTCCGCGAAGGCGGGAATCTCGGGAGGCAAAATCCGCCCCATGCTGCCTACAATTCCCGCCTTCGCGGGAATGACGGAAATGGTGTAAGCCAGCCCAAATGACCGCCCCGATCATCATCACCGCCGAAATGGGAAAAGCCGACCAAGCATGGGCGAGCGGACTGCGCGCCACGCACTTTCCACCCGAGCGCAACTATCTGGGCGCGCATGTCACATTGTTCCACCATCTGCCGCCGGGCCATCTGGCCGAGATCAAGTCGCGACTGGCATCGCTTGCTGCCGAATGTTCGCCACCAATCGCGCACCTCAATGAAGTCATGATGCTGGGCAGGGGCGTGGCCTACCGCATCGACAGCCGCGAGTTGCTGGCCATCCGCGACGAGCTGGCGCATGATTTTCGCGGCCTCCTGATCCCGCAAGATCAAGCCCGCCCACGCCTGCATATTACCGTTCAGAACAAGGTCGAACCCGCCATCGCCAAGGCGCTCCACGCCACACTTTCCGCCACCTTCCAACCCCGCTTACTCTCCATTTCGGGCCTCGCCGCGCATTATTATCGCGGTGGTCCGTGGGAGCATATCGGGAGTTGGTCTTTTCGCGGCTGATTTCCTTTTGGCAGCCCTTGACCCGCTCCAACCCCCCGCCTATAGCGCCGCGTGCTGTGCGGACGATGTCCTGCATTCGGCACCGTGGCGGAGTAGCTCAGCTGGTTAGAGCACGGGAATCATAATCCTGGGGTCGGGGGTTCAAGTCCCTCCTCCGCTACCAAGTTCTTTTGAAATTCAGTATTTTATCGACCTCTTTCCGACAATCGACTTTGTAAGCATCCCCTGTTGTGAATCCCAAGCGGTAGATCGCCATGCCAGCAACCAACGCGAT
>CAZQBS010000179.1:0-2452 GCA_964591835.1 uncultured Sphingorhabdus sp. | reverse complement strand
ATCTCTCCGCGCATCGATGTGACTTATGTCGAACTGGATGCATCTGAACTGCATGAGAGGTTTCTGCACGAAGAACGCGACGGCAAGCCTAACGCTGATCTTCTGTTAAGTTCGGCAATGGATCTGCAGGCGAAACTCGTAAATGACGGTTATGGCACCCCACATAGGTCCGCCGACGGCGCTCAGCTACCTTCTTGGGCCCGTTGGCGCGACGAAGCGTTCGGGATCACGTTCGAGCCCGCAGTCATGGTTTTCAACACAGGCCTTATTTCAGGACGGATTATGCCAAAATCCCGAGGCGAACTCGTCAGCGCGATCAAGTCCGATCGCGCCTTTTGGAATGGGCGGGTTGGCACATATGACATTGAGCGGAGCAGTGTCGGCTATCTGCTGGCTTCCGAGGATGCGCGTCAAAACAGTGATTTCGGTTTGCTTCTGGAAACGCTGGGCAGCACCGATCTAAAGCGATACGATACGACATCCGATCTCCTGAACGCCCTCGAAAGTGGTGAACTGGCGTTGGGCTACAATTTGCTTGGATCATATGCGAGGACCCGGGTCGAGGCTGGCGCCCCTCTTAAAATCGTCTATCCTGAAGACTACACATTATCGGTTTCGCGAACGGCAATGATTTCAAAAAGCGCACCGCATCCGAAGGAAGCCCACGTCTTTCTTGAGTATCTGCTTTCATTGCGCGGACAGCGGGTCTTGGCGGTCAAAGGTCGGCTGAGTGCGGTTCGACCGGAGATCGATGGCGACTATAGCCGTATTGCCCTGTCGGAGCGTCAAATCGGCCCGTTCAGACCGATAGCGCTTGGCCCTGGACTTCTGGCCTATCGCGATCAGCTGAAGCATCAGCGACTGATCGAGAGTTGGCGTCGTTCGTTAGATTTGAAAGTTCCATCTGACTGACAGCGACATGACAGCAACGTGGGACTAAGATCATGCTGCTGAGATCTCTGCGGCATATTTCGCGAAAATGGACCAGCGAGGAAGAGGGGGTGCCGCTTTGTTAAGCGTCTTGGGTTTTGCAATGGTCCTTGTGTTTATGACATTGATCATGACCAAGCGACTTTCTCCCATGGTCGCCTTGATCGTGGTGCCAATTATATTCGCTCTAATTGCCGGACTCCAACCGGACGCCATCGGCGGCATGGTTCTCGACGGCATCAACGCTATCGCGCCCACAGGCATCATGCTGATGTTCGCAATACTTTACTTTGCGATCATGATTGATGCCGGGATGTTCGATCCCATCATCAAGATCGTTATCCGGCTGGTCGATGGCGATCCGGCAAAAGTCGTGGTTGGAACTGCCGTGCTCGCAACCCTGGTTTCGCTCGATGGAGACGGATCGACGACCTACATGGTCACCGTCGCATCAATGCTGCCGCTCTATTTGCGGCTCGGTATGAACCCCGTCTATTTGACGTGCATAACGATGCTGGCAAGCGGCGTTATGAACTTGACGCCGTGGGGTGGTCCGCTGGCGCGCGCGGCGAGCGCTCTTCGCGTTGAAACCTCGGACGTGTTCATACCCCTTCTCCCTTCAATGGCGATAGGCGTTGGCGGCATAATGGGCCTAGCCTATTTTTTTGGTCGCTGGGAAAAACAACGCCTTGGCTCGCTTTCACTTGTGGGTTCGGTTCTCCGCGACCCGGAACTGCACTCGGTACACGCCGGCTTCGCACCAGACGAAGAGTGTGAGCGGGATGGCGATAGGGCTGAGCATCCCTGCACGCCCGATGAAACCGATGCGGAGCTAAGGCGACCTGGTCGCCTCTGGTTTAATCTGCTCCTAACCGGCACATTGATGGTGTCGCTGATACTCCAGGTTCTGCCGATGGCTGTGCTGTTCATGGTCGGCCTCGCGGTTGCACTTGTCGCAAATTATCCCAATGTCGACATGCAGCGCGAACGAATTGCCGAGCATGCCAGGAATGTCATCGCGGTTGTGTCGTTAGTGTTTGCCGCCGGCGTCTTTACTGGCATTCTGTCGGGCGCTGGAATGACCGAGGCTATGTCCAAGAGCTTCCTCGGCGCTATCCCCGCTGGATGGGGCGCCTATCTCGCGCCAATTACCGCCATTGCAAGCATGCCATTCACATTTTTCATTTCCAACGATGCATTTTATTTCGGTGTGCTGCCGATCGTGGCAGAGGCGGCAGCGGCATCCGGCATTTCGAACGTGGAAATGGCGCGAGCATCGCTCATGGGCCAGCCGGTTCATCTGTTATCGCCGCTCGTAGCGTCAACCTATCTGCTTGTCGGTCTGGCAGGTGTCGATTTCGGTGATCATCAGCGCTTTGCTCTGAAGTGGACCGTTGCAATCAGTCTTCTGATGACGCTGGCCGCGCTCTTGACCGGCGCATTTCCTTTCGTAGCAAGATGATGCTCGGTTTCCATTTCGAACATGACCCGTGCGCTACAGAGCGCTGAAAGTGCTATAAAT
>CAZQBS010000178.1:2121-2461 GCA_964591835.1 uncultured Sphingorhabdus sp. | reverse complement strand
TTCATTTTCTCCGTTACGCATTCGTCCACCCATGTAATGATGCGTGCAGTGACGCCGGGACGGTCGGCCTCGCCATCCGGGCCGCGGCCCAGCGACTCCACCGACATTATTTTCCGGGGGATTTTATGCCCAGCCAACCGCTCACGCAAATGTTGGAGCAATGTGGGCTCGTCGGGAGTAACGCCATCCACCCATTCGACTGCGGCAGCCACCATCTGGCCGAAACGTTCGTTCGTTATACCGACAACCAGCGCATCGACAACGCTTTCAAACGATTTGATTGCTTCCTCGCCTTCTTCGCTGAAGACTTTCTCGCCACCGCTATTGATGCAGGTCGATC
>CAZQBS010000178.1:0-2111 GCA_964591835.1 uncultured Sphingorhabdus sp. | reverse complement strand
TAATAGCCGAGCGGTAGGTGGCCCCGGACCGCCAGCCGTCCCGCCTCGCCGCCACCTCTGGATAGCGGTTGACCTTTATCGTCGATGACGCAGGCATTCTTGCCCAACTGAAAACGCGATCCGCCAGCCGCCCGCTTGGAAGTAAGCGAGCGCCCCATTCCGCTTGCCTCGCTCGAATTGAGGAAATCAATCAGCAATGCATCGGGGGCGTGAACCAGCAACCGCTCCTTGACGCTTGTACTCCACGCCATGCCCGACGAGGAAACCACCCGCAGGTGGCACAGATTCCAACGCCCCGGCTGGGTGTCTAGCGCGTGTACAATCGGTCGGCAAAAGGCATCGCCGACAATGCAGACATCTGTAACGCCTTCATCGCTCATAGTATCGAGTAACTGGTTCACATCAAACGATTGGCCGGGTAGTGTCACTACCGTGCCGCCGCGGTTAAGGATTGTCGCGGCAAAAACAAAGCCGGTGCCGTGCATGAGGGGAGCGGCTGGGAGCCCGACCGGTGGTGTCGCGCCGTCGATGCGCCTGCGGATATGATCGAGGTCCGCAATTTCCGGATCATTGGTGGTGTTTGATGCCAGAAACATGTCGTGCTGACGCCACATCACGCCACGTGGAAGTCCAGTTGTGCCGCCCGTGTAGATGATAAGCTGGTCGTCGCCGCTGCGATTCTTTGCATGGGTGGCTTCCGTTATCGCCGCTTGCGCGGCTGCTTGATAAGGAATCGCCCAACGGGGGCAGTTCGCCTCGCCGTCGTCAACGAACAGCCAGACTTTTACCGCAGGACATCGCGCCCGCACCGCCTCTGCCTGCGTTGCAAACGCGCCGTGGAAGACCACAGCGGCGGCATCGGCATCGGTCCAGAGGTGGACGAGCTCGTCTCCGGTGTAGCGGTAGTTGGTGTTGACCGGCACCAGACTGGCCTTCAAAGCCGCGAACACGCTTTCCATATAGGCTGGGGCATTGTGTAGGTAGAGCGCGACCTTTTCCTGTCGCTGTAATCCGGCGCTCAGCAACGCCGCAGCTATTCTGTTTGCGCGAGCACTGAAATCGCGCCACGTGACGCGCAAATTGCCATGCGCGAGTGCAACCCGATCGGGAACGGTGTCGGCGATTTCCTCCCACACATCCGCGAACGTCCATTCGGGCGCTGGCGATATTTCATCTACGTTGTTTGCTGGCACTTCCAAAGCCTCACTTGACCAATTGCTTCTATGGTCCTACAATAGGATATTCTAAAAAGCTAGAGGGTGAATATGGGAAATTCAAGCGCTACCGACCCCGCGATTGGCAGCGCCGGCTTCGCCCCGCTTCGAGGCGTCCGGATCGTCGATTTTTCGACCAATATGGCTGGTCCCTATGCCACTATGATCCTGGCCCAGCTGGGCGCCGAAGTCATAAAGGTCGAGGCCCCTTCGGGCGACGACGCCCGCGCCTGGGCTCCTGAAATAGACGGAGCAAGTGTCGTTCACCGTCATATGAATGCAGGCAAGCGTGGCATTGTGCTCGACCTGCAAACCAAGCGGGGGCGACAGGCTGCACTAGCTATTGCCCAACGGTCCGACGTCCTTCTGCAGAGCATGCGGCCCGGTGGCGCCGAGCGCATTGGGAGCGGTGAAGATGCGGTGCACGCCGTGAACCCCGACAGTCTCTCTTATGCGCTGACCGCCTGTGGTACTGGGCCAGTCGGTAGTGGTCTTCCAGGTTATGATCCGCTCGTTCAGGCGTTCACTGGAATAATGCGGATGAACGGCCATGACGGCGCACCACCTGTACGTTGCGCGCCGTCGGTCATCGATCTTGGGACCGGGCAGTGGATCGCAATGGGAGTGCTAGCGGCCATGCTGGCAAGACATCGCGGCGGTTCCGTCCACAATATGGAAACCGCACTTGTCGATACCGCGTTCAGCCTCGTCGCCTATCAGGCAACGACGGCAAAAATGACCGGACAGCGGCCCAAACGTGCCGGGTCAGGAAATCCCATTGCTGCACCTTATGAAGTCTATCCCGCCCGCGACGGCGAACTGATGATTGCTGCGCCGAACCAGCGGTTGTGGGAGCGGGTCGCCGAGGTGCTGGGTATTAGGGACCTTGTTACCGAT
>CAZQBS010000177.1:0-2487 GCA_964591835.1 uncultured Sphingorhabdus sp. | reverse complement strand
GATTTTCCAGGCGGCGACGCGCGCAGGCTTTATCATTCGGCACAGCGGCTGCTGTCACTTCCGCTCGAAACGCGGCTGTTCATGTGCCACGACTATCTGCCCGAGGGCCGAACAGAATATGTATGGGAAACCACGGTTGAGGCTCAGCGCAAGGCCAATGTGCATATGCATGATGGCATCAGCGAAGACGAGTTCGTCGCCATGCGCGAAGCCCGCGACAAGATTTTGGGCATGCCCAAGCTGATCTTGCCTTCGGTGCAGGTCAACATGCGCGCAGGGCATATGCCGCCGCCGGATGATAATGGCATGATCTATCTCAAAATTCCGGTGAACGCGCTATGATCGCCGCGTTTCCAAATGCCATGCCGGTTGAAGGCTTTGTCGGCGGACTGATGATCGGACTTGCCGCTGCGATCATGCTGCTGGGCCTGGGCCGCATTGCCGGAGTCAGTGGACTGGCTGCGCGGGCGACGGGGTTGGCCGACTCCGGCGCGCCGCGCAGCGTGGCAATTGCCTTCATCATCGGATTGCCACTTGGGGCATTGATCGTATCGCTGCTGACCGGGGGCGTGGCGACCAGCTTCCCCACATCGCAGTGGCCGCTGATCATCGGCGGGCTACTGGTTGGCTTCGGCACAAGACTGGGATCGGGTTGCACCAGTGGGCACGGGGTCTGCGGCATGTCGCACCTCTCACGCCGCTCGATCACGGCAACCCTTGTCTTCATGGGCGCAGGCTTCGCGACAGTCGCTGCCTTGCGCGCAGGAGGTCTGCTGTGAACCGCAGCGTCGTCGCCCTGATCGCCGGATCGCTGTTCGGTGCGGGCCTTGCCTTTTCGGGCATGGCCGATCCTGCCCGCGTTCAGGCCTTCCTTGATCTGTTCGGGAATTGGGACCCGACCCTCGCCTTCGTCATGGGCGGTGCGATGATCCCCATGGCAATATCCTGGCTCATCCAGCGCCGGATGGAAAAGCCCATTGCCGACGCGCATTTTGACTTGCCGGGTACAACCAAGCTCGACGCTAAGCTGGCGACCGGCGCGGTGCTTTTCGGCATGGGCTGGGGGATTAGCGGGCTGTGCCCTGGCCCCGCGATTGCTGATCTGGCGATCGCCCCTGCCCAGGCAGCCATCGTCGTTGCGGCAATGCTCGCCGGAATGGCCGCGCAAAGATTTGTCGCCGAGCAACCCAAGCCAAAGGAAAGAATGTCATGATGAAGAACATGGGCAATCTGGATCGCGTCGTTCGCTTGATCGCGGTTGTGGCGATTATTGCGGCGTTTCTCCTCGGGAAACTGTCAGGAACGCTTGCGCTAATTCTCGGCGTTATTGCGGCTGCATTCTTCCTCACCAGCCTGATCGGCACCTGCCCGATTTACTTGCCTTTCGGCCTTTCAACGCGCCGCAAGAGCTAATCGAGACATAAGGATCGGACCGGACTCGCCATGGCCTTCAAAGCAATAACCTCTTCATTTTCGGTCGCCGGCCAACAGTCACTCGACGATTTGCGCGGCGCCGCCGCGCAGGGTTACAAGTCGAACAAATGCAACCGGCCAGATAATGAAGAGGCGGGCCAGCTAAACGCGGACAAGGTCGAAGAAGCGGCTAGCCAACTCGGGATGGAATTTGCCCATGTTCCCGCAGCCTCGGGCGCTGTGAAGCCAGAGGATGCACGAGCGATGGCGCGGGTAATGGCCAATTTGCCATCACCAATCCTCGCTTATTGCCGGTCAGGCACACGTTCGACCAAGTTGTTCGAAATGGTGTCCGCAATGACCTCGGCCTCATCAGCTGCCGAGGTCTATGACATTGTTATCGTCGGCGGCGGCAGCGCGGGAATCGCGACCGCTTCAAGCTTGCTCAAGCGCAACAAGAAGGTTTCGATTGCGATCATCGAGCCAAGTGATGTCCATTATTATCAACCCGGCTGGACGATGGTTGGCGCAGGGATATTCTCGCCCGAGTTCACGAGGCACACGGAAAAATCGGTCATGCCACGCGGTGTGGTCTGGATTAATCAGGCAGCGTCCGGATTCGCCCCCGACGATAATCGGGTGATGCTGGATGACGGCAGCTCGGTGTCTTACCGGGTGTTGGTCGCCTGCCCAGGAATTAAGCTCGATTGGGATGCCATACCGGGCCTGAGCGAGACGCTCGGCAAGAACGGCGTGACCTCCAACTATCGCTATGATCTTGCCCCCTACACCAATCGCCTCGTCAAAGATTTGAAAGGCGGCCGAGCGCTGATCACACAGCCGCCGATGCCAATCAAATGCGCAGGTGCGCCGCAAAAAGCGATGTATCTGTCCTGCAGTGTCTGGGAACGCGGCGGCGTTCTAAAAGACATCGACGTTCAGTTTCACAACTCCGGAGCGGTACTGTTCGGCGTTGC
Organism: uncultured Sphingorhabdus sp.; assembly: GCA_964591835.1. Taxonomy (GTDB): domain Bacteria; phylum Pseudomonadota; class Alphaproteobacteria; order Sphingomonadales; family Sphingomonadaceae; genus Sphingorhabdus_B. Next base: position 97 of record CAZQBS010000177.1, on the reverse strand, counting down.
CGTCTATGTCCCGGCGCTCATGGAATATGTCGAGCGTTATGGCGCGCATCTGAATTTCGAATCCAAACTGGTTGCCATTGACGGCCCCGCCAAGGTG
>CAZQBS010000176.1:0-2530 GCA_964591835.1 uncultured Sphingorhabdus sp. | reverse complement strand
ATCAAGGGCATACGCGTCTGGGGGCTGGGGCGGGTTCCAAAAACCCCCGCCAGCCCGCATCAAATCTAACTTCTCACCAAATCCTGCAAACGCGGGAACACATTGCGAACCACGAACTGCGCGGATAACTGCAGTATACAGCCTCTTCGTAGTCCATCTTACGCCAGCGTAGCGGAAGGCCCATGCCTTGCCGGTGGGCCGCACTCGAAGGTAGAGGCCCTCCCCATCAGCCAGCAAATATTCCTTGTCGCGCGGCTTGGCGGACTTGATCTTCAGGTCGTTGAGACGTCCCATTGTGGTACCCAGAAAATGACTGTTGATGAAACACAGTCTGGGGTACCAGCGTGGGTACACGCAAATGCAGGACTTGGTGGGATTTGGCGAGACCATCTGAGCCGCCTTTTTAGGCTAAGTCCTTGATTTGCAAGGACCTCGAGCTTCAGCGGAATCGCTTGAGAAAGAAAGATGGTGGTGTAGTCCGACCGAAACTTGAACCACCCCTTCCCACGTGTAAGGTGGCCCGGGGAGGTATTGGCATGTGTGAGGAAACGGCCGCACACCTCGCGACTTCCTTGCATCTCCTCAGCATCCTCGATTTACCAGCTTATAGAGATGCCACAGCCGAGGTAATCAGCGCTGTCTGGGCAAGAATGGAATGGTTGAGTCAGGCTCAATTTTTCACGTGGCACACGTGGCATGCCAGCCCGCCGATCGTCATGTGACAGGCAAACGGACTGTAAAAGTGGTTGTGGCGCCGACGTCACTTTGAACACGTGCTTCACCTCCATGGAGCTGCACAACGGACTTCACTATGGCCAGCCCGAGACCAGCGCCCTCTTCCGATCGATGGCGCGCGCTGTCGGTGCGATAGAACCGGTCAAAAACGCGCGACAAATGTTCCCTGGCGATTCCAGGGCCCGGATTCGCGATTGAAAGCTCCACGCAGCGACCGTCCGCCACGCTCGAAATCCTTGCCTCGATGACTCCATGGGGGCTTGCGTACCGCACGGCATTTGAAAGCAGATTTTGAATCGCGCGTTGGAGCAGGGCCTTGTCCCCGACGATCACCGCTTCACCTTCACACTCGATCGACAGGTTTCGCTCTTGCGCAAGCAGACGATACAACTCCGCCACCTTGTCGAGTTCAGCGCGCAGATTGACGGAGGACTTGTCAATCACGGTAAAGGGGTTATCGGCGCGCGCCAGGAACAGCATTTCCTTGATCATCCGGGACAGCCGTTCAAGCTCTTCCAGGTTCGAAGCGATGAGTGCCTCGTACTCCGCAGTCGGACGCTGTCGTCCAAGCGCAACCTGCATCTCCACCATCATGTTGCTCACCGGCGTGCGCAAATCGTGCGCGATATCTGAAGAGAATTGGCTCAGCCGTGTAAACGAGTCTTGCAGACGGTCCAGCATGTCGTTAAACGCATGAACCATCTCCCCCAGCTCAGGCGGTGCATCCTCAGCCCGCAAGCGCCGCTCGCCCAATGCGCTCGCCGTGATTTCGCCCGAGGCCTGGGCGATCATCTTGATCGGTCGAAGTCCCCGGCGTGCGATGGCGTACCCCAGCAGGGCGGTAGCAAGCACCCCCGCGAGCGCGGTCCAGACAATGTTGCGTCGATACGCCTGCAATATTTCGGTGCGCTCCTCGCCTTGCCGCGCTACGCTGATCTGGACCCGTTCTCCGCCACTGCCCACTTGAACTGATGTGACCGTCACGCGGGCATCCTGCCCCCCAGCGGTGACCCAGTCGGTGATCCCACTCGGCAAGCTCGACTCATCCGAAGTGGCGCGAAAGGGCAACAACTTGGCTTCCGGCGCACTCGCTGTGACAAGCTCGCCCTCCTGTGTCCTGATGGCAAAAGTCAGATGCCGGTGCGCCAGCGCAACATCCAGTAACGCACGCGACTCCAACCGCAAAGCTTCAATGCTCGCTGCGCCTTGGATGTAATGCTGCACAAGCATGACCGCACCCATGAGCGCCGTGTCATCCCGCCGCTTCAGCTGCTCGGAGGAGTATTGATAAAGGTGCACCCCAGCGGCGGTGAAAACTAGCGCGGCCGCCAGCCCAAACAGTATTGCCAGGCGAGCCGCGAGCGTCATCTGCGGGAACAACTTCATTCGCGGCCCTCACATACATAACCCATGCCGCGGACGGTATGGATCAGTTTCCGGAAAAACGGGTCGTCGATCTTTGCACGCAGCCGACGGATGGCGACATCCATGACGTTCGTATCACTATCGAAATTCATATCCCAGACATGGGACGCAATCAGCGAACGGGACATCACTTCACCAGGCCGGGACGCCAGCAGATGGAGCAAAGCGAATTCCTTTGCCGTGAGGTCGATGCGGGTGCCGGCGCGCGTGACCCGCCGCTTGACCACGTCGATCTCGAGATCGGCAACCTGAATGAATTCACGCTCGCGTTGCGGCCCGCGCCGCAGGATGGAGCGGATACGGGCCAGCAATTCGACGAAGGCAAAAGGTTTGGTCAAATAATCGTCAGCGCCAAGCTCCAGCCCTCTGA
>CAZQBS010000175.1:0-2556 GCA_964591835.1 uncultured Sphingorhabdus sp. | reverse complement strand
CCGCCCCCAGGTTCTTGGTTCTATAGAGGCGACAACTATTGTGACGCGGGGGGGAACTTGGGCCTCTCGATGTTCAGTTTCAGAAACAGGATGAGATATTCCAGCAGAGTTCAGGCCTAGACATTCTGCGAGGTATGACCTACTTGCAAAAAGATGCACTGGAAACCTTCAATACGTACTTGATGGAAATCAATGGCGGCAGTGGACTTAGTACCAAGGTGGCGTCGGAAATCGCCAGTAACCTAGTTAAGGGCATCTATGAGCCCATGTATGCGCAGATTGACCCAATTCGTCTGGGGGAAATGAATGCGGCACTTCAAATTGCACACGAGTACGGGACCAGACTTAATGACTCCTCTAAGTGCCTCAAAGCAGGCGCTCTTGGAAAGCTCATCAATTCGTATCCGACACATGGCTTTGTCATAGATCGGGCCGAAGCGCGGAAACTTTTCGAGCGCGTTGCGTCCCCGGAACAGCATGAAAAAGATGCCGCCGGCGTCGCCATCGCGATGTGGCGCAATGGTCGCCAAACAACCCCCGTCGTGCTAGACTCACTTTCATTCTTAAGCAAGATTTTTCCTCCGGAGCCACAAAATGATGGACCAATTGAAGCACCTGCCGATGCAGCAGAACCACAAGCCCCTGAGCCAAACGCAGCAGGCGGACAGCCTGCGCAAAACGATGCAGCAGAACAACTACCTGGCGGAGGCGAGCAAGGCCATGCGTGAACAAATGCGGCACCGCGCACAAAGCTAATCGATCTGTCTCGTAAATTAAAAGCCCGCTAGCAGCGGGTTTTTTTACGCCATCGTTTCCGTCATCATCACAATGTCTTCCATGCTCCAGAGGTAGGTTGTAACGCCCGCCTCCATCGCTGGCGTGGTCTTGATGGTCTTGTGAATCTTCACGAAGTTGTAAACCATAAAGTAGAAGCTGACCGCGAGGCTTCTGTCGATGTCCGTTCGCCACTTAGTGATCGGTAGCTCAAGGTTTAATTCGTACGATTGAACTTACCCACCTCCAATGAAATCAACAACTTACGAGCGCCGTTCAAGCTGACCTATCGTATAAGCCAGGTCGTGTAAGTGGTTGATTTAATTGGATTTTATCCCCTCAGCCCCATTGACTACGAACCAAGGGGTCGTGGGTTCAATTCCTGCCAGCCGCACCATATGAATCAAGGACTTACATTCGAAGGGATGTAAGTCCTTTCTTCTTTCTGGTCCTCATTGCCGCTGCGTCCGGGAACGTTGCCGGACACCAGAAAGTTCATCGCCTGGTTGGCGAGGGTCGCCACCTGCACGTCGAGCATTGAGATGTCGATCGAGTCGCCCACCCCGGTCTGGTCGCGGCGCGCCAGCGCCGCCAGCACGGCCACGGCGGTGTACATGCCGGTCATGAGGTCGACGATGGGCACGCCGACTTTCTGAGGCCCGCCGCCCGGCCGACCGTCCTTCTCCCCGGTCACGCTCATCAAGCCGCCCATGGCCTGGATCAGGAAGTCGTACGCAGCCTGGTCGCGGCGTGGACCGGTCTGGCCGAAGCCGGTGACCGAGCAATAGATCAGACGGGGATTGAGCTTGCGCAGCGACGCTTCGCCCAGACCGTAGCGATCGAGGGTGCCCGCCTTGTAGTTCTCCAGCACGATATCTGCGCCGGCCGCTAGCTGTCGGACGATCTTCTGCCCCTGCGGCTTGTCCAGGCTGAGGGTGATCGAGCGCTTGCCGCGGTTCACCGCCAGGTAGTAGCCTGCTTCCTTCGTGTCCAGTCCTTGCGCGTCTTTCAGGAACGGCGGCCCCCAGCTGCGCGTGTCGTCGCCGATGTGGGGGCGCTCCACCTTGATGACATCGGCCCCCAGGTCGGCAAGGATCTGACCGGCCCACGGCGCCGCCAGAATCCGGCTCAGGTCCAGGACTTTGACGTGCGACAGCGGACCGGCGGTGCTGGTCAATGTGGCGTGACGCGCTTGGCCAACTCGAGCTTGGCGATCGCGTTGCGGTGCACTTCGTCGGGGCCGTCCACGATGCGCACCGTGCGCTGGTGGGCATAGGCTTCGGCCAGCCAGAAGTCCTGGCTGACACCGGCCGCGCCATGAGCCTGAATCGCCCAGTCGACCACCTTGCACGACATGTTGGGCGCGACCACCTTGATCATGGCAATCTCGGCTCGGGCATTCTTGTTGCCCACGGTGTCCATCTTCCAGGCGGCGTTGAGCGTCAGCAGGCGGGCCTGGTCGATCATGCAGCGCGACTCGGCGATGCGTTCGTGCCACACCGATTGCTCGGCAAGCGGCTTGCCGAAGGCGACGCGCTCGCGCAAGCGGGCACACATCATTTCGAGCGCCCGCTCGGCGGCGCCGATCGAGCGCATGCAGTGGTGGATGCGTCCCGGGCCGAGGCGGCCCTGCGCGATTTCAAAGCCGCGGCCTTCGCCCAGCAGGATGGCGCTGGCCGGCACGCGCACGTTTTCCAGCAGCACTTCCATGTGGCCGTGCGGCCGTGCGGCGCGTCGTCGTAGCCGAACACCGACAGATGCCGCAGCACCGACACGCCGGGC
>CAZQBS010000174.1:1529-2560 GCA_964591835.1 uncultured Sphingorhabdus sp. | reverse complement strand
GGGATGCTCGAGCCGTTGGAGCGGATGACGTTGGCGAGATCCTCGTCGGAATATTTGCCGTCGTGCGAAGCGAACAGCTTAGGCTTCTCGGCGGGACCGCCCGTCTCGTCGGGACGCAACGCCTTGCCGAACTGCCACGCGCCCGCGCTCAAGGTGCCGATGAGGGCCAGAACGCCGATTTTGCCGATAAGGCCCGCGCCCGCCGCCGCTCCCGAACCGCCTACCGCGCCGGAGAACGCCCCACCGCCGCCGGAGCCGCCGCCGAAGAACGGAAGGCCGGCGCCTTTGCGCTTGCGCTCCTTTCCGACTTTGGCGATTTTGAATTCGGGAATCGCGGTAGTATCCATGACTTTCTCCGGGTACGTCACGAAATCGTTCTGGGCCTCTCTATAGCGCCCACAGACTGAGTTTAGCCCCGCCCCCCCGACCTGTCAAGAAAAAGGAGGGTAATTACCGTCTTTTTACCGAACCAGGAAAACGCGATATAACGCGGTTAACAACAAGACCATCCAGCGAATCAACGCAGAATAATGGCTGCTGTATCCAAGCCCTGGGCACTGAGCTGCGGTGATTGTTCCCGATTGGAGCGGCGCGCCTCATCTTGCACTCGTGGAGAGAGGAATTCGAATAAGCCACGAAGGGTTACACGGCCTTGTCCATCCAAAGCGCCGCCATTTAGTCCCTCAAGCAGGTAATACGTGAAGGCCCCATATGCATTCTGGTTCATCGTACCCGATATCTGATTGGAGTCCGACGCCGAAATTACCGCAATCTTGGAACCGGCCATCGCACCGCCTCCCAGATTAACCTTGCCGACCAGGGGCCTCGTCCCTTTGGCCAAAACCGACCGTCCTCCGGCCCCGGAAAAGCAGGAATCCAGAGCGACCACCACCTGCTTGGCCTTCATCGCCGCTAGTTTCTCGTACAAGCGCTGCAAAGGGTACGCTGTGTCTTCGAGATACTGCGGATCACCGTCCGATGGCACCAGATACGCCATACCGCTGGCGGGGTCCGGCGCGCCGGCCTGCAGC
>CAZQBS010000174.1:0-1519 GCA_964591835.1 uncultured Sphingorhabdus sp. | reverse complement strand
TCACGAGTCCCGCACGGCTAGCCCGCGGGCCCAGCAACGTGACGATGTTCCGCGCGGGCACGCCCATCGCGGCGAACTGGCGGGCCATGGCGACCGCGTCGCGCTCGGCGAATGAGGCGGCAGGCAGATCAGCATAATTCTCGACACCGACTACTATCGCGAAATCATCCTGATGTTCCGGGCGCTGGTAGGCCGGCTTCAACTCCGCCGGTGCCACGCGCCCCACGGGCATGGGAGCCGACTCAGTCGCCTGACGCACGGCGGACTCCACGACCCGCTTGATTTCATCCATCGACGGGCTGGAAGCGAGTGACGCGACGCCGGCGCCGGAAGAAGGCCGTGTGTTCTGCACGATCGAGTTCTTGTCACCCTCACGGCTTGTCCGTGAGTCGTCCGCTCCGCGCTGCTGGAGAATCTTCGCGTAGAGGGGGCTCCCAGAGAATGCCTGATAGAGGATGCTTGATGCTTTTTTCGACAAGCAATCCGGATACGCGACCAAGCCCTTCATGCCGCAAGACAGTTTCGCCGAGAACAATTCCTCATCCGAATAAGCGGAATACACCGTCAACACTCCCGTGTTAAAACTGCCCCAATCCAAGCTGACGAGAATGTCGCATTCATGCGGCGCGCCTCGCGCAGCAATCGATATGACAGATTTGAATAGTCCGGGCTTGCTCAGGAGATTCGCGAACAACAGCTGCGGATTGTCGCTGTATGGGTTGGGTAGCGCGGTTGCCGCTATGGCCAGGTCCAACTTCGAGCCTCCCGCCGGAAGCGCCTTGTCGACGTATGAGACCGTATTGTCTCCGCGCGGTTGGACCTGGATAGTTGTCGTGCAGCCAGAAGCAACAACTGCGATACATGCCATCGCGATACAGGTTCGACCGTTCGTGATTTTCGCCAACAAGGCAGACGTCGATAAGACGGGGCTCATCGATGCCATTATAGCAGCAGCGCCGCCCTGCGGTATTGACCTGGAGGACATGCCGAGGTCGTGCTCAATCGACAATTCCGTTGTGCCGCGCCGCGTGCTCTACGACAGCGTCGGCCAAGTTCGAGAACTCTTGGACATCCGACGGTTTCCCGTCCCACGCCAACCATGCCACACGATATCCCCCCTTCTCGCTCCAAATTGCGTGAATGTCCGCAGCTTTTGAAATCTTCCAGCGCTTCAAGTAATCATGTGCGGCCGCGGGGTTGCGCTTAAGGTAATCGGCGATATCGGATCGCGTGATAGAAAACACTTCCGAAGGATTGGAGGCGAACTTCGCAGAGTCCTGAGGCCAAGAGCCCGTCAGGACGCCTTGAATCTGCACTTCTTTTGTCGGGGCTTTATCTTTCATGGTCCAGGAGGGATGATTGAAACGGTGGAGTTGATGAGTTCGAGCTTCTTGGCGTCCGCCGGCCCTTGCAGAAGAATCTCCTCATTGTAGCCGCCAATTGAACGCCTGACTGTCACTACAATATCATCTGTAACGCGATAAAGTGCGCCTGACCGCGCATTATTGATGACACCTAC
>CAZQBS010000173.1:0-2565 GCA_964591835.1 uncultured Sphingorhabdus sp. | reverse complement strand
GCGCGACAGGCGGCTTGATTACGTCGCGAACGATTTCGGTGGTATCATCGCCGCCAGTCCCGTCGAATACGTTTGCGCTATCCTGTTCGCGATCCCTCGTGCGAAACTCTTCCAGCGGTGGTTTGATAGTTTCAAATATCGGCTTCGGGGCAAAGATGGGGTCGAGCGGTTTCGCCTCGGCATTTTTTTCGGGCGAGGGTGGCGGGGGCGGATCGTCCGGGATATTCGCGCCGATTGTTATCGGCCCCGGATGTCTGGGCTCGACGACCAGCGGCGACAGCGCCACCGCCATGATGATCGAACCATTGAGCAGGACCGCCGCGCTCATTCCGGTGAAGCTGCTCCGCCCATTTTCACTAACATAGCTCATATCGGGTCTCCTTTGATACTTCCCGTTTAAGGATATGCTATATCATTTTTTTTGTCTTGCTGTTTTTGCGCCACGCCGAAGCAACTGCGATTGCCGAATTCCGCTTGATCGCTTAAATGCCGCGAGAAGGGAGTTATCTGTTGCAAAACCGTTTGTTGCTTCAAATCATCAATCTGCCGCGGCCGGCCAAGCGGATGGTTGCGCTGTCGTTCGATGCGTTCCTGTGTCTGGCAACGGTCACAATCGCTTATTATTTAAGGCTCGGCGAATGGTCCCTGCCTTATCGCACGCAATGGCTTTCCTATTTCGCGGCAATATTGATAGCGCTTCCTTTGTTTGTCCGGTTCGGGCTGTATCGTGCGATATTTCGCTATGCCGGATGGGGAGCGCTTGCCGCCGTGGTGAAGGCGTGCGCTGTTTACACTGTAATCTACTCGGCAATTTTTTTTGCAGTCGGGATTACCGGAATACCTCGCACAACAGGCATTATCCAACCGATCTTGCTGTTTATCGCCGTTGGCGGATCGCGCGCAATTATCCGGTATCTGCTCGACGAGGGCCAGACCCGCTTTCTTACTCTGGGCAAACGACGCCGCGTGATGATCTACGGTGCAGGGTCGTCGGGACGGCAGCTCGCGGCGGGACTTGCCAACAGCCACGAAATGCAAGTCATGGGTTTCATCGATGACGATGAACGGCTGGCTGGCAGTTCATTGAACGGCAAAACCATATATTCGGCAAAAGCTATCCAGTCCGTAGTGGAAGCGCTAGATATTGCGGATATATTACTGGCAATACCGTCTGCTTCGCGCGCCATGCGAAATGAAATACTCGACAAGTTGAAGGGCAGCTCGGTCAATGTTCGGACACTTCCCGGCCTTATGGACTTGGCGCACGGGAAGGTCACTGTAAGCGATCTGCGCGAACTCGATATCGACGACCTGCTCGGTCGTGATGCCGTATTGCCCGACCGTGCGTTGCTGGAAAGCAGGATCGTCGGCAAGATCATATTGGTTACCGGTGCAGGAGGCTCGATCGGCAGCGAACTCTGTCGCCAGATATTGAAGCTACAGCCAACCATGCTGCTGCTGGTCGAAATCAACGAATATTCGCTCTACGCAATCCATCAGGAACTCGAGCAAAGACGCGACGCACTTGCGGGCACGCCGATTTCCATAATTCCCTTGCTAGCATCGGTTCAGGATGAGGCGAGAATGGACAGGATCATATCGGCGTGGAAGCCCGATACGATCTACCATGCGGCCGCATACAAGCATGTTCCGCTCGTCGAACACAATCCGGCGCAGGGCATTCGCAACAATGTGTTCGGCACACTAACCACGGCAAAAGTGGCGGCGCGGCATGGCGTTACCGATTTTGTACTAATCAGCACCGACAAGGCAGTCCGCCCGACCAATATCATGGGTGCAAGCAAGCGGATGGCAGAACTGGTTCTGCAGGCGCTGGCAAGCGAGCCGCTACAAACCCGTTTTTCGATGGTCCGGTTCGGCAATGTGCTGGGATCGAGCGGGTCGGTCGTGCCACTGTTCCGGCAGCAGATCAAAAGCGGTGGCCCGATAACCGTCACGCATGAGGGCATCACGCGCTATTTCATGACGATTCCCGAGGCATCCCAGCTTGTTATTCAGGCATCTGCCATGGCCGAAGGCGGCGAAGTATTCGTGCTCGACATGGGCGAGCCCGTGAAAATCGTAGATCTGGCCAGAAGGATGGTCGAACTTTCGGGACTTACTTTGCGAAATGCCGATAATCCCTCGGGAGATATTGCTATCGAATTTGTCGGCCTCCGTCCGGGCGAAAAGCTATATGAAGAGTTATTGATCGGCGATAACCCAGAGCCGACAAGGCATCCGGGCATTATGAAAGCGAACGAGAATTTTCTACCCTACGACCAACTCACCGGACATTTGGACGATCTCGATAAAATACTTCATGCCAACGCAACGACAGAAATGCTCGACAAACTGGCAGTGCTGGTGCCGGATTACAAGCGCAACCCGCAAGCGGTCGATTGGGTCTTTCTGCAACAATCAGGCATAAGCGTTAAGACCCTGCCCGTGACTCCCGATATAATCGAAGAGACTACCTCCGAGTCAGCACAGGAGTCGTAGTTTCTCAACCGGTGCGAAACGCGTTGGTAATCGGATAGCGCCGGTCACGGCCAAAATTTCGTG
>CAZQBS010000172.1:0-2604 GCA_964591835.1 uncultured Sphingorhabdus sp. | reverse complement strand
TCCTTTTCGCTGATGAGCAAGGTCGCACCAGGAAAATCGGGAAGCTGGCCGGTGTGATCGAAGTGGTAATGACTGACGGCAACTTTGGTGATCGCTTTTGAATCGATCCCGAGTTCGGCGATCTGGTCGACGACCGAGCGCTCGAGGGAAAGCGACACCCCATGATCGGAGGTCGGTGCGCCGACTAGCGTCTTCGGCAGGCCGGCATCCCACAGCATGTAGTCCTTGCCATGGCGAATGAGGTAGCAGCTGCCGGTCAACGCCCTGGGCTGACCGTCGAATAAATGCGTGTCCGAGAAAATACCACCATCGGCCAGAGTGATATCACCACAGGCAAGCCGCCACATCTCCAGATCGGGAACGGCTTTCGCTACCGTTTCCGCGCGAGTCGTGCCTGCGGTCAGCGCGGTGACTGCGGCTACAGCCGCGATAAGAATCTTGGGCATACGTCTCTCCCGTTTGTCTAAAAATGGAGCGTCTAGCCAGCGTGCTTTTTTGCTGTCCAATCGGCTCACCAAGTCTCAGGAATTTAACGGACAAGTGAGACTAGGTCAATTGTTAAACCATAGAATTGGCAGTGAGCAGCAATGTGCTTGCGTTTGAGGGGCCGCAGCTTTGTCGGCGCCGATTTTTCTCACTCGAGATCAATCCAGACCGACTTGTCGTAAAGGTACTCGCGAACATGGCGGGGGCCGTCTGCCAGGCGACGCTTCTGGCGTACAAAATCACGCCGATGATTCAGCGGAAGCCGCCCGGCCCTGCGTCTGATGGTACCTCCGCTCACACGCCCGAAGGGGAGAGCGAAGGCATCAGCCATCAGAATCGCGTTTTCAGTTGCACACCATACCGGCGCGGCACCCCGCCAAAGCCCAGCGTCGAGAGTCCGCCAATCTCCACGGCGTAGTCGATGAACTCGCGGTTGGTGAGGTTCTTGCCATAGAAGGTGATATCCCAGTTGTCGCTGCGGGCAAACGTCACACTTGCATCCAGCAGGCCGTAACCATCCTGCGCGAGGTAGGGCGAGTTGTAGGCGTCGTTAAAGAACTTGCTAGTGTAAGCGTACGACACGTTGAATTCGACCGAGCCCGTTTCGTCGAGATCGTGAATGTACGACGAACCGACGGAATATGTCCACTCAGGCGCCCGCTCGAGCACAAGATTACGGAAATCGAGATTGCGGCGCGCGATTTCGGGATCGTTGTACTCCTTGTACTTGGTATGGAGATAACCGAGCGAACCGCGCAGCGAAAAACCGCCCCCGAGATTGGCTTGCATGTCGATGTCCATGCCGCTGATGCGCGCTTCGCCGGCGTTGGTCAGCAGTGATTCGATGGTCGCCGGGAGCGGACCGGCGCCATCTGGATCGAACGGATTGCTGACCGACTTCTGCAGGTCGGTCACATTATTGATGAAGCCGGCGATGTTGAAGCGCACCCGCCGGTCGAAAAGCGAAAGCTTGAGGCCGGCCTCGTAATTCTCGGCGTTTTCCGGATCGGCCGGGCCTAGGGTCGCAAGCCGCTGCGCGCGCGCGTTATATGCTCCGCTGCGGAAGCCCTTGGTATAGCTCGCATAGGCGAGAACATCGGGGGTAGCCTGGAAGTTGATCCCGACCTTGGGGGTCAGCTTGGACCAAGAGTTCGAGACCGAAAAGATCTCGCTACACGTCGCGAAATCGAAGCTGCAGACCCCGGGCCGCGAGAAGTTGATCGACTTTCGCTCGCGCGTGTAGCGCAGCCCTGCAACGATGCTGAGAGCGTCGGTAAAGTTGTATTCCGCCTGCGCGAACGCCGCATAGCTCTGGTCGTCGGCAAGCGTCCGGGCGGCGATCCGCCTTGGACCGGACGGCAAGCCGGTAAACGTGTCGCGCAGTTCCCCGCTGATATACTCCTGGTGAAAGAAGTATCCGCCAATCGTGTATTCAATAGGTCCATCGTTGTTCGACGCGTAGCGAATTTCCACGCTTTGCTGCGATTGTTTGTCTAGGTTAAAACCGGGCAGATTCGGATAATGAAGCAGCGTGAAAGGTGTACCGTCGAAATCGTTACCGGTCTTGTAGTTCAGATGCCGGTAATTGGAGACTACGGAAACAACGCCCGGCCCGACGTCCCAGTCGCCCTTAAGCGTGACCGTTGCAAGTCGAGTCCGCAGGAATCCCTGACCGTCGTTCTCGACCGTGTACTTGTCAGCCGGCCGGACATAGCCGAACACCCGCTCGGCAATCGTCGGCGCACCCGGACGCGGCAGGAACTGCGTTGCCAGCGGCCCGCCATTGTTTTGCTGATATTCACCGATGAGATCGATGGTCAGATTGTCAGTCGGCTCGAAGCGGAGGCTGGGCCGCAAGATCAGGAGGTTCTTTTCGGCCTTGTATTTGCCCGTGGTCGCATTCCTGAAATAACCACGTTCGTGCGACAAGACCGCCGCGATCCGACTGTACACTCCTTCGCCAAGCGGCAGATCGACGGCGACCGCTGCATCATAAACACCCTCGGTCTGGGAGGTGAGGCGCGTCTCCAGTCCGCGATCCCTCCCGGGGCGCTTCGTGTTCACGATGATTGCGCCGCCGGTGACATTCCGGCCGAACAGCGTGCCCTGCGGGCCGCG
>CAZQBS010000171.1:1784-2621 GCA_964591835.1 uncultured Sphingorhabdus sp. | reverse complement strand
TGGCTCGCCTGTTCTTGTCTCGGAGGCACCACCCTGAGTGCGTTCTCGGGTTTATGGACGTCGTAGCCCACGCGCTCGATGACCAACCCTCCGCTGGGCGTTAAGCAACGCGTCGTGAGGCTTGAGACGTCACCGGCCCGAAGAGGCGCCATTTGACTCACGATGGGCCGAAATTCGGCCAAGGCGTAGTCGCCAGGGAAGTCTTCATTCCACTCTTTCAGGATTTCGATAGCGCGGGCCTGGTTCTCGGCGGAGATCAGGCATGCAGACGCTGACCCATGGGGAGTGATTGTTTTTGAGACAAATTGCAATTTGGCTCGGACTTCGGGCGGCACGTATTCGCACCGCCGCATCAGACTGCCTACCAAGGCGTGGAGGGCGTGTTTTGCTCGGTCAGTCAGATTTTCTCCGTCGTTAACGGCGAGTGCCGAAGATTCGTCAGTCGCGCAGACGCGGTTGATCTGCGTCACCCAGCTGGACCATTCGCCATCCTCCCAGTCCTGCGGATCGACTGACAAATCGGTCTGCTTCTGGGCGACCAACAAGGTGGTCGCGTAAGTCAAAATCGAGGAAATCTGATAGCAGCCGTTTGCGCCATCGCGAGACCTGCGAAGCTCATCAATGACCCACGCTTTCACCCAGAAAATGAATGGCGACCACGAAATGCTGGGATCCTCCAGATCTTCGAGACACTTGATGGCGCGCGCCCTTTTTTCTCCGTGGCGCTCCGCGCTTGAAGCGTATTTGCCCAACGAAGTAATAAGGAATCGCGAGTCTTCACCCTTGCGCGAAGATGTCGCGCCGCCTGACTTGCGTGACGGTGGTTGGGATACGGTC
>CAZQBS010000171.1:425-1774 GCA_964591835.1 uncultured Sphingorhabdus sp. | reverse complement strand
GCTCGGACAAGCACGGCGCCGCAACGGAAGGATGTGACACAGCGCAGATCGAGGGGGAAAATGTCAGTCTGCGCAAGCCTTCCGATATTGCAGAGAGTGCGCCCCAACAAGCGCTGTTGGATGCCGGCCACCGGCTGTGCTTGGTTTTGCGTATCGCCGCGCACGTCAGCGCGATCAGCGTGGCGCTCGACATCGCGGAATCCTCCAGGCGGTCAAGAAGGCGGGCCGTGCTGCCTTGAATCGGCATCCACGTCGGATGCACAAAGTGGCTCCTTGTCCAGTTCAAGCCCGCACACTGATCAATGCTCTTTAAAACCTTGCTCGTCTCAGTCACGGCGGAGACGCACAGGTTTGGGCATGGCATATGGTCGATGAACAGCAGGTGCAGCAAAGCCAACACACTGCAGGGCGCGTCGATATAGCCAGCGAGGAGATCCGTTCTGATCTGCTCGGCCGCGCGCCATTCGATCAGGGTCTCGACGCTGATTGGCGCCAGAATGATCCGCGGGTCCGGGACTGGGCCATTGACCAGCGTATGAGTTTTGAGCCGCTTCATTGGCGGAAGATTTATCGTGGGAAAATCAGTAATGCCGACTTGGATCTCGGTCTCACCGAAGATGAGCGCACCGGTTTTTTCCATTGCCACACACAGTCGACCCGCTACAACCAGCGGTGGGATATCCAGGTACGGACCATGGGTCCTGGTCACATCCCGGGTGTGACCGGTCAGCGACCGTATCAACCAGCGGTCACAGTCGTTCTCATCGAGGTAGGTCACCCATTGACTTCGACCAAAATTCGCTGTGGATTGGAAGAATTCCGTGGTGATGGATGTCACGGCGGAGGTGCTCAACACCTCAGACGTCGTGACGCCATCGCGCGTTTGCCACTGCAGAAAAACTTCATCGGTGATTTCCCAGCGGAATGAGTTATCTGCGGCGTCGGGACAGGCCAGGGGGTGCATCATCTTGTGGCATTCAACCGCGCTTAGCAGGATTTTTTTGACAGCAGGCGTTTTGGGCGCCAATCTGGGCTGGGCCCGTCCACCCTCATCTTTGTCCTGAATGGCTATGACATCGGGATGCAGGTACAGCGCTCCTGCTGTCAGACATTCGAGGCGCGTTCCGCGGTGAGCGGTCTGAATCACCAGTGCAGCGCACAGCAAAGCCATCCAGCGGTTGCAGGACTCCTGGACATCGTTCTGCTGGGTAGCGCTCAATGCCACTGCTCGGGCTGTGTTGATGGCATGGGTGAGTTCATGCCAGCCTTGGTGCAGCTGGGCAGTTTCGAGTACCTTTTGACAACCCACGCGTCCAGAATCAGAAAACAGCCGGGACGGAGCACCAAGC
>CAZQBS010000171.1:0-415 GCA_964591835.1 uncultured Sphingorhabdus sp. | reverse complement strand
AGACCATGGCCACGCGACGGTGCATCGTTGTGTATGACGGCCCAAAGTAGAAGAGGGCGGCGGGCGCGGTGGCGGCAAAGAATCCCGCCATCAATGCGGAAGTCATATCGCTGCCGGTCAATTCGAGATAGACGAGAGGCAGGGACCGAGCGAACCGTCCGCGGTGCGGTGGGTGTGACGGATGACCGCAGTTCCGCAAAAACCGCCTATACCCTTTCAGATCAAAATGATCTGTACCCTGGAGGGCAAGAATCAAGTCCTTGAGATTCCTCGCGCCGGGACTGGTATCTTTTGCGGTCCCTAAAGGTGCGTCGACGATACTTGGCCAGGAACAGAAGATGGGCTGGACGTCAGCTGACGCGGAGAGGTCGCCCTTCGACATGAGTCCCATGTCGTGGATCCTCTCATTGCCGCG
>CAZQBS010000170.1:0-2627 GCA_964591835.1 uncultured Sphingorhabdus sp. | reverse complement strand
CAGATTCGCGAGACTGTAATTTCGGCGCTTGCGAGGCCACTCAACACACCAGAGATTGTCATCGGCCTAGTCGGACCAAAGATCGCCGACGGACGCTTTCAAGATGCCGCCGCTATCGAATTTGCGTTGAACGGTTTCGCGGCACTGTTCGCTGAAATCGACCGTATGGGTCGCGTCTAACAGGCCTGAAAGGACGAGCCATGGACATTGTCAAATTCGAAAACGCACCATTCTACAATCCGCCCAATCATGAAGGCGTAATCTCCAGACGGCTGCAAGGCGATGTGGTTAGCAAGGCCGACTTTGCATGGGTGGGTTATTCGGATTTTCCGCCGGGCGTAATCGTGCCGATGGAGGCGGGAACCTTCAGCAAGATGTATGTCGTGACTGCGGGTTCGCTCACGATCGAGCAGGCGGATGGCACGCGCCACTTGCTTAGGGAGATGGACAGCATCTTCATCCCCGCTGGCGAAGCTCGCTCTGTCATCAACGATAGCGGCGCACCCGCCGCCATCATCGTGGTGACACCGCCGCCAGCTATCTAGCAAACCACCCTTAGGATCGCCCGTCCGTCAACGTGCTTAGGCAAGGAGGCAAGCCACATGACTATCTTAACCTTCAAGGGCTTTGGTGGCGTCCGTCTTCAGGCCGAAATTGCAGGAGACGAGAATGATCCAACGATTCTGCTGATCCACGGTGCGGGCCAGACAAGGGCAGTGTGGTCAACTATTGCTGAAGCGCTGGTCCAGGCTGGTCGCTGCGTGGTCAGTCTCGACCTGCGGGGCCACGGCGGGAGCGAATGGCCCTCTGATGGACGTTATGACTTGGAAGCCTATGCGGAGGACCTTCGCGCGGTGTTGGCGCAGCTGAATTCCCGTCCGGTGGTTGTTGCGGCCACGGTGGGTGGCTGGATTGCAGCGCAAGCATTGTCATCGGATGCTGCCAATTTGGCCGCCGGTCTCGTGCTGGTCGACATGCCGATCCGCAGTGCTTTAGAAGCTGCCAAGCAGATCAGTGAAAGCTTGCCCGTGGAACAACTTGCGTGGGACCCCCGCGTAATCGGAGCAATGGACCTAGACGCCGTTGCAGATATGGTAGTTGCAGCCGCGCCTGGGCTCAACCTACCAACGATGGTGTTGCGCGGTGGCATCTCGTGGGTTCGGCAGTCACCGGGTGCGACCGAATTCGACACCGCGTTACCAAATGTAGAGGTGGCGGAGGTCGATGACGGCGAGCTGCTGCTCGTGACTGACCGAACGGAGGCTCTGCTCGCGCATCTGCTGGATTTTCTCGAGCGAAAGCAACCGCGCGACGCCAGCGAATTTCGCGGCGGGTCAGATGCTCGGACATTGCGCGATGCGATGGGCTGCTTTGCGACTGGAATCACAATCGTAACTTCGCGTGCGCCAGATGGAACGCCGATTGGACTAACCGCGAACAGTTTCACGTCGGTCTCACTCGATCCGCCGCTGCTGCTCGTTTCGATTGCAAACGCTGCCGGGTCGGCATCGGCGCTAAAGGAAGCGAGCCATTTTGTAGTCAACGTACTCCAGACCGGCCAGCAGCTCGCATCAAACCGCTTCGCTGGAAAAGGGGAAGACCGGTTTGCCGCCACCGCCTGGCATGCAGGCGAAACCGAGATGCCATTGCTCGACGGCTCGCTCGGCTCATTCGAATGCGAACGCCACGCAATCTATGACGGCGGAGATCACTTCCTACTAGTTGGTCAAGTCGTGCGTGCGCAGTTCGAACCGCGCCGTGATCCGTTGCTTTACTTTCGCGGCAAATACCGAAGATTACACATAGCTTAGGTCGTGTTCGAGGGCTGATAGGCTTCTCATTTGAATGAGTATCGCCGTGCAATAGCAACAGACGATGGACATTTTCAACTGTACGCTATGTGTATACACTTTCTCTACGACCGCCATTCGACACGAACCCTGCAAAACCGGACGGTCCTGGCTGTCGAACAAATCAGCCATATCAACCGTGCTGATGGAATGTGCGCTTATGGGGGAGCCCAGCCGGCGCTTATGATGACTATATTTGGGCGCAGAGCTGACATCTTTTTTGTGTGGGCGGACGGTCGGTTCACGGCCTAGCTGCAATCATTTTCGACGCAGCAATTTGCGGATCGCCGACTGCCATCCTGGAAGGTGAGGGATGCGATGGACTTGCGGATCGCGTCGCCGGATCAATTCGGACCGGCTAAGCTGGCTCAGTTCTTCCCAGTTTTCCTCGAACACGTAAAGAGCGTTTCCGTATTCGAGGTTTTCGAGAGCGACGAGACGTTCGCCAAATTTTACGCCGAAATAGTTCGAAAATCGTCCTGTTCCCACAATGAAACCGTCATGGCCAAGCCCGTCCAGGCTACGCAGACGTTCGCCGGCGACGCGCATGCGTTCAGCAGAAACGCCACGGCGCGCAGCCAGGTGTGAAAGAACGCGATCCATCGAACCGGCCGGAAGCAGATCCCAATCGACGGTCTGGATTTTCGCGAATTCCTCGTCACTCATGTCGGCGGGATAGACGCTGGCACTACCTACCGCCTCTCTCAACAGCCGTATGTTGAAATTGAGATCATCCGTAAAGGTTTTGCCTTCGCGAGACAGAGGCTGGTCAACCCG
>CAZQBS010000169.1:0-2630 GCA_964591835.1 uncultured Sphingorhabdus sp. | reverse complement strand
CCGACGAGGACTTACGCAGGTACCAGATCGCGCAGAGCGAGACCGGACTTGGGGCGCCGGCGATGAACACGGCGGTCTCAGCACTGCGGTTCTTCTACGCGCGGACGCTCGATCGCCCGGACCTGACGCGCAAACTCCACCGAGTGAAGCATGCGCGTTCCTTGCCCACGGTGCTCAGCCGCGAAGAAGTCACGCGGATGCTCGACGCGACGACCAGCCTCAAGCACCAAGCGATCCTGTCTGTCGCTTATGGTGCAGGTCTGCGCGCGTCCGAGGTAACCAAGCTCAAGATCCGCGATGTCGATAGCGAGCGGATGTTGCTTCGGGTCGAGTGCGGCAAGGGTGGCCGTCACCGCAACGCCATGCTCGCGGTCGATCTCTTGCTGCTTTTGCGCGAATGGTGGAAGGTTGGCCGCCAACAAGGTGTGATGCATCCAGACGGCTGGCTGTTCCCAGGACAGCATTACCTCAAGCCGATCTGCTACCGGCAGGTGTACCGTATCGCCGCCGAGGCCGCGCACGCGGCGGGCATCACCAAGCGGGTCGGACCGCATACGTTGCGGCACAGCTTTGCGACCCATCTGCTTGAGGATGGCGTCGATATCCGCATCATCCAGGTCCTGCTGGGTCACGCGCAACTGACGACCACCGCGCTCTACACGCGGGTCGCGACGCGCACGGTCAGGGATGTGATCAGTCCGCTCGACAAGCTGGCGATGTTCCCCAATGCACAGGGTGCGCCAGACGGCTGAGCCCGTGGCAACATCCCTTGAGGTCGCCGACAGCTTCCGCGCTGCCGGACCCACATACCGGGCCGCGCATGCCGGGCATCTGAGCCTTGTCCAGCTCAAGGTAATGACGGCGATCGAGACCTGCCGCACCGCTGCCATGGGCGGTCATGTCGAGGCCTGCGAAGACTGCGGGCATTGGCGGATCGCCTATAACAGCTGCCGCAACCGGCACTGCCCCAAGTGCCAGGGGGCGGCGGCACGGACCTGGCTTGCTGAACGCGAGGCTGACCTGTTGCCGGTGGGTTACTTCCATGTGGTGTTCACGCTGCCCGCCGAGATCGCCGATGTCGCCTTCCAGAACAAGGCGGTGATCTACGACCTGCTGTTCAAGGCGGCGTCGGAGACGATGCTGACCATTGCCGCCGATCCCAAGCATCTGGGGGCCCGGATCGGTATCACCGCCGTACTCCATACATGGGGGTCAGCCATGACCCACCATCCGCATGTCCACATGATCGTACCCGGTGGCGGCATTGCGCTGGACGGCGCACGCTGGATATCGTCGCGTCCGGCGTTCCTGCTGCCCGTGCGCGTCCTGGGTGCATTGTTCCGGCGGCTGTTCCTGACACGACTGATGGCGCTGCACCGAAGCGGCAAGCTCGCCTTCTTCGGCCATCTGGCACAGCTTGCCGAGGCCCGCGCGTTCCTGCGTCACCTGTCGCCCGTTCGGAAGAAGCGCTGGGTAGTTTACGCCAAGCCGCCGTTCGGAGGTCCCGAAGCGGTGCTTGCCTATCTGTCGCGCTATACTCACCGCGTCGCCATCTCGAACCGGCGACTGATCGCGTTCGACGGGCAAGGCGTCACCCTGCGCTACAAGGACTATCGCCGCGACGGCCCCGAACGCCAGCGCGTCATGACGCTTGCGACGGCTGAGTTTATCCGCCGGTTCCTGCTCCACGTCCTGCCAAAGGGCTTCCACCGTATCCGGCACTACGGCCTGCTCGCTGGTTCCGCGCGCAAGGCCAGCATCGCGCGTGCCCGCCAGCTGCTCGACGTCGAACCACCAACGGACGACACTGAACCGGTCGAACCGATCGATGTTCGCCCGCCATGTCCCTGCTGCGGCGGGCATATGATCATCACCGAGGCGTTCGAACGCTGGCAACAACCGCGCGCACCGCCAGACGCACCAGCACCGATCCGGGAGCTTGTGTCATGATCCGGCATGGCCCGGCTGCAGTCCAGCCCGCGAAGACCGTATCGCGGGTAACGCTAACGCTTGTGTCCGACGCCGACCGGACGAGCACAATCACTTCGGAATGTTGGCCAACGCCTTCGTTGTCGGGTCGAACTTGCCTGAAGACGACGCCCACAACAGTGCAAAAGCTGCGATTTACCGGGATAGCACACACAGTGCAGCACAGCCGAAAACCGAAAATCCCATAGCAATCACTCACCCATCGCGGGTCGTACCTGTCCGGGTTTAGTACGCCTGCCGGCGCCCGAAACCCTTCGACGATCCGGAAAGTCCGCTAACAGCGCGGGGATCGCGGTAAGCAGTCTTTTGTTCATTGGACGCTGAAAGGGTGACTTCGTTCGGTGCTTAGGAAACGCATCTTCGGGCTTTCTCTGAACGGATGTGTTAAGTTTCAATCAGGATGAGACTATTTCTCCAATGTGATACTAATCTCAAGCAATATCAAACCCGGAGGCTTTATAAACAATTGGATTGTATGCGGAATGTTTTAAAACACATCACACCGATATTCTTTATCGACGCTCTCATTTCATCGATCATGGCATCGCAAATGCAATGAACGCAACATGCCTTGAGCTGACATAACGCGGGATCATAAACGGGAGTAAAGCCAATGCGATATCGTCTATTTGCCATATTTG
>CAZQBS010000168.1:0-2706 GCA_964591835.1 uncultured Sphingorhabdus sp. | reverse complement strand
GGCTCACCTATCTTGGCAAGTGCGCCATTTTCGGCGAGCACGCGTACAGAAATTCCCGGAAGGGCTGGACCCACGCTGCCCGCAATGCGCGGTCCGTCATAAGGGTTAGAAGTTACCATCAACGCCTCGGTCATACCGTAGCGCTCAAGAATGAAATGGCCGGTCCGCTGCTCAAATTCCTCGAATGTGGTGTCGAGCAATGGTGCCGAGCCGCTGACAAAGAGTCGTATTCCCGTGCACAGGGTTTTGTCAAAAGCCGCTTCGGCCAGCAGGCGCGTGTAGAAAGTGGGAACGCCCATGAAGACGGTGGCTGACGGAATATCGCGGAAAACGGCGTCGGCGTCGAAACGTTCGTGAAAGAGTATTGGCGATGCGTGGAGTAGCGCACAATGCAGCGCCACAAACAGGCCATGGGCATGGAAAATGGGCAAAGCGTGCAGCAGCACATCGTTGTCTTGCCAATGCCATGCCTTGCCCAGCACCATGACATTAGAAGATAGATTGCCGTGAGTCAGAACTGCGCCCTTGGAGCGCCCCGTTGTGCCTGATGTATAAAGGATTGCCGCCGGATCACTCGGTTGTAATGGAACAGTTGGCAAAATTTCTTCAAAGTGCAGACAGGGCGCCGCTTTCACGTCGCCGGAGATGATCGCCCGTGCGCCTGCAAATGGGGCAGTCTCTGCGGGCAAGCCCGGGCTGGCAACAACCAACGACGGCTCCGCGTCGGACAGGAAATAGGCAAGCTCGCTTTCCTGATATGCGGTGTTGAGCGGGATAAAAACGGCGCCGGCTCGAAGGCAGGCGAGATAAAGAACCACCGATGCGGGGGACTTATGTTCTTGGACTACCACCCGGTCCCCAACGCCGACGCCGACTGATCTAAGCCAAGTTGCTGCCCGTCCGGTCTGGGTGAGCATGTCCGCGTATGACAATAAGGGTTTTGTGTCGACGACGAGGAACGACCGCTCAGCATGCGCGACTGCCGCAGCTTCGAACAATGCGAACACGTTGCCAGCGGACGGTCCGTTTTCATTGATGGGGGTATATTGTGCCATTTCGAAGTGCACCTCTTGCGTTAGAATTGAATGGTCAGGCGGCTGGCCTGAATGGGGGTTACAAAATCGCGCACGAATGCCTTATGACTTGGGTGCGCCTGATAGGCGCTCCACGCCGCTTGGTCGGCGAAAGTGGCAACGAGCGCATAGTCGCCATTGCCATCTCGAAATTGCAGATCAGGGCCGTGGCGCATTGTAACAAGTTCGGCCAATTCGTTCCCCAACTGCGTCATTGCTTCGCCAAGCGCCGCAATCTGCGCTTCGGTCGCTTCGGCAATCCAGGTGAATATCACGACATGCGTTACCATCGGCATTAGCCTGCAAACGCCATGCGCGGCACTTCACGGTGGAGCGCTATTGGACCAATTGCGCACTGCGCCGCCTGCACCAGTGCATTCACATCTTTAACGGAAGAAGTGCCAAAAACATAGAAATCAGGGCGAACTAGCACTGCCTCAACTCCGAGCCGATCAAACCACGCGCTATACACTCCGTCCAAATCTTCAGTGTCGCCGTCCGGTCCGAAATCGGCGACCGCAACCGCGAAGTCTTCGACGAATTGCAGGGATGCTTGGTCCATGGTCACAGCGTTACCTGCGCTACGCATAAGCAATTGCCAGCCTTTCCCCGCAACATCGTCAAACAGCCCTGCGCGTCCTTTGTGGCGCACATTGCCTTGGACAGACAGGAAACCCGCATGATCGTCAGTAATGAGATACATGCCAGCATAGCCAAGTCTTGGCTCAGGCGGCGGTTTGGTACCCAGCGACGGGTCATTCATCGCAGCTTTCATTTGGTGATCACGCACCGATACTTCGGGGGGATCGAGCATACAGATCATGCGGCCGATTTCGACCGCCTGTCGGATGATCTCGCACACATGTTCGCGCCGTTCGGGACCATAGGTTTCGAGCAGTTGCTCCGAAGCCCCTTTGCCGAGGATCAAACCGAGCCGCCAGCTCAGCGAAAAGGCGTCGCGCATTCCTGCGCAAAGTCCCTGACCAAGGAACGGTGGCATCGTGTGCGCGGCATCGCCGGCCAGCATTACCCTGCCCTGCTTCCATTGATCTGCCCAGGTTCCGCGGAAGGTATAAACCGTGTGGCGCTCAACGGTCGCATTTTCGGGGTTGATATCCCAAGGAGCTAGCAGCTTCCAAGTCGTATCAATGGAGTTCAGTTCATCGATGCTCTCGCCGGGAAGCCTCATAAACTCCCAGCGGCGGCGATTGGGACCGCTTCCCACCAATGTTGTCGGTCGGCGCGGGTCGAGGTGCTGGATGACATAGGGTGACCAGACCCGTTCCTTGTCGTGTGGGACTACGTCGACCACAAGCCAGTCATACGCAAAACCGAGGTCGATGGGCGTGATGCCCATCAGGTCGCGGACGGTGCTGCGGGCTCCGTCAGCCCCGATGACATAGCGTGCCTTTGCAGCGAAGCGGTTTTCCGGCTTCTCGGTCTCGGCAAATGTCAGCGACACATGTTCTTCGCCCTGCTCAAACGACACCAGTTCGCGGCCATGGTGGATGGTCACATTCGGCGAAGCTTGAAGGCGGCGCAGCATCATAGCTTCGACTTCTGGCTGATAAAACATGTTCATCTGCGCCCAGCCCGATGCACCGGGACGGTTCCAGTCAATCTTCAGCAGTGT
>CAZQBS010000167.1:0-2800 GCA_964591835.1 uncultured Sphingorhabdus sp. | reverse complement strand
CCGAAAATCAGGTCCGCCCAGCGGTACACACCCAACCCCAGCGAGGTGTTCGCGCTCACCATTGGCGGGCAGTCTATTCCCCTCATCCTCATCGCGATCATGACCTTCGTCCTGATCAGTTCCAGCGGGACCATGGCGATGGCGGTCAATTTCGGTTACCGCCGCGACCGCCGTAAAACCGCCGCGCTGATGTTCGCCACGGCCCTGTTCGGCGCGGCCTTTGTTGGCATGCAGGCCTTTGAATGGACCAAGCTGATTGTTGAAGAGGGCGTGCGACCATGGGGCAATCCCATGGGCGCGCCGCAATTCGGGGCGAGCTTCTTCATGATTACCGGCTTTCACGGCCTTCATGTGAGTGCCGGTGTCATCATGTTGCTGATCGTCGCCTCGAAGGTGCTGCGCGGCCATTATGACCGGTCAGGCGACTATTCGGCGGTCGAGATTGCTGGCCTTTACTGGCATTTTGTCGACCTCGTCTGGGTCTTCATCTTCGCCTTCTTCTACCTGTGGTGAAACGGAGGGTTAGAGTATGGTTCACGAGGCATCTCAAGCACCGCAAAAAGTGATCGCCCATAGCGACGGGCAGCAGCATCCTATTGGCCTCTATCTCAAGGTCTGGGTGTATCTGTTCATCCTGAGTACCCTCTCTTACCTGGTCGACTATTTCCAATATCAGGGTATCTTGCGTTGGACGCTGATCATCACCTTCATGTTGCTGAAGGCAGGCCTTATCGTGTCGATCTTCATGCATATGGCCTGGGAACGGCTATCGCTGATATACGCCATATTGCTGCCGCCGCTGTTGCTGATCGTGCTGGTCCGCATCATGATCGTCGAATCCGATTATGTCTACTGGACCAGGGCAATCTTCTTCGGCGGCGGAGGCTGATCATGGAGCGGTCCCGTTGGCTGATGGTCGGCATATCCGTAACGGCAGCCATCGGCACCCTCTGGAGCCTCAACTGGTTCGCTGGACAGCTTTTCCCCAGCAGCTACCCTGGGGAGCTATCCTACAAGCCGGTGGAAAACATGCCCCCGCGCGTTGACCTCGCTTCGGTCCAACGAAGCTGGCCTGACAGCCTTGACGGGCCCGGAGAACGCAACAGACTGGCTCCCTATCTTCGTGATATCGAACGACAGGCTCCAACTCTGGTCGCCGCACCCAGTGCCGCGTCGGTAACAGTGCCGCCGCTCAATCTCGACGCGCTGCTCGCCAGTGCCGACACGAATATCGGCAAGGGCAAGGCCCGGGTTTGCGCAACCTGCCATGATTTCACCTTGGGCGGGCCTGACCGCCTCGGCCCTAATCTCTGGGGTGTGATCGGCCGGGACATCGCCGCGCGGTCGGGTTATTCCTATTCACCGGCAATGAAGGCGCAGCCGGGATCCTGGACCGACGACCAGTTGTTTGCTTACCTGGAGTCCCCGGCCCGCGCCATCCCGGGCACCAAAATGAGTTTTGCCGGAATTCGGAACCCTACAGACCGCGCCGCCGTCATCAAATATCTCGCCAGTCTCTCTCGTTAGCAACGCCTGTACACTGCCCTAGCCACAGGCAACCAGCCACGCGGTGAAAGCCTTTTCCATCGTGAGGACTAAGCTGCATCAGTGAATCATCAATGCGACACCGCGCGCGTGTAGAGATGCCATGTAGCATAACCGAGCACAGGCAGCACAACCGCCAAGCCGATAAGTGCCGGGAGGGAACCAACTACCAGCAATCCGACCACGATCAGGCCCCAAACCGCAACGGTGACCGGATTCTTCCAGGCCACTCGCAGCGAGGTCTGCATGGCAACCCAGAATCCGACCCTTCGATCGACCAACATAGGAAAGGAAACAACCGAAATTGTAAGTGTCAGGATCGCGAAGCCCAATCCGATGAGATTGCCGACGATGAGCAGTGTCATCCCTTGCGAAGTGGTGAATACCGTTTGAAGGAGCGATCCCATCGATATTGGGAGGCTAGGTCCCAGCGTTACGACGTAGAGCAACTGCGCCGCACCGACCCACAGCATGAACAAGGAACCTATTCCCGCCGTCAGGGCGATCAACGAAGGCGCTGCCGGGCCGTGCAGAACGTCAAGGAAATGCCGCCATCTCACATCCAGGCCCAGTTCGCGCCGCCGCGCCAACTCATAATAGCCGCTGGCAGCCGCCGGGCCGAACAGGATTGATCCAGCCGCCAACGGGAAAATCAGCGGCAGCACGGACCCCTGTATCG
This sequence comes from uncultured Sphingorhabdus sp., assembly GCA_964591835.1. Lineage (GTDB taxonomy): Bacteria > Pseudomonadota > Alphaproteobacteria > Sphingomonadales > Sphingomonadaceae > Sphingorhabdus_B. The sequence continues at coordinate 576 of CAZQBS010000167.1, read as the reverse complement.
CTAATACTGCTGCGGACAGGGCAACCAACGGGTAGGCGAACCCGATGAATACCAGATCTCCCCGCAGGATCATGAAGTCCTTCCAGCCTTGGGCAAGCGCCCACCACAGATCCTGCAGTTCGATCGTGCGTACGGCTATCTCCGTTCTGGCCGAAGCCAAGCCAGCTGGGTGAGCAATGGCCATCGTCCACTCTCCTATGTCGAGCAGCCATGACGGGCGTTTTCGCAGCAGTCTCGATCAGATCAATGTCCAAGAGCTTCAATTGCGCCTCGCACAACCGATTTCCGATAACGCGGGCAGACACTGTTCTTGCACGAGGATCGCCTCATGGCCTGAGACCAACAATATACTCCTTAGCCGGCTTGCGGGCAAGCAAGGACTGGTCCCGGAGCTCACCGTTTTCGTGAGCGTCCGGATGTTGCGCGTGATGATTAGTTGATGGCGTGCTGAGGCTTCCCGTTCCACATCGAGGTAATCATGTTCAGTCCCGCGGAGTGGTGATACGGGTCTATTTTGAATCGTTTTGGCTCTTCTGTCCAGATACGCGCGACATATTCGAACGGCGTTAGCCCTTT
>CAZQBS010000166.1:0-2962 GCA_964591835.1 uncultured Sphingorhabdus sp. | reverse complement strand
CGACTGCGGAGGCGTTGCTGTACGGGATCATGCAGTTGCAGCGTAAAATCCGCCGTGTCGGGACGATCGAGCGGTGAGCCATTCCGCCCCCCATATCGAGAAGCCAAAGGGCACCGTCGCCGCCATCAAGAAGTCGCTGGGTAAAGACTTGGTCGTCGTCGAGGAAGAGTTTGGCGAAGTCGCGCTTCATGTGAAGCGAGAGGCGCTGGTTCGCTGCATGACGCAGTTGCGTGACGAATGCGATTACCAGCAATTGATGGAAATTGCCGGCGTCGACTGGCCTGACCGCGATCCCCGTTTCGAAGTTGTATATTGCCTTTTGAGCCTTACCAAAAACCATCGCATCCGCGTGCATGTGAGCACTAACGAAGATACGCCGGTGCCGTCGGTAACCGAGATATGGCCGGTTGCTGGCTGGCTCGAACGCGAGGTGTTCGATATGTATGGCGTGCTGTTTTCGGGCAACGAAGATTTGCGCCGTATCCTGACCGATTACGGCTTCACCGGCCATCCGCAACGCAAGGACTTTCCGCTGACCGGCTATGTCGAGCTGCGCTATTCCGAAGAAGAAAAGCGCGTGAAGTACGAGCCGGTGCAACTGGCGCAAGATTTCCGCAGCTTCGATTTCCTCTCGCCGTGGGAGGGCGCGGATTATGTACTGCCGGGTGACGAGAAAGTCATTAAATCGGGCGCACCGCCGCGCGGAACTCCGCCTCAGGTGAATAAGCCCATGACCACCGACAAGCCTTCGCAAACCGGTGCCGGTGCCGCAGCGAATGTCGAGTCTAGGAAGCGCACGGTGAAGAAGCCGAAGGCGGAGAATCCGCAATGAGTCATCCACTCCCCGCTATCGTCATGCTGAACTTGTTTCAGCTCAACGCACTGTCGCTCGTTATCCTGAAACACGTTCAGGATGACGAAATTTGGATTGGCGGGGTAGCCCGATGAGTCTCCAGCAAGATCTCGCGCCCACCACCGGCGATGAAGTTATCCAGAACTACACGATCAACTTCGGCCCGCAGCATCCGGCGGCGCATGGCGTTCTTCGGCTTGTGATGGAACTCGACGGCGAGATCGTCGAGCGGCTCGACCCGCATATCGGCCTGCTCCACCGCGGTACCGAGAAGCTGATCGAGTATAAGACCTATTTGCAGGCGTTGCCTTATTTCGACCGGCTTGATTATGCCTCGCCGCTGTCGATGGAACACTCTTATGTGCTGGCGATCGAAAAGCTGCTGAACCTCGAAGTACCAATGCGCGCCCAATATTTACGCGTGTTGTTCGCGGAAATGACTCGCATTTCGAATCACATGCTCAACATCGCGCACCACATCCTCGATGTCGGTGCGATGACGCCGGGGTTGTGGCTGTATGAAGCGCGCGAAGACTGCATGGGGTTTTTCGAGCGCGCAAGCGGCGCGCGTATGCACACCGCGTGGTTCCGGCCCGGCGGCGTACATCAGGATGTACCGCTCAAGCTTCTGACCGATATCGGCGAATGGCTCGATGACCGCCTGCCGCGCCTGTTCGAGGACGCGATGAAGCTGGTGGTCGACAACCGCATCTTCAAGCAGCGAAACGTCGATATCGCCATCGTCTCGCGCGAAGACTCGATCAAATGGGGCTTTTCCGGCCCGATGATCCGCGCGGCGGGCATCCCGTGGGATATTCGCAAGTCGCAACCTTATGACGTCTATGCAAAGGTGAATTTCGACATCCCCGTCGGCACACGCGGGGATTGTTATGACCGCTTCATGGTCCGCGTCGAAGAAGTGCGCCAGTCAATCCGAATCATGAAGCAGTGCCTGCAACAAATGCCCGAAGGTCCGGTTTGCAGCGACGACCGCAAGATCGTACCGCCCAAGCGCGCCGAGATGAAGCAGTCGATGGAAGCGTTGATCCACCATTTCAAACTCTATACCGAAGGCTTCAAGGTTCCCGCAGGCAGCGTCTATGTCGCGACCGAAAGCCCCAAGGGCGAATTCGGCGTTTATCTGGTGTCCGACGGCACCAATAAGCCCTATCGGTGCAAAATCAGGCCGACCGCCTTTTCTCATTTGCAGGCAATGGATTTCATGACGCGCGGGCATATGCTGGCGGACACGACCGCGATTTTGGGCGCGCTGGACATAGTGTTCGGGGAGTGTGACCGGTAATGACGAGGGAACTTATTTTCTTGGTGTTTGTGACACTCGGCTCTGTCGCACTCGTCGTAACCTATCTTTGGCTATTCCATTCGCAAGTCTCGGCAAAGGAAGTAGGGTCCACTGCCGTCGCTATGATGTTCGGCGCGTATATGGGGCGTATTTGGGGCCGGAAAGAAGCACATGGCTGACACCGCAAAGATCCCAGACGAAGCCGAAACCCGCGCCAAATGGGGTGGCTTTGCATTTGCGCCTGCGTACAAGGCCAAAGCCGATATCTATATCGGACGCTACCCCGCCGGGCGGCAGCAATCGGCGGTTATGGCGCTGCTCGATCTTGCCCAGCGGCAGGTGGGTGAGGAAACGCACACACAGGGCTGGCTGCCCGTGCCGGTGATCGAATATGTCGCGCAGTATCTCGGCATGCCCTATATGCGCGCTTATGAGGTTGCGACCTTCTACACCATGTACAACCTCGCGCCCGTGGGCCGTTTCCATGTGCAGGTTTGCGGCACGACGCCGTGCATGTTGCGCGGATCGGACGATATCATGGCGGCTTGCAAGAACCGTGGCCTCGTCAAAGGCGCGACCACGCCAGACGGTCTGTTTACGCTGACCGAGGTCGAGTGCATGGGAAACTGCTCGTCTGCGCCGATGGTGCAGATCAACGACGATAATTACGAAGACCTAGATTACGACAGCATGACCGCAATCCTCGGCGACCTTTCCGAAGGCAAGCAGCCCAAGATCGGTACGCAATTGCCGGGGCGGCACACGGTCGAACCCTATGGCGGACCGACGAGCTTGCAGGCGATGGT
>CAZQBS010000165.1:0-3018 GCA_964591835.1 uncultured Sphingorhabdus sp. | reverse complement strand
CTCGGACAGGTGCAATTTTACTCCGGCATCGGCTAGCCTATGGTTGATCGCATCGATGCTTTCGAGCGCCGAGGCATCGACGCCGTTGATGGCAGAGCACATCAGGATGAGGTGGCGCAGTTCGGATTGTTCGGCGACCTGTTCCAGCACAAATTCTTCCAGCCAGCGGGCGTTTAGATAGGTTAGGCTTTCGTCGATGCGGATCGTCAAGATGCGTGGGTCGGTGAATACCTTGTGGCGGTTGATATTGCGGAAATGTTCGGTTTCGGGGACGCGTCCGACAATTGCGGCGTGCGGGCGCGATGAGCGCCAGAGGAACAATGCTAGGCTGAGACCAACGCCTGCTATCACGCCAGGTTCAACGCCAATCAGGAGCGTCACCGCTATCGTTGCCGCCATCGCCGCGAAATCGGGCTTTGAATAACGCCATATGGCAGGGGGCGTCTTGATATCAACGAGGCTGAGGACTGCAACGATGATCGTTCCTGCCAATGTGGCAATCGGCAGCGAAGCGAGCAACGGGGTCAGGAACAATGCCGCGAGCAAAATGCCAACAGCGGTGAATGCACCCGCCGCCGGCGTTTCTGCGCCTGCGTCGAAGTTGACGACCGAGCGGGCAAATCCGCCGGTGACGGGATAGCCGCCCGAAAAAGCCGCAGCGACATTGGCTGCACCTAAACCGATCAATTCCTGATCGGGAACAATGCGCTGGCGTTTCTTGGCAGCGAGTGTTTGAGCAACCGATACCGATTCTACAAAGCCGATAATGCTGAGCAGCAATGCGGGAATGGCTAACCGCTGCCATAGTTCGGCGTCGAACAACGGCACGGTAAATGGCGGCAGGCTTTGCGGGATGCTGCCGACAACTTTCACGCCTTTGGCTTCGAGATCGAAGGCGATGACTGCGAGGATCGAGAGCGCGACCGCCACGATAGGCCCGGCTTTGGCGACAAGTTCGGCGGGCCGTGCGGCTAGCCCGAAACGGACGAGCGAAGGTTTCAAGCCCTTCCTCACCCAGAACAGGAAGCCCGTGGCGACGACACCAATCGCCAAAGTGTAGGGATTGGTGTCCTTGGCATTTTCGATCAGTGTTGTGACCAGTTCGGGCATTGCTTCGCCCGACGCCTTGATGCCCAGCACCGATTTTAACTGGCTGGTCGCGATGATGATGCCGCTCGCCGTGATGAACCCTGACACAACCGGATGCGACAACAGATTGGCCAGAAAGCCGAGCCGCAATACCCCCATTGCGATCAGGATCAGGCCTGACAGCAACGCCAAAATGAGAGCAGCGGCGATAAAATCGGGACTGCCCGGAGGTGCAACCGCGCTCGCCGCAGTCAGCGTCATTAGCGATATCACCGCTACGGGCCCGACAGCAAGCACACGGCTCGTTCCAAACAAGGCATAAGCGATGATCGGCAAAATCGAAGCGTATAGTCCGATTTCGGGAGGCAACCCTGCGAGCATGGCATAAGCCAGACTTTGCGGGATCAGCATGATCGTCACAATGGCAGCGGCGATCAGATCATTGGTCAACGTCACCCCGCCATAGCCGCGTCCCCACTCCAGTATCGGCAGATAGCGCGGCAATTGCATCTGGGTTACGCCGCTCCGATCTTGTTCGGCTTGACCGTCGGCTTGTCCACCGCCTGTTGCGCCAATTCAAAGACCTTGCTTGACCGTGCGCCGGACCGGCAATAGCCCAGGAAAGGCGGCTGCATTATATCAAGCGCAGCGCGCATTTTAGCTCCGTCGCTCGCCGTCGCCCCTGATGGCGAGACCGGAATATAGACGAATTTCAAACCAAGTGCTTCGGCTTGCTCCTTCACGGTTTTGGATGCCAGCTGTGCAGCCTCCTCATTATCAGGACGGTTGCAAATGATCGTATTAAACCCTTGCGCGGCGGCATCGCGCACGTCGTCGAGTGTGAGTTGACCGGAAACAGAAAATAGCGGTGAAATTTGTTTGCTTGGCATAATGATTTCCTGCTTGGTCGGGTCGTTATCGGTGCTAATTTTTGCCGTGCGTCGACAGGCCGAAAGGCAGATAGGCAGGGCAAGTCCCGACGAGGCTGGTCAGCAGAAATGCAACGGCTACGACCGCAAGGACTATTGCGATTGTACCAGATAGCAGACCCATCAGATAGGCAATGCCGATTATCAAAGCGACGATGAGGCGAAACGCCCGGTCAAGATTTCCCATGTTTTTTGTCATGTTATTATCCTCTCACTTCGGTGAAACGGAAATGAAGCGGTGTGCCGCCATCCCGACGAACATCGCTACAACGAAGGGCAACACCGCTAGCGGTGCAATCGCGAGATCGGCAAGCGCAGGGCCTGGGCATAAACCGGCAATTCCCCAACCCATGCCGAACAGGATGGCACCGATTGCCAGCGGTCGATCAAGCTTGGTTGTGTCCGGCAGTTCAAACGACGACGCGGCGAACGGGGACGACAGCCGTGATTTGATCATCCAGGCAAATGCCATTGGCAAGATTGCCCCGCCCATGACGAATGCAAGCGTCGGGTCCCATTTGCCAAGCAGGTCGAGAAAGGCTTGAACCCGTGCAGGATCGGACATGCCAGAATAAGCAAGTCCGGCTCCGAAAAACAGGCCAGAGGTGAGTGCGATCAGCGTCCGGTTCATAGCCAGCCTCCGGCACGCAGTACGCCAACGGTTACAAATCCGCTCGCCATAAACATACCGGTGGCAACCATCGAGCGCAGCGAAAGCCGGGACAGGCCGCACACGCCGTGGCCGCTGGTGCACCCCGAACCGAGCCGTGTACCAAAGCCGACCAGCAACCCGCCGATTATTAGCGGCCAGATGGAATTTGGAAAACTGGTTTCCACGCCGCCCGTCAAACGCGCGATCAGTAACGCCCCAAGCGGTAACCCAATCACAAAGGCAATAGCGATGCTACGCGGTGCGCCTATATCGGCAATGCCGGTCGCCCGTGCGGCCATACCACTCACACCAGCAATTCGGCCAAGCCCGAGAAGCATGATCGCCGCC
>CAZQBS010000164.1:0-3020 GCA_964591835.1 uncultured Sphingorhabdus sp. | reverse complement strand
TCAAAGCGACTGGCGATCAGATCGAGACGGGCGGTGTCGCTCAAGGCATAGCCGAAGCGGCTGAACAGCGAGAGGCTGGTGGAATCCTGCGTCTCACCTTGCGTCAGATCGGTTCCCACCCGATGGCCATGCCCATCGTAAAACGCGCCGCGCTTGTCGTAAGCGGCACCTATCACGGCATCGAAACGACCGGAACGATAGGACAGGAGGCCAGCAGCCTTGCCACCAACACCATCGCTGCTGACGCTATAGTCCGAGGTTCCCTGCACCAGAAAGCGCCCCGCGATACCGTGTTCACTAGGTGCCTGCACTGTCACCTGGTTGACGATACCGCCCGTTCCGCCAATGCCCTGGAGTGCGTTGGAGCCGAAAATGAGTTCGACACGGTCAATGAAGAAACCATCGATGGTGAAACCATCGCGTGCACCATCGCGCAGCGGGGTCGATTGCGGGATGCCGTTAATGGCGTAGAGCGGGGAGCGACCGCGTAGCGTTTCGCCAGCGCCTGACAGCTTTTGGCGCGTTGGAGAAAAGGAAGGCGTTAGATTAGCAACCGCGTCCACCACCGAACCGCCCAGAGCAAGCTGCTGATCGAGACTGTTACTGTCAATCACCTTGATCGTGAGTGGTAGGGCGTTGGCCGGGAGCTGTGAACGGGTCGCCGTAACAACGATTTCGGTGCCACTGTCCGCAACCGCTTCTTCGGCACAGGCTGGTCGTGCGAGCATCGTTGACGTAAGAAGAAGGGCGGAAAAGTGGCGGATCATGCGGGGCTCCCATTATGGTTCGCCCGAATCCGGGCATTTATGGGCGTCCATACGGCGATCCATTATTGCAAGTCAATCGCATTAGCGATAGCGAGCTGTTCTGTCGCACCGCTGAGGGGGCGTGCTCGTAAACGACATTCAAGATTGGGTTATCAGCTGTTAATTGGTTCAACCAATGGCTATGTCTACAAGATCGGAGAGTTGGGATGACGCACGGGACAATAGATGTTGAAGCATTGTGCCATGAAAAAGGATTGCGCATTACCGAACAGCGCAGGGTTATTGCGCGCGTCCTTTCGGATTCTGAAGATCATCCTCATGTTGAGACATTGCACGCTCGTGCATCTATTATCGATCCCGGCATCTCAATGGCCACCGTATATCGTACGGTCCGGCTGTTTGAAGAAGCAGGCATTCTTGATCGGCATGACTTTGGCGACGGAAAGGCACGGTACGAGGCGGCGCCTGACTCCCATCACGACCATCTTATCGACGTTGAGACCGGTCAAGTAATCGAATTCGTAGACCCGGAGCTTGAGGCGCTGCAAAAGCAGATTGCCGACAGGCTGGGTTACCGATTGGTCGATCATCGGATGGAACTCTACGCAGTACGGATCAAAGAGTCGTAACCGACCCTGTGCATGGAATGAGTAAGGCGAGTTGTTTAAGCGTGGCATCTGTTCGCATGGCCACGGCCGAAGCAATCGGCCCACCATGCGAAATGATGACGATGCGTTCCCGTTTAGGGAGATCGTCCATCGCTTGGCGGATGCGCATTGCTAGTTCTGCCGTAGTTTCACCGCAGCCCGGCCGAAAGCTATCTGGCGCATCGATCATGCCGTCCATTACATTACCCGTTGCGCGATAGATGGCGTTCCAAGTCAGGCCTTCCCAAGCGCCAAAATCGCGTTCGCGCCACAGAGGTTCGGCGATGCAGTTTAGGCCAAGGCGTCGGGCAAGTGGTTCGGCAATTGCACGGGTGCGCACCAAATCGCTGTGTAGGATGATGTCGGGTTTGAGTGCCACAAGTTGATCAATCAGCGGCGCGATCATCGCCTTGCCTTCGCGTGAAAGGCCGGGATCGCTTTGTCCATAGCAGCGTTTTTGCCACGCCTTTGTAACGGGCGGATGGCGGACGAGATGGAGGATCATGGGAGGGTGGAAACTGCGGCGAGCAAGATCAGCAATTGCCCGACATAGACGCCGAAGCCTAGGCAATCACCGGTAACGCCGCCCAAATGGCGCATGAGGAAGCGACGGAACCAGAGCGCGAATATGAGCGAAATTACGAGTGCGCCGAATAGGGGTACTGGCGTCATCATCCCAAGCGGAATTATGAAGGGCAACGTCAACAGGCTTGCCGCTAACCATTGCCCCGCACCAACCTGTGCGCCGACATCTTTGGCAAGACCGCCTGTTTGGGCGAGCGGGCGGACTATGGCCATCAGGCACACGGCCAGATAGCGACCAAAACCGGCAGAAGCGATAAGCGCGGGCAGGATCAGGGCGTCTGGTAAAGTGGCCATCAAGGCGGCGCGCAGAGCAACCGCCACGCCCATGCCCAGCGTGCCGTAACTGCCTATCCGGCTGTCCTTCATAATCTCATGAATGCGCTCGGGCGTCATTCCGCCACCAAAGCCGTCGCAGAAATCGGCAACGGCATCTTCGTGGAACGCACCCGTCACCCTGGCCTCTACGATCAACGCGAGGATGACGGCGATGATGGGCGGCCAGACTTGACCCGCGAGCAAGAAAACGCCCGCCGTTACCCCACCCACAAGTGCGCCGACGACCGGGAACCAGATCACCGCTCTGGCAAGCGCCACCTTGGCGGCATCGGCGTTGATGGCGCTCAGCCCTGGCACCGGTATGCGGGTGAGGAATTGAACCGCGAGCAACGGCGGCATCCACCAGCGGAGCGAACTCACCCCATAATCTCCGCCAGCGTCGCCACATCGGTGAGGAGTGCGGCGGCGGCATCAAGTAGAGGCAAAGCGGTGAGAGCGCCGGTGCCTTCGCCCAGTCGCATCTCCCATTCGAGCATAGGCTCAAGGCTTAACGCGGCAAGCGCCGCATGGTGACCGGGTTCAGCCGAAAGATGTGCAGCGATCATCTGGTGTGCTGTGCCGGGTGCCAGATGTTCGGCGATCAACGCAGCGGCCGTCGTGACATAGCCGTCGAGCAGGATGGTCACGCCCGCCTGTGCTGCTGCGGCATAATATCCAGCCATCGCTGCAATCTCGAACCCGCACA
>CAZQBS010000163.1:0-3056 GCA_964591835.1 uncultured Sphingorhabdus sp. | reverse complement strand
CCATCACGATCTACTACCGCTACGCGAGCACCGTGGCTCGCCAAAGCGCGCGCCATACGTGCGCCCAGGATGCCAGCGCCCCCCGTAAGCACCGCCACCCGGCCATTTAAATCAAACATATTTTCCATCGTTAATTCTTACAGCCCTAGTCCCGCGGATTAATCACCTCTGTCCGCCAGAGATCACAATCGCACGCTTGTGGCAAGAGATCACAATCCGATCAAACCCGCCGCCAAATGCGACACTTCATATACACATACAGATATATCAATACTAATTTAAGGCTCAAACATGATTTCGTGCGATAGTTACTGAACTCTCTACTGTCGGGGCCGAGCGCTCAATGCCCAAGCGTCGCTTTATCCAGGAAGCGAACTCCCGATGTCGCCACTCGGTCTGGCTGGCAAGCCCCCAAGCGCTCACATTACACGCAACGACGCCGATCCCGGCTGCAAGTATCCAGCGTCGAAGATGTGTCGTTGTGCTCCGGGAGCAAACTGAACGTGTCTTTAGGCCCCCCCCGCAAGAACGCCCCCACGGGAAGACGATGTACTCACGTCCACCCCGCCGCGCTACGCTCATTAATTAACATTTCAACCAGACGGAAGTCGAGCGACGTATCTATGTCAATTGAACGTTCACGCGGCATGACATGTAGACGCACCCTTCCATCCCAGATACCCTTTTCAAGCGTACGCCGGTGCCACACGTAAACGGATGCATTCATTGCGTAGACGGCTGGTGCCTGCTGGCGCGCCACAACCCCCCCGGCCATCGACTTGACTAGCCCGATATTCCCGTCCGCCTTGCTCTCGACCATATTGAAATAGGGATTCTTCTCCGCCGGGTAGCCGGTGATCACCACGTCAGTATTGGCATCGAGCAAAGCGATGCAGGCTTCGATATCGGACAGCAGCCGAAGCGGCGATGTCGGGTCAAGATCGACGATGCGATCCAACTTGACACCGAGGCGCTCGACCTCCGCAACCAAATGACGAATAACTGGCATTTTGGCGGCTGAATTGGTAGCCAACTCAGCAGGCCGCAGAAATGGCACTTCGGCGCCGGCAGCGCGAGCAACGTCAGCAATTTCAGGGTCATCGGTGGAAACGAATACGCGGTCAATAGCCGGGCAAGCAAAGGCCTGCTCGATGGTATGCACGATCAGCGGCTTGCCGCACAAAAGTTTGGTGTTCTTGCCGGGGAGACCGGTGGAGCCGCCGCGGGCACAGATACTGGCAATGGTGGTCATGAGCGAAGTTGATGATTTACGTTGAGAGCAAGACGCACGCTACACAAGCCGTCTGCGATGTCCTGGCTGGTTGGTTGGCAGGACCGCACCGCGGCCAGCATTTCCGCCATTGCGGCGACATAGGTCGCAGCAATTTCGAAACCGGCCACGCCACAGTCGATCAGTTCAATGCCATTCGGCGATGCATGTTCGAGGCCTCGTCCGATCAGGTCCCACACCAGCGTACCCTCATCGCCGATGATCTCGTAGCGGCGCATCGGCTGCCGTGCGACGTAATCAAGGCCAACTGCTACCGCAGGGCCGGCAGTACGGCCGAGCAGGATTGCGGCGCTGTCTTCAGAACCGATTTCAAGTCGGCTGTAGCGACCGCCTACCGCACACACCTGGTCGAATTCACCAAACAGCCAACGCGCCGCATCGAGCTCATGCACGAGATCGAGTGCGACACCGCCGCCGCGCGCCGGGTCAGCGCTGTAGCTCAAGCGATAGTCCTGCGCAGGCCGCCAGTCGGGCAGCCATTGGCCCACCTGAAAGCTGGCGCGCACCGGTCGCCCGATGGCGCCCGCTTGCAGGAGTTCCCTGACTCGCTGCAAGGACGGCAAATGGCGCAAGTTGCAGCCAACCAGGGTGACCGGGCGCGTCGTGAGGCCGGCTAACAGCCGCTCCAGTTGTTCCGCCTGTTCTTCTGTCGCAATGACGGGCTTCTCCACATAGCACGGTATCTGCGCTGGCAGCAACGCGAGCAACGCGTCCAGGTGCCGAGTCGACGGCGTGGCAATCACCGCCAGCTCCGGTCGCAGCGCGATGGCGGCGTCGAATGTGCCAACCACGGTCGCTGCCAGTTCGTCGCTCAACGCATCCCGACGCGCGCCGTCACGCATGAAGATGAATTGCGGCTGGTCGACCAATGCCTGCAAATTGCTAATATGGCGACGGCCGATCGAGCCGGTCCCAACAATCAGGACACGCATGAGAAGAAAGCGCCCGATAAAAGACCGGCTGATGCGATCACCACACCGACCGCCCGCCATCCATGACGATGTTCTGCCCGTTCAGGTAAAACGACGCGTCCGAACAAAGGAATTGCACCGCGCAGCGATATTCGTCGCGGTTTGCCATGCGTCCGAGCGGAATCAGCGACGACAAACGCTGCACGAACTCCTCACCCTGTCCGTTAAAAACGCCACCCGGCGACAGCGCGTTGGAGCGCACGCCGCGATCGGCCCAGTAGGTCGCCAGATAACGCGTCAATCCCACCAATCCGGCCTTGATGACCGAATACGTGACTGGTTTGACAGGTTGCATTTCGTTAGCGACACCCTCTTTGCGATAGAGCCGCTGATCGGGCGCAAACACCGATAGGTCAGAGGCGATGTTGAGGATCATGCCGCCTTTGCCATCGCGGGCCATCAAACTGCCAAACACCTGGCTACACAGGAAGGCACCGGTAAGGCCAACGGCCACCTGCAGGTCCCATTGTGCAAGCGGGAAATTCTCCAGCCGAGACGTTTCGAGTATCCCCTCGTCACCCTTCACCTTTGGATCGATTGCAGCATTGTTGATCAGGATATCGACACGCCGGGACGCCTCTGCCAGCGTGTTTGCAACCAGTTGAATCGCCTCGGGTCGTGCCACATCCATGACACGCGTAAGGATTCGCTTCACATCGGCCTCACGGCTCAAGCTTTCGCGCGCGGCATCCAAAGCGGCTTCGCTGAGGTCGGTCAGAATCACGGTTGCGCCGTTTTCAAGCAGCGCAGCTGCATGTTCAATACCCAGCAGGCCGGCGGCGCCGGTGATCAAT
>CAZQBS010000162.1:0-3181 GCA_964591835.1 uncultured Sphingorhabdus sp. | reverse complement strand
GGCGGGTCCTATTCTGTCGGGGCGCTCGCTGACGATGGTGAGCGTCGCGGCGTTGAGATCATCGCCGACGTCGCCGAACGCGGCGGGCTGATCGCCTGTATTGAGTCGGGCTGGATCAAGCAGCAGGTGTCTGCAGCCGCCTACCAATGGCGGCAGGAGATTGAGAGCGGTGCGCGAACGATGGTTGGCGTCAACAAATACACCAATGATGAACCCGAACAATATGCGGTGTTCCAGCCCGATCCCGAAGCAGCCAGAATGGCGATTGCAGATGTTGAGCGCCACCGTCAGGAACGCGATAACGTCCGGTGCGCATCTGCTCTGGCCAAACTCCGCACTGCCTCTCTCGATGTAAAACAAGGCCGCTTTATCGGGTCGGTGATGGAAAATCTCATAGAAGCGGCAGACGCCGATGCGACACTTGGCGAGATGCAAGTCATTTTGCACGACGTGTTCGGGCGCAACAAATAGGAAACTTATGGCAACGCAACCTTCTCCGTCGAAGCCGCGCATCCTGCTGACAAAGAGCTTCATCGATAGTCATGACCGGGCAATCGCGACCATTGCGCTCGCGCTGCGCGACGCCGCCATGGAAGTGGTCTTAATCGACTATGAGCAGCCCGAAGATGTAGTAACCGTCGCGCTACAAGAGGATGTCGACGTGATCGGGCTGAGCTTCATGTCGGGCGGCCAGGTGGAGACAACGCAGAAAATCATCGCTGAGCTAGAGCGCCGCGATGTCGCCGATCTCCCTGTCGTAGTAGGCGGCATCATCCGCCCGTTCGACGAACACCCGTTGCAGGCAGCCGGCGTCAAGGAAATCTTCCGCGGCGGCGCACCGCTGACCGATGTGGTGGCGTCGTTCGAAAGGCTAGCTCGCGCATATAGAGGAATTGCTTGAGTACAGCGCGCAACGGGTTTGGCGCTGCGGCGCTGCTGGCGGGAGTCCGAAAAGGCGATTCGATTGCGATTGCACGGGCGATCACAGCGATTGAAAATCAGACGCTGGTTGGAATTGAGCTGGCCTTCGCAGTGCAAAGTCTGCGCCGAGAATGCCGGACGCTAGGCGTGACAGGATCCCCAGGAGCCGGGAAATCGTCGCTGATTAATGCGCTAATGCCGTCGTTGCTGACGCGCTACAAACGGATTGGCGTTTTGACAGTTGATCCGTCAAGTCCGATCAGCGGCGGTGCAGTCCTTGCCGACCGGGTACGAATGGCTGCGCTGAGCACAAATCCGGACGTGTTTATCCGATCGCTCGCCGCCCGTGGTCATTTGGGTGGAGTCACGCGCACAACCCGGTCAGTTATCGATCTGCTGGCCGTCGGCGGGATGGATCTCGTCATTGTTGAAACCGTGGGAACGGGTCAGTCTGAGGTCGAGGTAGCGGAATTGACCGATGTTAATGTGGTTGTCTGTGCACCGGGGCTTGGCGATGAAATGCAGGCGATTAAGGCCGGAATATTGGAAGTGGCGGACCTGCTGGTCGTGAACAAATCCGACCTGCCCGATGCCGACCGCACTACCGCGCATCTGAAGGCGATGTTGCATCATCGCGGCCATGACGAGCGGCGCTTGGCGCTCAAAGTATCGACTTTGAGCCGCGATGGCTTGGACGCGCTGGTAGAGGCGATCGACGCGCGTTTCGCCGAGCCGCAGGAAACCATGACGAGTGCGGTACCTTGGACGGAAAATCCACGCTCAGGACTGGCAGATCATGCTGCGGAGCTGGTTGCCGCTTTTGTGCGCGAAAGCCACCACCCACATATTGACGAGGTTATTCAAAAGATATCGAGCGGAACGATGTCTCACCGTGAAGGCGTGACACGCGCTGTCTGCTTGGCAGTGGAGCTTGACTTCCTGACCGATGCAACCGGACCCGATGCCCGGAATTAATGGAGGATATAGTGAACAAATCGATGTTTTCATTGGAAGGTCGCATAGCGTTGGTAACTGGCGCGTCTAGCGGAATTGGCCGCGCGCTTGCTCTCGGGTTGGCGACGGCCGGCGCGCAGATCGTCACGGTGGCGCGCCGGGCCGATCGCCTCGAAGACCTCGTCCGCGAGATTAGCCAGCAGGGTGGAAATGCTATCGCCGCGCGGGCAGATGTGACCGATATAGATAGCATCGAGGCTGCGTTCGATCAGGCCGAGCAGAAATTGGGGACCGTTGATATTGTCGTCAGCAATGCAGGCATCAGCGGTGATACGCAAAATTTCCTGAAGACCAACGCTTCCGCCCGCGATGCCGTTTTCGATACCAATTTTCGCGGCGTCTGGAATGTAGGTCAGGTGGCCGCGCGCAGGATGGTTAGCGCTGGCAAGGGCGGTTCGATCATCAATGTGGCATCGGTTTTGGGTCTGGGGGTGCAGCCGGGCCTTGCCAGTTACTGCGCATCAAAAGGTGCAGTAATCCAGCTCACCCGCTCCATGGCAATTGACCTCATCAAGCACGGTATCCGGGTGAATGCACTTGCACCGGGCTGGTTCAAAACCGAGATAAATGACGCCTTTTTTGAAAGCGCAGGTGGACAAGATTATATCGCGCGGATGCCCGCACGCCGTCTTGGGACACTCGATGAACTTGTAGGGCCAGTCGTCCTGCTCGCGAGCAATGCTGGCTCATTCATGAACGGCTCGGTCATGGTGGTCGACGGAGCGCTGGACGCGCTTATTGCCTGAATGTCTGAAAAAGCGAGTCGGCGAGGCGTTTGTATCACCTCGCCGGCGTCCTTCGCCGTCTACTTTGCCGAACTGGGAAATGCGGGCAGGCGACCAATGTGAAGTGGGTCGTGCTGGATGACAACCCGGGCATTGAGAGCTCGGGCAGTCTCATCGAACCGTCCCATCGATGACACTGTTTGCTCGCGATTATAGTTGTACTGCGGCACGCTGTGCTTGTTGGCCTGCGCTTCGAAATGGTAAAGATCGCCAGTTAACAGAACGTCACCTGTTTTGGGGAGGCGCACCAGCAGAGAAGTATGGCCCGGAGTATGGCCAGGTGTCGCCTTGATGAGGACCGAGCCATCGCCAAAGACATCCTCGTCCCTAGCGATCGTTTTCACCTTCCCTGGCTTCGAACCTACCCAGGGAGCGAACAGCGACCGGGTGAGGTAAGGGACACCCTCTAGCTTGCTTCAGACGACCTGCCAATCCTATTCGCAGAAGAGCAAGGTCGCACC
>CAZQBS010000161.1:0-3199 GCA_964591835.1 uncultured Sphingorhabdus sp. | reverse complement strand
AGGATCCTTGGCATCTCGCCGTTCACTGTCGATCAAAGGCTCGACGCGGCCCGACGCAAGCTGAACGCCCAGAGCCGGAAGGATGCTGCCAAGATTTTTGCGGCTATTGAACACGGCAAACTATCCGAACCATTCGTATACCAACCGCTATGGCTTGAGCATGGGCCAATTGCCGATATCTTGATGTCGCCCCCCAACCGGGTGGAGCAGGCATTGGCAAAGTTTTCTTCGTTTGTGTCTGTTCCGCCCATAGGCGGGGACAGACATGAATTATCGAAGAAGGAAATTTTGGTTCAATCGCTGAATATTGCTTTTTTCAGTACATTGGTGATCGCTTTCGTGGTCGTGCTTCTGACAGGAACGCTGCGACTGTTTCAATAGATCTCCTTTCGCTGGCTTGGCACTATCCAGCCCCACCGGGAGGTAACCCATGAATAATTTCGATTATAAGGCGGCCGAGCAACTGGCCACCGACATTCGCTCGACGCATCAGGCAATCGACAATGCGCTAGCCGATATTGCCAGCCTGACCTACTCCGTCATTGACGCGGCGCGCACATCGGATGCGCCGCCCGCGCAAACGCAAGCGGCTATCGAAGGTATCGCAATCGGCCTGACCAAATTGGTCGATGCCCGCAAAGGTTTTGTGTCAGCGCACCGCAAGATCGCGATTGCGCAACGTGACAGCAATTTGCAGGAAGTGGACTTTGGATGCGTCGGTGATGGACCCATTACCCGCCCGGCCGGCTTGTGGGTCGTAAGCGGCTGATGTCCGGATTATTTGCCCGTTCTTGGGCTCAGGCTTCAGCAAGGGGCTTGAGGACGGGCAAAACATGGGCCTCATAGAGGCCGGGTTTATTTTCGCTCTGCTGCTCTGTGTCGGTTACGCTGGCTTGGTTGGCGGACGCGCAGGGCGGGCCGGTTCGATGATTTTCATCGCAGCCGCTTCATTTACGGCTTTGGCAACCACGATCGACCCGACTTGGGCAAGCACATCTTATGCGGTCTTCGCAGTCGATAGCGGTTGCCTGCTGGCGCTGATTGCGTTGGCGGTCAACAGCAACCGGTTCTGGCCGATCTGGGCGGTGGGTTTCCAAACGGTGGCGGTGGCAACGCATCTGGCGACGATCTGGATGCCCGACATCGTTCCCAGAGCTTATCAGGCGCTGCTCTCGTTCTGGAGTATCCCGATATTGTGGGTGATGGTCGCGGGGACGCGGAAAGACTGGAATTACGAAAAGGCGAGCCGGCAAAACGCGGCCAAGCCGGGATAGGTTCAACCGGAAGTAAACGAAGCAAAGCGGCACGCCAAAACGGCGTTTGCCGTTGGGGAAGCATGCGCCGATGGAGCAGATGTTCAAAACCGTTGAGACCGCGCAGCACGAATTGTTGCTGTTTAGCGCACTGTGGTTGCTGGTCGGCGCCCTTGACGATCTGTGCATCGACATGATCTGGGGGGTGCGATGGCTCTATCGTCGGCTGACCATCTACCGCGAAGCGCCGCCGATGCTGGCCAGCGAGTTGCCGTCACCGGTCAAGCCCGGGCTACTCGCGGTGTTCGTTCCGACGTGGCGTGAGGCGGATGTGATTGGGGCAATGCTCTCGCAATGCGCCCGGAAATGGCGCGGCGGTGGCACAAAATACCACATTTACGTTGGCTGTTACCCTAACGATAATGCGGGAATACAACAGGTGCTACGCGCCGCCGCTCTCGATCCGAAGATCAGGCTTGTGCTCCTTCCCCACCACGGACCGACCACGAAGGCCGACTGCCTGAACCGGCTGTGGCAGGCGTTGTTATCGGACGAGCTGGCGGGCGGGTATAAGGCCAGGGCCATCGTGATGCATGACGCCGAAGATTCTGTCCACGCAAACGAACTTCGCATTTTCGACTTCATGGTGGAGAAAGCAGCCGGGGTGCAGCTACCCGTCATCCCGGTGCGAACCGCCCGTTCGCGGTGGATCAGCGCGCATTACTGCGACGAGTTTGCCGAGGCGCACGGCAAATCCATGGTGGTCCGCGAAGCCATCGGGGCGGCGCTGCCGCTGGCTGGTGTCGGCTGTGCTATCGAGCGTAACCTGCTCGGACGTATAGCGTTTGCGAGCAAGGGACAGCCCTTCGACCGCAACAGCCTGACCGAAGATTACGAGCTGGGAATCCGGATCGGCGATGCCGGCGGGCGAACCGCGATGGTACGCCTGCGCGATGCACATGGAGAGTTGGTCGGTACCAAAGCCTGCTTCCCCGACACGCTCGACGCGTCGGTCAGACAGAAAACGCGATGGCTCACGGGAATCGCGCTGGCTGGATGGGACCGGCTGGGCTGGCGCGGAAACATCGCCGAAAAATGGATGCGGCTGCACGACCGGCGCTCGATACTGGCGGCTTTGGTGTTGATGATCGCCTATTGTTGCGTCGTGCTGACCGCGTTCATCGCATTGGTCACTACCGCAGGACTATTCAAGCCAGCGCCGTTCCCTGACATACTCGTCGCCTTGCTCGGAATTAATGCATTCTTCCTGATCTGGCGCACAATGGTGCGCGCAGCGTTTGTCGGTGCATTATATGGCGGCATCGAAGCCGCACTCTCTATCCCGCGAAGCCTGATTGCCAATATCATTTCGATCATGGCGGCAAGGCGCGCCTGCATCGCCTATCTGCGGCATTGCTTCGGCGTCCCGCTGATCTGGGACAAAACAACGCATCATAGCGTGCCGCAGATGGTGACCCGGAGTGACTGAATTCAAGGGCAGGCATCTGGGGTTTCTGCTCATACTATGCGGAACTTGGGCCGCTTCGCGCATCGTCACCAACTTTACCCCGGTCGAAACTCCCGCCAAAGAGATTACCGCCCTATCCTCCGTGATCCCTGCCGCAAGTGCTTACAGCCCGCCGTTCGCCATCGGAGCGATACCCGCCCATGGTCGACCAGCGGCGGCATTCGCGCCACGCGACTGGCATCGTGCCCCCGGTCCTGGAACACCCGTTATTTCCCATCAACCGACGGCCTTTCCAGCCGCCGCTCCGATTTTTCCGGCCAATGCCGACCATCCTCTTTTGACTCCAACCGCGCCTGCCGGAACATCGCGACGCACATTGACGGCCGATGTCTACGCCTACAGCTTCTGGCGATTTCAGGCATCCGGTCAGGGGTTCGCTGCCGGTGGGCAATATGGCGGGGGCCAGAGCGGGCTCATT
>CAZQBS010000160.1:0-3206 GCA_964591835.1 uncultured Sphingorhabdus sp. | reverse complement strand
TCACGATGAGCCGCTGGGTTCTGGATATGGAGGAGCTGCTGATGATCGGGGTGGCACAGGCATGGCAACGCCGCAACATCGGTTCGATGTTGCTCGATGCCATTATCGACCACGCCAGATCAGACGGTCGCATGAAGCTGTTTCTTGAAGTACGCGAAGGCAATGTCGCACATGCTTTTTATCGTGCCTCCGGTTTTCAACCGATTGGCCGACGCAAGCAATATTACCGTGGCACTAATGGTTTCAGATCCGATGCAATTACAATGGCAATGAATCTTTAGTCTTGCTTTGTTTAATCAATGGATATCCCTCTCTTTTTTGAAACTGAAAATTGACGCTGCGTTTCTTTCGCGGTAAGTAAAACGCGGTCGCAAACCAAAAAAACAGGGTCGAGGAGTTTCAAAATGTCTCAAGAAGCAAATGACACAGCAGAAATGCTGATCACATTAACCGCCGATATTGTCGCCGCCCATGTCAGCAACAACAGTGTCGCAGTTTCCGATCTTCCCGTGCTAATCGGAAATGTGCATCACGCACTGGCGGGATTGTCGGGCGGCAACGTTGCGCCTGCGGTTCTACCCGAACCAGCTGTTCCGATCCGCTTGTCGGTAAAGAAAGATTACATCGTTTGCCTTGATGACGGCAAGAAACTGAAAATGCTCAAGCGCCACCTGATGACCCACTACGGCATGACCCCTGACGATTACCGCGCCAAATGGGGTTTGCCTGCGGATTATCCGATGGTCGCGCCGGCCTATGCCGAGCAGCGCCGAGTTCTCGCAAAAGCCATCGGCCTAGGACGTGCGCCAGGTTCAGGACGGAAGAAAAAGATCAAATAAGGCGTCTCGACAATAGTGCGGAAAACAAGGCCGGTCGTGAGATCGGCCTTTTTCTTTGACGAATCGCGGTGTGACACTAAATATCGCATCAAGATGGAAACGCGTATCGACATTGAAGCCTTGTGCCACGAACGTGGACTCAGAATTACGGACCAGCGCCGGGTCATCGCTCGGGTAATCTCAGACGCCAGCGACCATCCCGATGTCGAAGAACTCTACCGCCGCTCGTCGGCAATTGACCCGAAAATATCGATTGCGACCGTCTACCGCACGGTTCGCCTGTTCGAGGAAGCTGGCATATTGGACCGTCATGATTTTGGTGATGGCCGCGCGCGGTACGAAGCTTCGCCAGAGGCGCATCACGACCATTTGATTGACGTCGAAACCGGCAAGGTTGTCGAGTTCGTCGATCCCGAGCTCGAGGCATTGCAGAAAGTCATCGCCGAAAAGCTTGGCTACCGCTTGGTCGATCACCGCATGGAGCTGTATGGCGTTGCCCTCGACCGCAAGGATTGAGCGCAGCAATCCTGCGGCTTTCATTGCGGGCCAATTTCTGTTTGTCGCACGGTTGCTGGTGCTGATCGCCAGTTTGATCACCGGTATTATCCTGCACAATTTGTGGCGGCTGTTCAGACAGCACTCCCCTTGGCCGCGGCTTTTCCTGCTATCGGTCAGCTGGACAAGCGGCATAGCCACGGCGACCACCGGCGATCGAATCCGGCGCAACGTGTTCTACGCGGCGAACCACCATAGCTGGGTCGATATTCCGGTGATGTCGGGCGTCACCGGCTGCACCTTTGTCGCCAATGACGGCATCGAGAGCTGGCCGCTGATCGGCTGGCTGTGCAAGATCAACAACACGATTTTCGTCAGCCGCGAGAATAAGCTCGGCGTCGGCGGCCAGATCGACGAACTACGCGAGGCAATGACCGGCGATCAGCCGGTGACGATCTTCCCCGAGGGCACGACGCATGACGGCTCGGGCTTGCTGCCGTTCAAGCCTTCATTGTTTGCAGCATTGGTACCGCCGCCACCCGGAATGCTCGTCCAGCCGGTTTATCTGAGCTATGGTCGCCACACCCACCGCGTAGCGTGGATAGGCGAGGAAAAAGTGACCTATAATTTCTGGCGGCTGCTGTCGTATCTGAAGCCAATTACCGCGACAATGCATTTCCTCGAACCATTCGATCCGGCGCTTTATCCCGACCGCAAGGCCATTTCCGCCCAAGTCCGCGCGCGTATCGGTTTGGCAATGGAGGGTGGCGGCAAAGCGGCGCGGCATGTATAGGCGCGCGCCATGAGCATGGATTCGCCCAAAACCTATCACGTCAAAAATTACGGCTGCCAGATGAACGTCTATGACGGCGAGCGCATGGCCGAGATGTTCGAGAGCCAGGGCATGACGGCTGCTGACGAAAAGGCTAATGCCGATCTGGTGGTGCTCAACACCTGCCACATCCGTGAGAAGGCGGCCGAGAAGGTATACTCCGAAATCGGTCGATTGCGCCGCAAGGATGGAACCAGTCCGGTCATCGCCGTCGC
Source organism: uncultured Sphingorhabdus sp. (assembly GCA_964591835.1). GTDB lineage: Bacteria > Pseudomonadota > Alphaproteobacteria > Sphingomonadales > Sphingomonadaceae > Sphingorhabdus_B. The sequence goes on along the minus strand of CAZQBS010000160.1, from coordinate 825 downwards.
CGGTTGCGTCGCACAGGCAGAAGGCGGCGAGATCAGCCGTCGTGCGCCGGAGGTCGATATCGTCGTCGGCCCTCAGGCCTATCATAACCTGCCCGATATGATCGCAGCCGTCGGTCGGGGCGATCGCGTCGTCGATCTTGACCTTCCGGGGCTCGACAAATTTGGCAAGCTCCCCGCTCGCCGCAAGCAAAATGCGAGCGCTTTCCTGACGGTGCAGGAAGGTTGCGACAAATTCTGCACCTATTGCGTGGTTCCCTACACGCGGGGCGCGGAAATCTCGCGGAGCTGGGGCGATTTGATTGACGAAGCGAAAGCACTCGTCGATGCGGGGGCCAAGGAAATCACGCTTCTCGGCCAGAATGTGAACGCATGGAGCGATAGCGACCGCGATCTGGGAACGCTCATCCGCGCGCTCGACAAAATCGAAGGCCTTCACCGCATTCGCTACATGACCAGCCACCCCAACGACATGACAGAAGGGCTGATCGCGGCGCATCAAGACGTCGAAAAGCTGATGCCCTTCCTGCACCTGCCCGTGCAATCAGGCTCCGATCGAATCCTCAAGGCCATGAACCGAAGCCATAGCCGCGATAGCTATATGCGTATCCTCGACCGCGTTCGCTCCGTCCGCCCCGACATTGCATTCTCGGGCGACTTCATTGTGGGCTTTCCCGGTGAGAGCGATGCCGATTTTGAGGACACGATGAGCCTCGTGCGCGAGATTGGCTATGCGCAGGCCTATTCGTTCAAATACAGCCCGCGTCCCGGCACCCCTGCCGCCGACATGGCTGACCAGATTCCGGTTTCAATCATGGACGAACGGCT
>CAZQBS010000159.1:1159-3214 GCA_964591835.1 uncultured Sphingorhabdus sp. | reverse complement strand
CTAATGCATGCGCCTGCCCGCCCGACCCGCGGATATCGGCTGCAACCTTCTCGGCCCCCTCGCCATCACGATCGGTAAGATAAACAACCGCGCCCTCCTCGGCAAAGCGGATCGCGGTTGCGCTGCCCAGCCCGGGGACTGACGCGCCGCCGGTTACCAACGCAATTTTGCCTGAAAGTCGTCCCATCATACTCTCCATCATGAAAAAAGGGGCTGCGACCAGTTTGGCCACAGCCCCTGTATTTTGAACACTGATCGATTGATCAGAATTTGACCCCCAGCGTCGCGCCGTAACTGCGCGGTTCACGCGCGGTGCCAAAGGACCAAAGTCCGCCGACAGTAAAGCCGTGCGTCATACCGCGGTCGTCGAGCAGGTTGCGGCCATAGAAGGTCAGGCGAGCCTCGGTCCCAGCCAGATCAAATTTGGTGGTCAGGCTGGCATCAAGAAGGCCCTGCGTGTCGGTGCGGACTCGCGGGTCGTTGCCGGTCACGGTCAATGGCCCGGTCGTGGTATTGCCGGTCAATCCGCCAATCGAAATCTGCTGGTCGTAACGGCCGATGTGGCGGTAGCCGACATTGGCGACGAGTTCGCCGAAGCTGGTCGGCACGGTATAATCCATCGCGATCGAAGCTGTCATGTTCGGGTTGTAGATCAAGTCGTTGTTCGAATAATCGTAAGGAATGACGAGCCCTGTAACCGGCGACAGACCGCCGACGATGAAGCCCTTGAAGCTGGAATCGAGCAGGCCGAGCGAACCGGTAATCCGCAGCCCTTCAGCCGGACGCGCGGTGAAGTCCATTTCCAGACCCTTGACCGTTGCCGAACCGACGTTGGAGGTAACGGTCTCGTTCTGCGTGGCGCAGGTACCGCAGAACAGCGTGTTGTTCTGTTGCAGATCCTTATATTTTGAAACGAAGCCCGCCAGATTCAACTGCACCATCCGGTCGAACAGGTCGAGCTTGGCACCTGCTTCGTATGAATCGACCGTCTCGGGCTGATACGATATGCTTGCGCTGGCCGCAGAACCAGCGCGCGGCGAGAAGCCGCCTGAACGATACCCACGTGACCATGAAGCATAGAGCATCGTGTCATCATTGGGGCGCCAGTCGACGCCAACCTTCGGCGTAAATTTCTTGAAGCTGTCGGATCCTTGCCCGAGCTGAACGCCGCCAAAGGCGTTAGCGAGGGATTTCCGATCGCTGGTGTATCGCCCGCCGAAGGACAAGCGAAACTGGTCGGCAAATGCCCAGTTGAAGTCGCCAAATACGGCGTAGGACCGCGTCTTGCCCTGAACATCCTGAGGATTGGTGTCGAAGTCGACCGGATCGATTGCGGGGTTGAATGCGAACAGGCGGGTATGCTGAGTCAGATTATAGGTCGATTTGAAATAATAGACACCCGCCACATAATCGAAAGCGTCGCCAAGTTTGCCAGCCGCGCGCAATTCCTGGCTCCATTGTTCATAATTTTGCTGGCGACGGACATAATATAGGTCGGTCGAGGATGCGTCGAAATCCTGAGTCTGGTTTTCGCGCGACTTGCGATAGCCGCTAACCGAAGTCAGCTTCACGCCGCCAAGATCATAGTTCATTTCGAGCGTCACCGACGGAGCGGCATAGTTCGATACGTTCGGCAAGCCGAAAACGGTGTAAAGGTCGTCGGTTCCGTTCCGGTTGCACTCTATTGCCGCGATAAAACCGCAGAACAATTCAGTCGAATTGGTCAGGTTGGATACTACCGGATCGAACTTCTGTATCTGTTTCTCTACAGTAAGCAGCGCATCGAAGCCACTGCCGGCTGGCTCAACTGAGAAGGATGCGCCGAAATTCTCGTTGTTGCTGAAGCCACGCCGTTCGCCGGTTTGGCCCTGGCGGTACCAACCGTCGCTGTCATTGTGGAAGTAGAAGAATTTGGCAGCAAGCCCGCTGCCCTCGATGATCGGCACGTTCAACACAGCGCGCGTGGCGAGCGTTTTGAAACTGCCGTAAGATACTTCCATCTTGCCACCGAATTCGCCAGTAGGCCGTGAACGCCGGATATTGATGACGCCGCCG
>CAZQBS010000159.1:0-1149 GCA_964591835.1 uncultured Sphingorhabdus sp. | reverse complement strand
CGCAATACTTCGATCTGCTCGATGTCGAAAAAGTCGAAGAATTGACCCGTCGAGGTGCCGATGAACACGCCATCGACCACAACGCCCACGGTAGGCTCCTGCGATTTCTCGATGTCGGCATAGGTCAAACCACGGATCGAGAGGTTGGCCGCAGCCGCGCCCGCATTCTGGTTGGTGATCAGCAGGTTTGGCGCCGCGCCAGTCAAATCGCCGATATTTACAGCGGCCTTGTCTTCGATCATCGATGCGTTGATGGCGGTCAAAGCAACGGGCGTATCCTGAAGCGATTCATTGCGGCGACGGGCGGTAACTATGATTTCGCCGCTGTCGGCTTCATCAGCGCCTTGCGCTTCTTGCGCAAATGCCGGTGTTGTAAAAGCCAGCAAACTTGTGCCGGCAAGCGCCAGGCAATAGCCGCGCATTGAATTGCTCTTCCCCATGATACCCTCTCCTCTGGCATGAGCACGTGCGGCTCATTTCCTCAGATCGCTTTCTAGCGTTGCGTGCATTTGCCAACACTACCACTTGTTACAGGTGCGGCATTTGCGTCACAGGGAGAGGATAAACGGCAGAGGAGATATGGATGTCCGTCAACCGCCGTTACCTGTTAGTCCGCCGCCCGCACGGCGATCCGGTGCCCGAGGATTTCAGCCTCGTTGAGGAAGCTATCCCCGAACCGGCCGCAGGCAGCTTTATCGTTCGCAATCATTTCGCTTCGCTCGACCCGGCGCAACGCGGCTGGATGGACGATGCTCCAAGCTATATGCCGCCGATCGCTCTCGGCGATCCGGTACGCGCGACAACTGTGGGCGTGGTCCACTCTTCTGCCAACCCCGATTTCAAAGTCGACGACTGGGTCTTGGGATTGAATGCACTCGAAGATTATTCAGTGGTCGACCCCGGCGGCTTTACCTCGCCCATCGACGTCAGCGGGGTTGCATCGCCTTCCTACTTTTTATCGGGCATGGGCGCGGTCGGGTTGACCGGCTATTTCGGATTGCTCGACGGATTGAATCCTCAAGCCGGTGAAACATTGCTGGTTTCGGGCGCAGCAGGCGCGGTAGGTTCAGTCGTGGGGCAGATCGGACGCCTCAAAGGTTGCCGGACTATCGGCATCGCGGGCGGTGCGGATAAGTGCCGTCGCCTTAC
>CAZQBS010000158.1:0-3215 GCA_964591835.1 uncultured Sphingorhabdus sp. | reverse complement strand
GCGCGGCGGTTGGGTTGATGAACCGCACACTGCCAAGGGATATCAGTCGGATTTCGACCTGTTGGTCGTCGTAAACCGACAGGATGCTGCTGACCGCGTTAAATATTGGGCAAAGGCCGAAGACCGGCTCAACCAGGAACTTGGCATTACCAAGGCGCTCCGGACGCCGGTCAACTTCATTGTCCACACGTTGCAGGAAGTGAACGACGGACTTGCGCATGGGCGCTACTTTTTTATGGACGTCGCAAAGGATGGCATCGCGCTGTACGAAGCCGACGATACCGAGCTTCATACGCCTAAGCCCAAGACGCCCGTGCAAGCGCTGGCGATGGCAAAGGAATACAAAAGCGAATGGCTGCCGCAAGCCAACGCCTTTTATAAAATGTACAAAGCAGGATTAGCTGAAGGCGACCTGAAACAGGCCTCGTTCGTGCTACATCAAGCGGCAGAATCTCTTTACCACTGCGTTTTGCTGGTTTGCACATTCTATACGCCGCACGTTCACAATCTCGGCTTTCTGCGAACGCAGGCAGAGCGCATCGACATGCGTTTGGTTGATGCTTGGCCTCGCGATCTGCGTGCAGATCGTGCTAAATTCGAGAAGCTGAAGGAAGCTTATGTGAAAGCGCGCTATTCGAAGCATTACCGGATAAACGAAGATGAGCTGACGTGGCTAGGCGAGCGTATCGAGGAACTCGGTCGCGCAGTTCATGCTGTATGCTCGGAGCGGATTTCTGCACTCGAAAACGCCCGTTAGGTCTGCGCCTTTTAGAACATTTCCATCTGGTCTCGCATCGGGTCTCAGAAACCGATGTCGAGTGGACGTTGCGCCCGCTTGGGCTGCAAGGGCTGCTGTGCGGCCCATGCTAGGCGCTCGACAAGGCTCACCGGCTCGACGCCTGCAATTATCATTTGATTGGGGTCGCTCGGAGGGACCAATTCGTGATGCCGCGCCTTCATTGCATCCGCCCTTTTCGTGTTTCGCAAATCAGGACCAACGCCCCGAAATCCTCGCGTTCACCAAGATGGTCTGCAATCTTGCGAACACAGGCAATCGGCAAGCCATTGTCATTGGCTAGTCCACGCAAATAATCGTCGCGGGTCTCGGCACCGCACTCACGATACATCAACTGCAAATCACACATTTCCACCCTCCTTTTCAGGCTGAAAGCCGCATCGCTCTGCGACATGCGGCTCTGCCTTCCGGCGAGGATGGGCGGGGGAGGGAAAGCGGAATCGTTGCCCTTGGCGCGGGCCAGCGGACGCACAGCGACCGCCACACGGGGGTGGCTATTCTGCTTTGGGAACGAAAGGGCAAAGCCCTTGGCGTTCCCACATAATCAAATGAACGGAGGCGATCAGCCTCCCCCGCCGCAGCGCGGCACAGGCAACGGCACCCTTGCACGGTGCGACGCCTGCCGGACGCCCTGCGCGCGGGCCTGTGGGCCAGCGGGCGTCCGGACAGTCGAGAGGCAAGAGTGCCAGCGGGTCAGCTCAAAATGCCGCACCCTTAGGAGCGAAGCGGGAAAGAGTGCGACGTTAAAAAGTCCCGCTCATGTTCTCATGCTCCTGATCGTCACCGGCACGGCCAAGACTTCAGGCTTGGTGCGCGCAGCGCATAGAGCAGCTCGCCCGAAGGGGCAGCCGAAAACTAAGGGACTAGCAGCACGCACAGATCGTCCAGAGGAGACATTATCGTCGTGCGGAGCTTCGCGCGGGTGACACTTACCCGAAAATTCTGCCGTGCTTGTGTCATTTCGCCCTCGCGGCGGTTGCCCCCAACGATCCGGTCAGGATTGCCGACGATCTCGCCCTTCACCCGCTTTGGCCACCCCTCGAAAATGATGACCTCATCAAACTGTTTTCCCTTGGCTTTGTGCATATTCATCACGACGACACCGGACTCGGGTTTGTGCGCGGTGGCGAAATGCTCCTGCACAAATGCTTGGCGAGTTACGGCGAGGGCATTTCGATAGCTGCCCAAATCTCGCCAATCTTGGGACAAGCCTTGACGTAGCTGCGTGCCTCGGTTCAGCAATCGGACGTTCCGCGCTTCATTGGCGATTTCGGCGATACGGGCGCACGCTCCTGCCTCAAGGACCGCCCGTATCGCATTCCAGTCAGCATCGGGTGCCCCACTCAGTTTCAAAGCGGCTACCGCATTATGAACCGCGAACGTGGCATGGAGAATGCTGTTGGCTGGCAGAGCCTTGCCATTGATAACACAGTCGTTCCACTTCAATAAAGCTGCTCGGAGACGGGCGGCTTCGGTCATGCTGCCCTTGGTTGGCGCCGACCCGCCTCGCCCGTGGAAAAAGCTACAGAGGACATCAACGAACTCGTCAAAGCAGCCTTCATTATCTCGTTGCTGAAGTAGGAATGCTATTACCTCCGCCGCGAGGACCGGCCCCTCCATGTCGATGGCCGCAGTGTGGGCTATCGGCGGCACATTGCCGAATGGTTCGCGCAGTTTGTCAGAAACGAGGCGCGTCATTCGCTTTGTTGGAACGAGGATTGCGAGTGACCAGTTTTGACGGCCAGATTCGATGAGTCGCTTCCTAGCTTTCAATACTTGGGTGACTAACGATGCAAAGGCTTGGTTAGGATTGGAGGCGAACCCCTCACAATCGATCCCCTGATAAGGTTCTGGTCGAAAGTTACCCGTCAGAAGATGATTCCCGAAAAGGGCAATGTCCGTCCCTTTGCTTCGGTGATTTTCGCCTGCAAGGTCGTGGAAGGACGGCTGGAAGGCATCTTTGAAATGATTGAGACGCTCCGGATCAGCTCCAATGAAATCGAAGATGCGCTGCTCGGGATCGGCGAGTGCGATGAGCGTACTGTTCATGCCAATTGCCGTGACCGCGCACCATTGCTCCGCGCTCGTATCTTGAAATTCGTCTAGTATAATGAATGGGTACATCGTCGAGATTAGGTTACGGACTTTGGCCGAGCCGTGCAGAAGGATGGCCACACGTTCCGCAAATAGATCGAAGCATACCTTCCCCTCTTCCATCGCCAGACGCATTCGCTCGGCAACCTCAAGGGCGGCCTTTTGCGCCTTCTCCTCGTCCGACAACTTGGAATGGGACTTAAACGCGCTTCGAATTGTGGACAGCGCGATTGCCTCAGTCGGCGGTGTTAGAATCGTCATCTTCCGAGGAAACCCGACCAGATAGCCGTGGGCCTTGAGAATGCGCCAGAAGAATGAGTGGTAT
>CAZQBS010000157.1:679-3262 GCA_964591835.1 uncultured Sphingorhabdus sp. | reverse complement strand
TGTTCCTGCCAAATAGCGTTCCCTGCGGTCCGCGGAGAATTTCGATTCGCTCGAGATCAAGAACATCGAGGACCCCGCCAACCGATCGGGAATTGTAAACCCCGTCGACATAAGTACCGACGCCTGGCTCGGTTGTCAGCGAAAAGTCCGTTTGACCAATTCCGCGTATGAAAACAACTGCGCCTGACGAAACCCCGCTTATTGGAGCGGTCGTATTGAACGTTATATTCGGCGTGAAGTTGGCGACACCCGAAATGTCGGTGACACCGCGCCGCGCGATATCAGCGCTGGTCACTGCGGTTATCGCAATTGGTGTCCGTTGGAGATTTTCTGATCGTTTCTGAGCCGTAACGACGATTTCTTCAAGTCCAACAGGCTGCGCTTGATCGGACGACGCGCTAGCCTCTGAATTGGTGTCTGGAGCCGGTGTCCCTTCTGCATTGGCTGGCGCTGCCATTCCGATCGAAATGGCAGCTATCGATGAAGCCGCGCTTAAGGTTAGATGCATGGTCCGGCGCATTATTTGTCTCCTGTTAATATCCCGGAGAAAGGATGGTTGCGAGACGCCGCCGCCGCTATGTCACGAGTGGCCTATCTCTTGACCGGGAGAGAACAAACGCGCTCTTTCCGCAAACCGATAGTCGCGCGGGGGCATTCCGAAGGTTGCGCGGAAAACTTTACTGAAGTGCGACGTGTCGTTGAATCCTAATTCAAAAGCAATTTCCGTTACGGTTTTGCGAGCCTGTAGCGGGTCCCTCAGCCGTCGAGCGGCATGTTCCAGTCTTCGGTTGAGGATCCACCGCATTAGCGTGGTGCCTTCGGACTGAAATATGCGGTGGAGATAGCGCGGCGTTATCCGCAGCGCAGATGCAATCGTCAAAGGGCTGAGCTCGACATTTTCGATTTCGCTTTCAATGTACACCTTGATACGCGTCAAATGGCCGCGGCGAACTGTAGAGGGCGCGGCATCGACATGAGGAGCAATATAGACCAGCGCCGTCACCAGCAGGTTCAGCATTGCATCGGCCAGCTCGGTTTTTTCGGCAACTGTGAGCGTTGCCGCCTGCCGGGCGACTGATCCTATATAATCCCCAAGTATGCGACCAATTGCCGAATGCGCGTTAATTGAGGTAGCTGTCAGTTCGGGCCGCATATAAAGACGCCCATCCAGAATTTGGCGCGGTATGGCGACCACGATCTGCTCAAGTTCTTCTGGAAAGATGAGTTCATAAGGGCGACGTGTATCGTAAAGTGAGAGATCGCCAGGACGAAGCAAGCACTCTCTGCCGTCTTGCTGAAGCAGGCCTTGCCCACTCACTTGCAGACTGATCAGAAATGGCGCTGAATCATTCTTTGTCGCGAGTTGCTTCGTTCGCGTAACACGCTGACGGTCGCCGGTAATCCTGGTAAATTGGGCGTCTCCAATATCGAAATGATCCAGCGTGCCGAAGAAATGAGTCGGCTCGGTGTCACCGAGCTCGAGCGGCACGAATGTTTGAGAAATCAACTCTCGCCACGCGTCCACTCGTTTGCCGGCGTCTACAGACTTTAAATCGTACAATGGTTTTCCTGTCGTTCGCGACCTAAGGAAAGTGCGCTGTCGCACAAGTCAGATGATATCAAAATCGCTATCTCCTAGCAAGACAGGAGAGCAGAATGGCAGTGATACACCCCAAATATCGTGCGGCAGTTGTCCAGGCGGCTCCGGTTTATCTCGATTTGGCTGGTACGGTCGATAAGACTATCGCTCTAATCGAAGAGGCGGCTCGGGGGGGGGCCAGCCTTGTGGCTTTTCCTGAAGCATGGATACCTGGATATCCTTTTTGGGCATGGATGGGCGCGCCAGCTTGGGGGCTGCAATTTTTTCAGCGCTACCATGACAACTCGCTCGAAGTCGGCTCTCCGGAATGGATCCGCATATGTGACGCTGCGCGCGATAACGACATATATGTGGTACTCGGTTATAGCGAGCGTGCTGGCGGCAGCCTCTATCTCGGACAGGCACATTTCACTCCAGATGGCGAAGCGACAGGAATTCGACGCAAGTTGAAGCCTACGCATGTAGAGCGGACAATTTACGGCGAGGGACAGGGTGACAGCATTTTGGTTCGGCCGTCGCCAATAGGCCGGATCGGTGCCCTGTGCTGCTGGGAGCATTTGCAGCCGCTCACCCGCTATGCTATGTACAGCCTTGGTGAGCAGGTCCATATAGCATCCTGGCCCAGCTTTTCGTTGTACAAGAAAGTTGCCTACGCGCTGAGCGCGGAACTCAATCTTGCCGCGTCACAGATGTATGCAGCCGAAGGCCAGTGCTTTGTTCTGGCAGCTACAATGGTTACCGATCAGAATATCCTCGACCTGTTGGTGGATTCCGACGAGCGTGCTGGATATCTGGAACTGGGTGGTGGCGCATCGATGATCTTCGGACCAGATGGCAGTCGGCTTTCAGACGGCCTGCCCGAGCATCAAGAGGGCATTATTTATGCCGATATCGATTTAGGAATGATCACATTGGCCAAGGCGGCGGCAGACCCTGTAGGTCATTATTCGCGTCCCGATGTCACCCGTCTGCTCCTCAATCGC
>CAZQBS010000157.1:0-669 GCA_964591835.1 uncultured Sphingorhabdus sp. | reverse complement strand
GCCAGCTTTAAGCGCAGAACTGCAGTGACCAGCAAAAACACACCTGTTGGCTGGAACCCTCCCGTACCGGCATGGTCCGCGGCCACTCCGGATAATTTGGACTTTGTTGCACTTTATCTGGGATGCCAGGCCGACGGGTTGGATAACGCTGGTCTTCGCGAGTTCTGGGAAAATATTGAGCTGGCAATAATTGGCGATAATTGTCCGCAGCGCATCGAGCGCTCGCGCACGCTCAACACCGAAAGCTTCGAGTTCATCTATGTACTTTACTGGCCCGGTATCGCGCAGTGCAATGCATGGTGGGATGAATCAGGCTTTGGAGAATATTGGTATGACCGAACGGAAAGCGCCCGAGTAGGATTGTGGTGCGAGATGGTCGTGCTTGAACATGCACGAACGGAAACACTCTTGTCTTTCGACAGCGATCACCGCGTCGGTGTCAGCGCTTTGGCGGCTTGTCCGATGGGCCCGATCAGGGAGCATGCATATTGGGGCGCCATGCGTGACAGGATCCCGGCATCGCATAGTGATATGCTTGCTGCGGATCCAACATCTGCGATTGTTTCGCGCGACGGCATTGGCCGCATCAATGCCACATTTCCCAAAAATGCAGTCCTCATCAGATCCGGGCAAGACCTGACAGATTGTGACGCGGTGGAAGCGGCACGA
>CAZQBS010000156.1:0-3295 GCA_964591835.1 uncultured Sphingorhabdus sp. | reverse complement strand
ATTTTAAGTCTGTAGCGTCTACCATTCCGCCACATCCACCTTGCAGCCTTGCCAAAGCCGATGGACGGGGGCAGGTCAAGGCATATGCCTCCGATTCTCCAAATTTCCGGTCTGTCGAAAAAATATGCAGGCGGTGTCGAGGCGCTGTCGCAAATCGACTTGACCATCGACAAGGGCGAGATTTTTGCGCTGCTTGGGCCGAACGGTGCTGGCAAAACAACGCTAATTAGCATCATTTGCGGGATTGTGACGCCGGGCGAAGGTCATATCCTGGTCGAAGGGCGCGATCATTTGAAAGAATTTCGCGCCGTTCGTCAGATGATAGGGCTGGTGCCGCAGGAGTTGCACACCGATGCCTTTGAAAAGGTCATTACCACGGTCAACTTCAGCCGCGGGCTGTTCGGCTGCAGAAAAGATCCCGCCTTTATTGAGCAACTGCTGCGCGACCTTTCACTGTGGGACAAGCGCGATGCGAAAATCATGGAATTATCTGGCGGGATGAAGCGTCGGGTGATGATTGCCAAGGCGCTGAGTCACGAGCCTGAAATCCTCTTCCTCGATGAGCCAACCGCCGGCGTCGATGTCGAGTTGAGACGCGATATGTGGGCGATGGTGCGGCGGCTGCGCGACCGCGGCGTGACGATCATCCTGACGACGCATTATATCGAGGAGGCCGAGGATATGGCCGACCGAGTCGGTGTGATCAGCGGCGGGCGGTTGATTGAGGTCGAAGACAAGGCGGTGCTCATGACAAAGCTCGGGCGCAAGACGCTGACGCTCAATCTGGCAGAACCGCTCGGCGCGCTGCCCGAAGGACTGGACGATTGGGTGTTGACGCTGGCAGCCGACGGCCATGAACTGGTCTATGAATTCGACACGCAGGCCGATGCGACCGGCGTGCCGTCGCTCCTAAGGCGAATGAGCGACCTGGGACTTGCTTTCAAGGATCTGAACACGAAGCAAAGTTCGCTCGAGGATATCTTCGTCGGGCTGGTCCACCGCAAGGAGGACGCGGCATGATCGGTAACCCGCGCGGAGTCTGGTCATTATACTGCTTTGAAATGGCACGTTTCGGGCGGACCGTCTGGACCAGCCTGATGCTGCCGGTTGTCATGACCTGCCTGTATTTCGTTGTCTTCGGGTCTGCCATCGGTAGCCGGATGACGGAGATCGGCGGCGTCCCCTATGGCGCGTTTATCGTTCCCGGGCTGATGATGCTGACGATGTTTACCGAGAGCATCAACAACGCCTCGTTCGGCATTTACCTGCCCAAATGGACTGGGACGATTTACGAAATGTTGTCGGCGCCAATGTCGCCGCTGGAAATGGTGATTGCCTATGTCGGCGCGGCGGCGAGCAAATCGATCCTGATTGGCTGCATCATCCTGGCGACCGCCAACCTGTTTGTGGACGTGCAGATTGCGCATCCCTTCCTGATGGCGCTGTTCATGTTGCTGATCGTCATCACCTTCTGCCTGTTCGGCTTCATCATCGGCATCTGGGCGAAAAGTTTCGAGCAGTTGCAGGTCATCCCGTTCCTGGTCGTCTATCCGCTGACATTTCTTGGTGGCGCATTCTACTCGATCGAAATGCTGCCGCCGCTTTGGCAGAAACTGACCTTGTTCAATCCGATGATCTACCTCATCAGCGGTTTCAGGTGGACGTTTTTCGGCAAGGGCGATGTCGCGATCGAGGTCAGCATCGCGGCCATCGCGATTTGCCTGACGTTGTGTCTGGCGATCATTTTCTGGATGTTTAAAACCGGATACCGGCTAAAAACGTAGAGCTTGGCGCTTTACTTGTTCAGGCGCTCACGCACTTCTTTGCCTGGCTTGAAATAGGGTACGCGCTTCGACGGCACGTCAACCGAAGCCCCGGTACGCGGGTTGCGTCCCTTGCGCGGTGACCGGTCACGCGTGGAGAACGCCCCAAAACCGCGGAGTTCGACTCGACCGCCATCGGAAAGCCGCTGCATGACCTGGTTGAAGAACAAATCGACGATCTTTTCGATCTCGTCGGTCTTAAGTCCCGGATTTTCGCCTTCGAGCTTCTTAATCAGTTCGGACCGGATCATTTAGCTGTCCTTTTGCGTCTTGCGTCGAGTGTCCGACAATCAGGGTGCGGAGCAACCAAAAGCACCTTCATTGGACCGGAAGGGCAATTCTGGCAGAAAATTTGCAGTTTTACAATGGCGTTGCTGCGCAAACGCTGCATCTGGCAAAGAAAAAGCCCGCCTCCGGTCAGAGGCGGGCTTTTCTGTCCCAAAAGTAGAACTTTGGTTAAATCGCTTATGCTTACTTCTTGGCGCTCTTCAAAGCCTCGCCGAGAATGTCGCCGAGCGATGCGCCCGAATCGGACGAACCATATTGCTCGACAGCTTGCTTCTCTTCGGAAAGTTGAAGCGCCTTGATCGAGAAATTGGGCTTCTTCGAACGGTCGAAACCGGCAACCTGAACGTCGAACTTCTGGCCGACCTGGAAACGGTCGGGACGCTGTTCGTCGCGGTCGCGGCCGAGGTCGGCGCGCTTGATGAAGCCAGTTGCACCATCGTCGCCAGCCTGCACTTCGAGGCCGCCATCGCGCACTTCGAGCACGGTAACGGTAACCGTCGCACCCTTTTTCAGGCCGCCAGCCGATGAGGCTCCCGCTGCCGATGGCGCACCCTTTTCAAGCTGCTTGATGCCGAGCGAAATGCGCTCTTTCTCGCTGTCGATATCGAGCACGATGGCTTTGACAGTTTCGCCCTTGCGGTGAAGGTGAAGCGCTTCCTCGCCAGTGATGCCCCATGCGATGTCGGACATATGGACCATGCCGTCGACGTCGCCATCGAGACCGATGAACAGGCCGAACTCGGTCGCGTTCTTGACTTCGCCCTCGACGGTCGAGCCGATCGGGAAGCGGTCGGCAAACGACGCCCATGGGTTGTTCTGCGCCTGCTTGAGGCCAAGCGAAATGCGGCGCTTTTCCATGTCGATGTCGAGCACGACAACTTCGACTTCTTGTGAGGTTGAAACGATCTTGCCCGGATGAACGTTTTTCTTGGTCCAGCTCATTTCTGAAACATGGACAAGACCTTCGATCCCGGCTTCGAGCTCGATGAACGCGCCATATTCGGTGATGTTGGTGACGGTGCCCGTCAGGCGTGTGCCGACCGGATATTTGGCAACCGCCGCATCCCACGGATCGCTTTCGAGCTGCTTCATGCCGAGCGAAATGCGCTGCGTGTCCTTGTTGATTCGAACGATCTGCACCTTGACGGTGTCACCGATGTTGATGACTTCGCTCGGGTGGTTGA
>CAZQBS010000155.1:0-3323 GCA_964591835.1 uncultured Sphingorhabdus sp. | reverse complement strand
TATCGCGTCCAATCAGGTCGGTTCGCTCGATGAAGTCACGCGGGCCAATGCGGGCCTTTATCCGCTCGTCAAAGCGCCGGATGAAACAAAGCTGCTGTCATCGCAACGTCTGCAAACGGCATCGGGTGGGGCGGCTGCGAAGCGCGGCCCTGTCGATCTCGTGACGTGGCTGCGGACGCAAGGGGGGATTCAGGACCAAGGCCGCGAGTTGTCCACGATGGGCGTTACCAATGCCAGCCGGGATTTTGACTTTGCACGCGGGGAGCAACGGTTTGGGCCGGTCGTAAATGATAACGGCCTCACGCTTGATGATGCGGCCTATCGTGCATGGGAAGCGGGCTATTTTCCAGACCTGCCGGAACGTCCAACGGTTGCCGAATTTCTCGATGCTGTCGATGACACTTACAAAGGCAATAACCGCGCTTTCCTGCCCGATGACTTCGCAGAGATTGACGCTTTCGAGAACGCGCGCGCAACCCGCGAACAGGTCGAACGGTCGCCGGTCCCTCTCTATAGCGATGAAGGCCAGCCGGTCGGGCTCGATGATCTGGATGCGAACAGCCCGCCCATACAGGCTTACGAAGATTGGCCTGACGGTGGGCCTGACTTCGCCGGAAACATCAACCTCAAGAAACTGGACAGCCCGCAAGACATTGCGCGCGCTCTGGCTCAGACGAATAACCGTGTCGGCTTCGATGCCGCAACGCGGGGACGGGTCACACAAGCAGAAACGGAGCGGTTAGCTAGCGAATTGGGTATGACGGCAGACAAACTGGTGTCACGTCGCAAGGGCCAGGCGCTCAATGCCGAAGAGGCGCTGGCTGCACGGCAGATACTTGCCAAGTCCGGTAACGAGCTGGTCAACATGGCGCGCAAGGTTAAAGGGATGGAGAACCCCGGCGACGATGTGCTTGCCGACTTTCAAACTGCATGGGTGCGTCACGCAGCTATTCAGGAACAGGTTGCGGGCATGACGGCGGAAGCTGGGCGTACGCTCCAACAATTCCGCATGATGGCAAGCGCGCGCGACGTAAATGGATCTGTGCTGGCTGCAATCGCCAAGCGCGGGGGCAGTCCTGAAAATGCGCGCGATGCTGCCGAAACTCTGCTGGATGCCTTCGAGACGTCGCCGGGGCAGTTCAACACGCTGACGCGGGACGCGCTCAAGCCAAAATTCAAGGATAAGCTGATTGAGCTGTGGTATAACAGCCTCCTTTCTGGCCCTCAGACCCATGTCGTAAACATCGTGTCAAACACGCTGACGGCACTGGGGCAGTTGCCGGAACATTTGACCGCTGCCACTATCGGGGCCGGTCGGGCGCTCGCCGCGCGCAAGCAAGTTGATCGTGTGCTGTTCGGTGAAGTCGGCGCTCGTGCTGTCGGCCTGTTGGCAGGCACACGGGAAGGGCTGGCACAAGCTGCGCGGGCCTTCAAGACGGGTGAGCCTTCGGACTTTGTCACCAAGGTCGAAGCGCAATCGCAAAAAGCCATTCCCGGCACTCAAGGCAACACAATCAAAGAAAAATTCATATCAGGCGTCAAAAACCCTCTGCTTATGGCGGGGTCGTTGCAGCGGATTCCGACACGCGCGCTGACAGCGGAAGATGAATTGTTCAAGGCCATGGCGCGCCGGATGGAACTGCACGGGCTGGCCGTTCGCCAAGCGGGCAAGGAAGGGCTAAAAGGGGCTGAGGCGAAGGCCCGCGCTGCCGATCTGATTGCCAATCCCACCGAGGAAATGATGGAACGAGCGTTCGATTACGGTCGTTACCTGACGTTCCAGCGACCGCTCGGTCCAGCCGCGTCCAAAATATCGGCGTTCACGGAAGCCATGCCTATTGCCAAGCTGATCCTGCCGTTCGTGCGGACGCCTACAAACCTGATAAAGTTCTCAATCGAGCGCTCGCCGTTCGCGCCGCTGCTGAAGGAATGGCGCGCGGACATCGCTGCCAAGGGTCCGCGCCGGGATTTGGCTATTGCAAAGTCGGTTGTCGGCACGGGTATCGGAGCCTTGGTTGCAGAAATGGCCAGCGAAGGTCTGATTACGGGTGGCCCGCCGACTGATCGCGGGCGTGAAAACATGATGCGCGCCAACGGCTGGCAACCTTACTCGTTCAAGGTCGGTGACAAGTTTTACAGCTACAGCCGTCTCGATCCGTTCGCCACCACCATCGGGGTCGCTGCTGACATGGCCACGAAATATGATGGCCTGAGTAATAGCCAGCGGGAAGATGCCGCCGTCATGGTGGTAACCTCAATCATGGCGAACCTGTCGAATAAGACATGGCTGTCTGGGGTCTCCGATATGATGGAGGCCATTAATGATCCGCAGCGCTATGCCAAGGGCTTCGGCAAGCGCATGGTTGGCTCACTGGCTGTGCCAACGCTCGGCAACCAGATTGCTCGGACGGTTGACCCTGTGGCGCGTCAACGGGACGATTATGGCGATGCAATAGCAAACCGCATCCCTGGAATGTCGGATGATCTTTATCCGGTCCGCAATGTGCTTGGTGAGCCAATCGTCAGCGAGGGCGGTGTTGGCCCTGATATTCTCTCGCCAGTGTGGGAATCCACGGATCGCAACGACCCAGTGATCGAGAAGCTCCTGAAAGCCCGAATAAGCATTAATAAGCCGCAGCGCGACGATATGCCCGCCAAAGACTGGGACGCATGGCAGGAATTGATTGGACGCAAGGCACGGCCAGCTTTGGAAGCGCTCGTGTTGCCGCCTTACTTTGACCAATTGCCGCAAGAAAGGCAGTTGAAAGAAGTTCAGAAAGTGATGAAGAGGGCGCGCGAGGATGCCAAGGCGGAATTGTTCGGCGGGAAGGCTCCCAAGGGTGCAGGCCTCACTATCGCGCCACAGTTTGCCAGCCCGATTCCCAAGGCCAATGCTGCGACTAGCCAGCCGGATACGGCTGACGTTTACGGGACGCTGGTCAACGCAATCCCCGGCGTCGTGGCGACGTCTGGCTTCCGCGATAGGCCATATCAGGACGATATGCGCCGCCGTGGTTATAGTCCTGCGGACAATAGTGGGCATCTGGACGGCTCAAGTCTTGATCTGAAACCGCCTCCCGGTCGGTCGATGGGGTGGCTGCGTGGACGCGTCCGCTACCTGTATCCGAAAGCGTCAATGCTGGATGAAGGCGATCACCTGCATACCAGTTTCCCCGGTTGGTATGGTGCGCCAACGCTCGGCAATGCCAAGTCAGCGGGCCTGCGTAATCCAAACCGCGAAGCGCCGCCCCCACCACCAGGATTTGTGATACAATGACAAAGCGAAAAACGCCTGCAAAGCTACCAGCCACGCCGCCGCAAAC
>CAZQBS010000154.1:0-3352 GCA_964591835.1 uncultured Sphingorhabdus sp. | reverse complement strand
AACGCTCGGTTTCTGCCTTCTTTTAAGGAAGAAGATGATCGGAATGATCAACAACGGCCTGCTGCTGATGGGCCTCGAGTTCAGCCAGCAATTGATCGCCCGCGGCGCCATCATCATTCTCGCGGTCGCCATTACCCAGGGCCGCCGTTGATCCCACCGGCCCCAAACGACAGGAGAGAAATCATGACCCCAGGCTGCACCTTGATCGGAATGATTTACGGCAGGCCGGAGAAGCGCGCGGAGCTGCTGGAAATCCTCGGCAGTTTCGTCGCCCCGACGCGCCGCGAGGCCGGCTGCATCGACTACCACTTCCATTCCAGCGTCGACGATCCGAACGCCTTCATGTTCTATGAAAACTGGCGCAGCCGGAAAGATCTCGACGAGCATCTCGAGATGCCTTATCTGAAACCCTTGGTGGCACGCAAGGAGGAGTTGCTCGCGCGCGATATCGAGCTGCATTTCTATGCGATGCACAGTCCCTATTCCGAATGAACAGGAGCGCTAGATTATGAAAGGTGTGACGTTTCCGGGGGACCGTCGGGTGCTGGTCCTTAAGTTCCCTGATCCGGTGCCGGGTGACGGCGAAGTCGTCGTGCGCGTCAAGGCGTCGGCCATCTGCAGAAGCGATATGAGCCTGTACTACGGCAATCCGGTGCTGCAGGGAGGAAAGCCGGGTGAGTTCATTTCCGGGCACGAGGCGGCCGGCATCGTCGAATCCGTCGGGCCGGGCGTGAAGGAAATCAAGCCGGGGCGACGCGTCGCGGTGCACCTGGCGATCGGCTGCGGGCACTGCCCATATTGCCGAACCGGCCATTATCACCTGTGCAAGGAATTCGACTGCATCGGATTCACCTGCAACGGCGGTAATGCCGAGTTCCTGGTGGTACCCGAGCGCAATTGCATGCCGATTCCCGACGACATCAGCTACGCGGTCGCGGCGGTTTCGACCGACGCCTTCGGCACGCTGTACAACGCGGCGAATCGCCTCGATCTCTCGGGCATCGACACCGTCGCGATCTTCGGTCTCGGGCCGATGGGCGCCGCCGGCGTCCTGGCGGCCAAGGCTCGCGGCGCTCGTGTCATCGGTGTGGACTTGATGGCCGAGCGCCGCGCACTGGCGCTGGAACTGGGTGCCGACGGTACCGTCGATTCCGGCGCGGGCGATCCCGTCGCCCGTCTTCTCGAATTGACCGGTGGTCGCGGGGTCGATGCGGCCATCGATTGCTCGGGCAACGGCACGGCGCAGAACGCCGCGCTCGACGCGGTACGACCTTTCGGGCGCGTCGCCTTCATCGGCGAGTCCAAGGAAACCACGATACGCACTAGCGATCAGCTGATTCGCAAGCAGATCACGCTGATGGGATGCTGGTATTTCAGCGCCGCCGATTATCCGGCCATCATGCGCTGCATCACCGAAAAGAAAGTGCCGATCGAGAAACTCATCACGCATACCTTCTCGCTTGATGAGGCCGAAAAAGCATTCAGGATGTTCGACGCCCGGGAAACGGAAAAGGCCGTTTTTCTGATGTAGGTAGTCACCGACCCGTCTACCGCTTACTTCATGACCCAGGAGAAATTCATGTTCCGCTACACCGCAGAAATCCTGCCTTACCACGACTTTTCGCTCGACGTTTCGCTGCAGCAACTCGCAACGCTGGGGTTCAAGGAAGTCAATCTCTGGTCGAGTTCGTCGCCGCTGGCGCACCACGTCAACCCGGGCGACGACCCCGGAAAAATTCGCGCAACGCTCGAAAAATACGGCATGACCGCCTGCGGCCTGACGATGTACGGCAAGACCCAGGATGAAATGCTGGCACGCGTCGAGTTCGCGGCCGAACTCGGGATCGACACCGTCGTTTTCGACTGTGAAGCCAATTACCCGGACTTCGTTTCCAAGTTCCTGCCCCCGCTGGTCGAATTGGGTGCGAAGCGCGGGGTTCGCATCGCCGTCGAGAACCACCTCACCGTTCCGTTCTCCGCCGATTTCGAACATGGCGGCAACGAAGACAGGCGTTGGGACGAGGGCGTCGACAGCCTGGCCCAGATCAAGCGCCTGGTCCGCGACATCGATCACCCGAACCTGGGGGTTTGCCTTGCACCGCCCCATCTGTGGGTGATGGGTGAGACCGTGTGCGAGGCCATCACATTCCTGGCCGAGCGAAAACGCCTGTTTTATTACTACATCTGGGACATCGACCGCGAATATCGACATGGCGTCGACGGGTTGAATTTCGGCCCGGGCGAAAAACAGTTGCCACGGGCCGACGGCACGCTGGACCACGCCGTCCCGCTCGCCACCCTCAAGAACGTCGGCTTCACCGGCGCCGCCAGTCTCAAGTGCCACGGCACCCACGGCTGGCCGCTGGAAAAGGTCACAACGCAGCTCGCCCAATCCGACGCCTACGTGCGTGACTGCTTGCGCCGCATCCAGTCGTTAGCCTCGACGGCCGACGACATTCCTGCACATCAACCCCAACCACCGAAGGAAATATCCTCATGACACGCTTCACACCCACTCGCCTAATGATGGCGCTTCTGGCGTCCGCTTGCATCGTGTTCGCGCTCGGGCTTTCGAACGCCGCATTCGCTGCCGATCCGGCCGCCGAGCTCGAAAAAATGAAAACCATGCTTCCGCCGAACGGCCCGGGCGGTGAGAAGCCGGTATCGGCCGCCGAAATCAAACTCTCAGCCGCCGAACTCGCCCAGATCAAGGCGAAAAAGGCCAAGGCGGCCATCGTGCTGCACTACAGCGGCAACGACTGGTCGCGAGCGCAGGTTGAAGGCCTGCGCGCCCAGTTCAAGGCAATGGGGGTCGAGGTGATCGCCGTCACCGATGCGGGCTTCAAGGCCGAAAAACAGGTCGCCGACATCGAAACCGTGCTCGCCCAGAAACCGGACATCATCGTCTCGGTTCCGACCGACACGGTTGCCACCGCAGCCGCCTATAAGAAGGCCGCCGATGCGGGCGTGAAGGTGGTTTTCATGGGCAACGTGCCGAAGGGCCTGGTGCATGAACGCGACTATGTCAGCAACGTCGGCCCGAACGACTACGGCAGCGGTGTCGCTTCGGCCCATTTGATGGCGCTTGCGCTCGGCCCCGCGGGCGGTGAGATCGGCATGGTCTCGCACGCCGCGAAGGATTTCTTCCAGACCCGCCAGCGGTACGATGGCTTCAAGAAGACGATGGCGGACCACTATCCGAACATCAGAATAGTCGCCGACCAGGGCATCGGCGGTCCCGATTTTCCCGGCGATGCGAGCAAGGCGGCCTCGGCGATGCTGACCGTGAATCGGAAGATCAAGGCCAGTTGGGGGGTTTGGGATGTGCCTGCGGAAGGACTCATCGGCGCGG
>CAZQBS010000153.1:0-3357 GCA_964591835.1 uncultured Sphingorhabdus sp. | reverse complement strand
AGGAATTGTTCTTCGGACGCGCGGATGCGATCCGCGTCGAAGCGGAATACAGGCCAGTCGGGAAGCTGCCAATTCCAGCGCATGATGGATAAGACGCCTTTCTATCAATCACTATGTAGCATGATTATGATTGATAAAGCGAGTTCCAATCCATCATCACAGTCAGATTGTCGCTTCGCGTGAGTTGCCGACGGGAAAGACCCGCCATTGCGCCACATTAAGGTCGCCAGCGGCGAAGTGGCGCAATGCGGGGAAGACGCGGGCAAAGGGGTGCTTGAGGCTCGGCGCACCTAATTCCGTTGCCCGCTTGGCCGGTGTCCCGATTAAGAGCGCCAGCGGCGCATCGGAAAACCGGCGAAAACGCAGGACTCCCAAGGGCATCAGCGATGCGGAGTCAGCGTTTGAAGTGGGCAGGGCGAACCGACTGCTTCGATTTTGCGGCCTGCCGCGCTTTGGCCGTGGCTTCTTCGGCATCGCCCTCCGCATCCATATCGGCGTGCATCGCTTCCCAGCCGCCAGTCCCCATCAACACGCGGTCGGCGTGCTTGATGGTATTTACATGGCCGTAATGGTTCTCGATCATTTTGACCGAGGTGCCCATCTGTTCGGACAGGATATAGACGTCCACGCCCTCGCTGAGCCGGAACGTCGCGTAAGTGTGGCGGAAGCAATAGGTTGAGCGTGGGATGCCGTTCGGCCCCATCCGCAAGTCGGCCTCTACGAGCAACGCCTGAACGGTATCGCTGTAGAGGTATTTGGCAGGTTTCCCGTTGATGATCGTGAATACGGAATCATCGGGCGCAGTGGCCTTGGACAGATCGCGCACGCGGTCGAGATATTCGCCAACACTCTTGGGAGCCACGAGCTTGCGCGATTTTCCTTTGCCCTGAACGAACATCACGACAATCTCGCGTCCATCACGATCCTTGGCGAGCGTGATGTCGCGCCAGCGCAAGTTCTTTGCCTCGGGCGGACGCATCCCTGTATTGCACATGATGAGCATGAAATTGTAGCACATCGTGCGATACCAAGTGCCTTGGGGCGTTGTCGCCGCCCTGATCCATTTGCGCCCGACACTGTGCAGCTTGCGATATTCCTCGATGGTAAATTCGTCGCGGCGCATCGTTTTGAGCTTCGGCCTGCCTTCAAAGCGGTGGCTCGCAGGCACGAGCCGTTTGGTGATGGCAAAGTTCATCACCGCGTTAAGCGCGCCCATCTCAAACTGGATGGTCGCATCGCTGATATGCTCGCGGAACCGGCCTTTACCATTTTCCCGCCGCCAAGTCGGATAGCCCGCCCAACTGTCCTGACCGATCAAGTGAATCTGCGTGCTGCCGACATAATCTTCGAGCGCCTTCTTGAAGGCGTTTCGGAGATTTTTTACCCGGTCATGGGAAACCTCACCCGTATCGGCACGGCGCTGCTGCGTCTGGAGATAGTCTGCCGCCACCTGCCGAAACGGACGATTGAACACGGCAACGTCATGCTTCACCCGAAACCGGATGTCGGCATCCTGATCGAACGCGCGGTCGCGGGCGGACTCCCGGTCCGATGTGTGAAGCGAAATCGTCTTGTAGCGGTCCTCTTTGGGGAGCTTGATGCGGCAATAGAAATTCCGGTGTTCGACATCACCGCGCCTGAAAATGATCAGGCCGGACTTTAGAACCTCCTTGTCGGTGATGAACGCCATTCCCATACTCCGCTGTGCAGAAACTGTGCAGGTTTGGAGCGAAAGCGCGCGGAATTCCATAGCTGTGCAGGTGCTGTGTAGGGGAATATGCCTTATTTTCTTAAGTCATTCCAGCTATTTGCTAGAATCCTGTCACCCCGACCACTTATGAAAACCAACGGTTTTCTGCGGTTCCTTGGCTTTAGTTCGTAGCACTTCTCGTAACAGATTTCGTAACAAATATTGAAGGTGTATCCGCGACAATTCGGTTTGAAAGGTCGCGTTTCAGTTTTGCGCCGAATTCGAATCGTATCCGTGTTAACAATATCGTGCGGCCAATCGCCCCCCGGTCATGCTCTGTATATCTGCTTGGTTGGACACCGCGTAATTGATTTAGCCACTCTCCTGGATACTACGAAGTCGCATTTGCGCTTCAATGCAGGAGAGTGACCGATGATGATTTATGCAGGATTGGATGTGAGTGACAAGACGACGCATATCTGCGTGGTTGATTCCGACGGGGCCGTATTACGACGCGATGTCGTCGCGAGTGATCCAGATGTGCTGGCTAAATGGTTTGAGCGGCATTGTACTGGTCTTGCGAAGGTAGTTCTGGAGACCGGGCCGCTGTCGACCTTCCTATATCATGGCCTGAAGGAACGCGGAGTGCCGGTCGATTGCATCTGCGCTCGCCATGCCAAGGGCGTGCTGGCAACACGCGTCAACAAGAGCGATGTTCACGACGCCGAGGGGCTCGCACAGCTGGCGCGCACGGGCTGGTTCAAGCGAGTCCATATGAAGGCGTCTGCCACACATATCGATCGAGCGGCATTGCGGATACGGGCGCAGTTAATCACGGCGCGCAATGCCATGGCCAACCAGATGCGTGGGCTTTTGAAGCTCTTTGGCTTACGTCTTGGCACGGCAAGAACGCCGGGAAGGCGCGCCGACCGCCTGGCGGCACTCTATCAACAGCGCCCCGATCTTGAACCTCTGTTTGCGCCGCTCGTTGCGTCGATGGAGGCGATCGAGAAGCAGTTACACGCATCGAACCGCTTGCTCGAAGAACGCGCCGCTGCTGATCCGGTCTGCACGCGACTGATGAGCGTACCTGGCGTTGGCCCTATTACTTCACTCACTTTCACCGCGAGCGTCGAAGATCCGCAGCGGTTTGCCAGAAGTGAGGATGTCGGTGCCTATGCCGGCTTGGCCCCACGTCGCAGTCAGTCCGGCGAGCGCGATGTGCGTGGTAACATCTCCAAAGCAGGCGATCCGATGCTGCGACGAGCGCTTTACGAAGCCGCCAACATCATGCTGTGCCGCGTCCAGCGACCCTTTGCGCTTCAGACATGGGGCAAGCGGATCGCCGAAGCTAAGGGCCAAAAGCGCGCCAGGATTGCAGTTGCCCGCAAACTGGCCGTGTTGCTGCATTCGCTTTGGCTGAACGAGACAGAGTTTCGCTGGGCATGAAACCAGCGATCTTTTCCCGGTTAGCCATGCCAGGGCGATCTCGCCCGGATCTTAGAGGGTAAACCTCGAGTTGGACCCAGAGACGCCCACCCCTTTTCGCCCGGCCGCGATCATGAAGGCTCGGACAGACCGCTACCAAACGCCGTCCGATGACCTCGAAGACAACCATTGGCACCGGGAAAAGGAATGTTCAGGAGAAAATCAATTAGACAACAGTC
>CAZQBS010000152.1:1468-3437 GCA_964591835.1 uncultured Sphingorhabdus sp. | reverse complement strand
GTTGCAGGAAGATGATTGAGATCGTTGCGCATCTTCGTGAATCTTCGGGAATATTGCCTTTTTTAGCAAGAATAATATGGGCTAGCCATCCCCAGAAGTTGGTATGTCGCATCAGTTCGCCCCTGAGTAGATTTGCCGTTGGCAGAGTTTGTGGTCCGAAAGCCGATAAAGGCAACGAGTGCCCTGATTTGCCTTCGTAGAAATGCCTCGACAGCAGCACATCTTTGGAGCGAATTATGAATAGGAGTCGTTATGTAATCCGACCGATCGATGCGATTGATCGAGCAATTATAGCGTCATTGACCGACAATGGTCGCATCACTGTTCGTGAGCTTGCTGAACAAATAGGATTGTCTAGTCCCAGCATAACCGAACGCATTCATAAACTTGAAGATGCGGGCGCGATTCGGCGGTACACGATTATGATCGATCCCAAAGTGTTCGGTCGAGGTATTGCGGCGCACGTTCAAATACGCGCCATGCCAGGAGAAATGAAGCGACTGACGCAGATGCTCATCGAAACACCGCAGATTGTGCAAGCTGATCGCGTCACTGGGCAAGATTGCTTATTTGCTAAGCTCATTTTGAGCGACGTTGAAGAGCTTGAGACGGTAATTGATCGCTTTCTGCCCTTCTCGTCGGCCGACACAGCAATCGTCAAATCCTCGATAGTCGCTCAGCGCCTTCCCAAACTGTAACGATGAGTCGTGACGGGATAGAAGGTTAAAGCCATCTGGGCCCACCGTAAAAAAAGGCAAAAAACTGTAATCGCCTTTGTGAGTCCATAGCTGACCGAATCTCGAAGCGGCTATCAATTATTTGAAAGCCGGGCAGGGAATTACTGCTGCAAATCATAGCTTTGGGAGCAATTCAAAATGAACTGGAAAGCACATCTTGCTGTAGATGCCGTGGTAAGGAGCGGCACCACATAATGGCCTATTCTGCGGCTGCCTTGCTTGCACTGGCGTCGCAATGCGCACCAAGCGTTGCACCCGAAACGGTGCTGGCAATAATCCAGACGGAAAGCAGCGGTGAGCCATTCGCGCTTAACGTAAACGGCGGTCGGCAGCCCGCCCGTCAATATAACGCTGCTGATGCTGCTGCGACTGCGCGGCGCTACGTCGCAGCGGGCTATTCGGTCGATCTGGGATTTGGCCAGATCAACTCGCGCAACATGCGCTGGCTCGGCCTTACATGGGACACCGTATTCGACCCATGCACCAATGTTGCCGCCTTGGCCGGTGTTCTCACTACGAACTACAATGCAGTCAAAGCCGGACGCGATCCGCAGACCGCTCTCCGGGTCGCACTCTCAATGTATAACACGGGAAGCCAGACGCGTGGTTTTCGCAATGGTTATGTCGCCAAGGTCTTGCGTAACGCGGGCGTTGCTCAAAGCGTAGCCGCCAGCGCGCCTCTGATCCTTGCAGACGGTGCACCGGTTCCGAAAGATCAACGCACGCTTCTGCTGGCAGAAAACGCATGGCCGGAACCGTCTTTGGTTCAAGCGCGCCCCGCACCGCCGCCAAGTTGGAACGTCTTTGAACGCGCTGCCTACGACCGCGAACTCCAATTTCTTGCCGAGAACGAAAGGCCCAGAATATGAATATCATCCTGAAAGCCGGGCGCGGAGTTAGCATGTGGCGCGCATCCTGCGCTGCCCGATTCAACAGCCTTCCCAAGACAAGGCAAAGCGCAATCATCTGGAGCGTGGCGCTGTTGGCGGCGATAGCGGTAACGCTCGCAAATCCTGACCCTGCCTACGCGCAAAATCTGGAGAGCTTCGCAAGCAAAGTGCGCGGTCTGCTCTCATCGACCCTGCTGCGCACGTTGGCGGTCATTGCCGTCATCGTCACCGGCCTGCTGTGGTTCACAGGACGTGCCTCAACGGCGGTGCTGGTCACCGTCATTATCGGCATTGCCATCGTGTTTTCGGCGGATGCCATCGTCGGCGCGATTGCCGGATAGC
>CAZQBS010000152.1:0-1368 GCA_964591835.1 uncultured Sphingorhabdus sp. | reverse complement strand
GGACCAAAGCTGGCAACCGCAACCGGTCATTCTGGGGCGGTAGCAGCTATTCGCCGTTGCCGCTCGCGGGCTTGCGTCGCAAAGGCTTCGGCCGTCATGGCTAAGCTGATTGCTTCCACCAATTCGGTGCCGCTGAAAGTGGCGCAGCGCGAGGCTGCACCGGAAAAATTCCTACCTTACGCGCGGCATTTGAACGAAGACATGGTGGCACTGGATTCCGGCGACATCATGCTGACCTTCGAGCTGCAGGGCCGCGCCTTCGAGACCGCTGATGTGCGCGACCTCAACGACTGGCACACCAAGCTCAACGGGCTCTTTCGCAACCTTCACGACGAACGGCTGTCGATCTGGACACATCTGATCAGGATGCGGGTCGATCAATATCCCGGCGGCAAGTTCAAATCGGGTTTCGCTGCCGATCTCGACCGTGCCTATTTCGGGCGGATCAACCGCGAGCGGATGTTCATCAACCGCTTCTTCGTCACATTGGTAATCCGTCCAGGTGCAACAGGCGGCGACAAGATCATCCAGTTGTTCAAGCGTCGCGTATCCAAAGCTGCGCCGCAAGGACCGATGCTCGACGAGGCGCTTGTCGAGTTGCTCGATGACAAAGCGCGCGATTTCGAGAAATTGATGGCGCGCTGCGAGCCGCGCCGCTGCGCCATCTACGAACATCGCGGCCTGATGTTTTCGGAAACGATGGAAGTGGCCGACATGGTAATGACGGGTCGCCACCGCCGCGTGCCCGTGGTGCGTGGTCATTTGGGCAGTGCGCTCTACCGGTCGCGCACCATCTTCGGTGCGGAGACCATCGAAGTGCGTGACGCCGATGCGTCTGCCTTTTGCGGTATTTTTGGCATACGTGAATATCCCGCTCAAACCACGCCGCGCCAGTTTGAGGCGCTGCTATCGGTCGATTTCGGATTCGTGCTGACGCAGTCTTTCACCTTTCTCGGACGGGCAGCGGCAACCGAGAAATTCCGGCTGCGCATGACGCAGATGGAAAATGCTGGTGACCGTGCTGTCAGCCAGGCCGACGCGTTGATTGATGCAGGCGACGATCTGATGTCGAACCGCTTTGTGCTGGGCGATCACCACTTCACGCTCGCGGTCTATGCCGACAGCATGAAGGGCTTGCGCGATCATATGTCGGTCGCACGGGCGGCGCTTGCCGATACAGGCATGGTGGCGGCCCGCGAAGGCGCGGCGCTGGAAGCGGCTTATTGGTCGCAACTCGTCGGCAATTTTGCATGGCGTGCCCGGCCCGCACCGATCACCTCCCTCAACTTCGCGGCCTTTTCGCCGTTCCATACGTTCCCGGCAGGAAGTGCCAGCGGCAATCATTGGGGCGATGCGATTGCCTTGCTG
>CAZQBS010000151.1:0-3442 GCA_964591835.1 uncultured Sphingorhabdus sp. | reverse complement strand
TAGGAGTTGGATATGAGCGCGATTGCAGGCATCCGCATGAAGAACCCAGCCCATCCGGGCGGCTTCGTGAAGTCCGAAATCATTGAGCCGCTGGGCCTGTCGGTGACGGCGGCGGCGGCTGTGCTAGGCGTTACCCGCGCGACGCTCTCGACTTTGCTCAACGAGCATTCGCAGCTTTCGTCCGAAATGGCGCTGCGGATCGAAAAGGCGTTCGGCGTGTCGATGGACACGCTGATGCGGATGCAGAACAGCTATGACATCGCGCAAGCGCGCAAGCGCGAGGGGGAGATCAAGGTTATGCCGTTCAAGGGGCTGCCCCGCGACGTACGGTCTGCGGCTGCGGCATAGCGGGCGGACGGATCTATGTCCTTCGCAACACACCGAGCTGGAGCGGGCCTGTCCCTTGCGGACGTGGCCAAGGAGTTCGGCGTGTCGCCCGAAGTTGTGCAGGATTGGGAGAATGGGAAAGCCCAACCACCCGCACACGTCATCCGGTCGCTCGATTTGATTGGCGATTTTGCACAGCCAAAGCACCCGCCCGCCGCCACGCCGCGCGCGATCCCGTTGCCGCTTCCGGCTCCGATGGAACGGGGAGCCGACAGCCTCATCAAGTCTAAACAACGTGTGGCCGATCATGGCGAGGTGTTCACCCCACCTTGGCTGGTCGAAAAGATGCTTGATTTGGTAAAAGGCGAATCCGAGCGGATAGACTCTCGCTTTCTGGAACCGGCCTGTGGCAGCGGCAATTTTCTCGTGCCTATCCTGCAACGTAAATTGGCGGCTGTGGAACTCAAATATAGTAAATCGGAGTTTGAGAAGCAGCATTACGCGCTCGTCGGGCTGACCTGTTGCTACGGGATCGAATTGCTCGCGGACAACATCGCCGAATGCCGCGCTAACATGCTCGAGGTGTTTACCGGTTACCTTAATTTGGACGAGGCGGACGACCTCTTTCGCGCCGCTACGCATGTGCTGTCGCTCAACCTGATTCACGGCGATGCGATGACGATGCGTGACAATGAGGGCGACCCGATCCTCGTCGTCGAATGGGGCTACATGGGCAAAGGCAAGTTCCAGCGCCGCGATTTCCGGCTCGACAAGTTGACGGGTATGGCGGCGTTCCGGGAGGAGGGCACGCTGTTTGCCGGGTTAGGTCGACACGAGATTTTCCAGCCGACCCCAGATCGCTACGCGCCCATGACGGTTCGCGAGCTTGCCGCGCAAGATCCAGAGCCTGTCGCATGACCGACCAAGCAGGCTTCAACCTTCGCGGGCGTAATCCGGATGTGCTGACGTGTATCGCCAATCTGTCGAATGATGAGGTGTTCACGCCTCCGGAGTTCGCCAACCGGATGCTCGACACGCTGGCGGACGCTTGGGCGGCAGGGAATGACGGCGCGGACATATGGGCGGACAGCACAGTCCGGTTTCTTGATCCCTGCACTAAATCGGGCGTGTTTCTGCGCGAGATCGTGACGAGGCTGAACAAGGGGCTGACGACGGAAATCCCCGACCTGCAAACGCGTGTCGATCATATCCTGACCAAACAGGTGTTCGGGATCGGCATCACCCGGCTGACCAGCCTGCTCGCGCGGCGCAGCCTCTATTGCTCGAAATTCGCTATGGGCGAGCATTCGGTCGCCAAGGAGTTTGCGAGCGATGACGGGAATGTGTGGTTTGAGCGGACGGAGCATTCATGGGCTGGCGCGAAGTGCAAGTTTTGCGGGGCTGGCAAAGAGACTTTTGATCGAGGTGACGATGCGGAAACGCACGCCTACGCATTCATCCACACAGACAACATCCAAGCTCGGATCGCGGGGCTTTTCGGAGGTAACATGCAATTTGATGTAGTAATTGGAAATCCACCTTACCAATTGGCGGATGGCGGGTTCGGCGTCAGCGCATCGCCGATATATCAAAAGTTCGTAGAGCAGGCGAAGGCACTGGAACCTCGTTACTTGACGATGGTCGTGCCTTCACGCTGGCTTGGAGGCGGCAAGGGCCTCGGCGATTTTCGAGCTACTATGCTTTCCGATAGCCGCCTTCGTAAGCTGGTTGACTACGAGAATGCCAAAGATGCGTTTCCCGGCGTCGATCTGGCTGGGGGCGTTTGCTACTTCTTGTGGGATCGAGACACATCGGGGCCTTGCGAGGTCGTGAATATCGCGGGCGACCAACCGCCCATTTCCGTCGAACGTAACCTGAATGAGTTTAATAGCTTTGTTCGCCACAGCGGTGCCGTGCCTATCATTCGCAAGGTTTCGTCGAAGAATGAGCCTCGCATGAGCGCTTACGTTTCAAGCCGGAAACCCTTTGGATTGCCGACCAATGCGCGGCCAGAGGATAGCGGCGATTTGTCCCTTCGCTGGGAAAAGGGTGATGGACCGTATCCTAGGAGCAAAATTGTCGTCGGCAAGGAATTGATCGATAAATGGAAGGTCATCACCTCATATGTTGCGTATGATCATGCAGGGAATCCCGGTAAGGACGGTCGCCGAAAGGTGTTTTCAAAAATCGATATTCTGCCCCCCGGTGCGATCTGCACCGAGACATACCTTGTCATTGGAGCTTATGACACTCGTGTGCAGACTGAAAACCTACTTGCCTATATGAAAACTAAGTTCTTCAGATTTCTTGTGTCTCAGTTCATGTATTCCCATCACCTTACGAAATCGACGTATGATCTTGTTCCAGCGTTGGACATGAACTTTAGCTGGACTGATGAATCGCTTGCAGAGAGATATGGGCTTAGCGCTCAAGATTCCGATTTTATTGATGCAAAAATAAGACCGTTCAATGGGGTTGCGAGCGAAACATGAATTTGGGGGATGAATGAAAATGTCAGCATTTGCGAATCTTGGGCAGCACGACATACTTCTTGAGGCCGAGGTAGCACCGAGAGTGCAACAGCGGTTCGAGCAACGGTATCATGCCGCTACAGGTCAGGCCGTCACGCCGGGTAACCCAGTGCACTATCAAAACCAGCCAAACAAATGGGGCGCAGAGTTGCGGATTTACTTCAACGATCCCGGAATGGCTGTGTCGCTCGCGGTGAATGGCTTACATGTAGAAAACTCACTCAAGGCATACCAAGGTCAAAATTATAGGTTTCGCGTCAACGCGAGAAATTTTTGGTGGGCATTGGTGGAAGATCACGGTCTTCGTCTCGGTGTTAGCTGATAAATCAGTTCAGCCGGGACCTGCGAAAACATGAATAAACCGACTATTGAGGACATCCTCACTCCCAAACCCGAAGCACGGCTACGCATATACGCATGGACGCCGAACGATCCGCCCGCTGCATATGTAGGGTTGATCAAGGTCGGGCAGACGACGCAGGCCAACGTCAACGACCGCATCCAGCAGTCGCAGGGGCAGATGCAGCAAGCCTACAAGTTGCACGTGGATGATGTTGCCGAGCGCGACGACGGCACCGGTTTCC
>CAZQBS010000150.1:0-3459 GCA_964591835.1 uncultured Sphingorhabdus sp. | reverse complement strand
CAAGCCATTTCTCATTGGTCTTGCGTATAGCTTGCTCGTGCGCCGCGGCATTGTCCTGGGTTGGATTCTCCGACGCCGCGTTGGAGCCGCAGCTTAAGAGCAGCACGCTCAGACCCGACAGAAGAGCATATCTGGCTTTTTGCATATCGCATCTCCCTGTTGCTTCCACAAGAATGTCATAGGTTGTGCGCGAGCACAAACAAAACCATCCGCGCAGAGGTCCTTTTAAGTGCCATCCTTTTGTCCCTTTTAGCGGAATACGCATGGTCCGCTTGCTGCATCAAAGGCTCAGAAGCAGGCATAAGAGAAAACCTGAGACCGCCAATGGAGTCTGCTGAACTCGGATCCAAACTTCAGCCGGTCACCTCCAGAACCATGTTGGTCGGGGTCTCCGCGGCACGACGCACCATGGTAAATCCGGCTTCCCGGCAGACTTCGGCCAGCCGCTTCTCACCCGCTTGTGCGCCAAGCCCGAGCCCGACTTCCTGCGACAGTGAGTTGGGTGTGCAGATCGTGCAGGACGCTGCGTAGAATATCTGCCCGAGCGGGTGCATGTTCTCGGCCATGGAATCCCCTGCCAAGGGCTCGACCAGCATGAACGTGCCGCCCGGTGCAAGCGTTTCGCGGATGTGGCGCGCTGCGCCGACGGGATCGCCCATGTCGTGCAGGGCATCGAACATGCAGGCGAAATCGTAGCCCCCGCCGGCGAACTCCTGCGCTTTGGCAACCTGGAAATCGACGTTGGTTACCCCGGAAGCAGCGGCTTTCTTTTTCGCTTCTTCGATGGATGGGGCGTGGAAATCGATGCCGTGGATTGTCGAGTTGGGATAGGCCTGCGCGAGCAGGACGGTCGACGAACCGTGGCCGCAACCGATGTCGGCAACTTTGGCGCCGGCCTGTAGCTTGGCTTCCACTCCGTTAAGCGCCGGGATCCAGTTATCCACCAGATTTGCCTGATAGCCAGGGCGAAAGAACCGGTCGGTGCCACAAAACAGGCATTGGGGATGATCGCCCCACGGGCGCCCCGCACCAGTCTTGAAGGTCTCGGTGGCTTTTTCATGCCCGGCGAACTGCGAGACGATGAGCTGGAAAAAGCCCTGCATGCACGCCGGCTGACCTTCGCGGGTGAAGACCAGTGCTTGTTCGGGTGTGATTGAGAAGGTCTCGTCCTCGGCGTGGTGCTGTACATAGCCCGCGGCACACACCGACCCGAGCCATTCGTGAAGATATTTGGGGTTGAGGCCGGTCTTCGCCGCGAGACCGTCAACCGACATGCGGCCGCAGCCATCCAGCGCGCTGAAAACATCCGCCTGGTCTCCGAGATATGCCATGAAAAGGCTCAAGGCTCCGGCGACGTCGCCGATCACCTTGCCGACCAGGTCGTTGAGAGCGGTTTCGTTGATTGTCTCGGTCATGGCATTCTCCAGATTTGATCAGATGGCGCGTCTCGTCTCGTTTTTTAATTCGGCCGCCGGCACTCGTAATGCGAGCACTGTCAGAGACGATCCTTCGAAAGAATTCTATTCAGCGGTCGTGGGATCGATCATCGCTCGCACTTGTGAAATGCTGTTTGCGGGAAACCCCGCAGTCTCGGCATGCTTGCGGATGAGGTCCTCGCTGGGCACCCGGTAGACGCAGTAGATCTTGTCATCCGTAACGTAGCTCTGGACCCATTGAATGTCGGGACCAAGGTCGCGAAGTACCGTACATGAAGTCTGGGACGCACCTTGGAGATCGCTCGTACCGAGTTGGCCTACGCCGGGCATTTCCCGTTCAATCACGAATTGTGGCATCGATATTTCCTTTCAGCTTTTGTCTGACTGGCCAGAGTAAAATTGGTGCTTCGGCGACTGATCCCGCCGGTAACATATTCGGCAAGGGGAGAGTCTATCCGATCCCCATGAGATGTCGCGCCGTTTGATGCCACACCGGCGTGTCCCACAGCCCGTGCACCGCCAATGCGAACGGAATATTGACCGCCAGCCAGATCACATAGGCTGGATGTATCGAACGATTACGCATCACGTCCCACACGAACATCGGTGCGATCGCCAGAAGCGTGTAAAGGTCCGGCGAGAGCGGGCTCGCCGGCATCGAGTGGAGCAGCCATGGAATCCGGTCGATCCCGGCCGGCAAAGCCATCGCGGTTGCGAGGAACATCATTCGCTTGTGCATACCAGCGTTCCGGCCACGGGCTTTAAGCGCGATTGTGAGGAATAGGGGAAACAATATCCCGATGCGCAATTGGAGGAGCAGGATGTTTTCCCAAACCGCGAGCCCGCCCAGCATCTCCTCCCGTTCGCCTGGGGGGGCTGCCTGTGCCGCGTCCCACAGCATGTGGTACATGGTCGGGGCCAATATAAAGCCAACGATGACAAGAGCGGGTGCAAGCACCATAGCGACCATCCCCAGCCGCATGTGCTGAGCGCTCCTACCGGTCGCCATCTGCCATGCCTGCGCCAGAAGCAGCAGAAGGAACGTTCCCATCAATACCGCATGGACGTGAAGTATCAGCGGGAACGGCGGGCGCTCGCCTGCTCTAACAGCGTCGATCTTCATCAGCGAGTCCGGGATGAACCCAGCGAGCACAATGGCAATAAACCATGCCGCCATGAGCACGAATATCCAGCGGTCGATGGCGTGAGCTCGCGGCGTCCCGGACAATACGTCCAGCTTGGTTTCTACGAAGCTAGATTTATCCGCAAGAGTTGCCATGTCAAAATCCCCCGCGCCTTGTTATCACTCTGAAGGTGTAAAATCAACTATGACGCTAGGGAATGGCTTGCAGAGACCTGCTAAAAGTCAGCTTACGATCTATTCTGTTGAAAAAGTCGATCTGCCAGAACGTGGCGAAATTTCCTTCCAATTCATTGGCTTTACTTAAAATATTGATTCAAATTTAAACGCCACAAGTTTCGATCGTTTCTGCTTCGCGCAATAAAATTCAGCTGGCTGACTTTTTCAACAGAATACACCACAATTTCGCCACTGCGGATAGACCGGATACGCCCCAATTGCGGACATAACATAGGGCTGCTACATTTCCACAATGTCCCGCATTGACGCCAGCCTTTTCGACAAACTCCCGCTTGGCGACATCACAAAAGTGACATTTTACAAGCGAGACCTACTTACAGCCGACCTTATCTGCTGTGACGTCGAAAAGGATGGTGACATTTGGACATTTCACGAGGAACTGGCGGGTTGGGATACACTGATTGAGCATCTTCAAATGCTTCCAGATTTTCGTAACGATTGGTTCGGCGCGGTCTCGCAACCGTCCTTTATCACCAACGAAGCGGTTGCTTTCAGTCGTTAGCTATATGTCCGCTCCCCACAACATTGCGGACGTAACTTGGCGAGAGTAGGATCGCTTCATGAATAGGTATCGTGACATTTCGCTTGTTTGTATATTCGCACTGTTCAACGTGACCACTGCATCATGCGCAAAACCGGCTC
>CAZQBS010000149.1:0-3480 GCA_964591835.1 uncultured Sphingorhabdus sp. | reverse complement strand
TCGAGAAGCTTTTCGGCTTCACGCGCCATATCGCCTTTTTTGAGGTGGTCGATCATCCCGGCAAATTCAGGCCCGCGCGCTGCTGTCACATCCGCAATGATCTGCGTCTTGGTCACGCTCCGGAAATAGCCATCGGCGGTCGGCCGCCAGCCAGCGGTGATCAGATCCAGACCGACTGCCCGCGCCAAGACATGGCTGTGAGCCAGTCTTTTTGCGATTGCTTGCGCAGAAGTCCTGCCGTTATCATATTTGGGGATGATTTCGGCTTGGGCATTGAGCGCGAGCGAAGCGCAATGCGCCAGTAAGGACGCCCGTTCGCTTTCGTCGAATGCAAGTAGCACGCCCCACAGCCCGTCAGCCGAATCCGGAAGTCGTGCTTCCCACTGCGCATTGCGTGCAGCGATCGATTGTGCAGGCGCACTGGCCCGCAGATCATCGGGCTGGATCGCAAAGGAAGCTTTATGCAAGCTTATCTGCAAGCAGCTTTCGCGGGACATATGATAGAAGCTGTCGAGCACTGCTGCGTGCAGGACTGCAATATATGCAGTCTCGGGCTCCTGCGCGATTGCATCCTGCAACGCCAGCGTCCGCCAAGCGGTAAGTTCGGCGATGAGGCGATCGGAAAGCGGCTTGGTGCCATCCTCTTCGTCTTCCTCGCCGTCGCCCCGCGGATATTGGTCTTGCTCGGAAGAACCCGAAACCGTTCCTTCGGGATCGGTATCTGTTTCTTCTGCCTCTTCGGCTTCTTCGCTTTCTTCGACAGGTTCATCTTCTGGCTGGACATAGCCACGCTCGATTGAGAGCGATCCGTCATAATCGATCGAGACAAAAGCGCCTGCGATCGCAACTTCGGATGGCTCAAAGATGATGGGACGCGCGGTAAGCATCCCGATTTCAGCCGCGATGGCTTCGAGGCGCGAATGGATATCTGGCGGGACCGTATCGGCTTGTGACCATTCCGCTTCGAGCGCATCCGCTTCTTCCTGCAGTCTGAGCATCTGCTGTCCTTCATCGTCCGTCATGGGCACTTCTTCACCAGCAATTTCGCGCATGCCGCTGGTCGCGCTCCAGGGCAGGTCGATTGCCGTTGTCACCCATTTCCAGCCTTCTGCGCCGATACGCGTCGCCTCCGATGCGAGCTTCTCGTCAACAAGACGGTCGAGCAGGCCTGGATCGGTCAGCCATCCGCCATCATCGGCTTCGAACAGATCGCGGGCCACGCCGCCGCCAGCTGCCACATAAGCTTCGATGGTGACGAAGCGAACGCGCTTGTCCTGCGCGCGGACAGTGTTCTCGGTAAGGCGTTGGCGAATGAAGGCCGCAGATCTGTTGAAGCTGTGTTCAAGCAGCTCCCAGACCTGCTCTTGCCGTTCATGATCGTCCGATACCGTGAACGCCATAAGCTGATCGAGGGTCATGCCGTCTTCGGCATAGATCTCGTGCAGCTTGGGCGAGACGGCGGCCAGCTTCAGGCGCTGGCGGACAACAGCGGGCGTGGTCATGAAATGGGCGGCAATGGCTTCTGCCTTGTTGCCTTTGTCGACCATAGTCTTCATCGCGCGAAACTGGTCGAGCGGGTGCAGCTGTTCGCGGAATGCATTTTCCGCATAGCTGTCTTCTTCGGCGCAGACCGTTTCGCCCACGCGCTGCACGATGCAGGGGATAGGCGCGTTCTTTGCCAGACGCTTTTGCTTTACGAGCAGTTCGAGTGCGCGAAAGCGGCGGCCACCTGCGGGAATTTCAAATCGCCCGGTTTCCTGACCTTCCTCATCGACGATCGGCCGGACGTTGAGACTTTGCAGAAGCGTTCGCCGAACAATGTCTTCGGCAAGTTCACCGATGGACACGCCTGCCTTGATACGCCGGACGTTGGACTGGGATAGCTCCAGGAGGTCGAACGGAATGTCGCGTGACGGGCTGAGGGATAGTTTTTTTGGCTGCTTGGCCATGACATTTACTCCATGACAGGCCGCCGCGAGACACTCTCCCGGCTCTTGAGCCTGTCATGAAAATTTTTGGTTTCCTCTCACTCTTGCGTCCGCCGCAGGTGGGCGCGGCCCCAAGAAGCTACCGATCATCCCCGCTCGCGCAATGACCGGGCAGCGCGGCCAAGCAGGTCTTCGGCCAGCACAAGCGATCCCGCCGCCCGCGCCGCTGCTGCATAGACCGATAATGGGAAGCGGCCTTCAAATGCTATGTCGCGTTCGATCTTCAGCCCCAATGGAAGCTCGACAGATTCAAGTTCGTCGAGCGAAAAGCTGCCGAGTTCGGGGCAGCCAAAGCCCAGATCGGCAAGACCGAACAGGATATTGTCGTAGTCGATTTCGGTCGCAAGCCAGGTTGCACTGCCAACCGAGTTGAAGAACCGCACGACCGGTACGGGATCGGGCTCGCGCCTGTTCTGCCGCTGGGCATCATATCGGGCCTCACAGTTGGCGAGGAGCTGTGCGCGGATTTCGGGTGTTACGAGGATCATGCCGCCATCTCCTCGATATATTCGGGCTCGAAGCTGTTGGCATTGGCAGGGGCCACTTGTTCGGGTCCGAAGGCCAGCAGAAAATCGGCGGCTTTGGAGGCAGCGCTTGCTGCGCGCACGATGGCGCGATTGTCTTCTCGGATGATTTGAAGCCAGGATCCGAGATAATCGGCGTGCCGGACGGTCGGAATAATGCCGAGTGCCGCGCAGACAAAAGCGCCTGCCATTTCTGCAACCAGTTCCTCGCGTCCATAGCTTGGCGAACCGAAGGAACCGTTCTGGTCGCGGTCAAGCCTAGAGCCATGGCCTGTCCAGTGACCAAGCTCGTGAAATGCGGTGCGGTGCCAGTTGATGGGTTCGGGATAATCATCGGGACGCGGGACCTGAACAAAATCATAAGTTGGACTGTAGAAGGCATGCGCGCCTCCGATCCGGAAGTCGGCGCGGGTTGCTTCGATAAGTATGTTGGCCCGGGGCAGGATCAGGCCCAAAGGAACTGGCGATGGCGGCTCCGTCATATGATCAGGCAAACCGTCGCATTGATCGACCGAAAAGACGGTGAACTGCTTCAGGAAGGGTACGCTGCCCTTGGCCTCGCGATTTTCCGCTGCTGCCCGTAACCGTTCGGCGCTGGGCACGAAGCGATGGGCATAAACAACCTGCGTCCCATGCTCGCCCCGCCGCACATTGCCGCCCAAGCTCAAAGCCTGTCTGAACGTCAAAAAGGCATGCGATGCAAAACCGCGGGCAATGACGGCGTTCCAGAGCGTCAGGATGTTGATGCCGCTATAAGCTCGACCGGTCGCCGCATTGTGCGGCATGCCAAGGCCCGCTCGCGCAACCGTCCAGGGCTGGACCCACGGGACCCTGCCTTCTTCCAGTTGGGTGATGATCTGGTCGGTAATTTGCTGGTACAGGTTGGCGCGCTCGGCTGGCGCGCGAGCTTTGCGTGATTGATGAGCCATTTCAGTTCTCCGCTGGCGGGCCAGCGGAAAGCCTCTCT
This sequence comes from uncultured Sphingorhabdus sp., assembly GCA_964591835.1. Taxonomy (GTDB): domain Bacteria; phylum Pseudomonadota; class Alphaproteobacteria; order Sphingomonadales; family Sphingomonadaceae; genus Sphingorhabdus_B. The sequence goes on along the minus strand of CAZQBS010000149.1, from coordinate 1 downwards.
C
>CAZQBS010000148.1:0-3619 GCA_964591835.1 uncultured Sphingorhabdus sp. | reverse complement strand
TCATCTTCGTTCCTTACAGTCACTACGATGAACCCAAAACACTCACCTATTTTACGAAGCCAGCCTGTCTATTGAATGCTGACGGGGGACAGTTGAAGCCACCGAACTGCGCAAGGATGCGCAGCTATCACGCGAGGTCGAGTTCGCTATTCCCAGAGAGATGACTCAGCAACAGGGCATCGCGCTTGCCCGCGACTTTGTGCAGGACGAGTTCGTGGACAAGGGCATGATCGCCGATCTCAATGTGCACTGGGATATCGGCGTGGATGGTCTGGCCAAACCGCATGCCCATGTCATGCTGACGATGAGGCAAATGGGGGAGGACGGCTTTGGCGCAAAGGTGCGCGACTGGAATAAGTCCGAGCTGGTCTGCGAGTGGCGCGAAGCCTGGGAGACGCATGTCAACGAGCGCCTTGCCGAGCTGGATATCGATGCGCGCATTGATCATCGCAGTCTCGAAGCGCAGGGTATCGGTCTTGAGCCACAGAACAAGATCGGACCTGCCGCCGCTCGCAGAGAGGCCCACGGCCTTGAAGCCGAGCGTATCGCCGAACATGCAGAAATCGCACGGCGCAATGGCGACAAGATCATCGCCAACCCGAACATCGCGCTGGATGCGATAACGCAAACCCACGCAACGTTCACCAAACGCGACCTTGCGATGTTCGTGCATCGGCAAAGCGACGGCAAGGAACAGTTCGACCTTGCGCTAAGCGCGGTAAAGTCATCACCCGAACTGGTTGCACTTGGCCAGGACGGGAAAGGCGAGGAGCGCTTTACATCGCGCGGCATGATCGAGGTCGAGACGCGGCTTGAGCAAAGCTGCGCGCAGCTTGCGATGCGTCATGGTGTCCCGGCAGACAGGTCGCTGGTTGTTGCCGGGACACCGGGCCTGCAACTGAGTGATCAGCAACAGGCTGCGCTTACACATATAACCGAGGGACCGGATATTGCACTGGTTATTGGCTATGCCGGGACCGGTAAGAGCACGATGCTTGGGCACGCGCGCGAGGCATGGGAGGACGCTGGCTACGAAGTTCGCGGTGCTGCGCTGTCCGGCATCGCCGCTGAAAATCTTGAGGCTGGTTCACTCATTCGATCGCGCACTATCGCGAGCATGGAACATCGCTGGCAGCAAGGCCGCGACCTTTTGACCTCTCGTGATGTGCTTGTCATCGACGAAGCGGGCATGGTCGGGACGCGCCAGATGGAGCGCGTCCTGTCCCATGCCCGCGACGCAGGCGCAAAAGTCGTTCTGGTTGGCGATCCTCAGCAGTTGCAGGCGATTGAAGCAGGCGCTGCGTTCCGTTCTATTGCCGAGAACATCGGCAGCGTCGAGATCACCGAGATCAGGCGGCAGCGTGAGGACTGGCAGCGTGATGCAACGCGGCAGCTGGCAACCGGCAGAACTGCCGAAGCGCTTGAGGCTTATCGCGACTATGACATGCTGCACAGTGCCGAGACACGCGAAGCGGCGCGTGGCGAACTCATCGATACATGGGACCGTGAGCGAGTTGCCAAGCCTGACGATAGCCGCATTGTTCTGACCCATACCAATGACGAGGTGCGGCAGCTCAATCTAGCGGCGCGTGAGCGGCTGCATGCCAGTGGCGAACTTGGCGATGATGTTGTGATGCAGGTCGAGCGCGGGGAGCGCAGCTTTGCCACCGGCGACCGCGTGATGTTCCTGCGCAACGAGCGCGAGCTTGGCGTCAAAAATGGCAGTCTGGGTACGTTGCAATCGGTCAACCCGCAACGGATGGCGGTGTTGCTCGACGATGGCCGCAGCGTCGCGTTCAATATCAAAGACTATGGCCATATCGACCACGGTTACGCCGCGACCATCCACAAGTCGCAAGGTGTTACCGTGGACCGCGCCCATGTCCTTGCCACCCCCGGTATGGACCAGCACAGCAGTTACGTTGCTCTGTCGCGTCATCGGGAGTCGGTCCAGATCCATTATGGCCGCGAGGACTTTGCCGACGATGGGAAACTCGCCCGTACGCTGTCGCGTGAGCGGACCAAGGACATGGCTTCGGACTACGCTCGCGATACTGTGGCCGACCCGGCGCGCCAGTTCGCCGAGAGGCGTGGCATCACGTTCCGGGAGCGGGTTGCCGAGGTAGTGCGCAAAGTACCAGAGAAAGTGCGGGGGTTGTTCGATGGGCTGCGCCTACCCGTAGCGCGCGCACACGAAGCTGACCGGCAGGTGCGGGCGCACGCCGCCTTTCGCCGTCATGCCCGTGCCGTCAGCAATCTGTTGCTCGCACAAGACTACGGCACGACGACCAGCCAACCCGTCGAGCGAGGGCGATATGCGCCTTTAGGCAAGGAGTTGGATGTTACCCGCAAGGAACTGAACGCTTTTGGCGCTAACTACTCACATGATGTCGAACGAGCATATTTGGCAGATCCGCCTTTGGCGCATGAAGCGGCAGGCGGCAATGTGCGCCGTGCCATCCTTGCCATGAAGAACGAGCAAGAGCATCGAGAAACATTGCCGACGCGTGCCAACCGGTTTGTAACTCGCTGGCAGCAGCTCGAAGAGTCGAGCCAGCGGTGCTACCAGCGCGGCGATATGAGTGCTTACAAAACAGCGCGCAGCTCGATGGCCAATATGGCCAAGAGCCTCGAACGCGATCCGCAGCTTGAATCTCTTCTTGCCAACCGCAAGCGCGAATTGGGTATCGATGCCACCAACGGGCGCTCGCTAAGCCGCGAGCTGGCGTTCAGCCATGGGCTTGACCTCGGGCGGGGTAGAGGGCTTGGTCTATAAGGAAGAAATTAGCGATGATTCCCCCCACCGACACTCACAAAAGGCTAATATGGCCCACGCCAAATGTGGGAATGAATGTGGGTGCGGTTGGCGATAGCTGTAACAAAATTGTTTTATAACAATAAAATGTGGTTGTTGACTGGTTCCCCGGTAAGGATTCGAACCTCAATAGACGGAGTCAGAGTCCGTTTATGACGCTAGGGAATACAGGGCATTTCCAAGCTATGTTGCATTCATGTTGCATTGGCAAATAGTGCTTTTTCTATTGCCGAGCTGGTGTCTGAGTCCTTTTCCGACTGCTCAAACAAGTGGCCATAAGTGTCGAAGGTAACCGTTATGGAAGAGTGCCCCATCAGATACTGGACGCGTTTGGGATTGACCCGTTGCTCTATCCATAACGAAGCTGCCGAGTGCCGGAAATCATGCAGCCCCCATCGAGCGATAACGGTGTCTGCTTGCGCATTTTCGGCAGCATAAGTCTCTCCGATGGCGACTTGAATCGGGATGACTAGATTATCCATCAGATAATTCCAACTCATCACTTTGCCGGCCAGTGACGGGAACACAAGATTGTCGTCTGTGACCGGGCAAGCAAGTTTCCAAGCCTTTAAGGCAGAAATCGCGGTTTTTGGTAAGGGGATTGTTCGATGAGCTGCAGCCGTTTTTGGGGCGCCAATTTTGCCGGTTCGATCTGCGCGTTGAGCTATTTCAACTTTGCCGGATGACAGATGCAGGTACGACCAAGACAATCCTCGCAACTCTGATGCGCGCAACCCACCAAATATGAGCAGACAATACAAGGGCAAGGCTGCGGGATTTTCTGAAACCGTTGCCGTTTCGATG
>CAZQBS010000147.1:0-3698 GCA_964591835.1 uncultured Sphingorhabdus sp. | reverse complement strand
GGTGTCATCCTTGGGCGCATTGCCAAAGCCTATTTGCGTCATGATGGCCCGGAACATGTGCTCTGCTTTGCGCCGACCCGGTCGGGAAAAGGCGTGGGGCTCGTTATTCCAACGCTGCTCACATGGCCAGGTTCTGCGATCATCCATGATATCAAAGGCGAGAACTGGCAGCTTACTGCGGGATTTCGGAGCCGATATGGTCGTACCTTATTGTTCGACCCGACCAATCCCGGTTCAGCCGCATTCAATCCACTCCTGGAAGTAAGGCGCGGTGAACGCGAAGTCCGCGATGTACAGAATATTGCAGACATATTGGTCGATCCCGAAGGCAGCCTTGAACGACGCAATCATTGGGAAAAGACAAGCCACGCGCTTCTCGTAGGAGCGATCCTGCATGTCCTTTACGCAGAAAAGGACAAGACACTCGCGGGCGTTGCGACATTTCTGTCAGATCCCGCGCGCAGGATCGAAGCGACGTTGCAACGTATGAAATCCACCCCCCATCTGGGCGAAATGGGTGTTCATCCCGTCGTGGCAGCAGCGGCTCAGGAATTGCTCAACAAATCTGAAAACGAGCGCTCGGGCGTACTCTCGACCGCCATGTCGTTTTTGGGTCTTTACCGGGATCCGGTCATTGCCAAGGTGACGGGCGCATCCGATTGGCGGATCGCCGATCTGGTCAGTGGCCAGCATCCGACGTCGCTTTATCTGGTAGTACCGCCCGGCGACATCAGCCGGACCAAGCCTTTGATCCGCCTAATTCTCAACCAGGTGGGGCGGCGGCTTACCGAAGAGCTGAACCCTGCCAAACGCCCGCACCGCTTATTGCTGATGCTCGACGAATTTCCGGCGCTGGGTCGGCTCGACTTTTTCGAGAGCGCTTTGGCGTTTATGGCAGGCTACGGCATCAAGGCCTTCCTCATCGCCCAGTCGTTGAACCAGATCGAAAAGGCCTACGGCCAGAACAACGCGATATTGGACAATTGCCATGTAAGGGTCGGTTTTGCAACCAATGACGAGCGCACGGCAAAGCGGATTTCCGACGCGTTGGGCACCTCGACCGAGATGCGCGCCATGAAAAACTATGCAGGACACCGGCTGTCGCCCTGGCTTGGCCATCTCATGGTGTCGCGCACCGAGACCGCGCGCGCACTGCTGACGCCCGGCGAAGTCATGCAGCTCCCGCCAGATGAGGAGATCGTCATGCTGGCAGGCACGCCGCCCATCAGAGGGCGCAAGGCACGTTATTATCTCGATACCCGCCTTGCGTCCCGGGTAGAAGCCCCACCTCCGATGATCCCGGTCGATGAAGGCGCACGCGCGCAAGGTGACTGGAATGACTTTTTGAAGCCGGCATTGCAGCCATCCGCCTCAGGCAGTGACATTTCCGATCCCGACGGGGAAGACGGCGGGGATATGGCGAATTCGGGGATCAGGCAGGAACCCGACCTTCCCGAACATGAAAATATTGCACCCGATCCATTTGGCTTAATCAACGAATTCAGCTTCGAAGAAGATGGCGTCGAACCGATGCCACCACCCGGTCCGGAGATGGGCCAGCGTAGCATGGTGAGCAATGCGCGTAACGCCGCGCTCGATCCCGATGACGGTATCGCTTTATGAAAAAGCCGCACGTCAAGCATACATTCCGGCTCGAAGCCGATCTGTCGCGCAAAATGGCCGAACGCGCATCCAGCCGAAGGGTGTCGAAGACCGAGGTTGTCGAGGCAGCCCTTGCATCATTGTTGTCGCCCGATGACGAACAGCGTATCGAAGCGGTCCTTGCACGGCGGCTAGACAGGATATCACGCCAGCTGGATCGTCTTGAATGGCATATCGAGCTGTCGAACGAAGCCTATGCCCTGTTCGTGCGCTTCTGGCTTATCAACAATGCCCCTTTACCGGACAGCACCATCAAAGCGGCACAGGCTTCAGGCAAGAAACGATGGGAGGCGTTCGTGGCTACGCTGGCTCGCCGGATGGATCATGGGCCAAAGCTTAAAGAAGAAATGTCCCAAATGGCCGAAGAAGGCGATGGTCAGCGCGCGCCAGCTGCACACCCGGAATAGGGCTGCGACTGGCAGTTCATGTCGGGCAAGGAGGCGACAGATGGCCCGAAACCGGCAGGGTTGCGATATTGTGGTTTGAAAATTATCGTATTTGAACGATTTACCTGTCTGAATTTTTAGAGGCACTTTTTTTGGATAGCTTTTGCATATTATATTTTTATCACATATTTTTATATAGTTATATATCAAATTTTTATGCTCCGGATTAATTGCTTGTTAGAAAAATAGATGCTATTATCTAACAGATTGGAGCCAAGGAATGTCTGCTGTCACAGATAAGATTATCAAACGCGTGCGAGGAAAAGGGCGAGGATGGGCATTTACGCCCAAGGATTTCCTCGACCTGGGCACCCGTGCATCTATCGATATGGCAATGACCCGTCTTCATAAGTCGGGGCATATCCGCCGTATCGGACGCGGCATCTATGATTTCCCAAAGCTCCATAATAAGCTCGGCGCACTCACACCTGATACCGATAGAATTGTCCAGGCGGTCGCAACCCAAAGCGGTGACAGCGTCTTTGCCTCTGGCGCACAAGCCGCCAACCGCTTCGGGCTTTCAACGCAGGTTCCGGCAAAAGCAAGCTATGTAACCAGCGGTCCGTCGCGCGTGAAAAATGTCGCTGGGCGTACGATCACGCTGAAGCGTTCACGCGCGCCGATACTGGATGACGCATCACCCGATGCCAATGCCGTCCTGCAACTGCTCTCGCATCTCGGCAAATCCAATATCGATGACGATGTGATCCACCTTTGTGCAACGCGCCTGTCAGATCATGATCTTGGAGCCTTGAAAAAAGCCCAGTCGCTTATGCCGGGCTGGATGAGCGATGCAGTCCTCAAAATGGGTATGGTCAGGTATGGATGACTTCGCACGCAGACCTCAAGAGGATCGCTTCGCCTTCATCAATGAAGCAGCCGCACGGCGCGATGTAACCCCTATCATCATCGAGAAGGACTTCTGGGTCTGCTGGACACTCCGCCGGATGATGGAAATTCCTGTCCTTGCCGACAACCTGACCTTCAAGGGCGGAACATCGCTGTCAAAAGCTTACGGGATCATCGAGCGCTTTTCCGAAGACATCGACCTTACGATCGCGAAAAATGCTCCGTTCATCAGCGAAATCAAATCGCCTATGGAAGAAAGCATAAGCGGAAATGAGCGGCAAAGACGGACGAAAGCCTTGAAGGCTGCTGCAAAAGCCTATGTCCAATCCATTGCAATGCCTGAATTGACCAAAGCCATCACAGCATCGCTCGGCACGGCAAAGGGCTGGTCGATAGCGATGGATCCGGATGATCCAGATGAGCAGACAATCCTGTTCGAATATCCAGCCGTCGATGCACCGACCAACAATGCCGGCTCTCATGGATATATCCTTCCCCGCATCAAACTCGAATTTGGCGCACGAGGCGAAGGAGAGCCTGCCACGATCCAGACAATGACATCCTATCTGGCACAAGAATTTCCAGACGAACTCCCCGACGCACAAATTGCGATATCCACATTGTCCGCCGAACGCACATTATGGGAGAAAGTGACGATATTGCACGCTCTCCACCATGGCGGAAAATTAAGGCCAGGAATGTCGCGCCATTATTATGACACGCTCAAACTTGCCGAAAAAG
>CAZQBS010000146.1:0-3737 GCA_964591835.1 uncultured Sphingorhabdus sp. | reverse complement strand
ATTGTCCTACTGCTGAAGCGGTAAGGGCGGCCGACTTCGACAATTTCGTCGAACCGAACAGGCGATAGACCGCGATCGGGCCACACAAGCCCGGCGGCCGCATCATGACTTAAGACCAAGGCAGCGTGAGGAACGCCCGGCTGCACGTTGAAGAAATCGGGCATGAAACGCCCATTTTCTTCCAAGTCGAGGCGACCAAACCAAGGCAGCCCCTTTTGTTCGTGCATATGGACATGGACCATCGCACATTTGCTCTTCCAGCAAATTTGTAGCGCCTTCCGAACAGCGTCCTCGCTCATCATCGCGCCGACGCTGGCGTCGCGGACATAATCTTCATCGGCAACCGGGTGATATTCGGCCGCGATCATCGTTAGCCCGCTTGCGGTCACAGCTGCTATTGCGGTTATGAATCCCACCCGCTCGTGCGCGTGCACATGAGCGCGCGACAGATCGTGGCGCACCTGCTCGGCAAAGCCAGTCGTCATTCTCAAACTACGGATCATGCGAGCGCTCCCAGATGTTCGGCGAGAATTTTGGTCCAAGGCTGCTCAGCGGCGACGCCGCGCCACGAAATCGTGTGCCACTGTCGGGACAGAATCTGGTGCGAATACCAAGTGCCCGCAAATCCCGGCACCGGTTGCTCGAAGAACAGCCTCGTATCATAACCACTGTGAGCGCACGGACAGAGCAACGCGTCGAGAGCATGGCAATTTTCCTTCAACCGGAAACGGAGACGGGGAAGGAACGCGTAAACAAGCCCTCCTTCCTGCATCACTTCGGCATCGGCACAAATGGCCTTTAGCGCTGTGATTTCCGTCTCCGCGTCCATCACGACGATGCCCCGCCGCGACCGTGGCTGACGAGAACAAGGCCCTCGCGCAGCTTGATGGTTTCGTTGTCGGCAACGGCGTGGAAATCCCCGTCTTCGCCCACAATATCGATGACTTGCGTCGCCGCGATGCCCAGGAGGGCCTTAAGCTCGGCTGCCGTCATCTTCGTTTTCGGAACGACGCGGTCGATGCCATCGACCTTGATCGTTACGGTTTTCGTCTTGTCGTCATGGTCGGGACGTTCGTCCGAGCCATGACCGTTTTTTTCCAGAACATCGCTCATTGCGCTGCCTTTCGCATTGGTTGTTATGGCATCGGTGACCGAGGCCGCCCCGACGCCGACTCTTGACGGCTGAACAAATTGGACTAAACATCCGAATCTGTCCGTATCTGGAGTAAGTAGCTATTCGGACTCAAACCGCTCGTCAAGTATGAAATCGGACTAAGGAGAAATTTTATGAACGTGTCGCCAGCGGAAGCCGTGGATACGGCCGACAGCCGGGCGAGGTCTCAGGCCACACTCGACACATTTCTGGAAATTACAGGCCGTTGGGGGCTCTCGACCGATGAGCAAATCATCGTGCTCGGCAGCCCAGCACGGTCCACCTTCTTCAAATGGAAAAAGGAAGGCGGGACTCTGCCGCGCGATACGCTCGAACGCGTAAGTCATGTCTTTAATATCTTTAAAAACCTGGAAATATTGTTTCCAGATCCAAGGATTGCCGACGACTGGGTGCGCAAGCCGAACCGGGCTTGGGGTCAGCGAGCCGCGATCGAGCGCATTCTCGACGGCAGCCTATCCGACCTTTACGACGTGAGGCGTTATCTCGATGCCAACCTTGGCTGAACCTGCAATCACAGCGACTCAATTGGATAGCGAGTTTTATCGTCTCATCCCGTCGCGATTTCCGACGATCGACGTCTACGAGCGCGTTGCTGCACCCGCGCGCTGGCCGATCCTCCAACACATCGAGACGCTGACAAACTCCAGGGCAAAGGAGCGGCAAGCTATGATCGGAGCAGATCAGGTAGAATCACCGCCGCCCCATCTTCAAAACTGGAATCATGCTCCCTTTGTGTATGTGGACCCGGACGGAAGCGCGATATTAAGTGGTGCCTTTGGGGTTCTCGAAGTCGGCAATGACAGGAATACAGCGATAGCTATGGCCGTCGCGCGACGTGAGGCATTTCTGTCGGCGACTTCGCTAGAATCGCATCCACTCGAAATGCGTATGCTGGCGCATAAAGTGTCTGGTCGATTTGCTTCGCTCGGCGACCTTTCGGCACTGAGCCAATCCGAGCGTTGGGCACTTGGTGCTTCGCTATATGAGCATTGGGACGGCGCTGTCTTTACATGCCTGGAAACAGGCTGCGGCGAGACAATTGCTGTCTTCAATGTGGAAAGTTTGGGTCGAGCCACCCAAGCCGAGCATTATCGTTTCGTTTGGGATGGCAGTCGAATCCGAACGGTGTATAATTTCAACGACATAGGAGATGCCGACGGCAAGGGATTCGATCCGCAACTGCTGATTTCCGCCAACGCAGCCGCGTGAGCAAAATGTGGGCCCTACGCCGCCAACAACAACTCGATCCGCTCCACCTCTTGCGCGAACTCGAATCGCAACTGGTCGCGTTCATCGGCGGGTAGCCAGTTGGCCATCTGAGGGAACACAACCTTGTGATATTTGAACGTGCGTTCGTCCCAAGGCGAAACATCAGTCGCGGCGCGCGCTTCGGCAAGAATTTCATTCAGTTCTTGCCTGATTTCATTCGGATCGGGCTCGTATGACTTGGAAGGCGCTGTATCACCTAAATCAAAGCCCATCTGCGCGGGACCGGAATTGAAGTGTTCTTCCATCGCTATTCCAGAATGTCCTATCGAAATGGTTGCGAGCAGAGCCGTGCTGCTGCAAGGCGTTATGCACCGGAGGGAGTGAATGTCGCAAGCCGAATCGATCAAAAAAGCTGTGAGCCAGTTCGGCGTGTCGGCCAGGGCGAAGCTGAACGAGGGCGGCCAGCCCGAAGATCAGTTGCGCAATCCTCTTGAACAATTGTTTGCCGCGCTTTCGCTCGAAATCGGCCTGCCCAAAGGTGCGCTGACGCTGGTTGGCGAAAAATCGCTGGCAGAGCTGCGCACCCGCCCCGATTTTGCGGTCAATGTTCAAAAAGCATTAATCGGCTTCATCGAAGTCAAGGCACCCGGCAAGGGTGCAGACCCGCGCAAGTTCAAGGATAAGCACGACAAGGAGCAATGGGACAAGCTCAAGGCGCTGCCCAATCTGCTTTACACCGATGGCAATGCCTTCTCGCTGTGGCGCGACGGAGGTATGATCGGCTCGATCATCAAGCTCGACGGCGACATTGAGGATTCCGGTGCGAAGCTCGCCGCCCCGGATGCCTTCCTCCCGCTATTCCAGGATTTCCTCTCGTGGCAGCCGATCGCTCCAAGGAATGTCAAGGAACTCGCCCGCGTATCCGCGCGCCTGTGCCGCTTCCTGCGCGACGAAGTGATCGAGCAGCTCGGCATTCAGAACGGCCCGTTGACCGAATTGAAGGAGGACTGGCGCGCGCTGCTATTTCCCGATGCCGACGATGCGCGATTTGCCGATGGCTATGCGCAGGCCGTCACCTTCGGCCTATTGATGGCGAAATCGAAGAATTTGAGCCTCGCCGACGGGCTGGATCGCGTGGCGAAGGAGCTCGGCAAGACCAACACGCTGATCGGCACGGCGCTGCGCTTGCTGACCGAGCAGGATCTGTCGCTCGGCCCCTCGCTCGATACGCTCACCCGCGTCCTCGATGTCGTGAACTGGTCGGAGATTGCCAAGGGCGATCCCGAAGCCTGGCTCTATTTTTATGAGGATTTCCTTGAGGTTTACGACAACAAGCTGCGCAAGCTCACCGGCA
>CAZQBS010000145.1:0-3747 GCA_964591835.1 uncultured Sphingorhabdus sp. | reverse complement strand
AATCGCCCAACTCGAAAAAGCCGCCGCAGGCAAATAGACGTCATGCGTGTAGAGTAGCTTGCTGGGACTCCCCGATTCTGGCATAATCCCCGTGCGGAATGGAACGACTGGCGGCCATTCCGAGGAATGTCCTGCCAGCATCATGTAGGTCCGACCCTTAAGGCCGGGCAGTTGCTGTAAACCGCTTTAGCGGCACACAGCGGACACCGCTTGCACATCTGCGCTTGAAAGCGCGGTCCGCCTCTGTGCGAGCTACAAATGACTACCCTACATATAAACGACGTTTACGCGCGCGAGATCGTGATGGCGCGCGTTGGCCATCTCATTCGCCGTAAGCAGCGCGAGGTTGAACGGATCACGCGTATCCTGCGCGCCTGCTTCGACCCCGACGAGGTGCAGGCGCCGGGGCCGGGAATAATCAAGCGGATCATCCTAATCGGACCCTATGCGCGGCGATTTTGGTATGAAGACAAGAAGACCCTCGGCTTTTCCGACTACGAGTTCTGGGTCGTCGTCAATCATCCTCTATTTACCGAGGATCGCTGCTGGCAGCGCGCCCGCGATATTATCGGTAGCGAACTTGGCGACCGCTGCGCAGTCGATCTTGAGATCTATTCTAAGGCCGACATCCGCGTCGCCAAGGCCGAACGCGATACGTTCATTCTCGACCGGATCGAGGCCGGTATTACCCTTTACCGTGCCTCACGGGACGCGCCGCTACATTCGGGCGAACGCTGGGAGCCACGGCCATGACCGCGCCCGGTGCACCCGCTTCGTTCGACGCATTCTATCGTTCCGAGAATCGACGATTGCTTCGTTTTTTCGGAAGACGGATTGGCTGGGAATCCGCCCCCGACCTTGTGCAAGACGCTTTCACACGAGTGCTTCATAGCGGTGCGTTTGAAAGGCTCGACAACCCTTCAGCCTATCTCACCCGGACTGCCCGCAATTTACTGATCGAGCGGTCGAGGCGAAGGATGCGGGAGCAAAACGTCATGTTCCCGCTCGATGAAGGGCGCGATGCTCCAATTGCACCCGAACAGACTTGGCAGATCGAAACAACGGATTTGCGGCGTGTATATCGGCAGGCGCTCCTCGCCCTGCCACCAAGGACGCGACGCATATTTTTGATGCATAGGCTGCGACAGATGACCTACCGTGAAATCGCCGAGCATTTTGGTATCAGCGATCAAGGGGTTGAATATCATATGATGCGCGCGTTGGCGCGGTGCCGTATTGCTATCGGGATGTGACGACGCCGTAGCCGTGACCGACAATTATGAGTTCGTGAGCATTGTCAAATTTCGGGACATTCCCGACGTTGGTCGGTGCGGGCAACTCTCCGAACGCGACATTCGCATCGGCAGCTGCCGCGAACAAAGCCGTCGTCTAGTTCGCCAATCGGGCGTCACGACACCTGCGGTTCGTTCCAACTTGCATTCTCCCGCTGCCTACGACTGCTTCTGTGCACCAGATCAAGGGGTACCAACGGCTGGAATGTTGTGGGCAGCGGACGCTTCGACTCAGCGCGTCAACAGCGGTAACAGTCGTCCGTCCGTCCCCTAGCATCGCGGCCGTAGGGGTCGACCGCGGCAGCTTGACAAACGACGATCGACAGATACGTTGTAAGGAGAGCCACGCTCCGGGGGGAACTTCTATGAAACTTGTAAACTCCAGCTGGGGTGTCGCCTTTGGCGCCATACTGATGATGGTTGGGCCAAGCGCCGCACTGGCGCAACAAGCTCCAGCGACCGTTCCCCTGCCGGTTCCCGCCGAACTTACGGACAATCCTGAAGTGGCCGCCGCCGAGCGCCTGTTCAGTGCCTGGGTAAATTCGCAGATCGCTTACCGTAACCTGCCCGGCATGGCGGTCGGGGTGGTGTATGATCAGCAACTTGTCTGGTCGCGCGGGTACGGCTTTGCCGACGTCGAAAAGCGCGTGCCGATGAGCGCTCAGACACGCTTTAGAATCGCATCAAACTCCAAACTCTTCGCTGCCATCGCAATCATGCAATTGCGCGAGGCGGGCAAGCTCAGGCTCGACGATCCGGTGGCGCAGCATCTGCCGTGGTTCAAGGTCAAACCGGCCGGCCCCGACGATGGCCCGATCACCATCGAGCAACTGCTGTCGCACAGTTCGGGTTTGCAGCGCGAAGCCAGCGACCATTGGGACAGCTTCGATTTTCCAACCACAGAGAAATTGCAGGCGCTGATGCCCGAACGCATCGCCTCCTTCCCGCCGCAGACCCGTTTTAAATATTCCAACCTCGCCTTTGCGGTGGCCGGAATGGTGGTCGAAAAGATAACCGGCCAACGCTGGGCGGATTATGTGCAGGGCAATATCTTCGATCCGCTGGGAATGACCGCGACCAGCGTGGACCGGCGCGACCCGCTGCTAGCAACGCCATATTCGGTACGCCGCCCCGATGGCACGCGCCGCGTCCTGCCCTTTGTCGATTCGCAGGGCATGGCAGCTGCCACCGGGATGACTTCGAATGTCGACGATCTCGCCAAATTCCTCTCCGCGCAGTTTCGGGGGGGACCTGCGGGAGGCGCCAATATCCTCTCCGCCGGATCATGGCGGGAGTTGCTGCGGGTGCGGTCGGTCGATGAAGAATGGCAAACCGGTTCGGGACTGGGCTTCGACCATAGCCGGTTCAAGGATCGCACGTATGTCGGCCACGCTGGCGGCTATCCCGGCAATACGACAATGACTTTGGCGCAGCTCGACGACAAGGTCGGGGTGATCGTGCTCACCAATACCAATGATTCGATCCCGCGCGATTTGGCCCGCCAGTTAATGGTCACCGTGGGTGCAGCGGTTGCCAAGGCGGCGAAGCCCGCCGTAGCGCTGGCATGGGACCCGACGTGGTCGAGCTTTGCCGGAATCTACCGCCGTAACTATGACGACGGCACCGTCCAGGTCGTCCTGCTCAACAAGCAACTGGTGCTCTTGCCCAGCACGGCCGACGCGGCCGAAACCAAAGTCGTGCTCGAACCACTCGGCGAGGGCCGCTTCCGGCTCATGGCGCCCACCGGCGGCCTCGCGATTGGGGAGGTCGTAAGGTTCGAAAAATTGCCCGATCAACCGATGCGAATGTATCAAGGCGACGGCTGGGCAACGCGCATAGATAGGTTCTGATCGCAAGTTTGTTCCGGCCAGCTATGCGCGCAGGATTCGAGCGACCGGACGGATGCACGCGTGCGGCCAAGGTGCGGTTGACGCGTGACAATGTCCGCAATGGGTCGTGTCCGGACAGGCAGGTTTAAATGATAATCCGCAATAAGCCGACCTTCACGTGATCCAACCCGGAGACGGCCGGAGCCGCTAACAAAGCCGCCGTTGGATTGACCGTTCAGCCTTTCTAAAAGCTGCCGTACATTCAAACACTCGCTGGTGGCGCAAAGGCTCGGAAGCCGCTGGCGGTTTTGGATGCAAGAACTATCAAAGCAGCCGCGCCAAAGCTCTCCCGCTTTAAGCCGCCGCAATCAAAAGCTGTGGAGGTTTGCGAAACGCAACTAGCCGGCATCGTCGCTTTGGTATAACGATCGAACAAACCACGAATCTGAGGGCGCATGATAACCGGAGAGTCAGATCAGTCCGAACCATTCAGAATCCTCAGTCTCGACGGCGGCGGGGCTAAGGGATTTTATTCACTCGGCGTTCTCCGTGAGATCGAGGCGATGGTCGATAAGCCGCTACACCAAGCATTTCAGCTCGTGTTCGGAACGAGCACTGGTGCCATC
>CAZQBS010000144.1:0-3847 GCA_964591835.1 uncultured Sphingorhabdus sp. | reverse complement strand
TCCGCTGCGGCAGCTTTCAGGCGACCGTCACCGCTCTTGGAACGACCGCAATGTTGTGGGGAGCGGACCGGCAGCATCTAGGTGATCGCATCCAAAAGCAGCCGTTTTGGACAGTTGCCATTCCCAGCCCTATGCCGATCTATCTGCATAAGGATGACAGGCTTCTGTAGGAAAACCCGAGGCTTTCCATTCGGGCAGGCCATCTTCCAGCCTTCGCGCCTTGAAACCGCGCGCGCGCAGGGTTGCGACCGCTTCGAATGACATGACGCAATAAGCCCCGCGACAATAGGCGACGAACTCCTGATCCGGGTCGAACTCGGCAATCCGCTGTTCGAGTTCATGAAGTGGAATGTTGAGAGCGCCCGGAACGTGACCGGCAGCGAACTCATCAGCCGGACGAACATCGAGAATCGTGACCAGGCCATAGCGAACCCTGTCCAGCAACTCCTCTCGCGATACGGCTTCCATGGCATCGCGTTCGTCGAAATAGCCTCGAACAATCCGGTCGACCTCGGCGAGACCGCGTTCTGCAACCTGCCTCAGGGAGCCAAACAAGGATAAGACTGACGGATCAGCCAGCCGGTAGACGACATATTTTCCGTCTCTTCGCGACGCCACCAGCGCAGCCCGCCGCAACTGCTGGAGGTGCTGCGATGCGTTCGCGACGGAAAGCCCAGCCCGCTGCGCCAATGCCTCCACGCTGCGTTCACCCTGGGCAAGGTGCTCCAGCAGTTCCAGCCGGTCGGCATGGCCCAGCGCCTTCGCCACCAATGCGAACTGGATGAAGAGAGCGTGCTTGGGACTCTCGCTTGACATTCCGATTTCATCCACGATAAATTATTCAACCGAATCATTGAATGATAGTGAGTCAGGCCTTTGTCAAGACCGCGTGATCTTACGAGCTTCGAGGGATTCCCGGCTTAGATTGGAGAGATTTCATGATCCTGCGCCAATTCCTGCACGCCGATCCGGTTGCTGCTTCCTACCTCTTTGGCTGCGGCGGGCAGTCTGCGGGAGCAGTGGTCGATCCGGTCGGTGACATCGAGCCTTACCTGAAGGCCGCAGAGGCGACCGGGATTCGGCTTCGCTATGTGATCGATACGCACCTCCACGCCGATCACCTCTCCTCAGGGCGCGAATTGGCAAAGGCTTCTGGCTCCGAATATGTCCTGTTTGCCGGTGCCGATGTGAATTTCCCGTTCAAGGGCGTCAACGATGGTGACGTGCTCGAGCTTGGCAATGTTGTGATTAGGGTAATGCATACGCCCGGCCACACCCCAGAACACATATCGCTTGTCGTGACCGACCGGACCCGCTCGCAAGACCCATGGTTCATCCTGACCGGCCATACGTTGATGGTCGGCGATCTTGGCAGGACCGAACTGGCGACCAGTGCCGAAGAGGGAGCACGCATCCTCTATCGCACCGCGCAGACCCTGAAGAAGCTACCTGACTATGTCGAAGTGCTGCCGGGAGCATACTCCGGCTCGGTTTGTGGACGAAGCCTCAGTGGCAAACCGACATCGACGATCGGCTTTGAAAAGCGCAACAACAAGGCGCTGCTGATCGACAATGAAGACGAGTTCGTCCGCATCATGGTCGCTGATATTCCGGTGCCGCCCGTCGGAGCGGCGGCAATCCGAGACACCAATTCCGGGCGGTCAGTAGCAGCGGCATGACAATGAAAGCAGACTTCTCGGGTGAAAGCCTCCCGATACTGACCCACGGCATCCGGGAGAATCTTGAGCAGTTTGTGCACCAGTTCTTGCAGGTCATGCTGGTGGGCTTCGCGCTCGGCATGATGCGAACGGTTGTCCCCGCGCTTGCGGAAAGCGAGTTTGGCGTGGCTCCCCGTTCCTTTCTGCTGCTCACCGCATTTGTTGTGGCCTTTGGCGTGGTCAAGGGCGTGCTCAACTTCGTGGCTGGCCGGCTGTCAGAGCGGATCGGGCGCAAGCATGTCCTTATGCTGGGCTGGATCGCGGCGCTACCCATTCCCTTCATGATTTATGTTGCGCCGAACTGGAACTGGATCGTGGCAGCGACGGTCCTGCTCGGCATCAATCAGGGAATGGCCTGGTCGATGACCCAGACGTCCAAGCTCGACATAACCCGCGCCGACCAGCGCGGGCTGACCATCGGACTCAACGAATTTTCCGGCTATGTCGGGGTGGCATTGGCGGGGATTGTTACGGGCTATGCCGCGACCGCGCTCGGGCCTCGATTAGGGCTTCTCATCTTCGGCCTTGTCGTCGTGCTCACGGCCATTGTCCTTACCCATATATGGGTGCGGGACACACTCCCCTGGGCGAAGGCGGAAGCCGCCACTCATACAAGGCAGCCAGTTGGAGCGCTGCGTCCACGCTATCCCAGGAACATCTCCGCTACTCCCACAACCTGGGAGGTCTTCGCGCTGATGTCATGGCGTGACCGGCGTCTCGCTGCGATCTGTCAGGCGGGCCTGGTCGAAAAGTTCGTCGATGCGCTCATCTGGGTGATGTTCCCCGTCTTTCTTTACCAGCATGGCGCCAGCCTGACCGATATAGGCTGGATCGTTGGCGTCTATGGGTTGGTTTGGGGCGGATCGCAGCTCTTCACCGGGCGGCTGTCTGATCATGTTGGGCGGCATTGGCCCAATGTGCTGGGCATGTGGATCTGCGGCGGCGGGGTTGCGATGGTCTTGCTTCATGAGGGCCTGATATGGTGGGCCGCATCTGCCGCCGTTACTGGCTTCGGCATGGCTCTCCTCTATCCGAACCTTTCAGCAGCCGTTGCCGATATTTCTCCGCCAGGCTGGCGTGGTTCCGCGATCGGAATTTACCGGTTCTGGCGCGATCTGGGCTACGGCATCGGGGCATTGGGACTGGGTATCGTGGCCCATTTCACCGGTGCCATGGACGCGGCGTTCTGGTTTGTCGCGGCCTCCATGTTCATCTCGGGGGCACTGCTTTGGTGGTTCGGTGAGGAAACGCATCCACGTCTCAATCCACAGTCCACCGACGGAATTCCGGGCCTCGGAGCGGGTAATGCTATCAGGAGAAGCCAGCCATGAAGATACTCTTCATTCTCAATGACCCGCCATACGGCACTGAGCGGTGCTACAACGCTCTCCGGCTTGCCCATGCGTTGCTCAAACAGAATACAGAAACCGAAGTGACCGTCTTCTTGCTGGGCGATGCAGTGGTCGGCGGTCGCAGAGGCCAGAAGACACCCGATGGCTATTACAACGTGGAGCGAATGCTGAAGCGCGTTCTCCTTGGCAAAGGTCACGTATTGCTCTGCGGAACCTGCATGGACGCACGCGGGATGGCCGATGAGGAGATCGCGGAAGGCGCTACGCGCAGCACAATGGACGAACTGGCGCAAGCGACAGCATCGGCCGACAAGATACTTGTTTTCTGACATTCAAAATAGGAAGCCGAGTTGATGGAAGGCATGGGCTGTATCCGTTAGTTAGTGTCGATCCCGCTCCTTCTGGGGATCGCGGCGCAAATCAAATATCTGATGCCCGGCCGGAAATGATCCTAACCACGCCGTGAGCCAGCGTCCCGCAGGACGGCGATTTTGGCAATCAGCAGCTATGGTGCGGGACGAACGTCCTATTTTGTGAGTTGTTGCACCTTAATTAGACTGTCCGGAATCGGCCTAGAAACGGAAGCTGAACGAATGGCTGCTTTTGACAGAGGCCTCGAACCGTCCAAACTTCCGCAACGTTGTCGTGTCCGGAATGGCAGCTTTCAGAGCAAGAGCGCCGAAAGCCGACGTTCAGCACGCCCGCCTTGGCAACGGCGGTTCCCGCTAAACAAATCAGACGGCCCAACTACTAACTGGTGTCTCCAGAATCTGCTGT
>CAZQBS010000143.1:1675-3943 GCA_964591835.1 uncultured Sphingorhabdus sp. | reverse complement strand
CCCCATCGCCGATCAAACTGAACGGTGCCCAAGCGTTGGGATGCGCCCAAGTGTCCGTGGCGGAATCATGTGACGCTTCGTTCCGGATCGCGCGCATCGCTTGCTGAAAGGCTTCTGCCCGACTGAGCTTCGGATCCTCTTCCTGTCGGCGGATTGTATCGACCGTCAGACGCGCGGCGACATCGTCACGAACGGGCCAGTGCGACACCAGCAGGCTCCGGGCGCCCGCATAGAAGAACGCGCGCGCCAGCCCCGATAGCCCGGGCGCGCCTTGGGACCCGTCGCCGGCTGCTGTGTTGCATGCGGAAAGGATTACCCAATCGGCGTTGAGCTTCATCGCAGACACCTCAGACGCGGTTAGATAGCCGTCGTCTTCATCACTGGCCTGCGCGGGCGGAGTGAAAACGAGGCCGGGTTCCACGGCACCCGTTAGTTCGCCCGCCATCAGGCCGTGTGTCGCTAGCGCGAAAACTTGTACATCCGAAAGGTCGGCCGAGCGGATGGCCCCCTCCGTTGCAGCTTGCTGTAAATACACTGAGGACACCGGGGCCCCTAGCGCCACCCGCATGCCTTCAAGCTCGGTCGCAGTACCGGGCAGCCGCGCTAACGATCGAAGCGCGTCGACATTGGCAACCGCGGCTCCCGACCGGCTGAGGCCAGGCCGGAATACTGATTGCGTTGACCGACCCCGACCGGATTTGGCGCCCCGGATCAGCGCTTCACCATCGAGCGTCGGGTCTCCATAACCGGCAAAGCCGGCGCCTGCTGCCGCGGACCCAGCGCGCACTGTAGTTGCCGAGTTGCGTAACATCTGGAGTGACTGGACCGATGGTATCGCGACAACTGCATGGGCATCGGCAAACCATTTGGTATCGCGGAGCGTTTGGGGGTCGCCGTCGGCACCCTGGGGCGGTTCAGTCACCAAAATCCCAAAGGGCAGGCTGGTTAGAACCCCGCCCGTCGCGACGAAGACTTGCCGCTTGCCCGCAAGCACAGTTTCGATCGGTGCAACAATCTGCTGGTAGAGTGCAAAGGCGGTTTTGCGGTCATAGGGATAGCCGGAGCCACCCTCTTGCTCCCATTGCGCCGCAATGTCAGCGGAAACGTTAATGTCGACACCGACATCCCACAACAGGCGTTTGACGGCAGCACCGACTCGGTCCTTGTTCCAGTCCGACCGGACCCATTTGATATCCGACTTGCTGACCCCGATAATGTGCGTGCCGAACGCCGACGGGACGGCGAGAAGGATCGCCTCCTCGGGGGAGAGCAACTGCTGCGTGGCGGCTATGTCGATCGGCTCGGGCCGGACAAGCGAGAAATAGTCAGGGAACTCGACGCGCAGCATTGCATCGATCCGATCCATCGCGCCCTCGATCCGCTCGCGCTCCGCGACTAATTTCGGCCGCAGCGTCGCGGCATCCGGCCCGGTATCGGCCGCGGCTTTTGCAAACAGGACTGAATTGTCGACCCACCGGTCGTCCAGATCCTGCCGTTGCCGCGCCAGCGCGCCAAGCCCCGCGCTTTTGCCTTCAGCCGCCTGTCGTACGGCCATTTGGCCAACGGCCTTTCCCGTCACGCCCGAAACAGCGTCCTGAAGCGCCAGGTGAGCTTCATTTTCGAATTTCCGCCTGGCTTTTGCGTCCCGTCCGGCCGCGACCCAGGCAGCATCGGCGAACAGCACGAAAGCCTCGGCTCGAATTCTGCTTTCTCGGTCGGTCTGAGCGTTTCCAAAGGCTGATGCGTTTGCAGAACCGCGCCGGGCCCTGATCCCGGTGACCAGCGCTCGCGCCGGACCGATCGCCCGCACAGCCAACGCCTCACCATTCAGCAGGTTGGACACCCGGTTGGCATAGCGGGTGAGGGTGTCGGGATGAGCTTTGCCCTTTATCCGCTCGCTCCATTCGAGCACGCGCAGATAAAGTCGTTCCGCATCCGCATGGCGGCCCTGCTTGGCATACAGATTTGCAAGGTTGCCGACCGAAACCATCGTGCCGGAACGCTCCATTCCGAGCACCCGCTCGGTCGCCGCAAGCGCGCGTAGCAGGAGCGGCTCGGCATCTGCATATCGGCCCTGCTCTACAAACAGATAGCCCAGGTTGTTGAGGGACGCCAACGTATCGGGATGTTCCTTTCCAAGCACCCGCTCGCTGGCGTCAAGTGCGCGAACATGGAGCCGCTCGGCATCCGCATACCGGCCCTGCTCTACATACAAAACCGCAAGGTTGTTGACGAAAACCAGAGTGTCGGGATCATCCTTGCCGAGCA
>CAZQBS010000143.1:0-1665 GCA_964591835.1 uncultured Sphingorhabdus sp. | reverse complement strand
CGTCTGGAGATGGCGCTCGAGGTTGACGCAGCCCGCCTCAAGCGCCCGCAAATGAAGCGGCTCAGCATCCGCATACCGGCGCTGGATTTTGTAGAAAACACCAAGGTTGTTGACATTAAGTAGCGTATCTCGATGCTCCTTGCCCAGCAGCCGTTCCGTCGCCTCAAGCTCGCGTACTAGAAGCGGCTCGGCATCCGCATACCGGCCCTGGTTTACATAGATATCCCCAAGGCCGTTGACGAAAATCAACGTGTGGGGATGCTCCTTACCCAGCACCCGCTCGTTCGCCGCAAGCGCGCGCGCGATGAGGGGCTCGGCATCCGCATATCGGCGCTGCTCTAAATACAGATATCCAAGGTTTGTGACGGAAATCAGTGTATCGGGATCGTCAAACCCAAAAGCCTCTTCAGCAAAAAGCAGCGTCTCTACAGCCAAAGGAACAGCGGGTTCTAATTGGCCCGAATTGATAACCGCCAGGAGGCGCTCATTCGCCGCTTTCCACTCCGCGCGCTTTGCTGCCAGCAGTTCGCCGATCGCGGGCGCACCGGGCGCGTCGACCTGTGCTCCGGCCAAAAGCGGCATTGCGCCGGCCAGGGATAGACAAAGAAATAGGGCCGCAAGGGCAGTGCGCCATACTCTCTGGATTCCATGCCTCCGGCCCATCGAGCAATAGTCCGCCTTCGCGCAAACGTTGGCAAGCCAAAATCTAAAATGGAGTCGGAAAGCCGTCAGTCGCTGCGCGGTGTAGATGGTCTGCTTTCTGCACTTCGCCGCCACACACCGGACGTTCCGCGGACGGCCCAAATACAGACTCTCGAGAATGACTATTTTATACGAGTGAAGCCAGCGTTCAAAAGGATCCTTTCTTCGCTTGGCGCCACCCAAACGGTTCCGTCGACACTAACCGCAATAACTTCTCCATTACTGGCGTAAAACGAAGTGACGCCGGGAGGAGCGCGAAGCTGCTCTGTCCGGTGCAAGCGAAAGGCCGCTTCCCGCTCAGCCTCTTCTCGCATGTAATGCCACAATCCGCCTGGGCTGCCCTCCTTCCTGATCCAGTCCAGCGCTTGCGAAGTCGAGTCTACCTGGTCATCATGTTTCAATCCTGGAAAACCGCAAAGCTCATGTAAATAATCCTCTAGCCAAGAGCCGGCATGCGGCAAATATAAACGCCCGGCCTCAATCATAGCTGATACGCCTACGAGCCGGTTTCTTTTGTCGGCGATGGGGTTTATGGCTCTTCCTTTCCAGAATCCTGACACCGGCAAGTCCTGAAGCAAGCTCCAGCCTGACCCCTTGTCCTCAATCAGCACCAATTCCGCTGAATGTCGTTCAGCCTCTTCAATAACCCGGCGCTTCAATGCCGGGAATTCAAGCCGCTCTCGGGTAACATCCGCCAGATATATCCGCTCACCTTTGAGTACCCATGTGGTGCAGACGCTGTAATCATTATGCTGCCCGGCCTTAGAAGCCGTGTCCCAAGATTGGATTATGCGGTCGGGAGCGGCCAATTCCAAAGGATGATAACGACGAAACCATGCATGCTTGATCAGATTTCCATCGATCGGAATAGGCGCCTGGAGATACTGCGCAGAAAAGAATATGCTTCCCAGGAGTGCCTTCTGTACTTCCAGGACCTCCAACGGCTCGCGCGCAGGATGCAGC
>CAZQBS010000142.1:0-3995 GCA_964591835.1 uncultured Sphingorhabdus sp. | reverse complement strand
GCTATTACCAACGGCGCGGGCTTTTGGCGGAGCCAGATCGCAACGGCGCGGTGCGGCGGTATGACGAGACGGACCTTAGCCGTCTACGTTTTGTCCGCTCCGCCCAAATCGCCGGATTTACGCTGGATGAAATCGGTGAATTGCTGGACCTCGATGCGTCCAATGACAGGGAACGTGCGCATCAAATCGCAACTATACGGCTGAAAGAACTGGATATCAAAATATGCCAATTGCAAAACGCCCGGCGGGCGCTTCAGCATTTGGCAAAGGAATGCAGTTCTTCCTCGCAAGGGCCTTGCCCCATCATCGAAGCATTTACCGGCCAAGCAACGCTCTAATCAATTACGCGGCCATTGCGGGTGCAGATCATCAATGACGAAGATATGCTCAACCGTTTTGCCGCCCTTATGGCTTTCAAGCATATGAGGATGATCGGCGGGCAAGTCGTCATGGTCGTGTGGCACGACCTCTGGTCGACTTTCGGCCAGAGAAAGAGCGCCGCGACGGTGCCCAAAGCTGCGACCGTCGCAAGCACCGCAAAGGCAGCTGATTGACTGAATGCAGCCCCGATCTGACCGGCAAGCGGATAGCACAGCAGCCACGCAGCATGGCTCAGCGCAAACTGGGCGGCAAAGATCCCGGGACGGTCGCTGTCGCCTGCGGATCGCTTGAGCAGCCGACCCGAGGGCGTTACGCTCATCGAATAGGCGATGCCGAGCACGACCCACCCTGTGAGCACGACTGGCCAGGTCGCAAATCCGCTAGTGAATGCAGCTGCCATTGCGCCAAGGCTGACCGACAGCAGTATTGATGCAAAAAGCATGACTTTGCGGTCGCTCATCCGGTCGAGCAGGCGGGGCAAAATGAACGCCGCCAGCATCGATCCGCCGCCATATGCCGCCAGCGTCAGCGCGACTTCGCGCTGCCCCAGCCCGAACATCTCCCGGACGATGACCACGGTGTTGACGATCACCATCGAACTTGCCGCCGCTGCGGCAAAGGTGATCGCGAGCAAGCCTTTCAGTCTCGGCGTTTTCAGATAGGCGCGAAT
Organism: uncultured Sphingorhabdus sp.; assembly: GCA_964591835.1. GTDB lineage: Bacteria > Pseudomonadota > Alphaproteobacteria > Sphingomonadales > Sphingomonadaceae > Sphingorhabdus_B. The sequence goes on along the minus strand of CAZQBS010000142.1, from coordinate 2,944 downwards.
GCCGCGCGTGGTGCGCGCATATACGCTTCCGGTTTGTGGTCTGGCCGGGGATATCGGCAGCGCCACTGACAGGACAAACAAGGCCGATATAATGAATCCGACCGATGTGCCCGCGAATAGCCAGTGGAAGCTTATGATCGTGAGCAATGCCGCCGCCAGAATAGGGCTGAGCAAATTTTCCAGGTCATAAGCGAGCCGCGACAGTGAGAGCGCCCGGGTATAGTCCGCTTCATCGGGCAGCACATCGGGTATGGTTGCCTGAAAGGTCGGTGTGAATGCCGCAGATGCGGACTGCAAAGCAAAAATCAGGACATAGACCTGCCAAATCTGATCGACAAACGGCAACGCCAGCGCGACGCCTGCCCGGATGATATCCATCGTGATCAGGAACGCGCGGCGTGGAAGTCGGTCGGCATAGGCCCCTACGATCGGTGCGATGCCGATATATGCCACCATCTTGATGGCAAGCGCAGTCCCCAATACCGCGCCCGCATTGCCGCCTGCAATATCATATGCGAGCAGACCGAGTGCCACAGTTGCCAGACCAGTGTCGATCAGCGCAATAATCTGGGCTGACAACAAATGCCGGTAAGTGCGATTTTTCAAGACGGACAGCATCTGGAGCGCCTTAGTTGTTCAATTCGGCCAAGCCGACAGAATCACGATTGCGGTTAATTGGGAGCACTGCTACCTCGGCCCGATGCTCCGCAATGTCACCATGCTATTTTTGGCGTTCGCTGTCCTGTTCGGCAGCATTCACGTCACGCCGTGGTCGCATGAGCTGGTTGGTACGCATGAACATTCGCATGATGCGACTCATGACGACCATGAAAATGCGAACGCCGACGCTGGTGTGGGCGATGAGCAGCCTGCGAGTAACGCAGATGTCGGCGATATCGGACATCACCATTCTATGCCGACCGGCATTGAAAATGCAGGTAATGATTTCAATACCAGCGGCATAAAGCGGCAATCGGTCTCATCGATCTCGCAGGCGACAATCCCGGCCTCGCATTCCCGAGCCCCACCTACACAGCCTCCCTCAGCCTGATCCATTCGCCACCGGCGAGCCCATCGGCTCGTCCTGTGTGATATTGGCTCAGGAGTTTCTCAATGACATATTCTATACGCGCCGCGTTGCTCGCGGGTGCGTTGATCGTAATCGGTCAAGCGGCGTCTGCCGAAACGGTTACGCTTGAACAGGCGATTGCCAAAGCGGCCGATGCTGCACCCTTGCTCAAGGCTGATGATGCCGCAGTTGCTGCTGCACGCGCCAGTCGCATTCAGGCCGGGGTGCGCCCGAACGCTTCCGTAACGGTCGAAGCCGAAAACTTTGTCGGCACCGGCTCATATAATGTGCTGGGGCAAGCCGAAATCATTGCGACCTATAACCAGCCGATTGAACGAGGCGGAAAGCGTGCCGCGCGTGTTGCCTTGGCCGATAAGGATATTGATGTCGCGCAAGCATCAGCCAATGTTACCCGGCTAGACCTCGCAGCGTCTGTGCAACGCGCATTTTTCGATGTGCTGATCGCGAAAGACGTATTGCAGATTTCACGGTTCCGGCTTTCCACCGAACGGGAATTGCAGACCGAAGCACTGCGACGCGTGCGTGGGTATAAAGACCCACTTTTTGTCGAAACCCGAGCCGCAGCGCGCGTTGCGAGTGCGCGGATTGGGGTCGAACAGGCTGAGTTTCGAATGGAAGCCGCGCGCGATCTGCTTGCCGGATATTGGGACAGCGATGGCGATGACTTGAACGTCGATGGTGCATTGATGGCGGATGACAGTGTTCCACTCAACCTCGCGCTGTCCGATGAAAAGCTGAGCGAAGCGCGGGTTGCCCGAGCGGGGGCCGCCGTCGTTGTAGAAGAAACGCGGCGGACTCAGGATTACACGGTCAGCGGTGGAACTCGGTTCTTCCGCGGCACCAATGATGTGGCCGCAGTAGCGGGGATCACAATCCCGATTGGCCGGTTCGACCGCAACCAAGGCGGGATCGACCGCGCGCGAGCTGAAAAAGACCGGCTGCTATTTACCGCCGAAGCGGGACGCCTCGAAAAGCTGCGCCGTCTGGCTTCACTTCGCGCCAATGCGGAATCCGCACAAATTCGAGCCGATGCGCTGATGGAAGAAGTGTACCCCCGAGCCTACAAGACGCTGAAACAGGTCCGCGAAGGCTATAATCGCGGCGGGTTCACCTTCCGCGACATTCAGGATGCTGCTGATGCCATCCTTGAAGTGCAGGACCAGTGGCTCGAAGCCAATACCCAGTATCGCGACCTGCAAACAGAAATCGACCGACTGACCGGACGTTTTGACCCCGCGTCGTCAATGGAGACCCAACCATGAAATCCCGCCAAATTTTGGCTGCCTTTGCAGCGATATTGATGATTGTTCCGCTCGCTGCCTGTGGCGGCGGAGCCGAAACGCCATCTGAAGAGGGTGGCAAGGCTGCGGAACCGGAAAAAGGTCCGAACCGTGGCCGGATGCTGCGAGATGGCAACTTTGCAGTCGAGATGACGATATTCGAAGACGGCGTACCGCCGGTATACCGGGTTTACTCCAGCCGCGATGGCAAACCGGTCGATCCAGAAACAGTAAACCTGTCGGTGACGTTGAAGCGGCTGGACGGCGAGATCAACAAGTTCGCGTTCAAACCCGCAATGGGCTATCTTCAAGGCGATGGCGTGGTGGTCGAGCCGCACAGCTTTGACGTTGAAGTTGTCGCGGTTGAAAACGGCAAGCGCCATGTCTGGAAATTTGCCAACCCTGAAGGCCGTTCGAAAATCTCCGCTGCCGCCGCTAAAGATGGCGGCATCGAAATCGAAACCGTCGGCCCGACAACGATTAGCGACATTCGCGAAGTCGAGGGCGTTGTGCAGCTTGCAACGTCGGCACGGTCGGAAATCCGCGCGCAATTCCCCGGCAAGGTCATGCTGGT
>CAZQBS010000141.1:0-4024 GCA_964591835.1 uncultured Sphingorhabdus sp. | reverse complement strand
CACCGGAGCGACGGCCCAAAGATAAGCAAGGGGACCGATACGCATGTCGACATTTGAATGCTGCAACTGGAGCTGGACCGCGACGGCGAAAGACCCGACGACTGCGACATCCTGCGGTATGCCCATCAAGAGCCAGGGCAAGGTGCCGATCGAAATCTCGATCAGCTGGTGGACGGGGTGTTTGAGGAGCCCGTTGAACCCATACATCCTGCGGACCGAATGGTGCACGGCATGAAAGCGCCAGAGCAAAGGGACTCTGTGACTAGCGAAATGGGCAAAACTGATGCCCGCGTCCAAAAGAAATATTGCCAGCACCACCTGCGCCCAGAAGGGCAATGACGTTGGCCAGACCGAAGGCCAGGGAACGAGACCGGCAAAGACGGGCAACAGGAGAACGAGCACCAGAATAGAACTTTCGTTCACAAGCGCGTGTGCCAAATCGCGCCGCGCATCCCCCTGGTCGCGGTTCCACTGGATTTCAAACGGAGCGATGCGTTCGGCAATCAGCGATGTCGCGACAGCTACGACCAGCAACGCGATGAGCCACAGAGGCGACACCTCAGCGGATATGAGCATCGCTGCGCCTGCGACAAAAGTCAGAAAGTAAAGCGGGGCATAGAGAGTACGGAAAACCAACACGAAAGCGCTCCTTGGAAATGTTGAGCGCTTCTCTTCGATTTATGAACCCTGGTCTTGAACGTTTCGCTGATTAATATCAGCGGATGACGGAAATTTCGAGCTGTGCCAGCCCAAGCGAGGGGGTAACTCCGAACCACTCGACAAGGCGGCGGGTAAAATGGGCCTGATCGGAAAAGCCCCCGGCAGCGGCTGCATCCGCGAGGCTGCGGGATTGCCGAAGCGCGTCGATTGCGCGCTGTAACTGAAGCCACTGCAGCAATTTGGTCGTTGGCACTCCGAAATCGTGAACGGCAATTTCGCGCAGGCGTGTCGTCGAAAGTCCGGCTGCTTGCGCAAGTGCTGTGGGGCTGGAGCTAGGCTCGATCTCGGCCAATGCAGCGGCAAGTCTGTGATCGATCGGGCTGGAGGAACTTTTGCGCAGATAGGCGCTCACCCACTGCCTGGCATCCTCACCGCTGCTTACCGCCTCAAGCGCCGCTGCCTCGTCGGATACCAAGCGCACTGGCGCTGGTTGCCGAATAAGATTTCTCATGCCTTGAAAAAGTGGGTCGACATAGATGGTGCGGATGGCGACCCCTGCCGGAGCAAGGCAATGCTTTGTCCCTGCGGGAATGAGCGCGGCTTGGCCTTGCTCAAGTTGCAAGGAATGCTCGCCCTTAATCTCACACGGAGCCTCGAGTGCGAGGCTGATTTGATGCGCGATATGGCTGTGCGACCTGTTGTCGCCCGTGCGCGCATCAAGCAGAGCCCAGCCGAAGCCAAGCGTCATCTTGCCCGACCACGAGGTCCCGGTGGTGCTCAAGGCATTGTCATACTGGCCGTTGGTTCAAGCATTCCGAGCCATGCGACAAGACCCAAAATAACAACCGCGGCTCCAGCTTCGAGCAAGAGGCTTGTCCGCAGCGCGGCGACGGCGGTTGCCACACTGCCTTCCGATAACGCCAAGCCCAAATTAGGAGTGAGCCGCCACCGGTTCTTCGCGCCGAGAACCAGCATAAACCCGACCAACACAAGCTTCAGGAGCAGCAACTGACCATAAGTGCTGTCGAAGAGCGCGGTGATATTCGGAACGCCGACCAGAATCTGGCCGTTGATCAAGCCGGTGACCACGATCACAGCAACGCAGACTGTCCCCACCTGCGAAAAACTGTCGAGCGCCCTGTGCGCCACAGTCAGCCGATCGCCCCATAGTTCATCATCGGGCGCATGCAACATTTTCAGAAAAGCGGCGATTCCACCCAGCCACACTGCGGCCGCAAGCATATGCAGGGCGTCGCTTGCCTTATGGATGCTGCCTATTGATCCCTCCATTGCACCAGCATGACCTGTCCACACGAGCGTGCCAAGCGCGATCGCGCTAGTGGCAGTGACCGCGATAAGCCGCTGCTCATCGGAACGATTGATTGCTAAAGCCGCCAGCAAAGTGGCGACAAGCGCTGCCATTCTGATCAACCAGGCGGTCCCGATCGGCGTCTCGAACAATATTGATCGACACATTTCCCAATCGATGCCTGCAATCGATGTGCCCATCATTGCCGCCATCAGGGTGAGAAATCCCAAAACTGACAATATAATTGCCGCACTCGACCAGAAAATCAGCGTGCTCTTGAGCGCAAAAATTCTGCCCTCCAAGCGCTCGGTGCCCTGAAGCGCGTAGAGCGGAAACACCGCTAACCCCATCAACACCATCAGGCTCAGATATAATCCGAGCCTGATGGTGATCATCCCCCAGTCGGTTTCCACGGCTTACTTCACCGTGAAGCTGAATTCGCTACCCATACGGTGCGTATCTGCACCTGCCGCCGACCAGATGACTTTATAAGTACCAGGAGTGAGCGCCTTTTTGGGCATCAACATCATAGATTTGCCGTCCTTGCCCATCATCGACCTGAACGCGATCTTCATCGGTGCATGGTCCTTCATGCCGGGCATGCCGGTCATCAACAGCTCTGTTTTCATGGTCGCTGCAATCAGCTTTTCGTTGAAGGTAAGTTTGACAGACTTCGCCTTCGCTTTTGAAACCGTGGCATTGGCAGCGGGTGTCGATGCGACAAGTTTGGCATGCGCCAGCGCAACGCTTGGCATGAGAGCCATAGCCATTGCGGCTAAAGCGAGAGAGAGGATCGATTTACGCATGATAGATCTCCAAAAAATTGCTTGTATTGATACATACGCATTGGCGGGTCCTACCCCTCATATGCAAAGGAATGAGGGTTATTTATCTGAGGTGCGTATATGAGGTAGGTACGAATATAAGGACGGGGATATGCTAGACGATCTTTTAATGCAGCTCAGGCGCGCACCGCCAGCGGGATTGCTCGACGGGATGGATGATATGGTGATGACTGCGCTTGCCGAGCGTAGGCGCGATACGACGCGGGGGCAGCGCATGACAGCGTTTGCTGCAGTTATTTCTCTGGGCGGCGGTGCATTCGCTGGGGCTGCTATGGGCGAGCCGATGACTGCTGCGCGCCCGCTTTCGCCTTTTGCCCCGATCAACGCGCTTGCCCCCTCGGTATTGCTGGACGCCCAGTAGAATGGGATCGAGGCGCATATTGATGCTGGCGTTGGTGGTTTTCATTGCCGCGATAGCCGGGGTCCTTATCGGCCGCATTGTCGCTGAGCAGCCAAAGGCAAGCGAAACCGAACTTCATGCCCTGTTGCATAAAAAGCTCGATCTGACAGCGCAGCAGCATGCCAAGATTGACACCATCGAAGCCCGCTTCGCAGTGCGGAGAAAGGCTCTCGAATTCGAGATGCGGGCCGCCAACGCGCGTCTGGCGGAGGCGATTGAGCTTGAGCACGGATACGGTCCGCAAGTGACTGCCGCGATCGATCACACCCATGTGATTATGGGCGAGCTGCAAAAGGAAACGTTGGAGCATCTGTTCGCAATGCGGTCGGTTTTAAGGCCTGAACAGGCGAAGATGTTTGACAGCACCGTCGTCAAGGCGCTGACCGCTGATGCACGGTGACGCTCGACCTTTCCGGATGTGACGATCGGGAACTCGCAAGTCTTGCTGTTGCTGGGCAGCAGCGGGCCCACCGCGAGTTGATGCGCCGTTACAAGGATCCGGTGTTCCGCTTGATCAGCAACAGCATCGGCGATCAGAACGAAGCTCTTGACCTTCTTCAGGACACCTTTGTGTCAGCGTTTAGCGCAATTGACCGTTATGATCCTGGCCGGCCGTTCAAATTGTGGGTTTCGCGTATCGCGCTCAATAAATGCCGCGATTGGGCACGTCGCCGGGCAGTGCGGTCTTTTTTTACTTTTGCGCGCCCGATCGAGGCTGCTGAGGAATATGAGAGCGATACGCCAGATCCTTACAGTCAAGCAGCAGGAAAAGTCGAACTGCTAAGGGTTGAAAAAGCCATGTCCCGATTG
>CAZQBS010000140.1:0-4029 GCA_964591835.1 uncultured Sphingorhabdus sp. | reverse complement strand
TCTTTTTGACAAGGCGAGCAATGATGTCCTCATTCTCGCCCCAGGCCCAGAACAGCGCGGCAAGCGTCACGTCGATGACGATCAGCGTGGTTGCAACGAACGCCACCTCGCCCGACAACAGCCCGAAGCCGCTGTCGATGTAACGCGAGAAGACGTCCAGAAACCGATCAACAACGCCAGTGCCACCCATTTCAGTTGCCTCCTTCGTCGCTGTTGGTGTTGGGTTCGATGGCAGCGTCATCTTGCTCGACCCCAAGGAACCGCCGCCGCTTCTCGGCCCAGGCCGCGCGGCAATCGGGCGAGGACAGCGCCAGTTCACCCATTTCGTTGCAAGCTCTGAGTTGCGCTGGGAGCGGGTCGCCATCTGGTTCCCAGACGGTGATCGTGTCAGGGCGCGCGGCCTCCGATCCTTCGCGTAAAGTCAGGGCGGTCATTGTCAGCACGATGGCGACAAACGCCACCGCCCCGAGGCGCGCGAAGAGCTTGGGGTCCATGCGCTTAGTTCCGGAACATCTGCGCGTTGGCGGGAACGTAACCGCGTCCCGGGGCCAAGAAGCGGCGTAGCTGTTCGCGCGCCTGCGCCTTGGCTGCCGCTGCGCTGGCGCTGTCCAATGCCTGCGCGCGGCCTTGGGCGGCGACTACGGCGGTCAAGTCAGCAAGCTGTTGTGATTGCAAAGCGAGCAATTGGTTTCCGGCCTGGGCTGCTTGCAAGGCACCCGCCGCTGACTGGCTGGCAGTCACTAGGCTGGTCACCGCCTCGCGCGCGCCATTGATATTGGCAACCGCACCGGCTTGAACCTTCAAGGCATCTTCGAAGGCGGCAACGCTAGTTTTCCAGCGATCCTCCGCACCTGTCACCATCGCGCGTTGCGAGGTGGTCAGGTCGATATTCTTGTATTGCGCGCCGAACTGGGTCTCGATCTGTTGGACGTCATAGGCCATGCGCTGGGCCTGGCGGAGCAATGTTTGGGTCTGCTGGATTTGTTCCTGCAACGGCTGGAGGATATTCAGCGGCAGCGTTGTCAGATTGCGTGCTTCGTTGACCAGCGAGGTTGCTTGGTTCTGAAGCTGCCGGATCTGGTTGTTGATCTGCTCCAATGTCCGCGCAGCGGTCAGGATGTTCTGTGAATAGTTCGTCGGATCGTAAACGATGCCGCCAAACTGGGCATGGGCCGGCGTGGCAACCGGAACGGTCATGGCGACGGACAGCAGCGCGGCAGTTGCGGCAAGCAGGTGGGACAGGGGACGTTTCACTTTACATACTCCTCTTCTTGGGGGGCGGGGGAAATAGGATCGGGTAGGAGCGCTGCGGCCCAATCGAGGCCGCGATGGCGCAGCCATTCACGCGCGAAGTTTTCGCGGCCATGCGCGTCGATCAGTTCAGCAATGGCGAGCTGGTCGGTCTTGGAAGACGCGGCAGTAAAGGCGAGCGCGACTTCGCCCAGACCCAGCTCGAACAGCCGGTTGCCTTGGCGGCTCTGGCAATAATAATCGCGCTTGGGCGTCGCCCGGCTGAGAATTTCGATCTGACGGTCGTTGAGGCCAAAGCGGCGGTAGATCGCCAATATCTGGGGTTCGACCGCGCGCTCATTGGGCAGGAATATGCGGGTCGGGCAGCTTTCGATGATAGCGGGTGCGATCGGCGAGGTCTCAATGTCGGCGAGGCTTTGGGTGGCAAACACCACGCTGGCATTCTTCTTGCGGAGCGTCTTCAGCCACTCTCGCAACTGCGCGGCAAAAGCCGGACTATCGAGCACGAGCCAGCCCTCGTCGATTATGATCAAGGTCGGCGAGCCGTCGAGGCGGCCTTCGATGCGGTGGAACAGATAGGAGAGCACAGCAGGTGCTGCGGCGGAGCCGGTCAGCCCCTCGGTCTCGAACGACTGAACCGGGGAATCGCCCAGATGTTCGGCTTCGGCATCGAGCAGCCGTCCGAACGGGCCGCCAATACAATAGGGTCCGAGCGCCTGCTTGAGTTCGTGCCGTTGTAGCAGCACGGCGAGACCTGTCAGCGTCCGTTCGGCGACCGGCGCGGTCGCAAGTGAGCTGAGCGCCGACCAGAGATGCTCCTTTGCAGCAGGGTCGATCGCGACACCTTCGCTAGCAAGGATCGCACCCAGCCATTCCGACGTCCAATTGCGCTCGGCAGGTTCATCGATGCGGGCGAGTGGTTGCAGATAGACCGATCCTGCGCTGTCGTCGGAAAGGCTGCTGCCAAGGTCTTGCCAGTCACCGCCCATCGCGAGCGCCGCCGCGCGGATCGAGCCGCCGAAATCGAATGCGAACACTTGTGCGCCGTCGTAGCGCCGGAACTGCATCGCCATCAGCGCTAGCAGTACCGATTTGCCCGCCCCGGTCGGGCCGACAATCAGCGTATGGCCGACATCTCCGACATGCAGTGAAAACCGGAACGGGGTCGAGCCTTCGGTCTTGCCGAAGAGCAGCGGGGGACTTTGCAAATGCTCGTCCCGTTCCGGCCCGGCCCACACGGCGGAGAGGGGGATCATGTGGGCCAAGTTGATGGTTGAGATCGGAGGTTGCCGGACATTTGCATAGAAATGTCCGGGTAATGAGCCGAGCCACGCCTCGATCGCGTTCATGCCTTCGGCAATCACCGTAAAATCGCGGCCCTGTATGACTTTTTCGACAAGCCGCAGCTTTTCGGCAGCCAGCGCAGGATCAGCGTCCCACACCGTCACTGTTGCAGTGACATAGGCTTGGCCGACATGATCGGCCCCCAACTCCTGCAACGCCGCATCAGCATCGGCGGCCTTGTTGGTGGCATCGCTGTCCATCAGCACCGACGCCTCGTTGGTCATCACTTCCTTGACGATGGCCGCGAGGGATTTGCGCTTGGCGAACCATTGCCGCCTGATCTTGCCGAGCAGTCTGGTCGCGTCAGTCTTGTCGAGCATGATAGCGCGAGTGGACCAACGATAAGGAAAGGCGAGCCGGTTCATCTCGTCGAGCAGGCCCGGAAAAGTCGCTGACGGGAAACCGATTACGGTCAGCGTGCGCAGATGCGCGTTTCCGAGCCGGGGTTCGAGCCCGCCCACCAACGCTTCGTCGGCGAGCAAAGCGTCCAGGTGCATCGGCGTTTCAGGAATGCGGACGCGCTGCTTTTTGGTCGAGACGGTTGAGTGCAGGTACGTCAGCGTTTCGCCGTCATCCAGCCAGGCGATCTCAGGGACAAAGCCTTCGACAAGCTGCAACAGCCGGTCGGTGCGGTCGGTGAAGGTCGCAAGGAGCTCGTGCGGATTTACGCCGCTCTTGCTTTTGCCCTCATAGAGCCAGGTCTCAGCGCGTGCCGCGTCCTCAGCGGGCGGCATCCAGACCAGTGTGAAATAATAGCGGCTCTCGAAATGTGCGCCTTCCTCGGCGAATTGTGCGGCGCGCTCGCGCTCGACCAAAGCCGAAGCCGGATCGGGGAACTGGATCGCTGGATAATCTAGAGCCGTAGCCCGCGCTGCTTCGACGAAAATTGCCCAGCCAGACCCCATCCGCCGCAGCGCACTGTTGAGCCTTGCCGTTACCGATACCAGCTCGGCGGGCGTAGCGCTGTCCAAATCCGGTCCGCGAAAGCGTGCGCTGCGCTGGAAACTGCCGTCCTTGTTCAGAACGACACCCGGCGCGACCAAGGCCGCCCAAGGGAGGAAGTCGGCAAGCCGGTCAGCCTTGTTCCGGTATTCGCGTAAAGACATCATCGTCGCCAGCCTCACACGTTCAAGAAATTGGGAAAGCGCAAATGCCGCCGCGCGACGTCCACGAATTGCGGATCGCGCTTGGCTGCCAAGACCGCGATGCAGTGACCAATGGCCCAGATGACGATCCCGGCGATCCACAGCCGCAGACCCAGCCCGATCGCGCCCGCAAGCGTTGCATTCAGGATGGCAAGGCCGCGCGGCGCGCCGCCCAGCAGTATATGCTCGGTCAGTGCCCGGTGGACAGGGACATGATAGCCGGGGATCGTTTCAGCAGGTTCCATCAGACCAGCGCCCCGCCACCGAAAGAGAAGAAGGATAGGAAGAA
>CAZQBS010000139.1:0-4096 GCA_964591835.1 uncultured Sphingorhabdus sp. | reverse complement strand
GGTCTGGGGTTGGGGGCGGCCGTCGGTCGACTTATACCGGAAGCGGGCATGCTTGAGGCTCGCGACGTCCTCAAGGGCTTGGTCCTCCTGGCGGTTGTCGAGATAGCTGATATCGGACTTGAAGCGTCGCGAGGAGGGGGTGAGGACTTCACGGCGCTGCATGGTGCCGCCGCCCAGGCTCGAGCCGTTGGAGACCTCGACCTCGGCGTCGGGCTCGCCGAAGGGCATGACGTGGAAGGAGCCGTCGTTGGCCGAGGCGATGCCTTGGAGGGAGAGGACGTTGACGCTGGCCACGGTGGTCGTAGCGGCAACCGGGCTCCACAGTAGGAAGTCCATGCGGTTCCCATCCGTGGATGTGCTGTGGCGGGTGCGCAGGGCGTGGCGCATGGAGTAGTCGCCGTTGTAGGCGAAGGTGATTTGGGCGGCTGTTCCGGTGGAGGTGGCGTTGCCGGAGCGCAGGGCGAGGGCCAGCGCGCCTTGGCCGAGGTCGAGACGGCCTTCGGGGGTGTGAGTGCCCACGGCGATTGAGCCGATGTTCGAAGCGGATAGCATCGCGGAGCGATTGACGCTGGAGGCGATGAGGGTGTAGGCGTTCTCCGCGCCCGACACAATCTCCGCCTGCGCACCGGAGCCCAGGAAGCCGGCGAGTAGAGTTCCAAGGACGCGGTGATCGCCCGTGTTCCTGAAGCCCGCGCCGGCGGTCACCGTGAACGTCGCCGTTTTGACGGTCTCGCTGTTTCCGGCCCAGTCGTAGGAGAAGTATTCGAAGACATGGGTGCCGAGGGGCAGGGGGATGGATGAGGTATAGATTGAGAACGGGTCGGCGAGGTTGGATGAGTCCAGGCGATAGACCGTTGTCGCGACGCCGGATGCATAGCCGCTCACGGCGGGGTCCGTTGCGGTTAGAACGACATAGGCGTCCGTGGAGACAAACAGCGTTCCGTCAAAGACATAAGAAGATCCTTGGATGCCGAAAGTCGTGATGGTCGCCGAGGAGTCCTGGCCGGCGAAGAAGACCCCGTAAGTTCCCGTATGCGTGCTGTAGCCGATGACGCGCACGTCCGCGCCAGAGCGCGAGGCCGAGGTCATGGTCACGGGGGCGCTTTCCCAGCGGGAGCCGGAGAACTCATAGATGCGCAGGGTCGTTGTATCGGCGGCTATGTCGGTGAGCGCGAAATCCATGGTCATCGTCGACGTGAAAACGGCGTCGCCGGAGCTGGCGAAAATCCGGTACACATGGCCGCCCGACATGCGCAGGACCTGGCGCAGGCGCGCGGACTCTTCCGAAGCCGTCAGGGCGGCGCGCGTCGAAAGGTCGACGGCGGCGAACGGGCTCGTAATGGTCAGGGTCGAGGCGTTCACCGTGCGCGTGAAGGTCAGTTGAGGGATGTTCGTGACAGCAAAGTCGCCACCAGCCGCCGCTCCCTGGCTGATAGAGATGCCGCCTCCAGAACTGACTTGGAAGAAATGCCCGTTGATTGACGCACTTACGCTGATACTTCCAACATCAGTGCCGGGCGAGAGCTTGTTTATGGCGAATCCGACGCTTCTTGCGGGTGCGGGTGAGAAGTCGCCGCTAAAATCGAGTGAGCTGCCGCCCCCGCCTGTGCAGCTTAGCTGCTTGCCGCCGGCGAATACGGAGTAATTTGAGCAGGTGTTGGATACATTGATGCTGATGCCGATACCAGAGGGATAATCGCGTATGGTGGATTGGGCGACGGCCTCTGAATCATTGCCTGACCAGCCTGTGCCGCCAGCCGTTAATATGCCGCCCATGAGGGCGTCCGCTACGTACATCGTCCGGTGGCTTTGGACGCCGCTGCAGCTTTCAACGGTTACGGTGTAGCTTCCAGGCGTCAGGTTGCAGTAATCGCCGACGGCGAAGGCGTTGTTGGGGCCGGCAGTGAATGTGATTGTCGAGCTGCCAGGGGTAAGCCAGAGTTTGCACACGCCTACGTCAGGGTTGGAGGCGCTGGGAACGAGGCAATAGAAGTTGTTGATGTTGCCGCTGTTGGACTGGCCGCCCTCGCGACGATAGGGATTTGCCTCGATAGGTGAGGTGGATGCGCTGATTTTGAATGTGGCAGAAGTCTGATTATCGGAGTTGTTCCCGTCTCCGTCCGTGACGAAGGCCTGCAGCACGTAAGTCCCATCGGATAGGGAGCCGCTCGTAGGCGTTCCGTCCCAGCTAAGGGTCACGTCCTTCTCCCAGGGGAGGCTCGTCCCTGCGTTCAGCGTGATGCTCGTGGCATCAAATGCCTTCAGGCCCGTGTCGGAGCCGCCGGAGGTTAAGATATTCGCCGTGAAGGTCACGTTCTGCGTCCGGTTCTCTATGACATGGAAGTTCAAGGTCAGGCTTAAACCGCCGCCCAATGGCCCACCGGTTGCAGAGAAGTTCGTGAGAAATGGTTTCATTGCAGACGAAAATGCCACAAGCTCGTCTTCGGTGTTTTCTCGCGCCCAATACAATTGAGGCTGAGCGACATTCACTTTATCTGAGGTAATAGCATCGTCAAACCAGTCACTTCTCTGCGTGAATGGCAAATCAGTGCATCCAGGGCTCGTGCCCTGCCCGTAATCCCCCCAGAAGCTCCCGGTCGTATTATTCGCGGATGTGCTGCTAAGCCAAAAGTGCCAAGAACAAAGATTCGGATCGGTAAATGTGTTTTGCCAAATCACAGATGAATTTATTCCGTCATTAATCGCCCCGCTGTTGTAAGAAGCGGAAACCCAGGTTTCAAATTCATCCGCATAAAAATTGCAACCAAGAATAGAATGGGGCGGTGGGGACAATTGATTGCTACTAGGCGGCTGGAGCGCATAGCGTGTAAAAAAATTTAGCCCATGAAATGTGACAGTCTGATGCGCTGGGACCTGTGCATCCTGTAGCAAGTGAACTACGTATCCGAGCTCGCGATACGCAGTTGTAAAATTTTTGGCATTGTAGTCATCAATCGCCTTCTGAAGCCAAATCGATTCGTTCCCATACCACCACGTAACACCTGCATCCGGGCTAGTATGCCCGCCTATCGCCCCGCTCCCGCCCTCAGTGCTGCCGCCTTGCAGGATAATGTTACGGAATTGCCCAATATCCGGATAAGGCAGGCTTGAGCTACTGACGGCGCCGAGAGCGGTCAGGACGCGTCCTGTTAATTTCGCATGGGTGTCATAGCTGGCAGGAGTGCAAACAGGATATGGCACAGCATGGGGGAAGTTCTTGGATGAGTAGGCATGCAAATTTGATGGGAGAATGACGCAAAATGTCAGACTGAGAAATCTAAGCCACTGCCTTGGATTTATTCCCAAGGTTTGCACACCTATCGCCCTCGGCGCTTAAGTGCCTGAATCGGCTCGCAATGCCGCTCCAACATTCGCGTGATATTTGTTTCTTTGTAAGGATGTCGTCGCCCTGTTAGGCGGGCAAGCTCACATGCAGCCCCTTCTCGCAAAGTGTCATCTGCATTTGCCAGATTTTCTTTTAGCAGTCCTACAGCCTGGGGGCGATTAATTGCCCCAACGACTTGGAGCATCTCGAATTTTTGAGCCGCACCGTTGCTGGAGTCTTTCAAAAATTCACTGGCGTAGCGCAGCGTAGTCTCTGAATCCCAGCGAGTAGCCGCATCTTGAACAAAGCGAAGCTTCCCGTATGGGTCGAGTCCCGCAAATGCCTGCTCAGCAGCTTTCCTGGCATCAGCCGTTCCCATATTAGATAGGGCAAGCGCAGCACTCCTGCGTATTTGGGGATCGCGATCAAATGCGAGTGCCTTTAATTGTGGGACGGCATTCGGATCTCGAATTGCGGATATCGATTTTTGGGCATTATTCTGAATAGCATGCGCGTTGATACGGCTACTCCGCGCTCTTTCAACGAGAAGTGGCAGTATTTGTGAGCCGAATTTGGGAAGGAGAGTCTCCCAGTTCGGCGCCAACATCTCCCGATTTAGAATGTCTCTGGCAGAATCAAAATCGCCTATATCTGATATTGCCTGCGCAATCGGTAATGCCTGCGCATATTCGGTCAGATGTGCCTCCGACAGGCTTTGCTCCGCAACAAACTTGTTCCTTGGTAGTCCCCCAATAATTTTCTTGAGTTTAG
>CAZQBS010000138.1:2600-4161 GCA_964591835.1 uncultured Sphingorhabdus sp. | reverse complement strand
GATCCATTTCAGCCGCCCGCCGCTGGCCGCGCTCATCGAAGCGAAATCTCGGTTGAGCGCCACGACCGCATCGGCCGGGGCGGAATAATATATCTTGGTCGCCAGAATACCGCGGGCGACGCCGCTTTTGTCCATTGCGGCCATCAGACCTGCCACATCCAGATACTGGAAGCCGTCGCCGTCGCGTTCGTCGTGGCGAAACGTCTTCATCACGCGGATCAGGCGTCGATCGCCGATCCATTCTACGCGGTCCGCCCGCGCGGCTGCGCCGGAGGGCGCACCGATCCACGGGCCGTGCAGGAACGTATCGATAATCGGTCCGTCGTACACCAAAACTCCCTTCAGCCAGTGGCGCTCTTGGCCGCAGACACTCCTCCGCAGGCAGCAATGATAGCGTCATCATCGAAGCCTAGCGAGCGCAGAACGACTTCGGTATGCTGGCCGAGATCCGGCGCGGGATCGGCGCGAAACGCGCGCGAACCATTATAGGAGATAGGATGATCGACCAGCCGATAGTCGGGAATGTCAGGATGGTTGAAATTGCGGATCAGGCCCAGAGCTTCGACTTGGGGATCATTTACCACTTCGTCGATCGTCTGCAATCGCGAACAGGGTACGCCATGTTTCAAAAGCCGCTCCTCCCACACCGCGCAATTGTCCTGCTGCAATTTGTCCTCGATCAGCGCATGCAGGGCATCGCGATTGGCCAGCCGTTGCGAGTTGCTGCGGAAGCGCGGATCTTCGGCAATTTGCGGCGATTCGAGTACTTTGCACAAGGTGATGAACAGACTCTGGTTCGGCGCCGCGATATAGAGCAGACCGTCCTTGGCGGCAAAATCCTCATAGGGCGCCATCACGCTGTGCCGCGTGCCGCTCGGTCCTGCAATCGTGCCGTCGGCAAAATACCCGGCGGCGAAATACGACATCCAGGCGACTCCGGTTTCAAGCAGGCTTGTCTCAACATGCTGCGCTTCGCCGGTTTGATCGCGAAGCCTGAGCGCGGCGAGGATGCCGATCGCCGCCCAATGCGCCGATCCCATGTCGATGATGGATGGCCCGACGCGCACCGCCGACCTGCCCGGCTCTCCGGTAATGCTCATAATGCCCGAATAGGCCTGGATCAGCGCATCATAACCGGGACGGTCGCTGTGCGGCCCATGCGCGCCGAAAGCGCTAAGCGAACAATAGACCAACCGCGGATTTAGAAGCTTCATATCCTCAAAACCAAAGCCTTTCTTCGCCAGGCTGCCGCCCCGAAACGATTCGACGACAATATCGGCCTTGATGGCCAGCCGCCGAATCGCCTCGGCACCCTCGGGCGTATCGATATCTATCGCGATGCTCTCTTTATTGCGATTCGTTGCAACGAACAGCGAACTGTGGCCCGCCCAATTGGGTGGTCGCCATTCACGCGTGTCATCGCCGACGCCGGGCCGCTCGACCTTGATGACCCGCGCCCCGAGATCCCCGAGGATCATCGTGCAGAAGGGTCCCGCGAGATTGCGCGTGAGGTCGAGAACCAGCATCCCATCTAATGGTGCTGCCATGAAATCTGCCCCAT
>CAZQBS010000138.1:1973-2590 GCA_964591835.1 uncultured Sphingorhabdus sp. | reverse complement strand
CCATCTTCCTATTTATTTGACAGGTGTAGAGATATGCAGGTTCGAGCGTGACAGCAAACGAACAAATCAATACGACTGTTCCGATTTTCCGAATTATGATTGGTTGATGGCCGCCCCAGCATTCATTCGTAAAACAGAATAATGTATCGCAATTATCTGATTGATCGCTTATCGTCTGCTGTTTACGCCATAATTCACAATCGCGTGAAACGCGGGTTGGGTAAAGGATGGGGCGCATGGATAGGGTTGCCGGAAAGATCGCTCTGGTGTCGGGCGCGGCCAGCGGCATCGGCGCGGCCTGCGCGCGCTTGCTGGCAGCCGAAGGTGCCAAGGTCATGCTCGTCGATCTGAACGACGATCTTGCTGCAACGGTTGTAGCCGAAATTCGCGCTGTTGGCGGCACCGCCGAACACGCCCATCTCGACGTGGTCGACGAAGCGGCCTGGATCGCACTTATGGCAACGATCAAGGCGACCTTCGGCGGGCTCAACATCGCGATCAATTGCGCCGGTACATCGGTCACTCAACTCACCTTCCCCACCGATACGACGCTGGAGGAATGGCACCGGATTAACAGCATCAACCTCGACGGCACATTCCTGGCAACCAAGCATGAA
>CAZQBS010000138.1:0-1963 GCA_964591835.1 uncultured Sphingorhabdus sp. | reverse complement strand
GCATGAACTGGCGCTGATGATGGAAACCAGCCCGGTCAACGGGTCCATCGTCAACATCTCGTCGGTGTTGGGCATCGTTGGCCAGCCGGGGATTGCGGCCTATAATGCGTCGAAGGGCGGGGTGCGGCTGTACAGCAAATCGGTCGCGCTCTCTTGCGCGAAGCAACGTGTGAAGGTGCGGGTCAACACCATTCATCCCGGTTTCATCCGCACTCCACTGCTGGAGCAGTCAATCATTCGATACGGCGACATCGAGGAAGGCCGCAAATTCTACGACAATCTCCAGCCAATTGGCCATTTAGGCGAAGCTGAGGATATTGCGTTGGGCGCACTTTATCTCGCGTCCGACGAATCGAAGTTCGTCACCGGCGCGGAGTTGGTGATCGACGGCGGATACACCGCCCAATAGCCGGGACGCGGCCACGATCTGGAGAGCGACATGATAACGAAGCGGCTGGACGGCAAGGTAGCAATCATCACCGGGGCCGCGCGCGGCCAGGGTGCCAATGAGGCGCGGCGCTTCGTCGCCGAAGGCGCGAAAGTGGTCGTCACCGATCTCAATTCGGCGGGCGCCGATATTGCCGCCGAACTGGGTGACGCCGCGATCTTCCACCGCCACGACGTGGCCAGCGAGGCCGATTGGCGCGCAGTGGTGGAAACGACGCTGGCCCGTTTCGGCAAGCTCGACGTACTGGTCAACAATGCCGGCGAATTCAAGCCCGCTACGATCCTAGATACCACTCCAGAGGCGTTCGACCTCCATTATCGCGTCAACACGCTCGGCGTGTTTCTCGGCATGCGCGCAGTGATTGAGGCGATGGAGGCCAATGGCGGTGGATCGATCGTCAACATTTCATCGATCGCGGGGATGCGCGGCTGGCCGGGGATGATCGCTTATGGCGGTACCAAATGGGCTTCACGCGGGCTGACCCAATGCGCCGCGCGCGAACTCTCGCCCAGCCGCATCCGGGTCAATTCCGTCCATCCAGGGTTGGTCGATACCCCGATGCTCGACGATCACGATCCCGAAGCGCTGGTTGCCTTTACCGCCGCGGTGCCGTTCGGGCGGATGGGCACGGTCGATGACGTGGCGGAAGTGGTGATCTACCTGGCCTCCGACTTGGCCAGCTATGTGACCGGGGCCGAGATCGTCATCGACGGCGGCTTGGCGCTATGAGCCGCGCACTCGGCCGCCGGATATTCGCGTTGGTCCTGCTGCTGATCGGCGTTGTCGTCACGATCGGCGGCGCGCAGCTGATGCTGCTCGGTGGATCGCTCTATTATCTGATCGGCGGCGTCGCGGTGCTGGCCGCCGCCGTGTTGACCTGGCGCGGAGACGCCCGGGGGGCGTGGATCTATGCCGCCTTCCTATTCGCAACGCTCGGCTGGTCCTTGTGGGAGGCGGGTTTCGACAGCTGGGCGCTTGCTCCCCGGCTGATCGCTCCGGCTGTGGTCGGGATGTTGTTCGCGGTGCCGTGGATGCGTCGCGGGATGGTCGGCAAAGCCCCTCTGGCCGCGGCCGGGATGGCCGCGCTGTCGCTGCTGCTCGTGCTCGTCGTGGCGCTGAACCCGGCGGATTACGGCAATGACGCGCAGCGCGCCGCCAAGGCGGTCGCCACCACCGGTGCACCGGGCGAATGGGAGACGTGGGGCCGTACTCCGGCCGGAGACCGCTTCTCGCCGCTCGACCAGATCACGCCGGCCAATGTCGCGCAGCTCGAGCCGGCCTGGACCTATCGTGCAGGCACTGCGGCGAAATGGCAGAAGAGCTCGTTTCAGGCCACGCCGCTGATGGTCGGCGACACGCTGTATCTGTGCGCGCCGACCAACATCGTCATCGCGCTCGATCCCGAAACGGGCAAGGAACGGTGGCGCTTCGATCCGCAGGTCGACAAGACCGGTGCGTCCCAAGTGACCGCCTGCCGCGGCGTGGCGTTCTACCGGGCGCCCGGTGCCGCCGACT
>CAZQBS010000137.1:0-4257 GCA_964591835.1 uncultured Sphingorhabdus sp. | reverse complement strand
ACCCGCTCGGCGTGCCTTCGCGCATGAACGTCGGGCAGATTTTCGAAACCCATCTCGGCTGGGCCGCACGCGGTCTTGGCAAGCAGATCGGTGATGCTCTGGAAGAATGGCGTCATGCCAACCCGAACCCCGAAGCAGCCAAGCCGCCAGAAGCGGTGCGTGAGCGTCTGATCCATGCTTACGGCGAAGATTATGCCAAGGAAATCAAGGGTCGCAGCGATGCCGACATCATCGAACTTGCGGGGCACGTGATCGGTGGTGTGCCGATGGGTACGCCGGTGTTCGACGGTGCCCGTGAAAAGGACGTGTCGGAAATGCTGACGCTGGCGGGTCTTGATACATCGGGCCAGTCCGACCTTTTCGACGGCCGCACCGGCGACAAGTTCGACCGCAAGGTCACCGTTGGCTATATCTACATGCTCAAACTGCATCACTTGGTCGACGACAAGATCCACGCGCGGTCGATTGGTCCGTACTCGCTCGTCACGCAGCAGCCGCTGGGTGGTAAGGCGCAGTTCGGCGGTCAGCGTTTCGGAGAAATGGAAGTCTGGGCGCTGCAAGCGTATGGCGCTGCGTACACCCTGCAGGAAATGCTCACGGTCAAGTCGGATGACGTGATCGGGCGGACCAAGGTTTACGAAGCCATCGTCAAGGGTGACGACACCTTCGAAGCCGGTATCCCCGAAAGCTTCAACGTTCTGGTCAAGGAAATGCGTTCGCTCGGTCTGAATGTCGAACTGAAGGCGCACGATCTGGTCGAAGGCGACGAGGGCTTTGCCGAGGCGGCTGAATAAGGATCGGGCGGGCTAATCCCCGCCCCCTTCCGCCTCTAAGCAGATTTTCAAGGGTCGATGACCCGATGAGGAATACAAAATGAACGAACTGAGCAAATTCAACAACCCCGTCGCCAAGGTCGAAACATTCGACCAGATCCAGATCGGCATCGCCAGCCCGGAGAAAATCCGGTCGTGGTCGTTCGGCGAGATCAAGAAGCCCGAAACCATCAACTACCGCACGTTCAAGCCAGAGCGTGACGGCCTGTTCTGCGCGCGCATATTCGGTCCGGTAAAGGATTATGAATGCCTGTGCGGCAAGTACAAGCGCATGAAATATAAGGGCGTCGTCTGCGAAAAGTGCGGCGTTGAAGTCACCGTCACCAAGGTGCGCCGTGAGCGTATGGGCCATATCGAACTGGCCGCTCCTGTTGCCCATATCTGGTTCCTGAAATCGCTGCCGTCGCGCATCGGTCTGTTGCTCGACATGCAGTTGAAGCAGCTGGAGCGCGTGCTCTATTTCGAGAATTACATCGTCACCGAGCCTGGCCTTACCGCGCTCGAAAAATTCCAGCTGATGAGCGAAGACGAACTGCTCGACGCGCAGGATGAGTACGGCGAAGACGCGTTCACCGCGTCGATCGGTGCCGAAGCCGTCAAGCAGATGCTGATGGACCTCGACCTCGTTCAGGAACGCGACGACCTGCTCGCCGAACTGGCGGTCACCAAGTCGGAGCTGAAGCCGAAGAAGATCATCAAGCGTTTGAAGGTCGTGGAAAGCTTCATCGATTCGGGCAACCGCCCTGAATGGATGATCCTCGACGTCATTCCGGTCATCCCGCCAGAACTTCGCCCGCTGGTGCCGCTCGATGGTGGCCGTTTTGCGACGTCGGATCTGAACGATCTCTATCGCCGCGTTATCAACCGTAACAACCGTCTGAAGCGCCTGATCGAACTTCGCGCGCCTGACATCATCGTCCGCAACGAAAAGCGGATGTTGCAGGAAGCTGTCGATGCATTGTTCGACAACGGTCGTCGCGGTCGCACCATTACTGGCGCAAACAAGCGTCCGCTGAAGTCGCTTTCCGACATGCTGAAGGGCAAGCAAGGCCGTTTCCGCCAGAACCTTCTCGGCAAGCGAGTCGACTATTCGGGTCGTTCGGTCATCGTGACCGGTCCCGAACTGAAACTGCATCAGTGCGGCCTGCCGAAGAAGATGGCGCTCGAACTGTTCAAGCCGTTCATTTACTCGCGTCTCGATGCCAAGGGTCTGTCGATGACGCTGAAGCAGGCGAAGAAGTGGGTCGAAAAGGAACGCAAGGAAGTCTGGGACATCCTTGATGAGGTGATCCGCGAACATCCTGTGTTGCTCAACCGCGCGCCGACGCTTCACCGTCTGGGCATCCAGGCGTTCGAACCCGTCCTGATCGAAGGCAAGGCTATCCAGCTTCACCCGCTCGTTTGCTCGGCATTCAACGCCGACTTCGACGGCGACCAGATGGCGGTCCACGTGCCGCTTAGCCTCGAAGCCCAGCTCGAAGCCCGCGTTTTGATGATGTCGACCAACAACATCCTGTCGCCAGCTAATGGCAAGCCCATCATCGTTCCTTCGCAGGACATGGTCCTGGGCCTCTATTATCTGTCGATGGATCGTAAAGGCGAGCCCGGCGAAGGCATGATGCTCAGCGACATGGCCGAAGTGCATCAGGCGCTCGAAGTTGGTGCCGTGACGCTTCACTCGAAGATCATCGCGCGTGTGCCGCAGACAGACGAAAACGGCGTCCAGCACATGGTTCGCTACGACACCACCGCGGGCCGTATGCTGCTCGGCGAATGCCTGCCGCAGAGCCACAAGGTGCCTTTCGAAACCGTCAACCGCCTTCTCACCAAGAAGGAATTGGGCGACGTTATCGATCAGGTCTATCGTCACACCGGCCAGAAGGACACTGTGTTGTTCGCCGACGCGATCATGTCGCTCGGCTTCAAGCACGCGTTCAAGGCGGGCATTTCGTTCGGCAAGGACGACATGATTATTCCTGAAGAAAAAGAGGGAATGGTCACCGATACCAAGGCGATTGTTGCCGATTTCGAGCAGCAATATCAGGACGGCCTGATCACCCAGCAGGAAAAATACAACAAGGTGATCGACGCCTGGTCGACTTGTGGCGACCGCGTTGCCAGTGCCATGATGGACAAGCTGAAGGCATCCCCGCTCGACGAGCATGGCCGCGAATTGCCGGTCAACTCGGTCTATATGATGGCCCACTCGGGCGCACGTGGTTCGCCAGCGCAGATGAAGCAGCTTGCCGGCATGCGCGGTCTGATGGCCAAACCTTCGGGCGAGATCATCGAAACGCCGATCATCTCGAACTTCAAGGAAGGCCTGACCGTCCTTGAATATTTCAACTCGACCCACGGTGCCCGTAAGGGTCTGGCCGATACTGCGCTGAAGACGGCAAACTCGGGTTATCTCACTCGTCGTCTGGTTGACGTGAGCCAGGATTGCACGATCGTCGAAGTCGATTGCGGTACGCAGCGCGCGCTGGAAATGCGCTCGATCGTCCAGGGTGGTTCGACCATCGCCTCGCTCGCCGAGCGCGTACTGGGCCGTACCACTGCCGAAGACATCACCGATGCCGACGGCAAGGTGCTAATCCCGGCGGGCACGTTGCTCGACGAACCGATGGTTGCCGAAATGGAAGCCACCGGCCTGCAAGCGCTGAAGATCCGCAGCCCACTGGTTTGCGAATCCAAAGTTGGCGTCTGCGGCACCTGCTACGGCCGCGATCTGGCGCGTGGTACGCCTGTGAACATCGGTGAAGCGGTCGGCGTTATTGCCGCCCAGTCCATCGGTGAGCCGGGCACCCAGCTGACCATGCGTACCTTCCACATCGGCGGTGCGGCGCAGTTGAACGAGCAGTCGAACCTCGACGCATCATCGGCGGGTAAGGTCATGTACCGCGACCTGCCGACGATCATCGACAAGCGCAAACGCCGTCTGGCAATGGCGCGGAACGGCGAACTCGTCATTCTCGACCGCGACGGTCGTGAGCTTGAAATCCACCGTCTGCCTTACGGCGCGACGCTGGTTTATGCTGACGGCGACGAAGTCGAAGCCGGCGCGCGTCTTGCCGATTGGGACCCGTTCACGATGCCGGTCATCACCGACAAATCGGGTATCGTGAAGTTCCAGGATCTGATCGACGGTCGCACGCTCAACGAGCAAACCGACGAAGCCACCGGCATCGCGCAGAGCGTCATCACCGAGGACCGTTCGATCGGTCGGGCGAAGAAAGAGGAACTGCGTCCGCGCGTGACCTTGCTCGACGCCGACAGCGGTGAAGCGGCGCGTTACCTGCTCGGACCCGGCACGATGCTGTCGGTCGAGGATGGTGCAGAGGTGCAGGCAGGCGATGTTATCGCCCGTGTAACCCGCGAATCCGCCAAGACCCGCGATATTACCGGCGGTCTGCCGCGCGTTGCT
>CAZQBS010000136.1:3265-4294 GCA_964591835.1 uncultured Sphingorhabdus sp. | reverse complement strand
AGAAGGATAGGAAGAAGGACGAAGCAGCAAAGGCGATCGACAGCCCGAAGACAATCTGGATGAGTTTCCGAAACCCGCCCGCGGTATCGCCAAACGCCAGTGTCAGGCCAGTGGCGATAATGATGATCACCGCCATGATCTTGGCGACCGGGCCTTGAATGGACTCGAGAATCGACTGGAGCGGCGCTTCCCACGGCATCGACGATCCCGCCGCATGGGCGGGGGTCGATACCGCGACTGCGACAAAGGCACCGAGTGCAATAGTGGAAGCGCGGTCACGCAGACGGGACAGGGTGTTGGTCATTGGGAGGTTCCTTATGTTTGGAGAGAAAGTGGGGAGAAGGCGTAATCTCCGGCAGCCGTCAGCCCGTCGACGCGGACCAGTTCGGAAAGCCGACGTCCGGTCCCGTCGCGGACAAGCACCGCGATGACATTGATGGTCTCGGCGATGAGTGCGCGCGGCACCGTGACGACGGTTTCCTGAATCAGTTGTTCGAGCCGCCGCAGCGTGCCGAGTGCGGTTCCGGCATGGATCGTTCCGACCCCTCCCGGATGGCCTGTCCCCCAAGCCTTGAGCAGGTCGAGCGCTTCTGCGCCCCGGACTTCGCCAATTGGAATGCGGTCCGGACGCAGCCGCAACGCCGAACGAACAAGATCGGACAGTGAAGCTACGCCGTCCTTGGTGCGGAGCGCAACCAAGTTAGGCGCAGTGCATTGCAGTTCGCGCGTGTCTTCAATCAAGACGACGCGATCCTGCGTCTTGGCGACTTCAGCGAGCAGCGCGTTGGTGAGCGTGGTTTTGCCGGTCGAAGTGCCGCCCGCGACCAAAATGTTCATTCGGTCGGCAACGGCGTGTGCGAGAAGTTCGGCCTCGCTCGCCGCCATGATCCCCGCCGCGACATAATCGCCAAGCGTGAATACCGCGACAGCAGGCTTGCGGATTGCGAAACTAGGAGCTGCCACCACCGGCGGCAAAAGTCCCTCGAACCGCTCACCGCCTTCGGGAAGTTCGGCTGATACGCGCGGAGC
>CAZQBS010000136.1:0-3255 GCA_964591835.1 uncultured Sphingorhabdus sp. | reverse complement strand
GGAGCGCTCGAATGGACCTCGGTCCCAACATGGTGCGCGACCAGCCGGATGATCCGTTCGCCATCGGCGGCAGACATCGCAAGCCCAGTATTGGAAATTCCTTCACCGAGCCGGTCGATCCACAGCCGCCCGTCAGGGTTAAGCATCACTTCGATGACAGCGGGGTCGTCAAGCCAATCGGCAATCGCGCTTCCCAATGCCGTCCGGAGCATCCGCGCACCGCGTGACGCACGTTCGGACCTGATCGGGATGACGCTCATATGGGCCTCGGTTGTTTGGGCTGGTCAGGGAGCGACCGGCTAACGAGGCAGAGCAAAAGGGCAGGAAATCACCTCAGCGCAACAGTAGATTTTGTTCGGCGAAAGTCAGCGCAATGCCAGAAAGGCTGGCGTAGTCGCTTGCTGTCTTGTGGAGCTCACGGAGGCAAACCTCTCAGGCCTTTAACGCGAATCGGTTCAAACCAGTATGACGGTAAGCGCTAAAATTCTGTTGAAAAAGTCCACGCGCAAAGTTTTGTTGCGTTGAGCAGTCAGTATTGAATCCTGTCGCGTGGATTCTTGGTTCAAAGTTCCAAGCGGCAACCATTTACCGTAAAAAAATTTCAAGGCGTTCTGGCAGGCCGACTTTTTCAACGGAATTGCTAACAAAGGCGACATTCATGACGCCCCGCTTGGCCGTCGAAACCGACCATTCATTCACACGACCAATAATGGCGCCTCTTGGGCCGGAAGCGGAACGTCCGGTGTGTGGCGGCGAAGTGCAGAAAGCAGACCATCTACACTGCGCAGCGACTGACGGCTTTCAACCCTGTTCTGTTGAAAAAGTCAGGCAGCGTAATTTCGTTACGCGCCATCGATCAGATGGAATCTCGTGCGTTGACGTGTTGAATCGAATTTACGCGCCGCTCGCAAGGATTGAAAGAAAATTACGGGGCCTTCAGATAGGGCGACTTTTTCAACAGAATTAACCCCATTTTAGATTTTGGCTTGCCAACGTTTGCGCGGAGGCAGACTATTGCTCGATGGGCAAGCGGTATGGAATCCAGGGGGTATGGCGCACTGCGGTAGCATCCATTCTGCTGTGCTTGGTCGGCAGCGGTATCAGCGCACAAGCAGCACCCGGCAGTCCGCTAGCCAGTAGTGATGCTTTAACAGCGAAACGCTTGGAATGGGCTGCACTCTTCGAAAAGGCGACTGCCGAAATAAAGGCCGGCAGGACCGATGCCGGGGTGATTTACGTTGAACAGGCACTCCGGCTTGCTGAGCAGACCTTCGGATCGAATGATTCATACACGCAAGAATCAATCAAGAGCCTTGCCTCGCTATATCTTGCCCGACACCGGTATGCGGAGGCCGAGCCGCTGTATATTCGCGCAATAGCGGTAAGCGCGCGGTTGCTTGGCGATGACCATCTTGAAACGCTGACATTGGCCGGTGAGCTTGCGCACACATATCAGAGCCTGGGCCGATACGCGGACGCTGAACCACTTTATGTTCGGGCGTTAACAGTAACGGAACGGGTGGCAGGGAGCGATCACCGAGATACATTGACGGCGATCAATAGTCTTGCGGGCAATTATGCAAGACAAGGTCGGCATGTGGATGCCGAACGGCTTTATCGGCGAGGGCTTGATACAAGTGAACGTGTGCATGGGACAGATGCTGTCGTAACCTTAGCACTTGTCAGGAATCTCGCCAATGTTTACGTAAGGCAGGGGAGGTATGCAGATGCCGAACCGCTTTATTTGCGCGCACTTGCGGGGAACGAGCGGGCGCTCGGCAACGACCACCCTGATACCCTAAACTCGCTTCACGGTCTTGCTTCCCTTTATCAGCACCAAGGTCGGCATGCGGAGGCCGAAGCACTCTTGGTGCGCGCCCTTGCGGGGAACGAGCGGGCGCTCGGCAACGACCATCCTGACACTCTGGCATCACTCAGCAGCCTGGCGCAAACTTATAAAATGCAGGGTAGGAATGCGGAGGCTGCTCCCTTGTTTGCCGGCGTACTTGATGCGCGTGAGCGCCTGCTGGGTAAGGAACATCCCGAAACCCTCGTATCGCTCAATGGTCTTGCCGCGACTTACGAAGATCTGGGCCGCTACTCGGATGCCGAACCTCTTTATAAGCGCGCAGTTGCAGCGAACGAGATAGTTTTGGGCAAGGAGCATCCATACACGTTGACGTCGGTCAACAATCTTGCGGGAAACCACGCAAGGCAAGGCCGGTATGGGGATGCAGAACTCTTGTATGCACGAGTGCTTGAAGCGCGTGAGCGAATACTCGGCAAGGAACATCCCGCGACCTTGGGAGCCTATTCGAATCTGACAGCCACATTGCTCAGCGATCCAAAATCGGCATCCAGAGCGATCGGGCCGGCGAGAGCGCTGCTCGCAAGAATCAGGGCGCGACGCAGTTTGACGGATACGTCAGAGTTTGCGAACGCACAAAACACGCGCGAGACAAAGCGCCATGTCGATGATTTCATTTCGTTTGTTGAACTCGCCTGGATAGCCGTCGAACAAGGCACCGAAAACAGGCGAACAGTCCAAAGCGAAGCCTTCACTGCGCTCCAAGAATCGATTGCGGGCATGGCTGGCAAAGCGATGGGCCAAATGGCTGTGCGGCGAGCAGCCGAAGGTCATGGAGCGGGGTTGGGCGAGCTTGTGCGTCAAAGGCAGGATTTGGCCGATCTTTGGGGTACCAATGCAAGCCAGTTTGGCGAGGCGGCGGCTGGCACGGGTCCCGTTGCTCTAGCACGGCGCGCGACCCTTACTGATGCACGCCAGCGCATCGAGGGCGAAATGGACCGGATCGACACGCAGCTGCGCGCGCAGTTTCCCCAGTATTTCTCGTTTGTCCGGCCGGAGCCGATCGACGTCGCCGCAACACAGAGCCTGTTGGGCTTGGATGAGGCCATATTGCTTGCGGTTCAGAACGACTTAGGCACGCACGTTATCGCGGTCAGCAAGACGGACATGAAATGGGTGCGCTCAGAGTGGAGCAGCGAGCGGATCGCTGGGGCGGTAAAGCGACTATTGTGGGATGTCGGCGCCGATAGCGGTGTTTCAGCTGAGGACGCAGCAAAATGGGAGAATGAGGGTGGCCCCGGCTACCCCTATGACCGCAAAACCGCCTTTGCTCTCTACCAGCAGCTTATTGCACCGATCGAAGCTGTGCTTGCGGGCAAGCGGCAAGTCTTCGTCGCGACGGGCGGGGTTCTCACCAGCCTACCCTTTGGGATTTTGGTTACTGAACC
>CAZQBS010000135.1:0-4295 GCA_964591835.1 uncultured Sphingorhabdus sp. | reverse complement strand
TTCAACCCGACTGACCGGCAGGGACGCACCGCGCGCTATAACCCGCTCGCCTATATCGACCGCAGCGACCCCGATGATGTGATCATCGAGCTGCAAAAGATCGCGACGATGCTGTTCCTTGCACCCGAACGTGGCGAAGCCTTTTGGGCAAATGGTGCGCGCACCGGCTTTGCCGGTGTCGGAGCCTGGCTTGCGGAAACCAGCGACGAACCGCTGACGATGGGGGCGATCTACCGTTATCTGACCGAAGGCGATGCGCGCAGTTTCTTCAAAAAGGAGTTGGCCAATCCCAAAATCAACCTCTCGACTGGGTGCCGAACGGCACTCAACGATTTTGCCGGTGGTTCGGACAACAGCTTCGCCGACATCAAGAAGACCATCACTAACGTCCTTGGTCTATGGCTCAATCCTCTCGTGGATGCGGCAACTTCCGCGAGCGATTTTGATCTGCGCGATCTGCGAAAGCGCCACATTTCAATCTATCTCGGTGTTTCGCCGGACGAACTCGACCGCATCGCCCCGCTTTACAATCTGCTGTTCCAGCAGCTCATTGATCTGAATGTGCGGGAATTGCCCGATGACACGACGCCGGTTCCCGTGCTGGTCATCCTCGATGAATTCGCGCGGCTTGGCCGCGCGTCGGTAATCGCCAGCGCTTTCTCTTATGTAGCAGGCTACGGCATCCGCCTGCTGCCGGTGATCCAGTCACGCTCGCAATTGCGCGGGGTTTACGGCGAGCATTTGGCCGACGAAATCGTCGCCAATTGCGGGGTCGAAGTGGCCTTCACACCCAAGGAGCTTCGCGTCGCAAACGAACTGTCGGATCGAATCGGTTATGTCGGACAGGAAAGTGTCACCCGATCCCTCACGATAAACGGCCTGCTTGCCAACCGATCGAAATCCATTTCCGAACAGCGCCGCGCCTTGCTGCTGCCCCAGGAGCTGATGCAATTTCCAACGGACAGACTGCTACTGCTACGGGGCGGTATCCCGCCGATCATCGGCACCAAGATTTTCTACTACAAGAGCCGCTTCTTCAAGAATCGGGCATTTCCGCCGCCTGTGGTGTCGGCGCTCGAAAAACAAACTCTCGTGGCACTTGCTCCCACACCGTTCCGCGACATGACCGATGAAGAGGCAGAGGGAAACCCCGCCTATCCGCTGACGCCGGACGACATCCGCACCGAAGACTATCCGAGTTTCTGTGCAGATCTCCTGACTTTGGATCGTCACGGCAACGCAAGCATCATCATAGAGGAAGGCGATGAAAATGGCTGATGAACTTGAAGGAAACACGCCTTCGGGGCGCAGCCGGCCAACTGAGTCGAAGCAGGTCACGGCGAAGGCTGCCCCTGAAAAATCAAAGCGCAAGTCCGAGCCGCCCACAATCACTGACGACCTGACCGGCAAATTTCTGCGCGTCGGTAACAAGCTCTATCGCACCTCCGACGACAAGACCCCGATCGTGCGGATCGCGGGCGACCGGCTCAAGACCAGCAATATCGACGCCCTTCCCGACATTATACGGATTGCCAAGGCGAACGGCTGGACGTCGATCAAGGTAGGTGGCGGCGACACGTTCAAGAAGGCGGCATACCTCGCCGCCGCCGCGCAAGGGCTGGCGGTCGAGAATTATAGGCCAACCAAGGTTGTCCAAGCAGAAGCTGACCGTCTCCGCGAAAGGATAGCCGAACGAGAAACACGTCGCGAGGGTAAGAAGGCTGGCACGAAACCGCCTCAGACCGAAGGTGAAATGAGTAAGCTCAAAGCCCTCTCGGATCGGTTCCTGCGCCAATCACACGCCGAGAATGCCCGTGACCCAGACCTGCGCCGCGCGCAAAGTCTGGTTGCCCAGACCATTTCGATTACCCGCGCGAAATACCCTGACGATCCGATCAAGGCGTCAAAAGAGGTAGAGTCCAGACGTCAGGAGGTTGCGCTTCGCATTACCAAGGGCGACAAGATCGCCGTCATTCAGGTGCGGAACCACCACGCCCAACGGGTGCGCGACATCACGCAAGAACAGGCGTTGCAGCGGGATGGACGATCCCGCTAGGCCGCTGAATATGCTGCCTGGCAAGATTGATTGATCCTTGCAAATCAAAATCAATGGTTTTAATCTGCAAGGATGATTGAGCGATACATCATTCCGCGCCTGAACCAAGCCCTTGGCCGTCAGGCATCGGTGGCCTTGATCGGGCCGCGCCAAGCTGGAAAAACCACGCTAGCCCGTGCGATAGGTGACAGTCGGCCATCGGTCTATCTCGACCTTGAAGCAGAGCGGGATCGCGCACGGCTGGCTGATCCAGATGACTTTCTCAAACGCCATGCCGACGAGCTTGTCATTCTCGATGAAATCCACCGGATGCCCGCGTTGTTTGAAGAGTTGCGGGGGATCATCGACGAAGGCAGGCGCGCGGGCAAACGAACCGGGCGATTTCTCATGCTCGGGTCAGCGGCCATCGACCTGCTCCGCCAGTCGAGCGAGAGCCTTGCGGGCCGAATCGAATATGTCGAACTCGCCCCCCTTACTGCCATCGAATGTGCTGACGACTTAGGCGTCATGTCGCTGTGGTTGCGCGGTGGGTTTCCTGACAGCCTGCTTGCCGCCAGCGACTCCGACAGTCTCGCCATTCGCCTGAGCTTCATTCGCACCTATCTTGAGCGCGATGTGCCGATGTTCGGTCCGCGCATCCCGGCCGAAATGCTCGAACGATTCTGGAAGATGCTTGCCCATGTGCAGGGCAGCTTGCTCAATGCGTCGCGTCTGGCGTCGAGCATGGCAATATCTGCGCCTACGGTGACGAGCTATCTCGGGCTGCTGGTCGATCTGCTGCTCGTCCGCCGTCTGCCGCCCTATCATGTCAATGTGGGCAAGCGGCTGGTCAAGTCTCCCAAGACCTATATCCGCGATAGTGGCCTGACCCATGCCCTGCTCGGCATTGAAACGCTGGACGATCTGCTTGGCCATCCCGTCGCGGGGCCAAGTTGGGAAGGCTTTGTCATCGAGAGCCTGCTTGCCGTCGCCCCCATTGGCACCCGTGCGAGCTTCTACCGCACGTCTGCGGGGGCGGAGATCGACCTGATCCTTGAAATGGGCGCGCGTCACGGCACTTGGGCCATTGAAATCAAACGCACCCGCGCACCACAGGTCGAAAAGGGGTTCAGGATCGCCCTCGATGACATCAAACCAGACCGTGCCTTCGTCGTCTATGGTGGCGAAGATGGGTTCCCGATGGGCAACGGTGTCGAGGCTGTCAGTGTGCGTGGGCTTGCGGCGACCCTTGCGGCGCTTTCGTAAACGCGCACGACCAAAGCCAGAAGTAATTCAAGCCAACACGGAGAATGACGGACAAGACACAGCCAAGATCAAACAATCGGTTTGATTGGCAATAAAGCCTGCCGGTTCGCACGCTACCGCATTGCACGAACCGGCAAAAGCTACATCACCAATTGAAGCGTAGCGAACCGGTCACAGTTCTGGCCGCGCCATAATAACAGCTATTGTTGAACGGGCAGGACGAGATATGTGTCTTGTCGAACAGATTGGCGACATTCACCGCCATGCTCCAGCCTTTCAGGCTATCGGAAGCAGCGCCAAGATCATACCCCAACAGTGCATCGACCAGAACAAAGCTGTCTGTCGTGAACCGGCGGAACGTCGTTACACCGTTTATCACAGCATAGGTGGTTGTACCATCTGATCCACCGACATAGCGTAGCCCTCCGCCGATATTTAGGCCCGCAAGTGGCCCGATTCCATGACCAGCTTTGCCGAAATCATAGGAAAGGAAAGTGGAAGCAGCCCATTTCGGGGTGCCAAGCTGACGTGTGCCTGTGGTGGTCGGCGTGCCGCTGTTTGTTGCTGTTGGCGCAATCGCGGGCGCGCCCTGGGTGACGATCGCGTCTGTGTAACTCGCTGCCAGAATGATGTCGAATCCGGGCGACACTTCGCCCCGACCCTCGAACTCCACGCCGCGCACACGCACCTCACCGATCTGCACCGTCGAGTTGGTGGGGATACCATTGGTTCCGGCCGCAGGATCAGCAACGGGCACCTTTTGGCGACGCAGATCATAAGCGGAAAGCGTGAAGATGGCATTCGTCCCCTTTGGCTGAAACTTGACGCCTGCTTCGATTTGCCTCCCCGTGACAGGGTCGAAAGGAATGCCCTGCCAGGTGGTGCCAGTCTGCGGTTCAAATGAAGTCGCATAGCTGATGTAAGGAGAGATGCCCGATGACATCTCGTAAAGCGCTCCAAGGCGATAGGTGAATGCGTTCTGGTCGAGCGGGGT
>CAZQBS010000134.1:0-4310 GCA_964591835.1 uncultured Sphingorhabdus sp. | reverse complement strand
GAGCATGTTGCGCAAAGCCTGTTCGCTCAGGTTTGGTACCCGGTAGCCTTCGCCCGGGTGCATATCAGCAAGCTGCTCTCCCACCAGACGGTTGAGACAATCCCTGACAGGTGTCATGCTGACACCGAGATCGTCGGCCAAGCGCAGGGCTTCAAGCTTTTCTCCAGGCGGCCATGCGCCTTCCATGAGCTTGCGCTTCAAGATCCGGTAAGTCGGCTCGAGGACGTGAGCCGGACTCAACTCTTTACGCGCCTCGCATCGGCAAATTCGCGGACAGCGGCATATTGGTCGGGCCGGAGCGCATCGGTGGCGCGCGGATATTCGGGAACATTGTCGTGCAGCAGGATCGACGGGCATTGTCCCTCGAAATTGCCGAGATTGGGTCGGTGCTGAACATAGCCTGCCAGTTCGGCAAGCTCGGGACTGAATGTTCTGGCATCGTGCGGCGGGTAAGCGAGACAGAGATTTTCATAGGGTTTGAGCCAGCCAAGGCTGTAGCCGATCACAACCGCGCGGCGCGCAGATCGCGAACGATTGGCGCCTGCGCCGTGAACGGTCGAGCCCAGAAAGCATATGGCAGATCCCGGATCGCATTCGGCAACGATAGGCGTTCCCAGATCCTCAAGTCCTGCTATTTGCCGCCTGTGCGAACCGGGATAGATGAGCGTCGCGCCATTGCGTTCGGTGAATCTCGATATCGGCCAGATCACGTTCACCAGAAACTCGTGCCCGCCCTTTTCGCCCGCCCACATGTCGTGATCGCGGTGCGGAAATTGCTCGACTTCCCCAGGATGGATTTCGATGGCCTGCGCAACATTGAGCTGGATGCGTTCGCAAGCGGGCTCCAATATGCTTTTGGCCATGGCCATGATCGTCGGCTCGAGCGCAAGGTCGGCAGCAAAGCGCGAACGCTTCAGAAGACTGCCAAATCTCTTGGTCCGGTAGCCATAGAAATCACCGTCGCCGAACGGCGTCCGGCTGAAATCTGCGTTGAGGTCAGCCTCAAGTCCGGCAAGAACCGTGTAGGACAGCAGGTCGGGAATGATGCAATAGCCATCGCGAAGCAGCTTTTCTGCCCATCGGCCCGGATTGGCGTCGACCATCATTGCACTGCCTCTGCCTGCGCCAGACGATAGGACGAGCGCCGGTAAATGCCGGTCTCGGCAAGGGCTCGCGGGGTATCCAGATCGATATGGATGTGGAGAGCAACCAGTGTCTCGCCGCCGATGTCGCGCGGCGCTCCGAGCGCCTCGCATTGCCATCCGAACGATGAGATCTGACGGAACCACGACATGCTCGCAACGGCCGTGTAGTCAGTGATGCCAGCGCCGAGCGCATGCTCGGCAATGGCGGTAACGAGTTCGTCCCGCGCCAGTCGCCGTTGCTGTCTTGGCAGTGTCGGCTCGATACAAAAGCGCGTAATCTCTCTTGTGCGGGCGCCTTGTGGTACCGGACCATCGCACAGCACCGGGAATAACTGGCCGAGAATATGCGCGCTATCGGTGCGCAGCAGTCTTGCAGAGGCACGGTGTTCCGAAAGCTCGCTGGTCAGAACGAGGTAGGCAGCGTCCGGCGTATCGAACTGGTCAACCTCATAGCGTTCATCGAGGACTGGAACATTCCATTTGAGAAGGTCGACGAATACGCGCTTTCTTGCTTCGAACATGGCGCGCAGCATTGTGTCCGAATGAGCGGGATACGATATGGAAGCGCTGCTTTGCATGATGGTCACCTGTCTGGTTGGACGTGACCATCATGACACCATCACAGGGCAGCGAGCGGTATACCAACAAATGGGGATACGGCATTTATATGACTGATACCAAACATGTTTTTTGCTGAATGGCTATGTCCCAGGGTGACTGTTCATTTGTATTTCTGCCATCTGAAGACATCGCCAAAACCGATAATGCCATCGAACAATGCGGCAAGGATCAGCGACTGGCGGCAGTGCACATCATAGCGATCACGCGCCATTTTCAGGTGCTGGACGACCGTTTCCGTACTGATGCCAAGAATGATTGCGGTCTCCGAGGCAGTCTTGCCCCGTGCGGTCCAGAGTACACATTCGCGTTGCCGGTCGCTCAGTCTCGCGACTTTAGCTGTTTGCCCCATATCGCTGATCTTGAGCGCGCTGGTCAGTGCAAGCGCGCCGATCAGTTCGGCGATAACCAGCCAGCGCTGCGGCAAATGCTTGTCCGGCCGGACTACAAACGAGCAGGTACCCCGCGCCATACCCGGCAAATGCCGCGGGACCGTATAGCCATTGCCGATCCCGCATTCGCGTCCGACCGCGAGCATCTGCCGGTCGCCGCGGGTCATCGGAATCAGATTTGCGATATTATCCCAGACAAAGCCACCAAAGGCCTTGTCACACGCCCGTCTGACCGGATCCTGGCCTGCCAGATCGAAGCTGATATAGACCTTCGCCCATTCGTCGGGATAATCATGAAGCAATATCTCCGGCTTTTGGGTGAGGCTCGTTCGCGCTTCCAGCGATAGCGCGAAGTGGTCGAAACCGAGATGTCGGGATGCGTCGCCGAGCATTTTTTGAAGATCGGTCGGGCATTCGATTTCATTCAATCGGGTAGCAAATTCCTCAGCAAAACTTATGCGCATTCAATGACCATTCGAAGTCCGGTCCGCTTCCAACACGCGACCGGGCATTCGCCTGTTTATTCACCCGAACGATGGTTTCAATCCGTCCTTCGGGTGTATTCTCTCTGGTCCTGAATGCCTGAGACCGGAACACCGTTCTTGGGCACCTGCAGTCATCTTAAGGCAAGCTATCATGATGACAATATGGAATAATTTAGTCGTCTGATTAAATAATTGCCCGGTCTCCGTTATGTACAGGCACAATTTACCCGGCTTCCTTGCCTTTAAGCAGCAACCTGTAACCGAACGTCATCATCTCGAGCGCTTCCTTTATCAGACGCTGGGTCTGGCGTCGCTGCGATGAATATTTCCAGTCGATTGTCCGGCCAAGGTCCGTTCCGGGATAGATGATGTCCTGCGCGACCTGTTTTGTCGTGACGCGTGACGGCGCCGATGGACCCAACCGATCCAGTATCCGGAGCAGAAGCGTCAAACGGAAGCGGTGATAATCTGACGGGACAAGGACCGACGCCGTTGCACTTGGACCCCCGGGTTTCACCGAGCGGTGCAATGCAAGCATGGCTGCAGTCCGGGTTTCCAGCCAGCGATCGGCTTTGATCGGATAGCCGGGCCCATCCTCCATCGATGTGCTTGGGATCAGCAAGCGGTGTCTGATATGTTCGCTCTGCAAGACAAGGTGCCTGCCCTGTTCGGTCTTTGCATCGCACATGACCGTCAAGTCGCCCGGCAGCGAACCCGGTCGCGCGTCATCGCTACCTCCATCCGGCACAAAGATGATGACCGATGGCGCTTCGCAAGCCTGCCAGATCGCTGGATGCGATGCTGCACTTAACTCAGGTGCAATCGGGAAATTCCAACCCCCAATGGTGGGCCATCGCCAACTGCCCAAGTCGGTCAGTGCCTTGGGAACAGGCTTGCATATTCTCCTTATACTGCAGCTGATAGTCAGGATTTCTTCTGAGAAACTCTTGGGCAAAATCGGGAAAGTCAAATCTGCGCGTCGATGTATCGGTACTGGCTGGCATATGTTCGCTCCTATCGAGCGGCAAGCGGTATCGAAGCCCGTGCGAATAATCTTTTCCCGTTAGGGGGGACGGGCATCCCCATAAATTGGCATAATTTGCGGTGAGTGACGGGCCGGACGGGACAATATGAACGACAGTCTCTGGTTTTCTGGAACCTGTCATTCTGATCGAGCGGTTTTACCAAGCGGGATGAAAAAACTAGTCTAGCAGGCCGGATATCAGGCTCGTAAATGAAGCTACAAAGCCCCACGTCACGAGTGAGCCGATGACGACAGCCTCGGCAAGCTCCCAGTCGATCTTCATACGATTGTCATCAGCTGGCTTGGAAAAGGCACGGCCAGCTGTTCGGCCGGCGTGCCGTCCAGCCACCGGCCGTAATCTTCAGGGTGCAATATCACTGGCATGGCTTTGGGATGGACCGGCTTGACCAGCGGGTTCGGATCGCAGGTCAGGAACGCAAACATGTTTCCGCGTTCGGCATTGCCCGGCGTCCAGATCCCGGCGAACGCAGAAACCGGTGCTGCGCTGACGGCAAACCAGACTTCTTCACGCACCGCACCCGCTTTGGGTTCGGCAAAGCTGCTGAATTGATCAAGGCAGCGATAGGATGCCGAATTGATCGAGTAGCGCCAAAGATTTGAATTGAGATTAGGAACGTTGGTTGTA
>CAZQBS010000133.1:0-4312 GCA_964591835.1 uncultured Sphingorhabdus sp. | reverse complement strand
GCGTGCTGGTGGCCGCCGGTTTGGTGGCGCGTAAGGCCAATGCCTTCGGTTTGCGACCCAAGCCGTGGGTGAAGACCTCGCTGGCGCCGGGTTCGCAGGTGGTGACCGATTATCTCGACCGTGCAGGTTTGAGCGCCGATCTGGACGCCATTGGCTTCAACCTGGTCGGTTATGGCTGCACCACCTGCATCGGCAATTCGGGGCCGCTCGCGGGGCCGATTTCGGAAGCGATTAACGGCAATGACATCGTCGCCGCCTCGGTGATTTCGGGCAACCGCAACTTCGAAGGCCGTGTGTCGCCCGATGTACGCGCGAACTTTCTGGCGTCGCCGCCTTTGGTCGTCGCTTACGCGTTGAAGGGGACAGTGACCCAGGATTTCACAACGACGCCGATCGGGCAGGCGACCGACGGGACCGACGTGTTTCTTCGCGACATCTGGCCTACCAATCAGGAAGTCCACGATGTCATGACCGCGAACATCGACCGCGGCATGTTCGAGGCGCGCTATGCGAGCGTTTATGAGGGCGACGCGCACTGGCAGAAGATCCAGGTCGAGGGGTCGGACACCTATCAGTGGCGCGCTGGCTCCACCTACGTCGCCAACCCACCTTATTTCGAAGGGATGAGCATGACCCCGGCGCCGGTGATGGACATCATCGAGGCGAAGCCGCTGGCGATACTGGGCGATTCGATCACCACCGACCATATTTCGCCCGCCGGTTCGATAAAAGCGGACAGCCCGGCCGGAAAATTCCTTATGGAACATCAGGTTAGCAAAGCCGACTTCAACAGCTACGGCGCCCGCCGCGGCCACCACGAAGTCATGATGCGCGGTACCTTTGCAAACATCCGAATCAAGAACGAAATGGTCCCCGGCATTGAAGGCGGCATGAGCCGCTACGGCAAGGAAGTGCTCCCAATCTACGACGTAGCGATGAAGCACAAAGCCGATGGCACTCCACTGGTGGTCATTGCCGGCAAGGAATATGGCACCGGTTCATCACGCGACTGGGCCGCGAAAGGCACCAATCTGCTGGGCGTCCGCGCTGTTATCGTCGAGAGCTTCGAACGAATCCACCGCTCGAACCTCGTCGGCATGGGCGTGCTGCCGCTTCAGTTTCTCGAAGGCGAAAGCCGCGATACGCTGGGCCTGACCGGCGATGACAGCTTCACCATCACCAGCGTCGCCCTCCTCCAGCCGCGCCAGACGGTGACCGTCATGGTCACAAGGCCCGATGGCAGCACCTTCAACTTCGACACGCTATGCCGCATCGACACTGCGAACGAGGTCGAGTATTTCATGAACGGCGGCATTCTGCACTATGTGCTAAGGAAGCTGGCCGCCTAAATCCGCGCCAAAATTGAAAGCGCCGCTTTCAAATGCGGCGCGTCAACCATCTTGCCGCCGAGTTGCAGCACGCCCGCGCCAGGGCTCGCGGCGAAGGCTTGGACCACGGTGTGGGCATGGTCGATCTGCTCTGCGGAGGGCGACAATCCAGTGTTGATCGTTTCTATCTGCGAAGGGTGAATGGCGAGCATTCCGGTGAAACCATCACGTGCTGCTCTGGCAACATAGGTCTTTAATGCAGTCGCATCGCCGATGTTCGGGAACACCGTGTCGATAGCCGGAACGCCCGCCGCATGCGCCGCAAACAAGGTGAGTGAACGCGCCAATTCGTAGGGCGCGGTATAGCTGCCATCGTCCTCACGCGATGTTGCTGCCCCCACCGCCGCAGGCAAATCCTCAGCCCCCCAGCTCACACCTGCGAGATAATGCGAAACTTCCCGCAAGGTGCCTAGGTCGAACACCGCGCCGGGCGTTTCTGTGGCAATGGGCAAGATTGGAGGTGGATCGCCATCGGGATTGTCCGCG
Source organism: uncultured Sphingorhabdus sp. (assembly GCA_964591835.1). Classification (GTDB taxonomy): domain Bacteria; phylum Pseudomonadota; class Alphaproteobacteria; order Sphingomonadales; family Sphingomonadaceae; genus Sphingorhabdus_B. Next base: position 2,438 of record CAZQBS010000133.1, on the reverse strand, counting down.
ACTGCCGCCGCCTCGCCGCGAAGCCAGTTGACCGAGCGAGCACCTTCGGCCTTGGGCAACATAATGCCGTCGGGCAAGAACGGCAGCACCGACGCCAGATCGTCGTGCGTCAAATGGCTGCCTTCGGGATTGACGCGCACGAACACCGGCACCGGTCGGTCGCCCGAAAGCCACTCCGCCGCCGCCTCGCGCGCCATCACCTTGCGGTCGAGCGCGACCGAATCTTCGAGGTCGATGATGATCGCATCGGCACCGCAGGCCGAAGCCTTGGCAAAGCGTTCCGGCCGGTCACCGGGGACGAAAAGGAGGGAGCGGAGTTTCATGCCGCCCTTATGGCCTTCGCCGGGCTTGAAGGCAATCTAAGCCTTTTTGATGAGCGCCGCCCGTTCGCATTGGCACACCACCTCGTCACGCTGGTTGATGCAGCGGTGGAGGAACGTCACCACGCCCGCATCAGGCCGCGATTTGCTTTCCTTTAGGGCGATGACCTCGGTCTCGGCGCGGAGCGTGTCGCCGAGGAACACCGGCTTTGGCATGATGAGCTTGTCATAGCCGAGGTTCGCGATCAGCGTGCCAAGCGTGGTGTCGCCTACCGACAGCCCGACCATCAGGCTGAAGGTGAAGGTGCCGTTGACGAGGATTTGGCCGAACTCGCTCGCCTTCGCCGCCTCCGCGTCGATATGCAGCGGTTGCGGGTTGTGGGTCATCACCGAAAACAGCAGATTATCGGTCTCGGTCACCGTGCGGCGGATTTCATGGACGATGCTGTCGCCGATGTGCCATTGGCTGAAGAACCTACCACCCATGCGCTATCCACTTCCCATTCGTGTCGAGCACAGTCGAGACACCGTGAGTTGGCGCGCGCTCGATGCGAACGGACTCCTATTCATTTTTCACCTCGATTCGCACGAGCAGCGCCTCGACCTGCACCTGCGCTCCGGCCTCGGCGTTCAGTTCCGCTACCACCCCGTCGAACGGCGCCGTCAGCGTGTGTTCCATCTTCATCGCCTCGAGCGTGAGGAGTTTCTGCCCCTTGGTCACCACGTCCCCCGCTGCGACATCCACAGCAATAATGCGGCCCGGCATTGGGGAGAGGATTTCGCCGTCGTGGGCGTGAGCATGACCGCTACCGGAATAACGATAAGGTTCGACCCACCACGTTTGGCCGTTTCCAGTTTGGAAGAAGCCCTTGGGCGCATCTTGGCTGAAAAGGAAAGGCCTTGGATCGACATACTCAATAATCGGAATTTCAACGTCGGTAGCAACGCCATCAACCGATAGAACGGCTTTTTGATTGCGCCCCTGATTCAGTCTGAATCCCGCAATCGCCTGATTTGCGTATTGCTCTGCGCTTTGTTCTAGATCGTCTTGATCGGTTTTCTCATTAGGAAGCAAGTCATCGCCCGCGCGTGCGAGCAGTCCGGTATCGACATCGCCGGATTGAAAATCCGGATGCTCCAAAGCGTTGATAAGGAACGCAGCATTATTTTTCACAGGCCAGATTTTGCAGTCGTTCAATGCCCAAGCCAACGACTTTATCGCATCTTCGCGATCAAAGTCGTGGGCGATCATCTTTGCGATCATAGGATCGTAAAACGGTGATACTTCCGATCCTTGGCACACGCCGGTGTCGATACGGACGCTGCCGTCGAGTTCGAAAAATTCTAGCCTACCCACGCTAGGCAAAAAGCCTTTCGCCGGGTCCTCGGCATAAAGCCGCGCTTCGATGGCGTGGCCGTCGATACTGAGCTCGTCCTGCCGCTTGGGCAAAGCCTCCCCGCTCGCCACGCGCAGCTGCCATTCGACCAGATCGACGCCGGTGATCTCCTCGGTCACCGGATGCTCCACCTGCAACCGCGTATTCATTTCCATAAACCAGATGCGGTCTGCGCGCAGGCCTTCGGACGCATCGGCGATGAACTCGATCGTGCCCGCGCCGACATAATCGACTGCCTTCGCCGCCTTCACTGCCGCCGCGCAGAGCTGTTCGCGCGTTGCTTCGTCCATGCCCGGCGCGGGGGCTTCTTCGATCACCTTCTGGTGGCGGCGTTGCAGCGAGCAATCGCGTTCGAACAAATGGACGATGTTGCCGTGAGTGTCGCCGAATATTTGCACCTCGATATGGCGCGGGCGCTGGATGTATTTCTCGATCAGCACATGATCGTTGCCGAATGAAGCTGCCGCCTCGCGCTGGCAAGAGGCGAGCGCGTCGGCGAAGTCGCTTGGCGCTTCGACCTTGCGCATACCCTTTCCGCCCCCGCCCGCGACCGCCTTGATGAGCACGGGATAGCCGATCTCTGCAGCACGCTCAGCGAGGAAGGCGGGGTCTTGGTTCGCGCCCATATAGCCGGGGGTGACTGGCACGCCCGCCTCGGCCATCAATTTCTTCGCCGCATCCTTCAGCCCCATCGCGGTGATGCTGGCAGGCGCAGGCCCAA
>CAZQBS010000132.1:0-4346 GCA_964591835.1 uncultured Sphingorhabdus sp. | reverse complement strand
GAGAATCCGATCCTCTACGGCACGGCTTTGCCTCGCGCCGTCTGGTCCGTTGCGCCATTCGGCGATGTCGATGCCAAGCGGGACCAGCAGGCGGCGTTCGAGATAGCGGCGAGGGTCAGGCACTTGCCCTGCCGCCTTGAGTTTGCGTCGCATGACTTCGCCAAATATCTGGAGAGGCGTCGGTCCATATTGAAAGCGCGTGCCAGGCGACGCTGTGAGGCCGATCTTTAGCGATTCTGCATAGCCTTGCGGGCGGCCGATTGCGGAGGGATGGCCACTTGTCATGGACAGCAATTGCCGCAACGTGATTGCCGATCTTTTCGGATCGTCGCGCCATTCGAAAAGTGTCGTCGACGCGCGCTCGTCGAGGTCGAGCAGTCCATCCTGAACCGCCACCGCAACCATTAGGCCGACAAGGCTTTTCGTGCCCGACCAGAGTTCATGCGCTTCGTCGGTTTTAGGCGACTGGCAAACAACACGGCCTTTTTCGAGCACGAGCACCGCCACGCCCCGGTTGGCATCGGAATAGGCGATTGCTGCAGCACAACCCGACAGTGTATGTGGGCTGGCGACAGCGTCCCCCACGCCCACTAGTAACGTCAAGTAGACTCCCAGAACCCATGCAAATTTCTTCATCATTGCATTTCCATTCCGCTCTTGTCTTTATATTTATTATCGATAATAATAGATAACGCAATCACCGATTGCCCGCTTTGTCTAAAAACGGCATTGAAGCGGGATTAAAACTACGATCTGAGAACCATGCCCGTGACAACTAACGATGACGACAGCGCGCCAACGCAGGATCGCGTCATTGCGCGGCTCTTGACCGACGATATTGTCGAATGGCGAATTGCACCGGGAACCTGGCTGCGCGAACGAGAGATCGCAGCGCGGTTCGGCGTGTCGCATGCGCCGGTACGCGAGGCATTCCGCCACCTGTCGCGCATCGGTCTGGTAAAAGTGGTGCCTTGGCGCGGTACTTTCGTCATCGATATCGACGATCATGCGGCGTTCGAGGTCTATGAGCTCTGGAAGTCGCTCTTCGGTGTAGTGTGCCGTCTGGCGAGCATCGAGATGAGCGACCGTGACGGACGCGAACTGATGCACCGTCTTGTCGAGTATAAGGACGTGACACAGCGCACCGACAACACGTTCCAGCATATCCGGGTTTCGAATCGGATCGGCCGGTTTATCGCAAAACGCAGTAATGCACCCCTGGCACTCGAGTTGCTCGACCGCGTAGCCTTGCTGGCGCGGTGGCAGCATAACGTCTACACCGAGAGCTATCTGAAGGATCATGGTAACGAGGCCGGCAAGCGGTCGGCTGTGCTTTACGAAAAGCTCTGCCGCCACATCGTTGCTCGAGAGCCTGATGCCGCCGATATGGCCGCGCGCGATCTGATCGCGGTAACGCAGGACAGCTTTGCCGAAGCGCTGGCTGAATATAAGATGCGCCTCAGCAAGGCGAAACCGGCTCGCCGACGCGCGCGTGCGCAATGAAGCGGGTCGGTCCGAGCCGGCGCACATTGCTTAAGGCCGGAATAGCGGCGCCTGTCGCTTTTCGAGCCGTTTCAGTGTCAGCGGGAAACGCCATGCCCGACATGTTCGGATCCGAGCGCCTCCTTGCCGATGTCAAAGCCTATGCCGATGCTGGAAACAAGCAATCGGGCGGGGCGGGCGACAACTGGACTGCGGATTGGACGACAAAGCGCTTGGCCGCGTCAGGCTTTTCGGTTGAACGGCAGTCGTTCGAAGTTCCGTATTTTATCCCGCGGCGCGCCGAACTCGAAGTTGGCGAACTTAGGGTTCCGCTCGTCGTCCAGCCAATTGTCGTTTCAACAACCGACGTGGGTCTGTCCGCGCCGATCCGCCTTGCCGATGTGGGAGATTCGCTCGACGGCGCTATCGCACTTGTCCGGCTCCCCTACCGCCGCTGGTCAACGATCCTTGACCGTGCGGTCGAAAGTGCCATCGAAGATGCCGTTGGGCGCGGCGCAATCGCGATAATCCTTGTCACCGCCGGGCCGACAGGCGAGGTGCTGTTGCTCAACACTCCAGCAGAAAAGCCCGTCTCGCCGAAACCTTTAGCCCTACTTGCGCCAAATCTCGCGGGCCCCGTAATTGATGCAGCGCGTCATGGCGTGAGCACAAAACTTTTCCTGACGGGTGGTATCGGGTCACGCCCTGCCGCGAATATTGTCGGGCGTCGCCTCGCTGCGGGCGACAGATGGATCGTCGTTTCCACACCGAGATCAGGCTGGACTGACTGCGTCGGCGAACGTGGTCCGGGAATAGCGATTTGGCTGGCGCTCGCGCAATGGATGCCCCGGATGTTCCCGCGCCACAATTTGCTGTTCGTAAACAATAGCGGCCATGAGTATGAATATTTCGGGGCGGAGAAAATGCTGAAAGCCTTCGGACCTCCCCCGACCGAGACCGATTTCTGGATGCATCTTGGCGCGAATGTTGCGACGCGGGACTGGCACGAACTGCCGGGTCGGCTCCTGCCGTTGCCGAGCGCAGATCCGCATCGTTTCCTGATGGTCTCAGATGAACTCGTCGGACCAGCCCGGGCGATTTTCAAGGGTCAACCGGGGCTGGAGATGGCTTACTCATCTTCCGAGGGCACTGCCGGTGAGCTCAGCGAGATTGTCAAGGCCGGTTATCTGCGACACGCCGGTATCTTCGGCGCACATCGCCAGCACCATGCCGTAACCGACAAGCTGGAAACGGTAGCTCGCGAACCATTGGCCATGACCGCTCGCGGGGTTCGCGATCTGCTTTTGACCGCAATTTCACAGCCAGGTTGACGAGCCCGGATTGCGGGTGCGAATTTTCGGCTTGACTTGAATCGGCCGATGCGCAAAATTATCGATAATAATAACTAAGCAAAGTGGGAGAGTGACATGTGGCGCGCTGGGCATCTTCTTTTTTCCGCAGGGGCTATTTGGACCACTATTGCCTGTCCCGCCCTTGCCCAGGACGGTTCGCCCGAAGTTCGCCCTGATGAAGAGGTTTCCGCCGGCGATGAGGGCGCGATTGTCGTCACCGCGCGCCGCCGCGAAGAAAAACTGTCCGACGTACCCACGGCCGCGTCCGTTATCGATGCCCAATCATTATCTGATCGCGGCGGAGCAACTGGCAGCGGCGAATTACTCGCCGACCAGCCGAGTGTGCGGTTCAACAACCTGAATTCGTCGATCACTTCAGAGATTTCGATCCGCGCGTCCTCGACGGCGCGCGCAACGAACGGCGACCCCAGCGTGGGGCTTTATCGCAATGGCTCTTACATTGGCGGAGGCGCGATTGGCGGGCGCAACTTTACCCGGATCGACTTTCTCGACATCGGCCGCGTCGAGGTATTGCGTGGTACGCAAGGCGCGCTTTACGGACGCAACGCAGTGGGGGGCGCAATCAATATCCTTTCAGCGGAACCCGAGTTCAACTTCGGAGGTTGGGCGAGCGCGCGTTATGGTTTCGAGAACAACAGCCTACAGGTGCAGGGCGCTGTCAATGTACCTCTCGGCGAAGGCGCGGCATTCCGGCTCAGCGGTGACCTTGTCGAGCAGGACAAGGGTTTCTTCTACAATCCCGAGAATGATGTCTATTTCGACCGGCAGAAAGGCTATGGCTTGCGCGGCCAGCTTCGGCTCCGTCGCGGTCCGGTCGATGTTGTGCTACTCGCCGAGACGCAACAGCTAATAACGCCAACGATCCACTACCAGATTTTTATTCCGGCAGGTACGCCGGGTTTCCCCGGAGGATATATCCAAGACCGGTTTAGTTATCCGTGGAATACCAAGCCGCGCGCTGCTCAGGATGTCGATGGACTACAGGCGATCATTCGCGTCGATTTGCGTGGTGCGCAGCTCGCTTCAACCACATTTTATCGCAAGCGCCATTCCGAGTATGATCTCGACAACGATACGATCAACCCGGCCGAACTCGCACGCGCACGCGCCGCAGGCCAAATCGGTGCGCTGACACCGATTGATCCAAACACGTCGTCTTTCGTGCTCGATACCACCGACAATTTTTCCCAAGACATCCATATCTCGGGCGAAAGCGACCGGCTGACTTGGCTCGTCGGCGGTGAGGCGTTTCTGCTCGATAGCGATTTCTCGGTGGCGACGACCCGCACACCGACAACAACCAATCCTTCGCCGGGCAATATCGCGCCGGCGCGGCTTCATTTCGAAAGCTACGCGGCTTATGGCTCGCTCGGCTTTGACCTGACCGAAAACCTCAACATCACGGGTGAACTGCGTTATACGCGCGACAGCCGCAGCATCAGCGCACGGCTTTTCGATCTCGGCACTGGGCTACCCTCTGGGGGGCCTTCA
>CAZQBS010000131.1:0-4349 GCA_964591835.1 uncultured Sphingorhabdus sp. | reverse complement strand
GGCATGGACCACAGCAACATGCCAGGCATGGACACACCTGCCAAACCAGCGGCCAAACCCAAGCCGCCAGTAACGAAGGCACCGTCCGAGCCCGCGCGCCCCGCTCCGAATCCGCCTGCCGAACCCACGCGGGAAACCGAGGGCGGGATGGATAAAGACCCGATGGAAGGCATGGATCACAGCAACATGTCGGGCATGGAGATGCAGAATCAAAATCAGGCGCAGCCTGCAACGGACCCGGATTGTCCGCCTGAACATGCGCAGATGGGGCATTGCACGCCCAAAGCGGTCGGTACGGTTGCTGGTGAAAACGCCAAGACGGGAACCGATCTGCCGCCTGGCGACGCACCAGCCCCGGCACCGCCTTCCGACTGGTATGCGGACCGCATTTATTCGCCCTCGGAAATGGCCCGTTCGCGCGACGAAATGATGAAGGAAAATGGCGCCCAAACGCTTGCCTTTATCAGCTTCAATCTCGCCGAATATCAAGTGCGGAAGGGCCGCGACGGGTTTCGCTGGGATGGCGAAGCCTGGTATGGCGGCGACATCAACCGGGTGACGGTCAAGAGCGAGGGCGAGGGCGCGTTTGGCGAAGGCGTCGAAGAGGCTGAAGTCCAGCTGCTCTACAGCCGCGCCATCGATCCCTATTTCAACCTGCAAGCCGGTGTCCGGCAGGATTTGGGGCCGGGACCGAAGCGTACCTATGCGACCGCTGGTTTCGAAGGGCTCGCGCCTTACTGGTTCGAGGTCGAGGGCGCGCTGTTTCTATCGAACAAGGGCGATGTGCTTGGACGGCTCGAAGGCTATTACGACCAGCGCATAACACAGCGCCTGATCTTGCAGCCGCGTGCCGAAGCCAATTTTGCGCTTCAGGATGTGCGCGAGAGCGGAATCGGGTCGGGACTTTCCAATCTCGAACTGGGCCTTCGTTTGCGCTATGAAGTCGTCAAGGAGTTCGCGCCTTATATCGGTGTCGAATGGGCTAGAAAAGTTGGGGACACAGCGCGTTTTGCCCGCGCTGCGGGCAAGGATGCAGACGTGACCAGTTTTGTCGCCGGAATCCGTTTCTGGTTTTAATGAAGCCAATCGTGGTGCTGAAAGATTCGGAGAAAAATTGAGTTTGTTTAACTATCTCACCAGTCTTCAGGCATTTGGCATTTGGTAAAATTGCGTGAATTGACGCGTCAGGCTGGAGGCGGCGAGTGAGTTACCAAGGGTTGAAAGTATCCGGTTCTTCTGAGCAATTTAGTACCTTGGTTCGCAGTTGGGTGGCCGCGCTCCTGATCGTGGCTGCGGTCTTCGCAAGTCCGGTCTGGGCACATAAGGACAAGGACCACGAGCAGCAGTCGGAACAATCTTCAGCTAATGCAGGCGTGCCCACCGTCCCGGCCGCGAGCCAGGACGGGTCACATGGCATGATGGATGGCATGGACATGGAGATGGACAACCCGGACACGCCTTTCTTCGAACGGCTGTATAACTGGTGTGGCCGGTTGCACCCGCTCATCGTCCACTTTCCTATAGCGTTCTTTCCGGCAGCGCTGTTCACGGCTGTAGGTATGCCTGCCTGGCTTCGTGCCACACTGCTATCATCGACGGAATAGCATTTGAGGGCCATGTGCCGGTGGCCGATATGAAGCGCCTGCTCGCCGCCAAAACCAAAGGCGTTCGCGGGCTGGCTGTTGCCGGTATGCCGTTGGGATCGCCGGACATGGAAGCGCCCGGCTACGCAGCGGAGCGCTAATTCGGCCGGCACTAAATCGTTTCAGCCGACTTTTCGGAAAGTGCTGAACTGGAATTTCTGAACATTTCCGCCCGGCGTGACGTGTTCGTAACGACGCTCATCGTCCAGCGTAAAGTCCGGTCCCAACACGCTCGCGATGCTGGCGGCATCGTGACGGGCAACGGGTAGTCCGCTGCACTTTTCGGGACCATCAAGTGCGAACGTGCCGATTATCGCAAAGCCGCCCGGCTTGAGCGCGGCATGCACAGCTTGCGCATACGCGACTTGATCTCCGGACACATTCAGGAAGTGAAATGCTGCGCGGTCGTGCCAGATGTCATAATGCGCGTCAGGCTGCCATTTTGTTACGTCACCGACGATCCATTCGACCGCATCTGCGTTGTCACCCATCCGAGATTTCGCAATATCCAGTGCACGGGCGGACAGATCAAGCACGGCCACCTGTTTGTGCCCGGTAGCGACGAGCCCATCGACCAACCGCGAGGCACCGCCCCCAATATCGATGACAGATGCTGGACAGATGCCGGTGGCTTCAATCAATTCCAGCGACAATGCAGGCGACTGCTCAAACCAGCTGACGCTATCGTCGGCTTTGGTCGTGTAAACATTCTCCCAATGATCGGTGCGCGTATCGGTCATATATTCGTCCAGTCCTAGGTTCGTCCCGGACCATAGAAAATAATCGCCGCACCCAACAGGCAAATCGCCGCGCCAATCGCGTCCCAACGATCCGGTCGCAGGTTCTCGACCGCCCACAGCCAGAACAGCGACGCCAAGATATAGACACCGCCATAAGCGGCATATGTGCGGCCTGCGGCGGCGGCATCGCTGAGCGTCAACAGCCATGCAAACAACCCGAGCGACGCCATGCCGGGAATGAGCCACAGTGGCGACTTATCCAGCCGTAGCCAAGCCCAAAAGGCGAAGCAGCCCGCGATTTCGGCGAGTGCTGCGCCAAGATATATTGCCAGCATTTTCAACGGACATTCCCAAACATGATTGGGGCCGCTCCTGCGGCTGGGTTGGAGATTCGCCCAGACCGTTTAGCGAAGAAACCCGATCACTGCCGCTTCAAAATGAGGCTCCCAGAGCAGCGAGATCACCGTAAGGACAGTTGAGAGGCCTAGCAAGATAATCGTCGATCGCGCCGCTCTTTTTCCCGTTCGCACGCTTTGTCGCCATATCATCAGCCACGCAGCCGCGACGATCACCACCGAAAGCAGCCGCAGCCAAGGCGAGGCGCTTTCCAACCAGCCGAGTGTCGCGCCGGTTCCGGCGAGCAAGGCTGCGGGAAGTGCCAGCGGCAAGACGCAGCACGCAGCACAGCTTAGAACTGCAGCGGAAGACGCAGCCGTCGCTGTGGCTCCGACCAGAGTCTCGTTAGTGTCTACCGAAACCGGCATGTCCAAGGATACAGCCATCAATTTGTCCCTTCAGGTTTGCAACCACAGGAGCCATCGATGGAGCATGCGGCTGCATTCGAACGCCGACGCTGGACAAAGAATATCATGATGGTCGCGATCAGCAAGGCGCCGCCAACGACCATCCCTGCCATATTCCCGCTTATCAAGCCGAGAAGTCCCAGGCTTCCAGCACCAATCAGCAGAGGTATGGCGCAGCACGCCGCGCAGGCAAGCCCCAGTCCGAGGGCAATTTTCAATTTCATTTCGAACGATCCTTACAGGTTTCCAAACTTGGGAATGATGCTATGCGGCCTCAAGTAACTTTAGGTGCAAGCGAAAAATGAGGTCGCGCTGTGACAAAAGAAATGATGATCGGCGATGCTGCAAAGGCCGCAGGCTGCACGGTCCCGACAATCCGTTATTATGAGGAGGTCGGACTGCTATCCGAGGCCAACCGGACAGCGGGCGGCCACCGCGCCTATCAGCGCCAGGATATCGAGCGCCTGATACTGATCCGGCGGTGCCGCGATTTCGGGATGGCGATCAAGCAGGTAAAGGCGCTGATCGAGATCAGGGATCGTCCGGCGTCATGCGAAAATGCCCTCGACATCGTTTCGCACCACCGCGACCAGTTGCGCGCGCGGATAGCCGAACTGAAGGCGCTGGACCGGGCGTTGACGGTGATTTCGGCGCGGTGCGAAAGCGATTGCGTCGGCGGCACATCGTCCTGTTGCACGATTTACGACGATCTCGAAATGGCCGTGGAGCCCTTAGCGGCTTAGAACGACTTTTCCAGCTAAGAAAATTACTCCGTTGTCGCGCCTGAAGCTGCCAACCATTCGCGCATCTGGACGATTTCGGCTTCCTGTGCGGCAATCACATCTTGCGCCAGCTTTTGCACTACGGGGTCTTTACCATAGTCCAGTTCGACCTTGGCCATAGCGATTGCGCCCTGGTGGTGCGGGATCATCCCGGTCATGAAATCGATGTCGGCATCGCCCGTGTAATTGTCGCGCATCCCCGCCATCATTGTTTCGTTGGCGACACGAAAGGCGCGGGTCGAAGCTGTATCGCTACTTGACATAGCAGCGGGCGATCCGTGGTTCATACCTGTCATCGGATCAGCGGCAGCAGCTGCGGGTTGCAGCGCGAACGCGGCGATCAGCATCCATACCGCCATTGTCACCATCATGACATTCTCG
>CAZQBS010000130.1:0-4424 GCA_964591835.1 uncultured Sphingorhabdus sp. | reverse complement strand
GCGCTTTCAAGCGACTTTTTGAAACCGGTGACGATGATGGCATCTGCAGCCTCGTTACTTTCGGCTGCTTCTTCAGGCTGATCAGTCGTTTGTGCGAAAGCCGGTTGGGCTGCACATAACGCAAGGATGGATGCGGTCGTCAACGCGTCAAGCCGTTGGAAACGCGCCGCTCGAAATAAGGAATTGCTTGCCAAATGATCCTCCCTGATGCCTGATTCGGGGGTATTGTTCCCGCCGTTCTCCATTTGCATAACCGTAATTGAGAGCGTTCACAAGAGACAAAATGAACGTTCACAATTTGCACATCTGCGCTATTCGGCTATGCAGGTGAGGAGAGGATAAACCAACATGGCCATTGAACATATCATCATCGTAGGCGGTGGAACGGCAGGCTGGATGACCGCCGCTGCCTTGTCACGCATTCGCGCTGGCAGGCCTGTCGCGATTACGCTCGTCGAATCCGAGGAAATCGGCACCGTCGGAGTTGGCGAAGCAACTATCCCGCCCTTCCTCGACTTCAACCGCTTGCTCGAAGTGGATGAGCGCGAAATGCTGGCTGCGGTTCAGGGCAGTTTCAAGCTCGGCATCCAGTTCATCAACTGGGGCAAGATTGGCGATAGCTACATACATCCCTTCGGAAATTATGGCTATCAGGTTGACGGGATTTCCTTCCACCATGTCTGGCACAAATATCGTGAAGCGGGCGACAAGCGGCCCATTCAGGTTTTCAACATCGAAACGATGGCCGCGCATTTCGGACGCTTCGCCCGGACAGAGGATTACCAGCGCGAAGATTTACCGCCAGTCAATTACGCTTATCACATCGACGCCGGTCGCTACGCGCGATACCTGCGCAAATATGCCGAGGCCAGAGGCGTGGTGCGGCGTGAAGGCAAGGTTGCCGATGTCGTGCTCGACAGCGAAAGCGGCTTTGTTTCATCGGTCACGATGGATGATAGTGAAATCCTTAAAGGCGACTTGTTTATTGACTGCTCGGGCTTTCGCGGTCTCCTTATCGAACAAGCCCTGAAAACCGGCTATGAAGACTGGTCAAACTACCTGCCGTGCAATCGCGCGGTGGCCCTGCCTTGCTTCCGCGAAGACGGGAGCGGACCCCTGCCCTATACCCGCGCGACGGCGCATTCGGCAGGATGGCAGTGGCAGGTGCCGTTGCAACACCGTAACGGCAACGGCCATGTCTATTGCAGCGAATATATGTCTGACGACGAGGCGCATGGGGTCTTGGTCAACAACATCGCTGGAAAGCCCGGTGCCGAACCCAATTTCCTTCGCTTCGTAACCGGCAGACGCAAAAAATTCTGGAACAAGAATGTAGTCGCTCTGGGGCTTGCATCGGGTTTTATGGAGCCGCTCGAATCGACCTCGATCCACCTCATCAACACTGGAATCAACAAGCTGATCGCGCTGCTGTCGCTTGACGGCATCTCGCAAGCACAGGAAGATGCGTTCAATCGGCTAACCGGAAAGGAATATGCGCGTATCCGCGATTTCCTTATCCTCCATTATAATAGCACCACGCGCGACGATAGCCCGTTCTGGAATTATTGCCGCAACATGCCCGTTCCAGAGAGCTTGACCGAAAAGGTCGAACTGTTCCAGCACAACGGCCAGATATTCCGCGAGGATGACGAGCTATTTACCGAAACCAGCTGGGCCGCGGTGATGATGGGGCAAGGTATCACTATGGGCGGGCGCAACGCTATGGCCGATGCAGTTAAGGAACCCGCAACGCGTCGCGAAATAGATGCAATGGAAAAGTCGATACAATTCGTCGTACAGCATATGCCCGGTCACGGCGATTATTTGAGGAAATATTGTCCTGCGCCTTCGTAATTGCATTTGTGCAGTTTCAATGTGGCTGTGTCGAAACCATCGTCCGCATTATCAAAAATGTACCATCAGTCTTGCCTTGAGAATCGACGCTTGCCAATTGGTATTCAGAGTGATTGCGTGAGATAATCGGCAGTATGCGATCAGAAGCGGAAGGTTACCGATCCGCGGTACGATTGGTTGGACACGTCGCTGCGACCGATCGTTGTGTCGGCCCCCACCGAAACTTCGAAATTCTCGCTGCCGAACGCGATCCCGGCACTGGCTTCAAACCAGTCCTTGTCGGTGCCGGTCAGAGCGAACACTGCGGGCAGGCCAACGCCGCCAACGAAGTTTGCGCCGAACGATGCCGGCTTGTCCTCGAATTCGTGGACATAATAAGCCGACGCATAAGGACGGATTGTCATGCCGCCAGAAAGCGTTAGGCCCGCAAGCCCTTGCACGCTGTCATATTGGCCACGGTTAAAGGCCAAGGCGGGAGGGCCGCCGGTTTCGACTGTGGGCGTGAATTCGATCCGACTGAAGCGCGTGGCGGCCCGCGGACCGACCCGGAGCGATCCGACATCGAACGACTTGCTCACACCGACCTCACCCGAAAGCGAAAGCGCGTCATCCTTGCTCTGCAGGCGGTAAGTCATGGGTCCAAGCACAGCATTGCGATCAGTCGCCGCCCGGAACAAAGCAGCGCTGACTTGTGTGTCGAGCACGAAGCCGGTGTCGCTTTGCAGCTTGCCATAAAGCGTGCCCTGGAACAGCTTGCCCGCAGCATTCTGCGCAGCGCCAGCGGTTGTTCCGTCGATGTCGGTGTAGGACAGGGCAAAGCCGATACCAGCATTTTCACCCAGTTCGCTTTCGACACCGGCGGCTACATAATAGCCGTCGAAGCTGTCTTCGCCGCCGAACGGTACAGCAGTCGCCATCGAGCTGCTCTGCCCGTCCAAATAGCCACCGGCAAAAAACACGCTGACCGTTTCGGGCAGGGTATCCACCGTCTCGTTCGTTTGGGCGTACCCCATGTCGGGCTGGGTTGACTGGATCGGGCCAGACATCCGCGAAACTGTTTGCAACGGATTACCCAACGTCGCGACGGAGCCACCGAAGCCACCGGCGATATCCATAGATGCCAGACGACCTCGGAAGAAGCGGTTCATATTATCGATTGCCGTGGTCCCGATTGCGCCTTTGAGCGTTTCGGCGCGTGGCGCCCAGCTTTCTAGCGTTGACTGAATGATGCCAAGGTTTTGCAGGTCGAGGAAGTCATACAGCGGAGAAACGCTGGTTACACCGCGGTTGCGGTCAAGCAGCGCGCCGAAGGAACGCTGCACCGGCGTCGTCGCAAGCGCGAAGTAGCTGCCTGCAACAATCCGGGCTTGAACGCTGTTTGCATTGTAGATCAACTGCGGTGTCAGGATGGCGCTGAGCGCCGACGTTGTGAATGTGCCGGTAACGCCGCCCTGAGCCGTCAATATGGTGTAAAGGTTGTTGGCACGAATGATGTTGCCCGCCGACGGCGAGAATATGACCCGGCCGCCGATATTGGCAAGACCGGTGCTCGTACCGTTTGCTACGACCGCGAGCAGGTCGGATGTGCCGCTTGCACCGACGTCCACTGCAAAGGTGCTGCCCGAAGCCATCACAAGATTGCCGCCGATGGTCAACGTGCCAATCGTGCCGAGCGTGCCCGGCGCGAAATTGCCCAATACGCTGGTCAGGAACGGGGTGTTGACACGACCCGTTCCACTTAGCAGCCCTGACGTAAACAGGTAATCGCCGCCCGTGGTGATCGTGCCGTTGTTCTGCACAATGCCCGTTGAATGGGTAACATCGATCAGGCTGGTCAGCGATGCTCCGGTGTTGACGGTCAGTTGCGATGACGCGCCCAAAATTGTGAAACGGTCGATGGTAACTGCAGAATTGAGCGAAACAATGCCGGCATTGCGCAGCGTGACATCATAATATCGACCCGCAACGCCCGTGGTACGAACACTGTTGACATTGTTCGGGACGAAATTGGTCGCACCGGGCAAGCCGTTGGCAAGCGTGGGCGCCGGCAATGGGCCGTCGCGGAAGCCAGGAGTAGCCATAGGCAATTCAATAGCTGCCATGCCATCGCGCATCACGGCCGTGCCGGTGCCCGTTTGAGAAACCGCGACAGCCGTTTCAGTAAGTTCGATGCTGTCCGGTGCGGCTGTGTCGGTAACCACTGTAGTCAGCGCGGGCGAACTGTCGCTGGTTCCGCTGGGCGTGTTCGGTACATTGTTCCGCGCCGCGCCGGTCGTCAAATTCTGGCATTCGTTAGTCGCTGGCGGCGTCGCACCATTCAGCGGCGATTGAAAGCAAACCTCGCCAAATTGCGGCGTTGTCGCAACGATAGTGCCGCCAAGCTCGATCGGAACACCGTTAACCAATGCGCCGCCCGAAATGATATTATAGGCAGGATCGAGCGTCGTGGTCCAAGCGGTCGCATCTTCCCAATTCCTGTTGCCTGCAGTCGCGGTGACATAGCGATACGGGTTGTTGGCGACTATCCAGTCCCAATAAAGGAACAATGGCTGGTAAAAGCTCTGGGTGCC
>CAZQBS010000129.1:0-4427 GCA_964591835.1 uncultured Sphingorhabdus sp. | reverse complement strand
TTCTGTTCATATTTGCACTGCTGAGCCTTCCATTTTCGTCAGAGCAGTTTTCGCCGTGACAGACGATCGCTCTGGCCAACCCCGATTGCCGCATCACGCCAAGGCATCCGCTAACGACAGGCTCTGCGTTCAAAGCGCGGGCAATTCAGTTCAATGTCTCGCTATACCGTCCGCGGTGCTGCTCGCATGGCATCCCCGCTTTAAACAGAAATGTACTTTGTTTTTCGCGATACAGGTCAGGTCAAAGGTAATGTTGGCATTTACCAACACGGTTTAATGATTAGAAAAGCTTTTGACCGTAATGGTTATTGTACTGGGGCCATTTCAACCGTGCAGGGCAGGGAGCTTTGAGGCTGTTATGATCGAGAACCAGAAATTCCGTCCGGCGCAAGTTATCGGGCCACTTGGCGAGCCGCTAACCCTGGATAGCTTGCCGCCTGCGGGTACCACTCGTTGGGTCCCACGTCGTAAGGCAGAGGTTGTTGCAGCCGTAAATGGTGGTTTGCTAAGCATCGACAACGTTTGCAAGCGCTATGATCTGACACTTGAGGAATTTGCCTCCTGGCAGCGCGCAGTCGATCGCTCGGGGATTCCAGGCCTGCGCGTTACGCGGATCCAGTACTATCGCGATCTTTATGAGCGCCAGATGCGGTACTAACGTCGCGGCCACCTGACTCCGCTAGAGCATCAAAATCCTTTTCTCGGATCGGGCGTATTGAATGAAGTGTTGCCCACAGTTCGCGCGTTTCAGCGGCGCTTGGCAGCCATGTGTTCTGCTACGCTGACGCCGATTAGATATACATCAACCAGTCTAGGCTGATTGCCCTTCCGCACCTTCGCAAACTCGCGGTCGGACTACACAAAGCGGTCGAGCATTGGCGGAACGATGCGCTCGATCGGGGGCGCACCTTTTGCCTCGCCGCCGTTGATCGCAACGGCATAGGCGATAAGTTCGCGATGCAGCCGCGCCGATAACTCGACCGTTACTCGAACCGGCTTCTTGTCGGCCAGGTCGGCAAGTTTCAGCCGGGTCATTGGTCATCACCTGATGGCGACAGGATCAAGTCTCGCGTCACAATCACGCGGACCTGAAAGCCGGGTCGGATAGTGAGGGTCGGCCGGACATTCAATTCGCGGCTCACGATCTGCTCGCCCGCGCGGTTGATGCTGTCTTGGCTTCCGCGCCGCAGCGCGCGGACGAGATTGCCGTCATCGCCCGATCCCAGCTCTGCGCCGACACCAAGCACCGTGGAAACAAGGGCTGCCTTGATGACGCTGCCCCAATGATAATCGGTGCGATCCTGCAATCCAGCAAACCCGCGAGGGTCGGCACCGGACAGGCGTTCGAGCGTTATCGAGCGGCCATCGGGCATTATTAGTCGGCTCCAGGCGAGCAGCACCCGGCTTTGTCCGAACGCGACATCGGCGTCATAGTCGCCGATCAGCCGTGAGCCTTGCGGGATTAGCAGAATGCGTCCAGTCGGGCTGTCATAGACATTCTGGGTCACTTGGGCGGTGATCTGGCCGGGCAGGTCCGAGCGAATGCCGGTAATCAGCGCCGCTGGAATGATGCTCCCAGATTGCAGGATATGCTTGTCTGCTGGCGCGTTCAGCCGGTCGGGCGAGGCCGTACGGCGGTCTGACGCGCGGTCGAGAAAGGCGCGGCGGCTGTCGGTTTGTTGTGGTACTGCTCGCGCCGACGGAGCCGGAGCATCTGTGCCGGGCAGAAGCGCAATGGTCGCGGGTACGCTGCCACCGCCAGCGCCGCCGAAAAACACCCTGGCCTCACGCGCGGAATCGCGCTCCTGTTCGAGCCGCTGCCTTGCTGCCTCACGTTCCTGCTCGGCAAGTTGCAGGGCGGCAAGCTCGGGCGATTGCGGTGGCGGGGTGCCAACGGGCGGCATCGCTGCAATCGATCCCTTGTTCTGCGCGTCGAGGATCGGCTTGCCGAGGTCGCCGGGAAGCGGTGCCCGGAGCTTGGGCACCTGGCCGTAATCCTTGGGCGCGTTCGCCAGACTGTCAGCAGCGTTTCTGCTGTCGGTGTTGTAAAGCTCCTCTGCCTTCTTCGGGCCTTCGGGTCTCAGGGCATAGATTAAAGCTCCGCCGACAAACGCTGTGGCAACGGCAGTCGCGATCCCGATTGCTTTGCGCGATAGGCGCATGACCTTTGGTGGGTCGCTGCGCAGATTGACCGCTGCCTGCGGGTCGCTGGTCGGGCGTTGGGGTTCGGCTTGGAGTCCGTCAGTCACGACATCGCCCTCCGCCGGTTAGCGCGGATGCGGACGCGCTGTTCCGATTTGCGGTCGCCGATCCGAAGTTCGGCTTCGGCGAACAGCCGATCAACGAGCATGTAGCGCCCTGAAACGCGGTAGTTGACCAGTTCGGCGGCACCACCTGCGCCGATCACAAACAGCGGCGGCATTTCGCCTTGGGCGATGCTTTCGGGGAACTCGATATAGACCCGCACGCCATCATCGAACGCGCGCACCGGTCGCCAGTCGGGCTTGTCGCCCGAAAAGCTGTAGCCAAAATTGAGCTGATTGAGCGCAATTCCGGCAGCGACCGGTGCATTGCGCGTTTCGGCCTCACGCGCCCGGTGCAAGGCGATTAGCTCGTCGTGGGGGTAGTTCCAGGAGACCGACGCCAGATAAGTCGATGGCGTGGCGCGCAGTTCGAGATGATAGGTGCGCCTGTCGGTGTTGATGACCAGGTTGGTGGCGATGTCGGCGCGGGTCGGTTTGACCAGAATATGGACGCGCGCAAGCGCACCTGTCCCGCTTATGGTATCGCCGATCATCCACCGAACGGTATCACCTGATGCGACCGGACCCGGCCCCACCAACTGCTCGCCTTCTTGCAGCGCGATGTCGGTGACCTGACCGGGGGCTGCATAGACCTGATAGAGCGCGCCCTGCGTGTAGGGATATTGCTGGATCGCATTGACGAACCCGGCGCGATCCGGCTGAATTCTTGCAGCCTCATTTGCCGCTCCCACCCGATCCCGGGGGGCGGCCGGGTTTTTTGGTCGGAGGGAGCGGCTCGCGGCGGGGGGAGGGAGGCACCACGAAAGGGGTTTGAGCTGGCCGGGAAGTGGAAGAGGCACGGGGACCGCAATGACTTGGGGAGTTTGAATGTCTGCGTGAATTTCGTCCGGGACCGAAGCACCGCCCGGCTGCGCCGCTGCGAAGTCGGGCAGGATCAGTGCGGTTACGGACAGCAGAGCGACGGCGCGCGCGAAGCGCGAATAGGGTTGGTGCGTTTTCATGATGGCAATTCCTTCGACCAGTTGATGGCATTGACGAACAGCCCGAGCGGGTTCTTGCGCAGGGCATCGGGGTTGCGCGGGGGCTGGACGGTAATGGTGAGGATCGCAGTCCACCGGCTGGTTTCGGCCAGGCTGCCATCGCGGTAGCGGCGCTCGGTCCAGGCGACGCGGAAGCTCGATGGCGAAGCGCGGATCACGCTCGTTACATCGACCGCGACCTGTTCGCGGCCTACCTGCGCGAAAGGATCATTGTTTCGCGCATAATCGTTCAAGGCGAGCGCACCCTTGTCTGTGGTGAACTCGTAGGCGCGCAGCCAGTTCTGCCTGACGATGATTGCGTCATCAGGGATTGCCCGCACCTGCTCGATGAACCGCGCGAGGTGAAACGCGATTTGCGGATCGGTCGGCTCATAATCGGCATTGGCGGGGGCGACGGCCTGTGCTTCGCCAAGCCGGTCAACTTGTACCACCCAAGGAACGATGGTTCCCCGCGCGCCCTGCCAGATGAGGCCTCCGGCCAGCACCGTTGAAAGCCCGATTGCGCCGAAACAGGCCAAGCGCCAGTTCTTTGCTTGCACGCGCGCCGAACCGATGCGGTCGTCCCAGACTTGGGCTGCACGCTGGTATGGCGTTTCGGGAAGCGGTGTCGTGCCATAGCGGATAGAGGGGCGCCTAAACATGGAGATCAGTCCTTTTCGCTAGTTTCGATGGAAGCGCCGCTGCCGTGACTGTCACCGGCGCGCAGGGTGTGAGCGCCGACGCTGGCGCTGTGAGCGAGGGTCTGGCGGTCCTTGATGGCTTTTGCCCAGGCGGGCTGGCTGTCGTTGCCCGCGCCGGATGCAGGCGGCGGAGTATTCGGACCCAAATTGCTAGGACTGATGATCTTGCCGCCGGTATTGCCAACCGCGCTGCGGCTGCCTTCGCGGAAACTCGACTTTAGCGAATCCGCTGCATCGCGGAGTGGCGAAGTTGCCGCGCCTGCCGCCGCCTGTCCGACTGCGCCCAATCCCGACGCGATAGCAGGCGCACCAGACTTGCCAGCCGAGCCCAGAGCATAGGCCATAGTCGCGCCGCCCGCCGCGCGCGATGTGCCATGCGCAGCACCCGATGCCGCCGAGGCCACCGCACCGCCGGCCATCTTGGTTGCAGCAGCAGCACCAAC
>CAZQBS010000128.1:0-4446 GCA_964591835.1 uncultured Sphingorhabdus sp. | reverse complement strand
AACACTCACCTGTTTTAAGCTGCCATATGTCTCAAATTATCTGACGACGGACAGCTTCTATTACTCCCTGACGCTTCAACATCGCTAGCTGAACATCGAGTTGATCGCGCAAAGCTTCATCAGCATGGGAATAAGAGAAAAATAACATCGTCAAAATATTGCCCCTATCGGTAAAGATCTAACCTGTCACAAACAGTACAATTATTATAGGCTGACATTAGAATGCCTTCAATAACGGGACACATGATATCGTCACCGGCGTTAGCGCCAAGCAGTTTGCCATCATAGGATGTGCACCCGCAATTTGCGATTAGCAGCAGTGATTTTTGAGATCGTAGACTAGAGCCTTTTTCTGCAGTTTCAGGTCGATCGGGTCAATTACCGAAGATGCAAAAAATTGCAGCGGTAATCTGCAATCGTTCGGTTACTTAACTGTTCGAAACTGCGCTCTCCCCCACTTAACATAAAACCCGATAGCAAATACAATATGATGCACAACCAGCGCTTAGCGATGAACGCCCGTTCCAATTGCGTTAGCAAAATATTGAACTGACTGATTTTCGATCAGTCGCTTTGCATCACCTAGACCAAACATGAATCCGATCGAACGGCTCAAAGTGAAGCCTGCTAGCGTCGGCATCGCCATTCCCGGGCGGCCAAAGCAGCGCGGCATGACCGTAATACCCAATCCGGCGCGGACGTAGGCGACGGCGTGTTCATCACTCATCGTTCGCGCAGCCATAAAAGGCCTAACGCCTCGGCTGGTGAAAAATGCGCTTATCTCGGGGAGCGCTTCACAATGTCGCCGCACGATCATCGGTTCATTGACCAGTGCTTCGGCGCTGACACTTTCATGTTTAGCGAGCGGATGGCTGCTGGCCATTGCGACTGCATATTCCTCTTTGAAAATAGGGATATGCTGGCGCTTATGATCGGTAACGATCCCCAGTACGGCATCAATCCTGTCCCGGTCGAGCAGTGGCAGTAGATCGCGCGCGCGCGCTTCAACAATCTCAAGCCGGTCGCCATTTCCGATGCGCTGCACCGCGACAAGCGCCTTTTCTATCAACACCGCTGGAAGCGTAGCTATTATGCCAAGTCGCAAGCCACGTTTGGAAAGGTCATCGCCGACAGGACGTTCTGCCTGTGCAAACTCCGCCTCTATCTTGCGTGCATGTATCGCAAAGCGCGACCCTGCTATTGTCAGTTCGACACGGCGGTTGGTGCGTAGGAACAGCTTTCGGTCGAGCAGCATCTCCAGCTTGGCGATGCCGACCGAAAGCGTAGGTTGCGATACATGGCAGCGCTGGGCAGCGCGAGAAAAGTTGCCATGGTCGATTACAGCAAGGAAATAGCGAAGAAGGTAGCGATCAATCATAGACCACATCTATCAAATGATTACGGTAACTTCAATTTTTCTTAGCACGATGTTGATGCTATCGGCACGGGATAACGTTGTTGGAGGTCCTATGAAGCCTGATTTTGATTTCGCGCTTGGCGAGAATGCTGAGATGATCCGCGACAGCGCCGCCCGCTTTGCCGATGACAAGATTGCGCCATTGGCGGCCAGAATTGATGCCGACGACTGGTTCCCGCAAGAATTGTGGCCGCAAATGGGCGCGCTCGGCTTGCACGGTATTACCGTTCCCGAAGAAGATGGCGGGCTTGGTCTCGGATATCTGGAGCATGTGGTAGCTCAGGAAGAAGTGGCGCGCGCCTCGGCCTCGGTTGGCCTGACCTATGGCGCGCATAGCAACCTGTGCGTCAATCAGATCAGCCGCTGGGCTTCGCCTGAGCAAAAAGCAAAATATCTGCCTAAATTGATCTCCGGTGAGCATGTCGGCAGTCTCGCGATGTCGGAGGCGGGTGCCGGGTCCGACGTAGTGTCGATGAAGCTGAAGGCCGAAAAGGTGCAAGGAGGATATGTCCTCAATGGTACCAAATTCTGGATCACCAATGCGGCTTATGCTGACACGCTCGTGGTTTACGCCAAGACTGGCGAAGGTTCTGGCGGCATCACGACCTTCCTGATCGAAAAGGATATGCCGGGTTTTTCGATAGGCCAGAAAATCGACAAGATGGGGATGCGCGGTTCGCCCACCGCCGAGCTGGTTTTCGACAACTGCGAAGTGCCCGACGAAAATGTCATGGGTGCGATCAATGGCGGGGTTGGCATATTGATGTCTGGCCTCGATTACGAACGCACGGTGCTGGCGGGCATCCAGTTGGGTATCATGCAGGCCTGCCTCGACGTCGTTTTGCCATTCGTGCGCGAGCGTAAGCAGTTCGGCAAATCCATCGGCGGTTTCCAACTGATGCAGGGCAAGATCGCCGATATGTATGTCGCGCTCAATTCGGCGCGGGCTTATGTCTATGCGGTCGCCAAATCCTGCGACGCGGGCCGGACTACGCGGTTTGATGCCGCAGGCGCGATCTTGCTGGCGAGCGAAAATGCGGTGAAAGTGGCAAATGAAGCCATTCAGGCGCTGGGCGGTGCCGGCTACACCAAGGATTGGCCGGTCGAGCGCTTTTACCGCGATGCGAAGTTGCTTGATATCGGTGCCGGAACCAACGAAATTCGCCGGATGTTAATCGGGCGGGAGTTGATTGGGGCATGAGTGGGCCGGTTCTAACCACCAATATAAATGCCGAAGCCGAAAATGTGCGCGCCAATGCAGCCCACAACCGGGCGCTGCGCGACGACCTCTGGGCAAAGGTCGCCGAGGCGGCGCTGGGCGGAAATGAGAAATCGCGCGAGCGACACACTGCGCGGGGCAAGCTGCTCCCGCGCGAGCGCGTCGAACGCCTGCTCGACCCCGGCTCGCCTTTCCTCGAAATCGGCCAGCTCGCGGCCTGCGATCTCTACCACGGCGAGGTTCCCGGCGCCGGGCTGATCTGCGGCATCGGCCGCGTCTCGGGCCGCCAGTGCATGATCGTCTGCAACGACGCGACGGTGAAGGGCGGCACTTATTATCCGATGACGGTCAAGAAGCACCTCCGGGCGCAGGAGATCGCGCTGGAGAACCGGCTGCCGTGCATCTACCTCGTCGACAGCGGCGGCGCGAACCTGCCGCACCAGGCAGAGGTCTTCCCCGACCGCGACCATTTCGGGCGCATCTTCTTCAATCAGGCGAACATGTCCGCGCGACAAATCCCGCAGATCGCGTGCGTCATGGGCAGCTGCACCGCGGGCGGGGCGTACGTGCCCGCGATGTCCGACGAGAGCATCATCGTGCGCAATCAGGGCACGATTTTCCTCGCTGGCCCACCGCTGGTGAAGGCCGCGACGGGCGAGGAGATCAGCGCCGAAGATCTGGGCGGCGGCGACCTGCACGGGCGCAAATCGGGCGTGGTCGATCATGTTGCCGAGAATGACGAGCACGCACTGACCATCGTGCGCGATATCATCAGCCATCTTGGCCCAATCCATAAATCTGACATTGACCTGAAAGAACCGCGCCCGCCCAAATATGACGCGGAAGAATTATACGGCGTTATCCCCGACGACGTCCGCGCGCCTTATGACGTGCATGAGATCATCGCCCGCATCGTCGACGGCAGCGAGTTTCACGAATTCAAGGCGCTTTACGGCAGCACATTGGTCTGCGGCTTCGCGCATATCTGGGGGATGCCGGTTGCGATCCTCGCCAACAACGGCGTGCTGTTTTCGGAAAGCGCGGTCAAGGGCGCGCATTTCATCGAACTCGCCTGCCAGCGGCGAATACCCCTGCTATTCCTCCAGAACATCTCGGGCTTCATGGTCGGCGGCAAATATGAGGCGGAGGGGATCGCCAAGCATGGCGCGAAACTCGTCACCGCAGTCGCCACCGCAAGCGTGCCCAAGATCACCGTGCTGATCGGCGGCAGCTTCGGCGCAGGCAATTACGGCATGTGCGGGCGCGCGTACGGCCCACGCTTCCTCTTCACCTGGCCCAATGCGCGGATTTCAGTGATGGGCGGCGAACAGGCGGCGTCCGTGCTGGCGACTGTCCATCGCGATGCGGAGACATGGACGCCGGAGGAAGCCGAAGCCTTCAAAGCCCCGATCCGCCAGAAATACGAAGACGAAGGCAACCCCTACCACGCCACCGCGCGGCTGTGGGACGATGGAATTATCGACCCGGCGCAGACACGCGACGTGCTGGGGCGGGCGCTAGCGGCGGCGCTCAACGCGCCGGTCGAGGCGGCGCCCCGGTTCGGGGTGTTCCGGATGTGATGGACATGACCGCCTTTGCGCAAAACTGGATCAATGACTGGAACAGTCACGACATCGACCGTGTTTTGGATCATTATTGCGACGATGCCGAATTTCGCTCGCCGACTGCTGAACAGCGCACAGGCAATGGCGTCGTGCGCGGCAAGGAAAGCCTGCGCGCTTATTGGGAGCCGGCTTTCACGCTGCGACCCGCACTGCGATTTACGCTTAAAAAATGCTTCGTCGGCCAC
>CAZQBS010000127.1:1054-4450 GCA_964591835.1 uncultured Sphingorhabdus sp. | reverse complement strand
GCCGCCGCACAGAAACGTTCAGCCGACGGAGGAAGCCCGCGTCGCCCATCCAGTTGGTCATCAACTGCCCCATCCACGAGATGCGCTGCGGGCCGACGTCATATCCGCCGGGCATTCCCACCTCGCGTGCCATCTTGCCTTCGGTATGGCCCCGCGCCGCGCTGTCTTGCGCGCCGGTTTCAGGATTGACGAACGCATCAGCGGGATGGCGTTTGCGATGCATGACGGCGCGGCGGTGCGACTGGTAGCTGTGACCACCGCCGGAGTACCAGCAGATCATATCGGTGATATTGAGCGGACCCTTTAGCATCGGCTGGATCGCCGTGCCAACCTCGACATCCTCCCAGAAGCGTGGACTGCTCCCGCGCAGTTCCTCTGTCTCGATTGCGTGTGCGATCGCTACCAATTCTTCCGGCGAATATTTATGCGTCTCGCGCGGCGCGTAGCTCAGGCCGCCGCTTGCCTTGGACCGCGCCGTCCTTGCTGTGTGGCCATGTGCAATGCAGACCAGTTGGCCGTCTTGGTTGGTATAGCGTGTTTCGCCGGTCTGGATGATGAACTTGGCCGCCTTACCACCTTCCTTTTCCACCGCATCGAGAAGCTGGGCGCTAACTGTAAATCTGTCGCGGTGGCGGATCGGCTCATACCATTCGAAATCGGTCCCGCCATATAGCCACTGGATGCCGCGCAGCTTTGGCGCGACCACCGTGGTGTCGATGGTGTAGAGAAAACAGCCGGGTGCGATCGCCGCACCATATTGTGAAGCTGCGCCATATTCGGGGTCGGTGAACAACGGGTTGTCATCACCAAGGCCCCAGCAGAAATGACGGACGGCGTCGGGTGATGCTTCGGTATTCCACTGCTGC
Organism: uncultured Sphingorhabdus sp.; assembly: GCA_964591835.1. Lineage (GTDB taxonomy): Bacteria > Pseudomonadota > Alphaproteobacteria > Sphingomonadales > Sphingomonadaceae > Sphingorhabdus_B. The sequence continues at coordinate 3,584 of CAZQBS010000127.1, read as the reverse complement.
CCGGTCCGGCGCAGTTCTACCCCGATCAGTTCGCGCGCCTCTTCAAGCGCACCTTCCCATAATGCGGGGGTTTGTGAGGACGCGGAATCGGTATTCATGCCCACGCCTTTGCCTCCAGCGCTACCTCGCCCAACGGTCCGTAGGCACGCATGGCCCATGCGTCTTCATCTCGAGTGAGCGTAAGCGTCAGATGCGCACCACAAAGGATAGGTGCCAGATTGCGGCTACGCCATGCAGTTGGTTCCCCTCCGACATGCGCGCGAAACATCTCGAGCAGGAACATTGTTGGCACTGTTCCATTGACGACCAGTGCCGGATAACCCTCGGACTGTGCGTAGGCCAGGTCATAATGGATGCGATGCGGATTGTCGGTAATCGCCGAATAGCGAAACAAAGTCGTTTCATCGGGAACAAATGTCCGCTCGGCGTCAGCCGACGGTATCGGCAGAGGTTCCAGTGACGAGTAGCTGACCGTACCGCCGTTGGCCGCCTCGCGCAGCACATAGCTATTGGTTTCGACGACCACGGGCGTATCATGCCCTTCGACCGTTATTCGGTGCTCAACATCGATGAGCGCGAAGCGACCGGATTTACCGGTTTTGTGAGTCACAATGCCCGGCTGACTTGTCTGGCGAACCGCCGCACCAATCGGGATATCGCCAAAAAATTCCATCCGCCGCCCCGCCATCATCAGGCGCGGCATGCCGAGATCGGGCAACGTGACACCTAGATGCGCTGCGCCGTCGTGGCGCAAATCCGACTGTCGTGTCGGGGGATTGAACAGGGCGACATGCCAGCCGCGCGGTAATGGATCGCCGTGTTGAAAGCCTGCCGGATCGCGGTCGAGCAAGGCGGCCATCCGCCGCACCAACGGTAATGCGCAAATGTCGTCTGCCTGCTCGGCATTGGATATCGTGATAGGTGCGTTCATGTTGCCAGCCTTCCGCAAACGACCTGTACCTTGCGTCCAACCCATTCGTCGCGTTGCATGCCTTCGACAATTTCACATGCGTCGGTAACGGCCAACGCACGTGCGCCAAGGTCGGTGTCGATCAAGGCCACCGCACGGGGTTCCTCGCCCCGCGCATGCAACACAGTGCACCCCGCAATTCTTCCGCCGCCGGTATAATTCTCGACAACGGGCACCTCGGTCGCTGCGGCCGCAACCTCTCGCGTCACGTCACGGCTTGTAAAGCCATCCTGTGGTGGTTCGATCGACCATAAAGCAAAGGCCTGTTTGGTCAGGATTCCGGATACGCAGGAAAGTAGCGCAGTGCGTCCCTCCCCCTCGCGCAGCAATTGCGCCGCGCGCGCCGTCGCCTGAAAGAAGTAATTGTTATAGGGTCCGCCGGCAAACGCCATGGAACCGGTAATCGTCAGGTCGCGATCCGGCGGCAGGCCAAGTGCATCGGCAAATGTATCAACCGCGACTGGGAAACAACTGTACAACTCGAACAAATCGATATCGGCAGCAGTCAAGCCGCCCGCTTCAAGAACGGCCTGCGCAGTGGCATCTACACCGGGTGAACGGACGAGGTCGGCCCGCGCAGAAAGTGAAACCATATGGTTGGATTCAGCGCTGGCCACCGGAAAGACCCAGAGCGACCGATCAATGCCTAATGCCGTAGCCCGTTCTGCCGAGCAGAACAGGAGCGCGGCTGCTTGATCGACATTCCATGTTGAACAATGCGCGCGTGTATAGGGAAATGCCTGCATCGGATTGCGCGGACCGTGGTCGCGGATCGTTTCGGCGTCGAGAGCTTCGCGCGACCAACCGTCGGGATTGGCCGCCGCAATTTCGGCAAAACGCGCATATCGCGACGCCAGCCTGTCACGATGTTCATCGACTGACATGCCTGCCGCAGCGCGCCGCGCGCTTTCGAGTATTGCATAAAGACCGACCGGCATTTTCAGGTCGGCTGCGTTTTCTGCGGGGTGGCGCAGCTCGGCCTTCGGCTCCAAGAGCATATCGGGATCATAGTCCTGGTCGCGTTCCTCGGCGCGCGCGCCAGCGAGCTTGGCCCGTAATATCCGGTATCCTGCATCCGCTCCGGTCACGAGCGCGCTGTCGATCTTGCCATCGGCAATCGCCCGACATGCATCGGCAATCAAAGTTTGCTGCAATACCCCGACATTTGAAACAATTGCTGTCGCGTTTGTCGCACCTACCGCTCGTGCAATTTCACCCGAAGGATTGCGATAACGCCAGCGGCCGCGCGGAACCGCGATGCTGCCCAATTCGTGAAGCAGGGATGGTGCACCGCAATCCGCTCCTGCCGCACGCACCGCCTCTATCATCAGGTCAATGGGTTCCAACGCGCGCTTATAATCCTCTTCGCGGCGTATCGCGACGCCGACGCCAACAAGCACTGGCGTGTCAGGCGGTATATCTCTGGCACTCATGCTACGGTCTCACAAAGTGCCGCCGCCCGTTGGCGCAATTCGGTTTTCTGGATTTTACCGTTGGCATTGCGCGGCAGCGCTACCGCCTCAATTACAGCGTCCTTTGGCACCTTGTAATCGGACAGCC
>CAZQBS010000127.1:0-1044 GCA_964591835.1 uncultured Sphingorhabdus sp. | reverse complement strand
GCGAACCTGGTCCGGCGTCGGCCCGTCGTTCTCGACTGCTACGAATGCCACCACCGCCTCGCCCAGCATCGGGTCTTCGCGGCCTACCACCGCTGCCTCGACGACACCATCCAGGCCAGCAAGCACGCTCTCAACCTCTGCGGGATAGACCTTGAACCCACCTCGGATGATCATGTCCTTCTTGCGGTCGGCGATGCGGACATACCCTTCGGCGTCGATGCTGCCGATGTCGCCTGATTTCCAATAGCCGCCAACAAACGACGATGCCGTCGCTTCGGCATTACGCCAATAGCCGGGAACTACCATTGGGCCTGCTATCCACAGCTCACCATCGGTGCCGGATGGCAGCTCAAGACCGCTATCGTCCATTACCTTGATATCGCCGCAGGTAACTATCCGGCCAATACTGTCGGCACGCGCCGTTCCTTTACCGGGCGGCATGATTGTGGCGGGCGACGTTGTCTCGGTCGCGCCATAAGCGTTGCACATCGCGAGCGAGGGGAACGCGGCTGCGAAGCGGGCAATTGTCGGCTGCGGCATCGGGGCACCGCCATAGGCAGCAATCCGCCACGATTTCAGGTCGAATTCGGCAAGGTCGGGTTCAAGCAGGCACAGCCCGTACATTGCAGGAACCATCAGCGCGTGCGTGATGCGTTCGCGCTCGGCAAGTTCCAAGGCGTCGCGTCGCTTGAATTCGGGCAGCATGATCAAAGTGCCGCCGAAATAGAGGAAGGGCATTACAACACCGCAGAGTCCGCTGACATGCGCCCATGGGACGCACACGAGCGTGCGCTCATCATCGCCAAGCCCGAAGGCGTCGCGCCAGTGCAAGCAGCTATGAATTGCGCCCAAATGGGTCAGCATCGCGCCCTTGGGCTTCCCGGTTGTGCCAGAGGTATAGATTACCGCGAACAGGGATTCTTCGTTTAGGGGATCGTGTAACGGCGGCAAATCACCCTGCACAATGGCAGCTTGCCACGCGAGCGCTGATACGTCGTAGCGCGCCACTGGTGCGGATGAGGTTGCGGCGATGATATCGGCAAA
>CAZQBS010000126.1:0-4498 GCA_964591835.1 uncultured Sphingorhabdus sp. | reverse complement strand
GCTCGTGAAATCGACAAGCTGAACGATTATGTGGTTGTCAGTGGCGGCGTATTCTTCGACGCCACCGACGATTTCCGGCTCACGCTGTCGGTTACCAATCTGTTCAACCGTCAAGGTCAGAACTATTTTGGTGAGCTGATCCCTGCTAGTTATAACGACCTTATCGGTCGTCGCTTCCAGATTAGCGCTCGCGCCAGCTTCTAAAACCAATCGTCACGTGAGTAAAAAAAAGGGCGCCTCTCGGGGCGCCTTTTTTCTTTGGTGATGGGCTGACAGCTCAGGTCCAGATACGCTTTGACCGCCGGCCCAGCGTCGTAATCAATTCATATTGCGACAATCCGGACTGGGCGGCGACTACGGGCAAATCATAGGGCAGCATTACCCAGTCGCCTTCAGCAAGCGAAGGGAAAGCCGAAGCATCAACTGTGATCAGGTCCATCGAAATCCTGCCAATGACCGGCAGAGCAACCTTGTCGGCATAGACCATCCCGTTCCCGACAAAGCTGCGAAGGTAGCCATCGGCATAGCCCATAGCCGCTGTTGCAAGCATGGTCGGCTGTCCGCAAATATGCGTGGCACCATAGCCGACCGCATCCCCGGCCTTCAGATTCCTGACCTGCAATATTCGCGCGGCCACGCTTACTACAGGCGCGATACCCCCCGCCATTTCGGCTCGTTCGATTCCTCCGTAAAGGCCGATGCCGGGCCGCGTCACGTCGAAATGATAATCGGATCCGAGCATTATGCCCGCACTGTTGGCAAAGCTTCGTCGCCTGGCGGGGATCGAGACTGATAGCTCGTTAAACAATGCAAGCTGGCGGGCGTTGTGGTCGCTGTCCTGATCCGCCGACGCGAGGTGCGACATCAGGATGTCGATGTCCAACCCCTCCAACAGTTCAGCGGAAACTTGCTCGTGATCAATGCCAAGCCGGTTGATCCCCGTATCCAACATGACATGGCAGGTCCCACCACCTGCCGACTTCCAGATTGCGATCTGATTGGGCGTATTGAGGACGGGAACGGCACCAAGTTCGCGAGCCAGCGGAATATCGACAGCCGCGATGCCATTCAGCACGGAAATCCACTCGGGTGGAACAAGATCGGCAATCGCAGCGGCCTCATTCCAATGCGCGACAAAGAAATCGCGGCAACCGGCATCGCGAAGCCGCGTGACAACTTCGCGCGCGCCGAGGCCGTAGCCATTGGCCTTTACCGCCGCGCCGCACGCCGCCCTACCCTTCGCCTTCAGGAACCGCCAGTTGGCAACTAGCGCCTCGCCATCGAGATGCAAACGAAGCGGCGGGTCGAAATCAGTCATAACCGCCCTTCGCGTGACACCGTTTGCCTGTCAATCCAGCTCGGTCGCTCCCGATGTTTCGGGCAACCAGATCAACGCCACGATAAACGCCATCGCGGTCACACCGACGGTATACCACAGGCCGGAAAAAGGCTGCCCGGTCTGCGCGACGATATATTGCGAGATATAGGGCAGAAATCCCCCGAAATAGCCCGTGCCGATATGATAGGGGATGGACATCGAGGTGTAGCGAATTTTCGCCGGGAACAGCTCGACCATGATCGCGGCAACCTGTCCGTAGGTCATGCCCGACAGAGCGACCATGAGGAACACCGATAATATGATCTTCCACGGCTGCCGTTGCGCCGGATCGGACTTGTCGGGATAACCGGCGGTTTCGAGCGCCGCGACATAGGCTTTTTCATCGAAGCCCTGCAGTTCGGCATCGCCCACCTTTAACGACACCGTCTCGCTCTCCTGCTTGCTATAGGCAATCCCGCGTTTGCTCAGAAAATTGAGCGCTTGTGCGCATTCCGTTTCGTGAACACGGTTCAGCGCATTGAATTCGCAACTGGGCAGCGAAAGCGTAACGGGATTGGCAGCGGTTGCTTTTGATAGCGCCGGATTGGCGGCATCGGCCATCATCCAGAATATCGGAAACACGCCGACGATCGCCAGCGCATAGCCGAGCAGCAGCAACCGCTTCCGCCCCCATTTATCCGACAGCCATCCGCACGCAACATAGGTCGGGGCGGCCAAAGCGGCCCCGAATGCCATGTACAACAAAGCGTCGGTTTCCGGAACGCGCGCCGTGCCTGTCAGAAAGTAAAGCGTCCCGAACTGCGAGGTGTAGTAGATCACCGTCAAGCCGGCGGCGACGCCGAACATCGCGACGAAAATCCGCTTGATGTTACCGGGATATCTGAAGCTATCGACAAACGGGTTTTTGGACGTCGTGCCCGCTTCCTTCATTGCCTTGAACACCGGGCTTTCGGAAAGTTTAAGGCGCATATAAAGCGAGATAGCAAGCAGCAGGATCGACATCAGGAATGGCACACGCCAGCCCCATGCCTCGAAATCTTCGGTGCTCATCGACTGGCGTGAAATCAGCACAACGGTGACCGCCAGCAGGAAGCCGCCCGCCACCGAAGCCTGAATCCAGCTGGTATATTGCCCGCGCTTTCCATCGGGCGCGTGTTCGGCAACATATATCGCAGCACCGCCATATTCGCCGCCGAGCGCAAGGCCTTGCAGACAGCGCAGCGCCAGCAGCAATCCTGCGGCCCATACGCCTGCGGTAGCAAAGGTCGGCAGCATCCCGATGGCCGCAGTCGCCAGCCCCATCAGCGTAATCGTGACCAGAAATGTGTATTTGCGCCCGATCTTGTCGCCGAAATAGCCGAACAGGATGGCACCGAATGGTCGGACGGCAAAGCCCGCACCAAAAATGGCGAGCGAGGCAAGCGTCGCGGCGGTTGGATCGTCTGCCGGAAAAAACAGTTTCCCGATCAGCGCTGCCAGTATGCCATATACAAAGAAATCATACCATTCGAACACCGTGCCAAGCGACGATGCGGTGATAACCAACCGGTCGCGCTTCGGATCGATTGCTGCCGTTTCGGCCATACTAGTCCCCTTCCCCAAACTCTACATTCTTCCATATATGCAAAGCCGTGGGGTTCAAGCGGGTTATTGGGTTAGCCGATGTTACCCATCGACCAATGCGGTGACTGGCAATGTCATGGTTCACTCCATTTCAAGGATAATCGCATCGACCGCGAGGCTTTCGCCTTGGGCGGCGCTGATCGACTTTACCGTGCCCGATTTTTCGGCGCGGAGGATGTTTTCCATCTTCATTGCTTCGACCACGGCGAGCGGCTGTCCCGCTTCGACCTTGTCGCCTGCGCCGACGTGGATCGCGGTTAGCAGGCCGGGCATCGGGCAGATGAGGTATCTCGACAGATCGGGCGGGACTTTTTCGATCATGTGATCGGCGAGATGCGCGACATGTGCCGGAAGCACTTGGGCGATATGGGTTGCGCCGCGTGTGGTGAGTTTAAAGCCCGTGCGTGTTCTGGCAATTTTAACTGCCAATTCTTCCTCGGCAACATCCGCTTCAATCAAACGGTCGCCGGGGGTATATTCCATCGAGAGGTCGAAGGCTTCGCCATCGACTTCAATCATATCCTCGTCGAGCGAAATGTCGTGGACGGCATCGCCGATCTTCACCTGCCATGCAGCGGGTGGCGGCAGGGTATTACCTAGCTGCCCGTCGACCTGCCGCGCGCGGTCGGCCTCGGCAGTCGCGACGAAGGCGGCGATGGCGGCGAGCGATTTGACCAGTTCATCTGACGCGGGCGCACCGTGGAAGCCGTCGGGATATTCTTCGGCGATGAAACCGGTGGTAATTTCTCCCGAGCGAAAGCGCGAATGTTGCATGATGGCGCTGACGAAATCGATATTGTGGCCGAGGCCTTCGATCTCGAAGCGGTCGAGTGCGGCGATCTGCAGGTCGGCGGCGGCGTCACGCGTTTCGCCCCAGGTTATCAGTTTGGCGATCATCGGGTCGTAGAACATGGAGACTTCGCCGCCGTCATAGACGCCGTCGTCGACGCGGATGCCGTCTATGCCCCTGCGGCCATTTGCCGCGCCGTCATCGGTCCAGCCCTCGACTGGTGGGCGATAGCGCGTCAAACGACCTGTAGAAGGCAAAAACCCGCGATAGGGGTCTTCGGCATAAACGCGGTTCTCGATGGCCCAACCGTCGATTGTGATATCGTCCTGCGTGAACGCCAGTTTCTCGCCATAGGCCACACGGATCATCTGCTCGACCAGATCGATGCCTGTGATCGCTTCGGTCACCGGATGCTCGACCTGCAACCGCGTGTTCATTTCGAGGAAATAGAAGCTTTCGCCGCTCGGGTCTGCGCCGGATACGATCAGCTCGACCGTGCCCGCCGAATAATAGCCCACCGCGCGCGACAAAGCCACGCATTGCTCGCCCATCGCTTGGCGCATCTTGGGCGTCACAAAGGGCGATGGTGCCTCCTCGACGACCTTTTGATGGCGCCGCTGGATCGAACATTCGCGTTCGTTCAGATAGAGGATGTTGCCATGCTGATCGCCCAATATCTGGATTTCGATATGGCGCGGGTTGAGGATGAATTTCTCGATAAAGACGCGGTCGTCGCCAAAGCTGTT
>CAZQBS010000125.1:0-4547 GCA_964591835.1 uncultured Sphingorhabdus sp. | reverse complement strand
GTTGCGGATGTTCTTTGACGAGTTAAAGATAAAGATGGCGATGTCCGGCAGCGGTTGATCGAAAAGGGCTTCGAGAATGTCGTGATCGGCGCGTCGCGCGAATGGATGCGCTGCACGCCCGATGACGTGAAGGCGGCTTTGCTCGAACTGCAAAAGGGGTTGCGCTTCGAAACCGCCCGAACCGACGATTTCCCGCCGCGCGAAGAGCAAGTTGCAGCAGTTGAGCAGACCCACGCCTATTTCCAGTCCCGCTGGGTCGAGGACGCGCACGCCGTCCCGCGCTTCCTTTGGAATGCCAAAATGCGTTTCGGCAAGACCTTCACCAGCTATCAGCTTGCGAAGAAGCTCGCGGCAAAGCGCGTTCTGGTGGTGACGTTCAAACCCGCCGTCGAAGATGCCTGGCGCACCGATCTTGAAAGCCATGTCGATTTCGACGGCTGGCAGTATCTTTCAAAGTCGTCGGGCCGCGACCCGACGCAGATCGATAAGGGCAAGCCGGTCGTCTATTTCGGATCGTTCCAAGACCTTTTGGGCCGCGATGCAGCGGGCAACATCAAGCCGCGCAACGAATGGCTGCACACGATCAACTGGGATTTGGTCGTGTTCGACGAATACCATTTCGGCGCATGGCGCGACACCGCGAAGGAGCTGTTCGAGGGCGAGGACGCGGCGGTCGCCAAGGCCGAAACCAAGCTTGAATATGCGGGCGACCTCGCAACGATGAACGAGGATCTGGGCGAGTTGTCCGAAGCCGAAGCTGAGTTCCTGCCGATCACGACGCGAGCATATCTCTATCTTTCCGGCACGCCATTCAAGGCGCTCGCCACGGGCGAGTTCATCGAGGAACAGATTTTCAACTGGACCTACACCGATGAGCAGCAGGCGAAGGAGTCTTTCGCCGCCGCGCATCCGGGCAAACGCAACCCCTACGCCGCGCTGCCGATGGTCAGCCTGTTTACCTACCAGATGCCTGACGAACTGACCGCCATCGCGAGCATGGGCGAGTTCGACGAGTTCGATCTGAACGAATTCTTTGCCGCAAGCGGCACTGGCGTGCTCGCCAGCTTCAGGCACAAGGATGACGTCCAGAAATGGCTGAATATCATTCGCGGTTCCTACAACCCACAGACCGTGGACCAGTTGAAATCAGGGACGAAAGCGCCGTTCCCCTATGAGAATGCGCGCCTGCTGCCCTATCTCAACCATGCCTTCTGGTTTCTGCCCAACGTCGCCGCCTGTCAGGCAATGGCCAATCTGCTCGAAGAAAAGCAGAATGTGTTTTGGCACGATTACAAGGTCATCGTCGCAGCAGGAACGGCGGCGGGGATCGGGCTTGCTGCACTCGATCCGGTGCGCAAGGCCATCGGCGGCGGACATGACAGCAAATCGATCACGCTGTCCTGCGGTAAGCTGACTACGGGTGTCACCGTGCCGCAATGGTCGTCGATCCTGATGCTGCGCAACCTGAAATCGCCTGAAACCTATTTTCAGGCCGCTTTTCGCGTCCAGTCACCTTGGTCGATCAAGAACCCCGAGGGCGATGACCCGAACGCCGAGCAGATTTTGAAGCCGGTGTGCTTCGTCTTCGACTTTGCCCCGACCCGCGCGCTGCGCCAGCTTTCCGAATACGGAACCAACCTTTCCCCCGGCGAACAGAACCCCGAAAACGCCTTGCGCGATCTTTTATCCTATCTGCCCGTGCTGGCGCATGACGGCGCGATCCTGCGGCAGTTGGATGCAGGCGAGGTGCTCGACTACGCGATGGCGGGGACGACCGGCACCTTGCTCGCGCGCAAGTGGGAATCGGCGATGCTGGTCAACGTCGATAACGATACGCTACGCCGGTTGCTCGACAGCCCTGAAGCGATGGCGGCGGTCGAACGGATCGAAGGCTGGCGTGCGCTTGGCGACAATGTGATCGAGACGATCATCAACAAGAGCGAGAAGGTCAAGGAACTCAAGAACAAGGCGAAGGACGGCGAGCTGAGCAAAGCCGAGAAGAAGGAGCTGAGCGACGAGGAGAAGGAATACAAATCGAAGCGCAAGCTGGTTCAGGAAAAGCTGATCAAGTTCGCGACGCGAATTCCGGCCGTTATGTATCTCACCGATTACCGCGAAAACACGCTCCAGGACGTGATCACGAGGTTGGAGCCTGACCTATTTTTGACCGTGACCGGGCTTACGGTGGACGACTTCCATTTGCTGGTGCGATTAAAGGTGTTCAACACCGAACGCATGAACGCGGCGGTCTTCGCGTTCCGCCGTTACGAAAACGCCTCGCTCGCCTATACCGGCATCGACAGCCATGAGGGGCTGACGCAGATCGGCGGCTATGACACGGTTGTAGCGGTGGCATAGGGGGATGGAGTGAAAATCTATTCAATCAAGATTGAGATATTTCGAGGCATTCGCTCGGCCAATCTGATATTGCCCCAACACTCTGTGTTGATTGGTGATAATAATACCGGAAAATCGTCTGTTCTTGAAGCAATTGATCTCGCGTTAGGACCTGATCGACTTAGCCGCCGCCCTCCAGTCGATGAGCATGACTTCTATGGAGGCAAATATCTTCCCACCGTCATTGCTCAGGTGGAAGCGGGCGAAGGCGGACTTGCCGAGGTAGCGCCCGCAAAACAGGCAGAGCCTCCTAAAATCACAATCGAGGTAGCTATCACTGGGCTTTCACAAGAACAGGAGGCGAGATTTGGCGGCAGCATCGAATGGCTCGATGTCAAATCGGGCATCTTTTACACGGCCGCAAATCCGGCGGGCATAGATGCTGCAACCATCAAAGCGGCACTTCGGGTTACCTTCATTGGCGCATATGATGCGGATGAGGATGATTTCGTCGGCAATACCTATTATTCACGAAGCTTAACCGAGGAAGACACGCCGACGCCCTTCACGAAAAAGGACAAACAGCACTGCGGTTTTCTCTTCCTGCGCTCACTAAGAACCGGATCAAGGGCGCTGAGCCTTGAGCATGGAAGCCTGCTCGATATTATATTGCGGCTTAAGGAGATTCGGCCCCAGATGTGGGAAAGCACGATAGGGACGCTGGCCGCGTTTGACGTAGCGAGCGATCCCGCGATCGGGATTTCCGGGGTTCTCGACAGCATCGACAAATCACTAAAGAAATATGTGCCGCGCGAATGGGGCGTAAAGCCGCATCTTAAGGTCTCAAATTTGACCCGAGAACATCTCCGTAAGGTCGTGACCGCTTTCATTGCGACAGGAACCGGCGATCATGCGGCACCATTTTATCGGCAAGGTACAGGGACCATCAACATGCTCGTGCTGGCGATGCTATCCCAGATCGCCGAGGACAAGCAGAACGTCATTTTCGCGATGGAGGAGGTGGAGACCGCAATCCCACCATATGCTCAAAAGCGCATCGTCCACGAACTACGCAAGCTGGCAGCTCAATCAATCGTGACGTCGCACTCGCCCTATGTCCTCGAGGAGTTTAAGCCCGGTGAGACGGTGATCCTCTCGCGGTCGAACGATGGTGCTTTATCGCAGGCTGAGATCGCTCTCCCGGACAGTGTTAAACACAAGCGATACCGCCAAGAGTTCCGAACGCGCTTTTGCGAAGGCCTGCTGTCTCGTCGCGTGTTAATCGCGGAGGGCGCGACCGAAGCAAGCGCCTTTCCGGTAGCGGCGCGGCGTCTGTCGGAGCTGAACCCTACCGTTTATGCCTCGCTTGAGGCTCTGGGCATCTGCGTCATCGATGCTGGCACCGAGTCCCAGATCGCCGATCTCGCGGAACTCTATAAAAACCTCGGAAAGCGGACTTTCGGGCTATGTGACAAGCAAACTGATCCTGCGAAAGCGGAGATGGAAGCGCAGCTCGAGCGCCTGTTCATGCACGAGGAAAAGGGCATAGAGGATCTTGTCCTTAAAAATACGACTCAAGCGGCCCTTGAGCGGTTCGCCGAGAATCTAGCTTGGCCACCACACCTGGCCGCCAAATTCCCCGATCCTAAGGCCGACCCTGCCGCCGCGCTAAGCGAATATTTTGGATGGTCGAAAGGCAACTGGGGGGTCGCTGACTTCTTGGCACAATGTTCCGAAGCGGAAATACCACAGTGGATTCGAGATACATGCGTTTCGCTTAAGGCTGTTTGCGACCCGCCCCCACAGCCAGTTCCCCCACCAAATGATGATGAGCAACCTTCCGCCCAGCCTCTCCAGTAGAGTCCGTCATGGTCGATCTCACTGAAGCTCAGAAGGATGTTATCAAAGCCGACGACCACCAGCTTGTCGTTGGTGGGCCGGGCTCCGGGAAAACCACGGTGGCAATCTTAAAGGCGGCGAAGATTGCTCGTGAAACTCTCAGGCCCGGACAGCGTATTCTATTCCTAAGTTTTGCGCGCGCGACCGTATCTCGCGTGTTCGAGTCCATAGACGACGAGCGGTCGGTAACAACTGATGAGAAGAAGAGGATTGAGGTTGATACATACCACTCATTCTTCTGGCGCCTTCTCAAGTCCCACGGCTATCTGGTCTGGTTTCCTCGGAAGATGACGATTATTACCCCGCCGACT
>CAZQBS010000124.1:0-4610 GCA_964591835.1 uncultured Sphingorhabdus sp. | reverse complement strand
CTTGGCGGCGTATGACAGTAACAAATGAGAATAGGCCTTTGATCATTGGTCTTTCAATGGGGGCGTTTCTGTTCTCGCGTCTGATCCCGAAAGGACCTCCTGACATGCCGCCTGTAGAAATCGACTGGAATGTCGCGCGAGGTACATGGCGAATCGTGCGCGTGACACTCGCCGAACCGGTGTTGCGCAATGCCGTATTTGGATTGTCATGGTTCTATGCGCTAGGCGCGGTTTTTACAGGCCAATTTGTGTCTTTCGCACGCAACGAACTCGGCTTGGCCCAAACCGTCGCGACTGCCCTGCTCGCTGTTTTTTCGCTGGGTATTGTTGTCGGGTCACTTTGCATCGGTTCGTATTCAAAGGGCGATATATCCACCCGCGCCAGCGCGCCTGCTGCCGCACTGCTCGGTTTATTCACCTGCGATCTCTACTTTGTGAGTCATGGCATAAGTGTCCGGTCTCAATTGCTGACGCTGGACGCGTTTCTTTCATTCCCGTCTAGCTGGAGAATTCTGTTCGACGTTTTCGGAATTGCAGCTTTCTCGGCCATATTTGCAGTACCGTTTCAAGCGGTTCTCCAGACCGCTGGGCCGTCCGATCGTCGCGGGCGCGATCTGTCTGCAAATAATGTCGTCAACGCGCTGCTGGTAGTGGTCGCGTTGCTCGCGGTGACGGTACTGAATGCAGTGAATATGACCATTGCGCAGATTTTCCTGATGTTCGGATTGATGACGCTTGGCGTTGCCACGCTTGAGCATCGACGGAGGTTTTATGCCCATCACCCAATCAGGTGAGGCGCAGATAATGCCAGTGGTTAGAGAGAAGACCACATCACGGTGCCCTGATGTTCGGCGCATCAGGACCAGTGTGAGTGAAGGAAAAGGGAACGAAACTCATGACCAGGAAACCTACAATACTCTTCGTAAGTGCCGCATGGCTGCCTGCGCTTGTTGTGAACCCCGCCGCTGCTCAGGAGACGCCCGCAAGCGAGGATGAAATCGTCGTCACCGCGCAGTTTCGGGAGCAGGATCCACTCGATGTGCCGATCGCGCTGACTGCATATTCCGGTGAGGTGCTTGAACGCATTGGCGTCGAGGATTTTGAGGAGCTGTCACGCTTCGTGCCTGGCTTCGAGGTACAGAACCAGTCCCCGAACAATCCAGGATTTGTGATGCGGGGCATCACGTCCGATGCGGGCAGTGCATTTAACGAGCCGCGCGTGTCTGTCTTCCAGGATGGCGTTTCGATTTCGAAATCGCGCGGCGCATTTGTCGAGCTGTTTGATATTGAACGCGTCGAGATCGCCAAGGGGCCACAGACAACGCTCTATGGCCGCAGTGCACTCATCGGCGCTGTCAACGTTATCCAGAACAAGGCCGATCCCGGTGGTTTCGCTGCGAGCGCACGCGGCGCGTACGGAAATCTGGACTCGGTACTCGCCGAAGCGACTGTCAACGTACCACTCGGTTCGCAGGCAGCATTGCGAGTCGCTGGCCGCTATCGCAGTCGCGACGGCAATGTGCGCAACCTGCTAGGAGGAAACGCGTTCGGCTCTGTCGACAGCTGGGCGATCCGCGGAGCTCTGCTGGTCGAACCGAGTGATCGCTTTCATGTCGATATCATTGGCAATTACCAGCATGACAGCCCCACCGGTACCGCCTTCATTGCGCTGCAACAGCGCCAGACTGACGCCCTCACAGGCTCTGTCCTTGCGCCGCTGTCACCGTTCAGCGGGGCTACGCTGACGACGGTCTCGGGATTCGAAGGTGGCCGCAGCCTTGGCCTCGATCGTGATGTCTATGGAGTAACGACGCTCGCCCGCTACGAGATATCGGATGCCCTTTCATTGAACTCAGTAAGCGCATATCGCCGTTTCAAAGCACTAGAAGTGCTCGATGCTGACGGCACCTCGATTCCCATTCTAACTGCCGCCGAAGATGCGCGTGGTAAGCAGTTCAGTCAGGATTTACGCCTTGGATGGGATGATGGGGGGCAGTTATCGGCCTTTTTCGGCGCGAGCTATTTCCATGAACGTGGTTCACAACGCACCCCGACAGTGTTTGATGAGCGTTCACTACTCGCGCAGCTTACAGGATCGCTCAACGGGCGAATTCCCGGCCGACCCGCGACGGACCCGGCTCCATTGTCTGTGCTACAATCAACGGCGCTTACGTCGCAGCTGCTGCGCGCGCTTGCCGCTGCCTCGGGCGTCGCGGTTTCTAATACGCTGGCCACGGCTATCGCCGGAAATCTCAAAACTGCGCATCAGGAAACGGCTACCAATATAGGTCGCACCAGCGCTTGGGAGGTATTTGGTGACGCGACCTTCGGTCCATCCGAGCAGATTGAGCTCAATGCCGGCATCCGTTATGGGTACAATAGCAAACGCTCCGGCATCTCATCGGCAGTCGTCAATGGCCGCTCGATCCTTGGCGGATTCATTGGCGCGCTCTCCCAACCTGCCGCCACGCGGACTGCGTTGCTCAACGCGCTGGCGGCGCCTGGGGCTGCAACCATTCCTCAATCGACCGCGTTTCCGGTACCCTTGTTTGGCCTTGCCAGTCAGCCGACAGCCAACAATGGCGACATGATTGAGAGCCGTCTTGATGACGACGGCGTCACTTTCCGCATCACTGCGCGATACGCGCCCAATACTAACAGCAGCCTTTATGCCGGCTATGCTCGCGGGCGCAGGCCAGAGGAACTTTCGGCGCGAACTCCGGCGACCCCGGGCTCGTCGGCGCGCTTCGAAACGCTGAGAGCGGAAACCGTTGACAGCTTCGAAGTCGGTGCAAAAACCGCTCTCGCTTCGCGCAGTCTGTTCCTCGATGGCGCGCTTTTCCATTACCGGTACAGGAACTTCCAGACGACCGAACAGGTCGGCGTGCTGTTCGTTAGTACGAACGCAGGGAAGGCGCGTTCTTACGGTTTTGAGGGCCAGATGCGGTGGGAGGCGAGCGAGCAGATCAATCTTTTCGCCAATTATGCATACAACCATAGCCGCTTCCGTACCGGGGCGAGGCGAGGCAATCGTTTCCGGCTATCCCCTGACCACAGCTTTGCCGTCGGCGCGAATGTCGCAATCCCGATGGGATCTGGAGCAGTGACCTTCTCGCCCACGCTGACCTATCAATCGAAAACCTTCTTTGACAGCGACAATGACCGGCCAGATCTTCAGCAGCCGCCAAACGCTCTGGTAGCTGACAATGTACAGGACGAGTTCCAGAACGGCTTTGCGCTTGCAAACGCCCGGCTCGGTTATGCGCCCGACCAGGGCCGCTGGCGGATCGAGGCCTTTATAGAGAATGTTTTCGACAAGAATTATCTCAAAGATGCCGGGAATACCGGTGACGCGATCGGACTCGCGACAGCGGTGCCTGGGACGCCCAGAACCTATGGCATCTCCTTCAGACTGAGCTTCGGAGACTGACCCTCATGATCAACCGCAGGGAAGCGCTCGCTCTAATGGGATCTGGGGCTGCCAACTGAACGCAATCTCGCCATCCTGTTTTGATTCTCGCTTACGAACAATAACGAAATTTAGCGCCACTCGTGAGCCGTTATAGGCATTAGCTATGGCTGAATCGATTTGGGGTTTTGCAGCCCTGATGGTAGTGGTTTGGGGCATGATAATCGTGTGGCCTGCATACAACTCGGTCACCAGCTGACATAATCAGCGATCCTTTTTGTAGCTGCCGTTATTCCAGCCGGTCAGTCTTTCCAGTGCACGCCCACGCGCGTGAAGGCACGACAGGTATTAGGGAAGCGTTTCATCCGATCGAAAGACCGAAAGTTAGCGGATTCAGCAATCTGATAATTCAACGACGGTATTTTTTTGGTTGGCCATTCCGGCCATCGGAGAAAAGTCATGGGATATTCAGATCTTGACCCAGCCGTGCACGAGCGTCGTCCTTGGAACGCTGGAAAAAATGTGGGGCCCAAGCGCCCGCTCAAGCCGAGGGATATTTGGGCCATTCGTTTTTATCTCGACGAACATAGGCGACTGCGGGATCGAGCGCTGTTCGATCTGGCAATCGACAGCAAGTTGCGAGGCTGTGACCTCGTCAAGATGAAAATTGGCGACATCGTCAGTGCCGGCCAGATCCGTAATCGCGCGACGGTCATACAACAGAAAACTGGCAGGCCAGTTCTATTTGAGATCATGTCAGAAGCACGCCGGAGCATGGAGACATGGCTGCAGCGCCGTGGCGGCACTATCTACGATTTCGTCTTTCCAAACCGGGTCGACTATATGGGGCATCTTAGTACCCGGCAATACGCACGCCTTGTTGACGAATGGGTGGCAACGATCGGACTTGATCAGCGCGAATACGGCACGCACTCGATGCGTCGAACAAAGGCATCACTAATCTACAAATCGACGGGAAATTTGCGGGCCGTGCAGATATTACTCGGCCACTCCAACATCGAGAACACGGTTAGGTACCTTGGCGTAGATATAGACGACGCCCTGACTTTGTCGGAGCGAACGGACATTTAAATCACTGCCAGCCTCGGGCGACCTTGGGGCTGGCTATTATCCTTTGGTGTTAAAAGCGGATGAGGTGGATGGCTCCCGCTCACGGCATTTAAGTGCCAAGATGGGTTGC
>CAZQBS010000123.1:0-4801 GCA_964591835.1 uncultured Sphingorhabdus sp. | reverse complement strand
GCCGGTCCCGCGCTGAGTAAATGTCAGTATCTCGTGAGGGGTGGCAGCAATCAGCCGTGAGGTCGCACGGCCAGCATCGCGCGCTTCGACGATCTGGCTTGCTACCCAGATCAGAACATCGGCGTCCCAGATTGTGGCCATGCCGTGTTCGGCCGTCGCCTCGACGAGAATCGACGTCTCGCCCATGCGGAAATCAATCGGACGCACGCGCTTTGACTTGGCAAGGCTGAAAAAGGGCCACGCCATCAGGTCCTGTGCATCGCGCGCGGCAATATTGCTGCCTGCGCCGACAAACAGGTCGAGCTGGTCCATCCCCCTGGAGAAGTGCGACAATCGCTGCACCGAACGTACTCAGCGACGCACCGGCGGCGTGTAGCCGTCGAGCCTTTTGGCAGGATGCACGGTGCCTTTGCCAGGATCGCTGGTCGATCGCCGCAACCCCAGTTCAGTCCATGCGTCAAGGTCTTCGATTGCGTACACAATCCGGCCGCCAAGCTTGCGGTAAACAGGGCCAGTGCCATAGCAGCGGTGCTTTTCCAGGGTGCGTGCAGACAGTCCGACATGGACGGCTGCATCGGGCGTCCGGAGAAAGCGGGCTATGACGGGGAGGGGTCTTGCATCCATGGGCGGCCTTTCGCTGCGGTCGAATACAGCGGCGGGTCACCGCTGGTCGCAGGCAGCTATGGCGGACCTGAATGGCCTGGAGGGAGTGACAGAAACTACATGGTCAAAATTGTCGCACTCTTACACACGCTGAAGCGCAAAAATACTCCGCCCGGCAATGCCGGGCGGAGGTTGCAGCCTGTTAGTCGCCGTTGGTAGTGCGGGGACGCGACCAGATCAGATTGAAGCTCTTGCCGTCTTCGTCATCGAAGAGGTTTGCGAAGATGGGAGCAGTGAAGCTGGGGTCGTCGAGCTTGACCGACAGATAGTCGCGGCCTTCGTTCGAGCGCTTGGTCCAGGCGGCACCGATTTCTGCGCGGCCCACGAACACCCGGTGAGATGGGGCGTTTTCGTTGTCGCTTTGGTCAGGGACGATGCGGACATTTTTCTGCTGTACCGACATAGTGACGATCTCGCCCTTATATTCGTTGCCGTTCTTGGTGAATGTTCCGATATTTGCCATGATAACTTCCTTTCAAGTTGGTCGAACCCGCGCCCATCGCGGTCTCGATGGCTGGTTGAGGGCAGGGGCTTGGCCTGCTGCACCCAAAGGGCCGCAACGTGAGTGGAGGACGGCGGCCAGACGGCTTTCTTGTCTCGCGAGGAATGGGTCACAGACCCAGGGGAAGAAAGCCGGTGCAGGCGCCGTTGCAGCAAGGGATCAAGCGGCGAAGCCATCCCCTGCCTACCAAAGCCATTGACGAGGCAGCAGTGGGCATGGGCAGGCACATGAACTGGAAGCCGTGGCAATCCTTCCGAACCAATCAAGACGGCGGCGCTGAAGGTCAAATGACCAATCAGATTGCTGTCAGCATTACCGCATTCCCGACATGCAGCGCAGATTATCACCGATCAACGCATTCGTAATATGCCCAGATACAAGCCGCCAAACGAGGCGCTCGGCAAGGTCGAACAGTGCATCAAGCAAGTTCGCAGCCACTGACCTGTTTGGAACTCCAAGAATGCAGGCGGCACGGAGAACCAGCGTTCTGGTCGTCCTGCGCCTGCGGGTCCACATGATACAGGATCATCTCCACATTGCCGGGCACAGCTTTGAGCGCGCCCGTACTTCCGCATCGATCGTCCGTTGCCGCCAATTGCTATTGCGCACAAGATCCGCAAAGCGATACGACAACTGCCACAGGATGGTGGGCATACCGGTCAGGACAATTACACAACCGACAAAATCCTACAAATGCTGCTGAAACAGCAAAAAACTTGCGACGGCGCGCGCAATGTAGGATTTGCCTGCACCGAACGCGATATGCGCAGCCAGCACAGGCAGATTGGTTCAAACTCCTAAATTAAGGGGACTGCGGAGCGGGCAACCATTGCATCGAAAGCAACTTCATAGATATCGGTACGCAAAGCAGCATCGTCAACGAATGCGCTACTTCGATGATTATTGGGCCAAAGCCGGTCAACATGATGTCCATGTTGGTACAGAAGAGCACTGTCGTTGTCCTGTCAGGGATTAAACGGATCATATTCGCGCACTATGCTGTCGGGATCGCCGTCAAACTCGCTGGCTGGAACCACCGAATAACCATTACCGGCCCGGAATAGGGTCACGCAGACCATCAAAGTGCGGGCTAGGCTCCATGCGTGGCGTTGTGCGATATAAAGTGACATAATCCAAGCTCCTGTCCGGGAGCGAGGCCATCCCCGCTCGACAGGTTCAGTGAAGACGGCGCAATGCGGCAATCACCGCAAAGGCGCACAGCGCCGCAGTGGCCGCACGCATGCGCGTAGCGGACCCTTTACGGGTTGATTGTTGACAGCATTGAGGCGGCTAGCAGAACTTCGGAGAGCGAGGTGGACTAGCGGGCTGGGGCTTCAGTTGAAACGCTTCGCGCTGCATCCGACGTCCCTATGCATGACGGCTTGCTGCAATGTTTTAGGTCGACAATTGACCGTTCTCGGACGCTCCGTTTGTTGATAACCTGTTGTCGCTACCGCGAAACGCGACATTCGACCAAGGGGCAAACGGCAGCTTGGTTGGACGCTGCCGACAGGCCGCATTTGAGTAGCGATTGGTCCATAGCGGACGCTCATTCACACGTCACGCAGCGATAACTGCCGCCCCACGGCGGGAGGCTTTAAGGTGAACTGTCTTTGCGACCAACCGCCGCTTGTGTGAAAGACTGGTCATAGACGCCGAGTCGCTCGTTCGAATTGCTACTAACAGCCGAATTCCTGAATTCCTTCACAGATCGAGCGTTGTGCAGAGGCCGTCACATGCGTTCGTGGCAGATCTGTCCTAGCGCTAATCTTAGGTGCGGCCGGTTGCTTGGTGCGTAACAAGTAGTTTGAAAGCAAGCCATGGGCGGGTGGCTGACTAGCAAAAAAGCGCAAAACTAATAACGGGAGAGCCAAATGGGCACATCTATCGACCAGCATGTAGCCTCGTCCGGCGATTTCACGCAGATTGAAACAGCCGCTGTCGTCAGCATCGGCATCATCGCCGGCGTTATCCCTGCGTTGCAACCCATCCTGCTTGGCGGGCTGCTTGAGGCCGGGCAACTGACGTCTGAACAGATCGGGCGTGCGGGCATGGTCGAGGGGCTTGGCATGTTGGTTGGGTCGTTTCTGGCGACTTTGTGCCTTCCGCCCCGGTCGCTTCGGCCATTGAGCATGTTGGCGCTGGTGGTGATGGTTGCGGCCAATGGCTTGACCGTTTCTGCATCCGGTAACGGCGTCCTGCTTCTGCGCGGGCTTAACGGGTTGGCATCCGGTGTTATCCTTTGGGTGCTGGTCGGTATGCTGACACGGGCAACCTCCGGCGCAAGGCTTTTTGCGATCTATGTCACGGCGCAGGCGGTGATGGCTACGTTGCTATCCTGGGGGTTGAGCCTTTTTCTTCTCCCGCAATTCGGGATTGCCGGCGGCTACTGGCTGATTGCCACCCTGGCGCTCATGCTGTTGTTGCCAGCCGCTCTGGCGCTGCCGCGTGCCTTTGTGCCGTTAGCCGCCGGACGGATCACGCCGCCGACTCCGCTAGGGTTTGTTGGGCTGATCGCGATCCTGTGCTTTTTGGCAGGGATATTGGCAATCTGGGTTTATTTTGTGCCGCTTGCGGCTGGGCAGGGGCATGATTCAAAGACTGCGGGATTGATCGTCAGCAGTGCCATTGCCGTCCAGATACTCGGCGGGCTGTGCGCTATCTGGGCAGCCGGGCGCTGGACTGGGGCGAGCATTACTATAGGTAGCGCGCTTGGCTGCGCGCTTGCCATCGGCACGCTGATGTTCTTGGGCGCACATGTTGCTCTGCTGGTGCTGGCGGCAGGGCTGATCAGCTTTTTCTGGATGTTCGCGCCGCCCTCACATCTGCCGTTCCTGCTCGGTCTGGATCCGGGCGGGCAGTCTGCGGCATTTATCAGCGTCGCGCAGATCGGCGGTCTATCCGTAGGTCCGCTGATTGCATCTTTTGCAGTGACTAACCGCGACCCATCGGGTGCGGCGTGGGTTGCGGTGGCATTGCTGCTGGCTGGGGCAGCGATTGGTTTTGCGGCGACCCGGTTCAGCGCTCAGTAAACAGCCTTTCGGGTTCTTCGATCAGGGCTTTCAACGTCGCCATAAACTGCGCACCGACGGCACCGTCGATGGCGCGGTGATTGCAGGATAGCGACAACTGCATCCGGCTTTCGAATGCGGCCTCGCCATCTTCACACTCTGCCAGCACACGGTTGATTCCGCCCACGGCTAAAATCGCGCCTTGTGGCGGGTTGAAGAACGCGTCAAACTGGTCGATGCCGAACATGCCGAGGTTGGAGATCGAGAATGTCCCGCCCTCCATATCCTCATAGCCAAGCTTGCCGGCCTGTGCCTTTTCGACGAGCGATTTGGTCGCTGATGCAATTTGCTCGATCCGCATCAGGTCTGCCGAACGGACGATCGGCGTGACAAGGCCTTTGGGGCTGGCGACCGCGACCGCGATATCGGCATGGGCGAAATGATGGATTGCATCGCCATGCACCTGAATATTGACGTCGCGGTGCTGCGCGAGTGCCAAGGCAACGGCACGAACCAGATAGTCGTTGATTGACGCCTTGATGCCGAGCACGAGATTGGCAGTTTTGCGCAGCTCCAGCAGGTCATCGACGCACACCGCCGTGTGCAGGCGGAAATGCGGGATGCT
>CAZQBS010000122.1:0-4925 GCA_964591835.1 uncultured Sphingorhabdus sp. | reverse complement strand
GATTTGCTTGGCAGCCAGTTCCTGTCGCACCCGCCGATAGCACCCTACCGCGTGACGGTGGCGGACCCTTCGCACCCACTGGTGGCGGGCATCGAACCGTTCGACACCGAGGATGAGCTGTATCATATGGAGCTGCACGGCGAACTCCACGTTCTTCTCGAAACCGAATGCAGCGAACCCGGCACCGGCTTTGTCGAGGCGGCGGACGCGATTGGCACGCATCCGGTGTTTTACCTAAAAGATCATGGCAAAGGCGCGGTGCTTTACAACACGCTCGGACATTGCCGCGGGCATTATGATTTGCAGCCGATGCTCGACTGGTGGCCGACGGTGGACCGATGCGCGTGGGATTTGCCGGTGTTTTACGACCTGCTGCGGCGGGGGATCGGGTGGCTGAAGGAACGTCAGCCTGCTGCGTAACGGTCAAGCGCCGCGCCGGCATCTTCGGGCCAGCGTGAGAGGAACAGCAGTCTCTTGTGGCCGTGGCCGATGTTGAGTTCATCGGTAACGCCCATCCCGCCGTGCATCTGGATCATTTCATGGCCGAGCGTGACGCTGGCCTCGGCGATAAAGGCACGCGCTCCTTGAATCGCACGGCTGCGTGCCGCAGAATCGGTTGCCATTGTTGCCAGATTCAGCAAAGCGCGTGCCTGTTCCAGCGCCGCATATTGCGCGACCATGCGGTGCTGTAGCGCATGGAAACTGCCAAGCGAGGCCCCGAACTCATTGCGCGTGCGCAGATAGTCCAGCGTATCGGCGTACAGCTTTTCCATGATGCCCAACGCTTCGGCGCAGTGCATAAATTCCCCGCGTTCAAGCGACGCTTCAATATCCGCCAGACCGCCGCCAAGGCGATGCTCTGCGGCAATCGAGACATTATCCAGCGTCAGTGCGACCGCCACCGAACCATCGATGAGGCGCCACGGCTGTACGGAAAGACCGGGAGCCTGCGCATCGACCAGAAAAAGCGACATCCCCTCCCGGTCGCCCGCTTGCCCGGAGGTCCGCGCGCTCACCAGATAGGCATCAACGCCATCGCCTGCCGGAACCAGCGATTTTGCGCCGGACAGGAAGACGTCGCTGCCGTTTTGCTGGACCGCAGTCTCGACCCAGGCCAAATTACGACGCGCCGCAAGTTCGCGATGGGCGAGCGCGACCCGTTTATCACCCGCCATTAGTTTTGGCAGCCAATCGGCCTTCAGCGCTGCCGGTGAGATACTGGCGAAAAGCCCGCCCGCCACTCCAGCATTTTCAACCAGCGGCTCGACGACGAGTCCTTTTCCCCACGCCTCAGCTACGCTCGCCAAGCCCGGAAATCCAATCCCGAGGCCACCGTGAGCTGTATCAAAAAGTGCCGCGATGAGGCCCAACTCGCCCAGCAGCCGCCAGTTTTCCACCGAGAAACCGATATTCTCTCGCTGATACCGCCGACGTCTTTCGAGATCATAGCGATCCGCAACAAACCGCTCGACCAGCGCCTTGAGCATTTCATCTTCTTCGCTCAAGTCAAAATTCACGCTGGAGTCGCCCTCTTCATTATTTTGTCATGCTTAGAACCCTTCTGCCAGTTCGGCCCGCTGCCTAAAAGACTAGGCCATTGATACCATGCAAGGGACGGTCTACAACCCGTGGATGAGAGAGGATAAACCGGAGCTGTTTTCAGTCGCCAATGTCGACGCCGTGCGCATCAACGGGCCGGACGACGTGCGCCGGGCCGCCGAAGCACTCCAGCAAATTGTCACCCAAATCGCGCCGATGCGCGTCGCCCCGGCGCACGACATTGCCGGCAAACGAACACCGGTCGATGCCGAGGGCAATATTTTGGCACGCGATGTGTTCGGCTGGACGGCCGACGACAAGGTGTGGTGGAAAAACAGCCGCATTGCGCTTGATTCGCCACTGACATCGGCTTGCAGGTTTGAAAGCGAACCTTTTTGGGTCAACGCGAACGGCTTTAATACGCGTCAACCTAATCCTTATCTCGACGCGGTCGATCTTCATAATTTCGAAGCCCGCGCCATGACCCGCGCGGCCATCGTCGTTCCTGTGCATCTGCCGTTTGGGCAGATTGGTGCAGTCAGTTTCAATCCGCTCGACCGCGATAAGACAGATTTGCAGGCAGATTTTCTCGCCTTTGGCGATGTTTTCGGCATGTATGCGCGCACGTTCATTTCGAGCTACGTGCATGCGATGGGCAGTATTCAGCGCCTGCCACCCGGATCACGCCTGTCGAAGCGCGAAGTCGAATGCCTGAGCTGGGCCGCAATCGGTAAGACCGACATGGAGATCAGCATGATCATGTCGAGAAGCCGCGCTACCGTGCGGTTCCATATCCACAACGCGTCGGTCAAACTCGACGCCGTCAACCGCAGCCAGACGGTGTTCAAGGCCGCGCAGCTTGGATATATTTCGCTGGGCGGTTAGTCTGCGATCGCAACCCCCGCCTCAACCACATTGTCAGTTTACGCGCCATTAGGTGCATAGATCCGGTCGCCGCTTGCAACCGGAGCACCGCGATGCAGCCTATCGCTTTGGCGAGTCACATTTTCCGTCAAACACTGGCTTAAGGGGTTTCGAGAGGAATCACGCATGCGGCCGATCGCCGAAAGACTGTTTACCGACGAGACCCCGCCACGCCTGATCGGCGGCCGTAACCGCGTCACCGGGCGGATTGTCTTTCCATGTCCTGCAAATGCCGAATTTGAACCCTACCCGCTAAAGCGCCAAGGCATATTGTGGAGTTACACGATCCAGCGTTATCGCCCGAAATCTCCTCCTTATGCCGGACCCGAAGTCTTCAGGCCGTGGCCAGTCGCCTATGTCGCGCTTGAAGGCGAGACGATGGTCGAGGCACGGCTTGCCAATGTGGATTTCAACGCGATCGACATCGGCATGAAGGTTGAGTTCGCGCCTGTACCACTTGATCCGGACGCAGCGGATTCGCCGTATATCCCTGCATTCCAACCTGTCGGAACTTCGGCATGAGCAATGATGTCTGCATTGTCGGCGTCGACATCCATCCATTTGGCCGCACCGAAGGGATGTCCGGCCTAGACCAAGGCGTATTCGCGGTGCGCCAGGCTATGGCGGATGCTGGCGTCGACTGGACCGACATGCAATTTGCTTATGGCGCATCGGATGCTGCGGGCAATCCCGATAGCATGGTCGAACGGCTCGGGCTGACCGGCATGCAATTCATTAATGTCCGTAACGGCTGCGCGGCTGGCGGCTCCGCTTTGTTCTCCTCGCAAATGGCGATCAAGTCGGGCGAGTTCGAGCTTGGTCTCGCGGTCGGGTTCGACAAGCATCCCCGCGGGGCATTCAACGCGATGCCCGCCGAATATAATCTGCCCGACTGGTATGGTGAGGCAGGCTTGATGATAACCACGCAATTTTTTGCGATGAAGACTGCGCGCTATATGCACGATCATGGCATTTCGGCTGAAACGCTTGGCCGCGTTCCCGAAAAAGCGTTTCGCAACGCGGTCCACGCCCCGCATGCATGGCGGCGCGAGCCGGTTTCGCTCGACGATATCATGAACGCGCCGATGGTCAGCGATCCTTACACCAAATATATGTTCTGCTCTCCTGCCGAGGGCGGGGTTGCGCTGATCCTAGCCAGCGAGAAAAAGGCGCGCGAACTGGGCAAGCCGTTGATCCGGCTGAAAGCCGCAACGATGCGCACCCGCCCGCCGGGTTCGTTCGAAGTATTCGCGCCGAGCATCGACATCGAACGTGGCGGCTCTGCGACCAACATCGCATCGGCTGCGGCGTTTGCGGCGGCGGGTATCGGGCCTGAAGACATCAACGTCGCGCAACTGCAGGATACCGAGGCTGGTGCGGAAATCATGCACATGGCCGAAAACGGGTTCTGCAACGACGGCGAGCAGGAAGAATGGATCGCGCAAGGACGCACCGAAATCGGCGGGAAACTGCCGGTAAATACCGATGGCGGTTGCCTTGCCTGCGGCGAGCCTATCGGCGCATCCGGGCTGAGGCAGGTCTACGAGAATGTCGTGCAACTGCGCGGGACCGGCGGCGGCCGACAGGTCCCCGGTTCACCGAAAACGGCTTACAGCCATGTCTACGGCGCGCCGGGGGTTTCGGCTGTGACAATAATGGAGCGCTGAATGGACCTAGACTTCTCACCCCAAGAACTGGCCTTCCGCGACGAAGTGCGCGCATTTCTCGCGGCTAAATTGCCAGCGAAGGTCCGCGACGGCGCGAAAATGTCCCCGACTGTGTTCGTTGAACCCGAGGTCGGTCAGAACTGGAACGCGGTGCTCAACGAACAGGGCTGGCTTGGCTATCAGTGGCCGACCGAAGTCGGCGGCACAGGCTGGACGCCAACACAGCGCTATATTTTCGAAAAGGAATGTGCGCTCGCGGGCGCGCCCAATCTGACAGTCCTCGCGCTCAAGCTCGTTGCCCCTGTTATCTGGCGCTTCGGCACGCAGGCGCAGAAGGACTATTATCTCCCCCGCATTTTGTCGGGTGAGGATTATTGGTGTCAGGGCTTTTCCGAACCCGGCTCCGGCTCCGATCTCGCCTCGCTGCAATGCCGCGCGGTGCGTCAGGGCGACAAATACATCGTCAACGGGACTAAGATGTGGACCACCCACGCGCACCATGCCAATCGTATCTTCTGCCTCGTTCGCACCGATACCGAGGTCAAGCGGCAGGCAGGGATCAGCTTTCTGCTGCTCGATATGGACCAGCCCGGCATCACCGTCCGCCCGATATTGACGCTGGCGGGCGACCATGAGGTCAATCAGGTGTTTTTCGACAATGCCGAGGCTCCGGTCGAAAATCTGGTCGGCGAAGAAGGCCAGGGTTGGACCATCGCCAAATTCCTGCTCGAAAACGAGCGCGGCGGGTCGTGCCATGCGCCGAAGATGATTGCCGATCTGAACGCGATTGCAGAC
>CAZQBS010000121.1:0-4933 GCA_964591835.1 uncultured Sphingorhabdus sp. | reverse complement strand
AAAGTGTGCGAGATCAGGCCTTATTATTTTGATCCTGCTCCGATCATCGCCGCATGTAACGCGAAATCTGGACTTGACGTTTAGTCTTTGATCCCGGTCGTAGCCGTTCTCTTACGTCCATCGAGATACTTGAAGATGACCAGCAGAGGCTCACCTCCTTCGCTGGGACCGAGAACGATTTCATCGATCTCCTCCCCTCCGATCTGTGCTCGTATGCGCTGTAGGATCTGGAAGCCGTACAAGGTGGAGTAAAACGCCGCTTGTCCTTCGAGGTCGTCGACGATTAGCTTCGTGAAACCAAATTTGCGCATTCCGACCTCCATTCGCTTAAAATGCAGCGACTATACCAAGGACCGTCAGCAGTTCGGCCAGCCAGTGTCCGAATTCCAGAATCCGCAATTCATGCTGGCCGACTTGGCGACTGATCTGGAGGCTGCGCGGGCTTTGCTGTACATCGCCGCTGCCAAGGTCACGGCCAATGCGCCGGACAAGTCGCGCTTTTCAGCGATGGCCAAGCGGCTCTCAACCGACAGCGGTAGCGAGATCGTCAACCAGGCGCTTCAACTGTTCGGCGGCTATGGCTATTTGCGCGATTACCCAATCGAGCGGTTCTGGCGTGACTTGCGCGTGCATTCTATTCTTGAAGGGACCAATCAGGTCATGCGCATGATTATTGGCCGGGATTTGCTTCGGCTGTGATCGATGGATGTCCCAAGCTAGTCACCCCGCCTATGAAAGTATGGAGGCTTGCGCATGAGCGAAACACCTTTTCTATTCGAAGTGAACGACAGTGTCGCCTGGTTGACATTAAACCGTCCAGACGTAGGCAACGTTATAGATTTGCATATGGCACGCGCACTGGCAGAGGCATCCATTCGCTGCCAAACGGACCCTGCAATTCGCTGTGTCGTTCTCACGGGAGCCGGAAAACTATTTTGCGCCGGTGGGGATTTAAACTACTTGGCTTCATCAGGTAACGAAGTGGCTGCCCGGCTTAGTGAACTGGCGGGCATATTACATTTAGCAATTGCTCGTTTGGCTAGAATGCCAAAGCCGCTGCTGGTGCTTGTAAATGGCCCGGCCGCAGGGGCTGGACTAAGCCTAGCGATTAGCGGCGATGTTGTGCTCGCAGCACGTTCGGCGCATTTCACAGCTGCCTATGGTGCAATTGGATTGACTCCTGACGGCGGAATGAGCGGGCTGCTTCCGCGGCTTGTGGGGTTACGCAAAGCACAGGAGATCATACTAACCAATCGGAGAGTAGAAGCTGCTGAGGCGGAGGCTATTGGGTTGGTGACGCGCTTAGTTGATAATGAGCAATTGCTAATCGAGGGACAGGTTACCGCTAACCGGCGAGCCGATTCGGCAATTGAGGCGATCGGGGCTGCGAGAGCTCTTTTGCAGGACAGCCATGCAAGTGGATATGAAACCCATTTGGAACGCGAAGCACGTGCAATCAGCTTGGCAGGTTCAAACGCAGAATCACGCGAAGGCATTGCCGCCTTTTTATCCAGACGTCCTCCAGATTTCAGACGATCTAGATAATCGGAGAATCACGTAATGACGAGTCAGCAGACATCATCTACGGAACCCGCCGCGTTATGCAGGTCAACTTTTATAACGCCTCTAACGCTCGGTTGGATGCGAAAGCACAACGGGCGGACTCTGCATCAGGCGCTAAGTTGCGATGGTATAGCTGCAATTTGCGCGCCCCACGCCCAGCTTAAGCGTCCTGAAGTAATGCGGACGACCGCGATGTGCGTGAAAAGCGAGGCCGCTAATGGCTGATTCCGTTCGCAGTTCGACAGGCACCGGCCCTCTTGCAGGGCTGCGCGTCCTCGAGTTTGCAGGAATTGGGCCTGGACCACATTGCGCAATGCTGCTTGCCGACCTTGGCGCCGAAGTCGTGCGGATCGAACGCGCTGGCGGTAATGGTTGGCCAAACCCGGTCGTCGATCGCGGTCGGTCCACCGTGACGATCGATATCAGGTCGGACGAGGGCCGGGCCTTTTGCTATGATGCGGCGGACAAGGCCGACGTGTTGATCGAGGGGTTTAGGCCCGGCGTGATGGAACGGCTGGGTCTAGGACCCGACATTTTGTGTGAGCGCAATCCGCAGCTCGTCTATGGGCGGATGACCGGCTGGGGCCAGTCCGGACCGCTGGCGCATGCGGCGGGTCACGATATCAACTATATAGCGTTGACTGCCGCACTTGCGGCGATGGGGCCTCCCGGACAACCAGCCATGCCGCCACTGAATCTCGTGGGCGACTTTGGCGGCGGTTCTATGTTCCTCGCTTTCGGTATCTTGGCCGCGCTTTGGGAGCGTCAGTCGTCGGGCCGGGGGCAGGTCATCGATGCAGCGATCGTTGACGGGGTGACTTCGCTGATGACGATGTTCGCCGGGCTGTTGCCTGAGGGCCTTATCTCGATGGATCGCGAGCGCAATCTGCTCGCGGGCGCGGCACCCTTCTACCGCTGTTATCGCTGCGCAGATGGTGGTGAGATTGCAGTCGGTGCGCTCGAGCCTCAATTTTACCGTGAGTTCATCGAGTTAAGCGGAGCACCAGCCGACCTTTTGGCTCAGCAGAATTATGTCGGCGGCTGGACAGCGCGGGCGGACCGGCTCGCTGACCTATTCGCTACCCGGACTGTCGCAGAATGGTGCGCGATTCTAGAGGGAAGCGACGCGTGTTTCGCGCCAGTGCTCGAGCTCTCTGCAGCCCCGGCGCATCCGCATCTTGCCGCACGCGAAACATATGTCGAGGCGGACGGTCTCGTCCAAGCGGCGCCAGTGCCGCGCTTTTCACGAACACCAGGCGCTATCCGCCGGACGCAGCCGGATGGGCATGAAGTTATCACGCGGTGGCGCGGTCAGTAATTCAGGGAGATAGGTATGAAGATTGAAGGTATAAGCGCTATCGTAACCGGCGGCGCCTCGGGACTGGGTGGTGCGACCGCCGTCATGCTCGCTCAATTGGGTGCGAAGGTCGCCATTTTCGACGTCAATGAAGAGGTAGGCTCGGCGCACGCCAAGGCAGTCGGTGGGTTATTCGTGCACGTGAATGTTGCGGGCGAGGCGAGCGTCGCGAGTGGGTTTGATGCCGCTGACGCCAAGCATGGAGTGTCGCAGATCCTCGTGAACTGCGCAGGCGTCGCGCCTGCAATCAAGACCGTGGGCAAGGAGAATGTCGCACATCCGCTCGACGCCTTTCGCCGGACCGTCGAGATCAACCTAATCGGTACCTTCAATGTCATTGCGCAATTTGCGGCCCGACTGGCCGCGGCAGATCCGGCGGGCGAGGATCGCGGCGTCATTGTCAACACCGCATCCGTCGCGGCCTTCGATGGGCAGATCGGGCAGGCAGCCTACGCTGCATCAAAAGGCGGGGTCGTTGGCATGACGCTGCCCATCGCGCGCGATCTGGCGCAGCATCGCATACGCGTTGTCACGATCGCGCCTGGCATATTCCTGACGCCGATGCTGATGGGACTGCCTCAGGCGGCGCAGGACAGCCTCGGCACACAGGTTCCGCATCCGAGCCGCCTCGGCAAGCCTGAGGAATATGCGCAGATGGTGCGCAGCATCGTCGAGAATCCGATGCTCAACGGCGAGACGATTCGCCTTGACGGCGCAATTCGCATGGCGCCGCGATGAGCGCCTCACAACGCGCCCGTGCGATCAGTGACCGCGTCGAAACCTTCGTGCGCGAGGTCGTCGCGCCGTATGAAAATGACCCGCGCCGCGACCACCATGATTGCCCAACCGACGAACTGATCGACGAGCTCAAGGAAAAGGCGCGTGCGGCCGGGGTGCTTACACCGCATATCCTCGCCGACGGCAGCCATCTGACGCAGGTCGAGACGGCACTTGTTTTACAGAAGACCGGGCTGTCACCGCTCGGTCCGCTGGCGTGCAACACCGGTGCGCCCGATGAAGGCAATATGTATCTGCTCGGCCATGTCGGGAGCCCTGATATCAAGGAGCGCTTCTTGAAGCCGCTGGTTGAAGGACGCGCCCGCTCGGCCTTTTTCATGACGGAACCCGCTGAAGAGGGCGGTGCCGGGTCCGATCCGTCGATGATGCAGACGAACTGTCGTCTCGATGGCAATCACTGGGTGATCAACGGCCGCAAATGCTTCATCACCGGCGCCGAGGGCGCGAAGGTCGGTATCGTGATGGCGAAGGCTGACGAAGGGGCATGCATGTTTCTCGTCGACCTGCCCGATCCCGCGATCCGGATCGAGCATGTACCGAAAACGATGGACAGTTCGATGCCGGGTGGCCACGCCACTGTCCTCATCGACAATCTGCGCGTGCCCGCGGATCAAATGCTCGGGCAGGCAGGCGAGGGGTTCCGTTATGCGCAGATCCGCCTCAGCCCCGCGCGCCTGTCGCATTGTATGCGCTGGCATGGAGCGTGCGAACGTGCGAACGAGATTGCCACCGATTATGTCAACCGCCGCCACGCGTTCGGCAAGCCGTTGATCGACCATGAGGGCGTCGGCTTCATGCTCGCCGAAAATCTGATCGACCTCAAGCAATCCGAGCTCATGATCCACTGGTGCGCCGAAGTTTTGGACTCCGGCGATCTTGGCACGGCCGAAAGTTCAATGACAAAGGTTGCGGTGTCCGAAGCTCTGATGCGTATAGCCGACCGTTGCGTTCAGGTGATGGGCGGCACCGGTGTGACCGACAAGACGATCGTCGAGCAGGTGTTCCGGGAAGTGCGCGCCTTCAGAATCTATGACGGTCCGACCGAGGTCCATAAATGGAGCCTCGCAAAAAAGATAAAGCGCGATTGGAAGTTGGCCAATGGGTACTGATTCGTCTGCCAATTTCGGAACGGGCGAAGTCCGCGTTGCGCTCGACGAGGCCGCGCTTGATGCGTGGCTTCGTGTGCACGTAGCGAACTACGCCGGGCCGCTAACC
>CAZQBS010000120.1:3907-4938 GCA_964591835.1 uncultured Sphingorhabdus sp. | reverse complement strand
CGTCGTTCGGCCTCGATCTCGTCGCTTTGCAGGGCGAACACACTCTCGAATGGCAAACCGCCGACATAATAGACGCGATTGAAGGCATTTTTTAGGTTCGCCGACAGGCCCCACCCGGACTTCTTGTCCTCTACCGCGATCCGGAAGTCTACCAGGGTATAGCCAGGAATGACCGCTCCGGGGTTCAGTGCGGCTTGCGCAGAACTGAAAAAGGTCTTGGTCTGTCCGTAAATATCGCCGCGAAGCTTGGCAGTAATATCGCCGCTGACCGGCACCGACACTTCGGCAAACGCCGTGCCGGACAACTCAGGCAGATCGGGATACGGACCGAAGGCCACCGGATCGCCGCCGCCCACCCGCACCAGATTGCTGGTGAAGCGGCCGTTGGCATAATTGGCACTGACCCCCAAGTTGAGCCACGGCGTTGGGCTGAGCGTGAGATCGGCCTCGATGCCGGTGATCTGGGCTTTGGGCACGTTGACGGTGATCGCCGAGGGCGTGCCGCGGATCAGCGCATAGGTGACGCGCTGGATCTCGGTGACCCACAGATTATAGCCAGCGACGTTGAGCCGAACTGGCGCGCCCCCGACGTCGCCACGGAACTTGGCGCCGATCTCGACATCGGTAGCCACTTCGGCGCGATATTCGCTGCCGCCTTCATTGCCGAAACCCGGTAGCGGCGGTGCGATCGAATTGAAACCGCCGCTGCGGAAACTGCGCCGGGTGACCGCATATAGCAGCAGATTGTCCAGCTGTTCCTGGATGCCGAACTGCCAGCTAAATTTTTTGAATTGCTGCGATTGGGGATCGAGCACGAAACCCGGCTGCGAATTGGTCACATAGATGTCGCGGGGCTGGCGAACGAGCCTCACCTTTTCCACCGTATAGCGCAACCCCGCCGTCACACTGAGCCCGTCGAGACCAGTCGCATTGCTCAGATCATAGGTGCCCTGGGCATAGGGGGCGAACGTTTTGTTGGTGGTGACGGTGTGGTTGAACTGGTCGGTCAGTGGTATCAGCGGTTCGAGATC
>CAZQBS010000120.1:0-3897 GCA_964591835.1 uncultured Sphingorhabdus sp. | reverse complement strand
GGGCTGCGTCTTGCCGATCAGCTGCAATTCTTCAGAAAACTGGCGCAGATTGCTCCGCAGACCTTCCGGACCCAGCGTATCGATGCCGAACGGGGAACCATCGAACTCGGCGCGATCGAGACTCTTGATCCGCGTATAGCCGAGGATATTCTTGATCTGCGTGTCGGTGCCGATATCGAATGTGGTGACGTTCGAAACGATGAGGTTGTTGGCGCGGTGCGAATTGGCACCGTCGACGTCGATAACGAATGGTCCGCGCGCATTCTGCTTGGCGGCGAAGGCGATGATGCCGTCAGGATCCGCACCGGGATGTCGCGCGAGATAGCGCGCGAAGGACCCCGGTCCGAATATTGCGTCGACGCCGGGCGTGAACAGGATATTGGCCGGCACCGGTGCGATTGTTGCGCCGGGACCCTGCTCGCCTGGTGCGAAGATCGAATAGATCACGTTGCTGGTGCTAGACCCGCCGGAATGGAGATAATCGACGACCAGCGTGTTGGCGATTGCGGGGGTCGGGTTGAGCGTCAGGCTGCCACGGATTGCCCGACGCCGGACATCGCCGACGCGCGTCTGGTCGAACAGGTTGAACTGAAAACCATCGCGCTCCTCAATCAGCCCGGCAACGCGCAACAGGACTGTGCCATCGACCAGCGGGACGTTGATCGCCCCCTCAATCTGGCGAAGATCATAATTGCCCAGACGACCGCTGATATAGCCGCCGAAGCGGTTTTCCGGCTTTTGCGACGTGACCAGCACCGCCCCCCCGGTGGCATTGCGGCCGAACAAGGTGCCTTGAGGACCTTTTAGCACCTGAACCGATTGAAGGTCGTAAAATGCCGACGACCCTGAGCCACCGACCTGCACTTCGTTGAAATAGGGCAGCACGCCGGGGCGCACACTACTGAACGGATCGAGTGACTGGCCGCGAATGGCGTAGTTCAGCTGATCCGAACTCTGCGATGCCTTAACCTGCAGACCCGGTACCGCCAACTGCAGATCGGCCTGCGACGCGATCACCTTGTCGCGTAGCGCTTCGCTGCCGACGACCGATACCGCGACAGGCGTGCGTTCAAGTGTTTCCGAACGCCGTTGTGCAGTCACGACGATGTCGTCGGCGTCGAATTCGCCCGTCGCCTGCGCTGCGGCCTGCGTTGCAGGTTCCGGGTCCGCGCTCTGCGCCAGCGCCGCATTGCCGTGGATCAGGCTGATAATGGCGGCGAGTCCGCCAAACGCTGCCAAGCTCCGATTTGCGCTCAGATTCCGTGTCATTGCATACCCCCCCATGTCATGTCAGCGTTGCCTCTCTCAAATGGGCAACGCGCTGCGAATGTCGGAGAAAGGCTACGCTGTTCGAGGAATGCGACAATCAGATATATTGAATGCACTAATCTGTTAAGGTGATTAGTCTCTCCCAGCGGGAGGGGAAGGGGTAACGACAGTCGCCTAAAAAAATGCTGCGAATGCACATTGACGGAGCCGCGTGCGCTGCGCCACGTTAAGCCGCCTAGCGGAAGTCCCCATGCCAAAGCCGCGAGAACTGCGGGATCATTGCGCCGAACGCGTCAGCTTTAAAGTGCTGGCAGGGTCAGCCGCGCTGGCCGATCATACCGGATCCCAAGTGAAAACGTCTTGCGACCGGTCGAGCGGATAAAAGCTACCGCGAAACGCGGGCATCGCGCGATCGGCGATCGTCTCGGCCGTCCAGCCGTCGCCAGCGTGCATCGCGCGCAATGGTCGACTTTGGCTCATCAGGAAAATCTCGTTCGCACGCACGGCAAAGATTTGCCCCGAAACATCGGCTGCGCCATCGCTCAGCAGATAGGCGGCAAGCGGCGCGACCTTGGCGGGATCCATCACCCTGAGTCGCTCCACCCGCGCGCGCTGCTCGTCGGTTTCGGTCGGGATCGACCCGATCATGCGACTGAATGCAAAGGGCGAAATGCAGTTAGAGCGAACGTTGTAGCGCGCCATGTCCATCGCGATCGATTTGGACAGCGCCGCCACGCCCAGCTTGGCAGCCGAGTAATTGGCCTGGCCGAAATTGCCGATCAGTCCGGAGGTGGAGACCATATGAACATAGGCACCCGAATTCTGCGCCCGGAAGATCGGCGCCGCGGCGCGCGCTACATAAAAGCTGCCGTTCAAGTGAACGTCGATGACCAGCCGCCATTCTTCCGGGTCCATATTGTGGAAGAAGCGGTCGCGCAGAATGCCGGCATTGTTTACGATTCCGTCGAGCTTGCCGAAGCGATCGATCGCGGTGGCGACGATCGCCTGCGCCGAATCCCAACCCGCCACGCTGTGGCCATCGGCGACCGCGCTGCCACCCGCCGCGACGATCGCCGCGACGACCTCGTCAGCGGGTTCGCTACTTGCGCCTTCGCCGCCGATCGACGTGCCGAGATCGTTGACCACGACAGCCGCGCCTAGCCGCCCCATTTCGAGCGCCATTTCGCGTCCGATCCCGCGCCCCGCCCCGGTGACGATGATAACCTTGCCGGTGAGCATTGCATTTTCTCCCATCATTCTGCGGCCGACGGCGCGCGGAAATGGTCGGTCGCGGCCTGTTCCGCCTGGAGCCATATCTGCCGTGCGATCGGATTGCGCACCTCTTCCATAATATGCCCGACCAGCCCGACCGCGCGCGCCATCACGCCGATGCCCCGGCAGACGCGCCAATCAAAGCCCATTTCGCAACACAACGCACCGAGGATGCCGGTGGCATTTACGGGCAGCGATTTACCTTTGCCGCGCTCCGCAGCCGCCGCCACTTCCTGGACAAGTGCGATATACGGCCCGGCGAATCCCGTCTCCTCGGCCAGCTCGATCAGGCGCGGCGTTCGCGGATCGATCGGCTTGTGAAACGGATGGCCAATGCCGGGCAGGATCTCGCGCTTCTCGGCGAACGAGCGGACAATCTTATCAGCCAGCGCCGAAAGATCGGCATCGGCATCGGGCGTCGGCATCACTTCGTAAAGCATTCGCGCGGCGCCCTCGATACTACCAACGAACACGCTGCCCAGCCCTGAAAGCCCGGCCGCGACCGCCGCCTGCATCGCCTCCGGCGCGCCGAGATACGTCAGCCGCGCGGAGATCGTGCTCGGCGTCAAGCCGTGCTCGACCAATGTCACGAGCATGGCGTTGAACATGCGCGACTGTTGGGCGTCCGGGATGCGTCCACTGATTTCGAGGAACGCCATGTCGCCGAAGCTGACATGACCTAGGATTTCACTCGGAAGATCGCGCCCGAAGGCGGTGATCGAATCGGTAGCGCTCCAAGCAATGTCGGTCCGTATCATATCCATGCGTCAGCCTTTGCGGGTCATTGCCAGAACAGCCGGTCGGCATTGGCAAACAGGAAGCGTTCCAGCCGATCAAGATCGAGCGTCATGGCGCGGGCATCGCGCGTGACGATGGCAAGATCGAGCAGCGGATAGTCCGATGCGAATATCGTCTTGTCGCAACCGCGAACGCCGTGCCATTTTCCGGTCAGAAAATCGCTCAGAGCGGCCGGGTAGGCCTTTGGCGACCAAGCCGAGGTGCAGATGTAGAAATTCTCGTGCCGCGCGGCGAGCCGCACTGCCATGTCGGTCCACGGGTCGCCGATATGATGCGCGACGATGGTGAGGTCGGGGAAGGCTAAAGCGACCTCGTCGAGATGCGCCGGGTTGTTCAAGTCCATCGGCCAGAGCGGTCCCGGCGCGCCGACATAGGTGAAGATGGGCAGGCCATATTCCACGCAGCGGGCGTAGAGCGGATAGAACCAGCGGTCGCTGGGAAGGATGCCCCAAGGTGAAGGCGTGATATGCACACCGCACAATCCGGAATCGTCGCGGATCGCGTCGATCAAGCGCGTGTTCTGCATCACGTCCCAATAACTCGATCCGCCGAGTTCGG
>CAZQBS010000119.1:0-5045 GCA_964591835.1 uncultured Sphingorhabdus sp. | reverse complement strand
AATCAGTAGGTCGCTGGTTCGAACCCAGCAGGGCTCACCACTATTGTGGTTTTATATCAGTATGTTGCACTGATTATTATTGCCGCCCTAGACAATACGCTCCTGCTCTAGGTAACATTTCTAGATTGAGCGCACTTGAAAAATAGTCAGCGCTTTTCAAGCGCAATCAAGCTTTTCAGACATTTATTGCCGGACGCTTAGCCGCTCAATGCTTACCGATTGTGCATAAATCAGTAGGTCGGGTATAGCCGATTTCCATATTTTAGGTTATTTAACAACATTTTAGGTCAATTTATTCCAATATACTTCGCGTTTGGGAACCGCCCTTCAAGATAGACGCAGATTGGTAATGTGCCTGTACAGGTCAACGATGCAGCTGCGAGCGAGAACAGCCAGCAATCCTCGATTTGCCGCCAGCTCAGAACCTAGCTTCACCAAACTATCGGGCATTTGTTGCTGTTGTTCGCGCAATGTGCGCAATTAGGTCGAGGTGCGCCACCATCTTGCCGGCCTCCGGAGACGCAGCATTTCCCCGTAGCAGCCTACCTTTGATACCGTGGATGATTGCGGCTATTCGAAACAGGTTAAAGACGACATATGTGTCGAGGTCAGGAATATTTTCTCGACCGACTTGGCGACAATAATTTGCAACGTAAGTCGCTTCGTCGGGCAATCCGAGCGTGCGCAAATCGCGATCTGCAAGTCCCCACGGCAATGCCGATGGCACCCGGTACATAAGAAGTGAATAAGCAAAATCTACAACTGGATCACCCAGCGTTGATAGCTCCCAATCCAGCACCGCAACAACACGGGGCTCTTGCGTGTGAAAGACCAAGTTGTCGATCCTGTAGTCGCCGTGGACTATGCAAGCTGGATTATCGGGAGGGATGCGGGCTTCCAACCAATCGGCGACAGCGTCCATGTCTGCATAACGACCAGCAGCTTCGTCACCCCGATATTGGGCCGTCCAGCGTTGCAACTGGCGCTCAAAATAGCGCTCGGAACGTCCGTAATCGCTTAAGCCAAGCGCCTCCGGCGTATGTTTGTGAAGCTGTGCGAGCGTGGCTGCCATCGCTGATTGGTAGGCAGCACGCTCATCGCGCGGAACATCTGGCAGGCCGCCGTCCCAGAAGATGCGGCCATCTGCAAAGTCCATGATGTAGAACGCGGAACCGATGATACTTGTATCGGTACAAAGTGCCTGAACGGGCGGCACAGGGAAGCCGACACCGCACAGCGCTCGCATCACCCGGGCCTCGCGATCTACGGCATGCGCGCCCTTCAATATTGGTCCCAACGGCTGTCGTCGCAGCACATAACGTCCGCTAGCAGACGTCAGGAGATAGGTTGGGTTTGATTGGCCACCATCAAATTTCGTCAGCGACAGACGGCCAGTAAATCCGTCTACATTCTCGGTCAACCAAGCTGATAGAAGTTGGATGTCGATCGCTTGGTCGACTGCTCTTCCCTGTTGGGTGGACACCTCGGTCAACCTTGCTGTTCCCGCCACTCACGCTTCACTTTTTTTGCGAGGCTCCACTTATGGACCTCAGTTGGCCCATCATATATTCGGAAAGCTCGGATTTCGCGGAATACCTGTTCGACGATCGTATCCCGGGACACGCCGGTACCCCCCATCACCTGTACGCAGCGATCGGCGACACGCATCAACGCCTCGCTGACTGCAACCTTGGCCATCGAGCTTTCGGCAGTACCCAAACCGCCGGCATCGAGGGCGTCAGCACACCAGTCGATCATTAGCTCGGCCTGCTTCAGATCGATGAGATTCTCGGCGAGCATGAATCCTACGCCCTCATGATCGACCAGCTGCTTTCCGAAAGCGCTGCGGCGGCAAGCGTAGTCGGTCGCGATCTCGTTTGCGCGTGTTGCGGCGCCGTGCCAGCGCATGCAGTGCGAAAGCCGAGCTGGCGATAGCCTCACTTGTGCGTAAGCAAACCCTTCGCCCGGCGCCCCCAATATCTGGTCGGCAGGAACCCGCAATTCATTGATCGCTACCACTGAGTGGCCACCTGGCATCGACGAGTCGATCGTTTCAAGCAAACGCACTATGCGGATCGCGGGGTCGGGCAGATCTACCAGAAACATACACGCCCCGCCGGCGCAATCCGGCTCTTCGGATTTCGCCATGATGATCCCGACACGAGCGCCATCTGCCCCTGTGATGAACGTCTTACACCCGTTGATTACCCAGTGATTGCCATCGCGGCGGCAGGTTGTGCGCATCATCGACGGATCCGAACCAGCGCCGTTTTCATCCGCTGGTTCCGTCATGAAGAAAGCCGAACGAGCATCGCCTTTGATCAGCGGAACGAGGAAGCGGATCTGCTGCTCCGGCGTCGCGACCTTGCCGAGCAGAAACATGTTACCCTCATCCGGAGCCATTGTGTTCAGCGCGACCGGCCCCAGCATCGAAAGCCCGGATGCGCGCAGCACCGCCGCGGTCTCCCGCTGCGTGAGGTGCGAACCATCGGACCGGATATGCGGTGTCATGAGCCCTGCAGCGCGCGCCTTCACCCGCATCTCCTCTATCAGGTCATTGGTCGGTCCATGCGCTGTGCACCGGGGGTCCCGCTCATAAGGCACAATCTTCTGACGAACGAATGACTCGACCCGGCTAGCGAGATCAATGGCTTCGGCAGATAGGTTCACTGCGTGGGGCTCAGCGTTAGGTCGCGCTTGATCGCCTCATCATTGCCGACCCAGTCGCGTAACAGACTCATATATTCAAATGGTCCGCCACCATAATTGCTGAGCCATATTGAGTCGCGCTCGTTCTGGCCCTCGTTGTTGTAATAGCCGGGCGTGCATTCGCGAAGGAAGGTAGTGTCCTTCATCGATTTTTCTTCAAGCACCTTCAGCCAGTCCTGCTCGGCCTGCTCGGTGACATCGAAGTTTGTCCGCGTGTCGAGACAACGCTTTACCAGAGCCGCATAATGTTCGGACTGGCGGCGGTTCATGAAGGTGATGCTCCAGGTAATCCCCGCCTGTTTCAGGCCGCTAATAACTCCCATATTGGGGAAGTTGTGCACCAGGATGCCGTGCAGCGACTTGCGCCCATTCGCCCAATATTCCGACAGTGAAATGCCGCCAACGCCATGCATATCGAAGCCTGCGGTGCGGTCCGGCGGCGATGCGACCTCGAAACCGCTCGCATAAATGATGCAGTCAACTTCATATTCCTGACCTTCAAATACCACACCCTTTTCGGTGATGCAGTCTAGGCCGCGCCCCTTGGTGTCGATCAGTTTCACGTTAGGCCGGTTGTAGGTTTCGAAATAATTGTCGACGAACAGGGGCCGTTTGCACATCCAGTTGAAATACGGTTTCAACGCTTCGGCTGTTTCAGGATCTTTGACAATCGAGGCAATCCGCGTGCGCATTGCCTCCATCTTTTCATAATCGGCTTGCTGGCGCAGCTCGGCCATCTCTTCGGGCGTTTTGCCCTTGTACATGGCCTCGGTCATCTTGCCCCAGTTGCGGGTCCAGCCGTCCTGGATCAAATCCTCGTCCTGCGGGATAGAGTTGACGAAACCCTCGAAATTGAGCGCGCGTTTTTCCCACCATCCGGGCTGCTGGCTGTTCCACCAATCCGGGTCGGTTTGGACATTTTCACGGTCATCAACAGCGGCCGGCGTGCGCTGGATCACATAGAGCTGCTTGCAGTACTCACCCAGATGCGGGATCGCCTGCACCGCGCTCGCCCCAGTGCCGATGATCGCGACCCGCTTGTCTTTCAGGCCGGTCAGCCCACCCGAATTATCGCCCTTGGTATAGTCATAGTCCCAGCGCGATGTATGGAAAGTGTGCCCCTTGAAATCGCGCGCACCCAGTATTCCTGGAAGCTTGGGGCGACTGAGAATACCGCTCGCCATGCACAGAAACCGGGCAGCAATCCTGTCGCCGCGATCGGTTGTGACAATCCAGCGACCCACGGCCGCATCCCAGTCGGCGCCGTTGACTCCGGTTTGCAGCAAGGTTTTGTCATTAATTCCAGTGCGCTCGGCGATACGCTTTGCATGGTCGAGAATTTCGGGTGCTGGTGCGTAGCGCTCTCTTGGCATCTCACCATGATCTTCGATCAGGGGGAGATAGGTATAGGCATCGACGTCGCAGCGGCAGCCAGGATAACGGTTCCAGTACCAGGTGCCGCCGACCTCGCTGCCCTTTTCGATTATCCTGATATCGCTGACGCCCTCCTTGAGCAGACTGGCGGCAGCGAGCAATCCGGAAAAACCTCCACCGACGATAACGACATCAACGTCCTCGGTTACCGGAGCCCGCTCAATCGGCGTGGTGACATAAGGGTCTTCGACGTCACCGATGAAGGGGTTGTCCACTTTCACATATTGGGCAACGCCATCGCTTCGAAGGCGCTTGTCGCGTTCGGCGAGATATTTTTCGTGAAGCCTGTCGAAACCACGCGTGACGGTTTGGGTGTCGGTCATCATTTTCTCCTGGAGTCTGCGGGTTCATGGGTGCCCACAACACCGTCATTTATCAGTGCTTCGATCTCATCCGTTCCGTAACCAAGCTCGGCCAGCACATCGCGGCTATGTTCGCCAAGCGCGGGTGGCCGCATCCGCAACGCGAGGCGCTCGCCATCCACGCGCAGCGGCGAGGCGACCGTCTGGAAGCTGCCGTCATGCAGCACCATGCCCGACGCGTCGGTGTGTGGATGGGCAGAAAGTTCGCCAAGCGTATGGACGGGGGAAGAAGGAATGCTGCTCGCTGTCAGCGCCGCAAGCCAATCGGCACGGGTACGGCGTTTCAGAATAGCGGCGACCAACGGGATCAGGACTGCTCGGTTTGCAACGCGATCGCCATTGGTTGCGAACCGCGGATCGCCTGCCAGCGCCGCCTCGCCGGCGAGATTGCAAAAGGCTTGCCAAAATCCATCGTTGGCCACTCCAAGGATGATCGGTGCGTCGGCAGTCTCGAATGGTTGATAGGGGCATAGGGATTCATGTCCGGAGCCGGGACGGTCTGGCTCGGTGGCGCGTATCCAGGAGGTCTGGAGGAAATAG
>CAZQBS010000118.1:2495-5079 GCA_964591835.1 uncultured Sphingorhabdus sp. | reverse complement strand
CGCCTTTGCCTATAACGTGGCAGGCATTCCGGTGGCAGCAGGCGTCCTCTACCCGGTCTTCGGATTGCTTCTCTCCCCCATCATAGCCGCAGCGGCAATGGCGCTGTCGTCGGTTAGCGTGATTGGAAATGCGCTCAGGCTCAAACGCGCGGACATTTAGATCATGGCTTTCGAACGTTACCACATCCTTGCTGGCGCGTTGCTTGCTGTCATTGTCGTGGTCTGTCTGTTGCGGGAACACTGGGCCGACGCGCTCGAAACCATGTTCTAAGCAATCTTGTTGTTGTGTCCACTCATGCAGTTGTTTCATAAGCGACACCATCATTCAGGGGGAATTTCTGAAAGACCATAATCTAGCAATTTATTGAGAGGAAATTTTCGAAATGCATTCGACAATCATTGCCAGCAAGGCGCTCATTGCTGCAGCCCTGTTATCCATCAGCGCGACTGCAGCGGCCCAGCAGCCGGACAAGCAAGGTGCTGCCGCCGTCTTGTCGTCGTATAAATCTGCAATTGAGCGTTTGGACATCACAGGAGTCGAAAAGCTGTTTGCGCCCGACGCCGTTGTCATTGAATCCGGCAAGGTCGAAGGCAACTTTACAGCCTATCGCGATCATCACCTCGGGCCAGAGCTAAAGGAGTTCAAATCCTTTTCTTTCGGCGACTACAAGGCCGACATCGATGTTGAAGGCAATGTTGCAATCGCAACCGAGACCTACACCTATCGCATTGTCCTTAAATCGGGCGAAGCTATCGACCGGCTGGGGGTCGCCACCAGCGTCCTCAAGTGGAACGGGCAGGCATGGCAAATCCTGACAACGCATAGCTCATCGCGCAAGCCGAAAGCGCCCGCCAGTTGATGGAGGCGGCGTCGGGCATATCTGATCGATTGACACATATCCGGCAGCTGGCTGAACGCTGGCGCGACGATCAAGGCGCAACCTATCAAAGCTCGTCTTTATGGGACGAGCGCATCAAGAACTTCCGTTCGATCCGCCGCAGCATCCAGCAGGTGTTAATTGACATTGAAGTCGGCACTTTCCTGCTCGGAC
This sequence comes from uncultured Sphingorhabdus sp., assembly GCA_964591835.1. Taxonomy (GTDB): domain Bacteria; phylum Pseudomonadota; class Alphaproteobacteria; order Sphingomonadales; family Sphingomonadaceae; genus Sphingorhabdus_B. Next base: position 4,027 of record CAZQBS010000118.1, on the reverse strand, counting down.
GGCGCTTCTCCGGCGGTGTCCGGACGGCATTTTAGGGCTATTGGCATGGCGATCCGCTGGCCGTTGGTTATACGGCGAACCCATAAATGGCTGGCATTAGTGGTCGGTGTCCAGGCGCTGCTTTGGACGCTGACCGGCCTCTATATGGTGGTTGTTCACATCGACATCATCCATGGCGACGACCTGATACGCGCGCCGGTCGTAGAGCCATTCGAACTTGCCGGTCTCGCACCTCCGTCACGGATCATAGCGGTCGCCCCCGGCGCATCGGAACTTCGCTTGCAACGCCTTTTCGGCCGGCCGGTCTGGCGTGCAGAGACCCCTGAAGGCGCGCGCCTGTTCGATGCCCGCTTGGGGGTCCCGCTAGCTGCCCTGACCGAACCCCAAATCCGGGAACAGGCGCGGCGCTTCTACGCCGGCAACGGCAAGATCGTAGCGGTGCGATTGCTCACCAAGGCACCGCAGGAAATGCAATCACGCAAGCCACCCTTTTGGCAGGTCGAATTCGAAGGCTGGAATCGCCCGACTCTCTATCTGTCACCGACGACTGGCGAGCTCATCTCGCGTCGCCACGCGCTGTGGCGCGTTTTCGATTTTGCCTGGATGCTTCACATCATGGATTATGATGAGCGAACCGACGTGAACAATCCACTGCTTCGCGTCGCGACCTGGAGCGCCTTTGCAATGGCGCTGACAGGGGCATTGCTACTGATCTGGTCGTTCAAGCGCCGTAAGAAGAAAAAGACATGAAACCCCTCCGGCTGACATCGCTTTTTTTTCGCCGCATTCACAAATGGGTGGGCCTGATCCTCGGGATCCAGTTCCTCCTTTGGACATTAAGCGGTTCTGTGATGGCGCTGCTCGACAAGGACAAAGTCGGCGGCCATGACGCTGGCGTGAGCCACGCCCACCCTCTTGCGCTAGGGGACTATATCGATCTCGCAGACTTGCCGCGCGGGGAAGCATTCACCGGCATACTGCTGCGTGATCTTGGTGCCCGGCCAGTTTATGAGTTGCGCACGACCAAGGGTACCCGGCTCGTCGATGCGACGAGCGGTGAGGACATTCGTGTCGATGCGGAGATGGCCCGCAACGTCGCGTCGATGATGAATGACGCACCGATACGGAAGGTTAGGTTACTCACAAAGCCGAACCTAGACTCGCGCGATCATTCAGGCGCGATGTGGCGGATCGACTTCAGCGATGCCGAGAACAGCAGTGCTTACGTCTCGCTGGACACCGCCCGCTTTTTAGTGATGCGCGGAGATACGTGGCGGACCTGGGATTTTTTCTGGATGCTGCACAACATGGATTATGTGAACCGGAAGAGCTTCAACCACCCGCTAATCATCTTCGTCGCATTCGGCGTGCTATGGTTGTCGGGAACAGGCTTCTACTTGTTGTTCAAGAGCTTCAGTCGCACCGATTTCCGCTGGTTGCGCCGGCACCGTAAACCGGTCGCGAGGGCAACAAAAGTCACATGATAAGATTTAGTCGTCAATCGAGATGCGGCCAACAATTCGAAGCGCGTC
>CAZQBS010000118.1:0-2485 GCA_964591835.1 uncultured Sphingorhabdus sp. | reverse complement strand
CGTCGGGGTGTAACCTGCGTTCATTATCAAGCGAATTGACTGACGTGTAACTTAGTCCGATAAGGAAATGATGAAACGCTGGTTTTCCATGCTGCTTCTGGTTGGAGCACTTTTGGGCCTGTTCGCCCAGGAAGCCGCGTTTGCGTCCAGCCCATTGACGCCGGTTGTTCAGGAGGTCAGCATCAACGCCTCTATGGACGCGGATTGCATGGAAGCCATGGGATCCAGCCAAAATCCACCAGATGTGCCATGCAAAGGCCTGACGCTGGACTGCATCGCGAAAATGGGCTGCGCGGTTCCGCTTGCTCCAGCGCCTTCGGGCTATGCTACGATGAGCCCGTCCCCAACGATTTCCGATTTGGCCGCTGCGCCCGTGAAGCCCATGATCGGTCGCAATACAGGACCCGAACCCCACCCCCCTTCCCGCCTTGGCTGAACCAACCGGCGCTCGGCGGCTCGAATGCCGCTGCGCGTGCAAAATTGATTCAACCAAGGATATTTAACATGAAAATTCTACTGACATTTGCTGCAACGCTTGCAGCCTTCACCTCCGTATCGGTTGCTTCGGCAAGCGAACCAACGGGCGGCCATTATGAATGGCAAAATCGCCAACAGCCCGGCCCTAACAAGTCCAACCTGCCTTCGCGCGTTCGCGTGTGGGTCAAGGACGCACCGGCAATCGCCAGTTGCGATTGTGCGATGATGCGCGACAAAGCGACGATGGCGGCGTGCATGGAGATGCCGAACCACGGCAAGAACCACTCCAAAGGCTGACGATGGACGTTCCCGACCGGTGCAATGCACCAGTCGGGGGCGACCTCAGTTGCGGTCCGTTTTTTTGGGGGTTCTCCGCATGAAATACTCGATCACTTTATTGGCATTGCTCGTGTTGCCCGCACAGCTTGCTGCCGAGCCGTTGACCTTTGAGGCCGCATTGCAAAGGGCTGAAGCCGATGCGCCAAGCCTGAAAGGGCGCGCGGTCGGGGTGCAGGCGGCGCAGTCTGCTGCAATCGCTGCTGACCGCCTTCCTGATCCGACGCTTGATGTCGGCATCCGCGATTTTCCAGTGACAGGCCCGGATGCTGGCAGTTTCAATCGCGATGATTTCACGATGACGACGATTGGCGTCAGTCAACAGTTTCTAAACCCTGCCAAACGCCGTGCGCGCGCGGCGCGGGCTGGAGCTGATATTGGCATCGCCGAGGCCGAGGTGCAGGTTGAGGCCCGCAATGTCCGGCTTGAAACCGCACTCGCATGGATCGACCTTTACTACAGCAAACGACGTCTGGCGCAGTTGAAGCTGCTCGATGAGAGCCTCGCCGATCTTCAAGCTACTGTGACTGCGCGGCTGACATCGGGGAGCGCACGCCCGTCACAAGCCTTTGAGCCTGAACAATTGCGCGCGCAGGTAAGCGACCGCCGTAGTGCATTGCAAGCCGAGATTGCCAAGGCCCGCGCGACGCTCGCGCGCTTTACCGGTGACCCCGATGTGTCGGTTGTAGGCGGCCCGCCGGATTTTACGATCAACCGGGGGCGATTGCTCGCGAACGTTGGCGAGCTACCGGGCTTGAAAGCTCTCGATGCACAAACGGCGGCAATGGACGCCGAAACCCGCCTTGCTCGCGCCGACAAGCAGCCCGACTGGAAAGTCAGCGCAATGTATGGGCGGCGCGAACCACGCTTTGGCGATCTTGTTTCGGTCGGCGTGTCGATTGATCTGCCTTTCTTTGGTCGCAAGCGCCAAGACCCCAAGATTGCGGCGCGAGCGAGCGAGGCAGAACGTGCGCGCTTCGACCGCGTGGCTGGCGAACGCGAAGTTGTAGCCGCACTGGAAAGCGATCTAGCGGAGCATGCGATGCACCATGCGCTGCTTGAAAATGCGCGCGACAATCTGGTGCCATTGGCGCGGCGGCGGGCAAAGCTCGATTTTGACAGCTACGGTGCTGGCACGGTCGATCTTGGCACGGCGCTTCTGGCGACGCTCAGCGTTGCAGAGGCCGAAGTCGATTTGCTCGACCGCGAGGCCGAAGTCGCGCGCGACGCGGTCCGCATCATGATAGCCTATTCAGGAGAGCAGCCATGACGGATGCAACAAGTAGTGTCGCACGGTGGCGTGCCGGTATATTGGCCGCAACATTGATTGCTGGCGGCGGTGGCTATTATCTGGGGCAAAGTGGAAACACTGAACCCTCCGCGGCAGCTCCAGCCCGCAAAATCCTCTATTATTATGATCCGATGGTGCCGCAGGAGCACTATGACGATCCAGACACGCTCTCTTCGATGGGAATGAAAACGCAGCCCAAATATGCCGACGAAGGCGTTGTAGCGGGTGAAGCGCCGGGGATCACGGTCAACCCGGCGGCGATGCAGAATCTCGGTATCCGCGTGGTCGCGGCAAAAATGGGGAGCTTGGCTGCAACGCTCAACGTCACCGGCAGCGTTGATTTCAACCAGCGCGATGTAGCGATCATCCAGGCGCGCTCAG
>CAZQBS010000117.1:0-5092 GCA_964591835.1 uncultured Sphingorhabdus sp. | reverse complement strand
GTCGGGCCGCGTCGAGCCTTTGATCGACAGTGAACGGCGAGATGCCAAGGATCCTGGCAATTTCTTTCGATGTGTGATGGTCATCGACAAGGCGCAAACAGGCTTTTTGTCCATCGGTCAATCCGGGTCGGGAATCAATCGCCACCCAGTCCGCCCGACGTTCGAATATTGTGCCCTGGTCCCGGCTCACCACATCCTTGTCCCCCTTGTTACATTTGTTAGCCCATGAAAAACCAGCAAAGCAAGAATTATGGTTGAAGTGATTCTTGGCCCGCTTGCCAATCGCCATAGCGGGGGCCATAGCCATTGGTGATGAATAAACGGGGTAAACGCACCGAACCACGGTCGGTCTTGCGCGAGTTCCTGGCCAGCGAAGCGGCTGGCGGAATAGTGTTAATGGCGGCTGCGGCATTTGCAATGATTGTCGCCAATTCGGCTTTGGCGGCGGATTATTTTCATCTTGTCCATGCCGTGACAGGGCCGGAGCTGACGCCAAAACTTGGACCAATGACGGTCCATCTGTGGATCAATGACGGGCTGATGGCGATTTTCTTCCTCCTCGTCGGGCTGGAGATCAAGCGCGAGTTCGTCGACGGGCATCTTTCGACCTGGGCGGACCGGCGCTTGCCGGTGATTGCCGCTGCGGCCGGGATGATTGTTCCGGCCGCGATTTATCTGGTTACCGCTGGTGGTGACGCGGCTTTGGTGCGCGGCTGGGCGATCCCTGCGGCGACCGATATTGCCTTTGCTATCGGTGTGCTAGCGATAGTGGGAAGCCGGGCGCCGGCCTCGTTAAAGCTGTTCCTGACGACCGTGGCCATTGTCGACGATATGGGCGCGGTCGCAATCATCGCGCTGTTTTATACGGCAGAACTGAAAATCGCGTCACTGGTTGCAGCGGTCGGGCTCTGGCTGGCGATGATGGTTCTGAACAGGGTCAAGGTGAATGCACTCTGGCCGTATCTGATACTTGCCGCTTTGCTCTGGTATGCGACGATGCTGTCTGGCGTTCATGCGACGATTGCGGGGGTGATGGCGGCCTTCGCGGTCCCGTTGCGTCGGACACCCGGTGAGCCGGATGCCAGCGATTCGGCGCTGCACCGGCTCGAGCACGGGCTCGCAAAGCCGGTGGCCTTTGTCATCGTGCCGCTGTTCGGATTTGCCAATGCGGGGGTATCGCTTGAAGGTTTCGGCCTATCCGCGCTTACCGAACCTTTGCCGCTCGGGATTGCACTTGGACTTTTCCTCGGCAAGCAGCTCGGGATATTCGGTAGCGTTTGGGCCGCGGTAAAATTCGGGCTGGCGGTGCGGCCAAAGGGCGCGAGTTGGACTCAAATGTACGGCGTAGCTTTGCTCTGCGGCATCGGTTTTACTATGAGCCTATTTATCGGCGGACTGGCTTTCAGCGATCCAAAACAGGGCGATGCGGTGAAAATCGGGGTGTTGATGGGGTCTTTATTATCCGCGATTGCTGGCTACACCCTGTTACGCCTGGCCGCGCCGGTAAAGTTAAAGATCGCATCTGGAGAGTAACCATGAAAAGCCTTGCCTTACTGTTGTCGTTGGCCTTGTTGCTCGCCGCTTGTGCATCCAGTGATACAAATATTGCCGCCACTGAAGCCGCAGCGCCTTCGGTGGCGGTCGGTCAAATTGCCGATGCCTACATCAAGCTTACTCTGGAAGCAGGCACGCACGAGGCGGAATATGTCGACGCCTATTATGGCCCGGCAGCGTTGCAGGAGGCGGCAAAGGCCAATCCGCGTAGTCTGGTGGCGTTGATCGACGAAGCGCGTTCGCTGAGGGCAGCGATTGATGCTGTGCTGCCCAAACTTGCCTCGGAAGCCGATCATCGCCGCGCGCTTGCCTTGGGCGGGATGCTCGTTGCAGCAGACACGCGGTTGCAGATGGTGCAAGGCCGGAAATTCTCCTTTGCCGACGAGGCCAAAGGGCAGTTTGCGACGGTTCCCGATCTCAAGCCGCTTGCGCAATATGACGGGGTCCTCGCCAACCTGGAAAAGCTGATCCCAGGCACCGGCACGCTACCGGCGCGGGTCGATGCATTCAACGAGCGTTACACCATTCCAAAGGAGCGGCTGCAAACCGTTTTCGACGCCGCGATTGGCGAATGCAAGAGGCGCACTGCTGCGCACATAAAGTTGCCCGCTGGCGAAAATTTCACGATGGAGTTTGTCACCGGCAAACCTTGGTCGGGCTATAATTACTACAAGGGCAATTACAAAAGCCTGATCCAGATCAACACCGACCTGCCGATCCGAATCAGCCGTGCCGTCGATCTTGGCTGTCACGAAGGCTATCCCGGCCACCATGTCCTGAACCTGATGGTCGAGGAGCGGCTGGCGCGCGGCAAGGGCTGGAAGGAATATGAGGTCAATCCGCTCTACAGCCCGACCAGCGTTCTGTCCGAAGGCAGTGCGAATTACGGCATCGACCTCGCTTTTCCCGGCCCCGAGCGCTTGAAATTCGAACGCGATGTGCTGTATCCATTGGCGGGCCTCGACCCGAAAACGGCGGACGCCTATTGGCAAATGCAGCAGATGACCGAGGCGCTATCGGGCGCGCGGCTGACGATTGCGAGGATGTATCTCGACGGCGAGATCGACCGTTCTAAGGCGCTCGAACTGTCGCAGAAATATCTGTTGCTATCGCCCGCGCGTGCCGAGCAGTCGGTCGGCTTCACCGACCATTATCGCAGCTATGTGATCAACTATGGTTGGGGCAAAGATCTGGTGCGCGGCTACATCGAGCGAGGCAACCCCGATGCGGCGACGCGCTGGCAGCGGATGGAGAAGATATTGAGCGAACCGACCTTGCCGTCGGATTTGCTGCGTTAGCCGAAATGATGCCGAAACCAGTCGGTGAGTTCTTCCTCGGACAGCTCACCGGCGGCGAGAGCGAGGAACGCCACCACCAGTTCGGCGTCGCTCGCCAGAAGTGAGCCGCCGTTCAGCACCAGAAAGGTTTCGCTTACGACTGCAGCCGTGCGCTTGTTGCCGTCGACGAAGGGATGGTTGCGGGCAATGCCGAACGCATAAGCAGCCGCCAGCTCGGCCAAATCCGGTTCGCCATATTGCGCCAGATTTTCCGGGCGAGCCATCGCACTTTCAAGCAACCCGATGTCACGCACACCTTCGCCCCCGCCATGTTCGGCAAGCTGCTCGGCATGCGCCGCTATGGCCACCGCAAGGGTGACCCAAATCCATTGCTGCGTCACGGCGTGATTACTTGGCCAGTTCGCGCAGCGCCCGCTTGCGCCGCGCCATTACCTCACGCGCCGCTTGCATCTGCGTGTCAAATTCTGCGTCTTCGTCGAAGCGCCGCAGCTTGATCGAATCATCGTCCGTTTCGGAATATTCAACGCTATCCCCCGGTGAGACGCGCAGCTTTGCGAGCACGTCTCGCGGCAGAATCATGCCTGCACTGTTTCCAACTTTGATGATTTTGAGCGGCTTGTTCATACGAGTGTTATAACACCACCAAATCAGTTTTGCAATACAGCTTCCGCCACCCTTACCGACTGCGATATCATCTCCGCCGTGCCGAAGATCGTCATAAAGCTGATATCGGTCGCGTCGCGGCCCACGGCGATTCGGACGAGATGCTCCTCGCGCGCCAGGCGGGTTGGATCGATCAGGTGCCAGCAGCCACCCAGATAGACCTCGACCACCGCGTGGAAATCCGGCGGCGACAGATTGAGCGCATAGGCCGAGACCATCCGTGCCGGCACATCGGCGGCGCGGGCGAAAGCGATGAGGAGATGCGCAAAATCGCGGCACACGCCGCGATGCGAGATAAAGGTATCGGTGGCGGTCGAGCCCGTGCCCGAAAAGCCCGGCGCATATTCGATATTATTGTAGATCCACTCGACCATCTGCAAAATCTGGTCGCCCTTACTGGATGCGTCAAAGCGTGTGGTCACAAAATTCTCATGTCTGTCCGACGGGCAATATCGGCTTGGCATCAGATACTGGATATAGGCTGGTGGCAGGTCGGCATGGGGCACGACGTCGAGACCTGAGATATCGGTCGCTGCGCGGTCGATAGCGGCGGTCGCGGTATAGCTGATGTCGATCCGCCCTCGCGCATGGAGCCATGTCCGCCGCCCCAGGCCGTCCATGCCCTCGATGGTCTTCAAGGGAGAGCAGTCGCCCTTCACCTTGAGCAGGTCGGTCAGAAGCCGCTGGTCGTCCATCGGTATCGCCTCGACCGCGAGCAACACGTCGGCGGGTTGGGGGAGATTGTAGGTAAGCGTGGCAGTAATATCGACGGTGGTCATCTAAGCGCCTTCGTGCATTTACGAGAGTCGCGCAAGCAGCACTCGATAAGCGGCAAAGCAAGCGCTATGCGGGCTTGGCCAACATTCAGGAACTCGCCCGCCGATGCGTATATTTTTCGACTCCCGCCAGCTTGCCCATGCGCCGACGCACGAGCTGCACAACGGCGCGTTCGTACCTTATGCGGAGACACCCGCGCGGGCCAAGGCGCTGTGTGCGGGCATGGACGCGGTCGAGCAACCGACGGATCACGGTGAGCGGCCGATCCTTGCCGTGCACGATGCGGGATATGTCGATTTCCTCAAGACCGCGCCCGCACGCTGGCGCGAGGCGGGGAGACCCGGCGATGTCATCGGCTATATCTGGCCGGTAGTCGGGCGCAGGCCGCTCGACCTGACGCGGATCGACGCGCTGGCGGGGCGCTACAGCATGGACATATCGACGCCGCTGACCGCCGATAGCTGGACCTCGGCGTATTGGAGCACGCAGTCGGCGTTGTCCGCACAGGACGCCGTGCTGGCGGGCGACAGGCTCGCGGTCGGGTTATGCCGTCCGCCGGGGCATCATGCCGGAGCCGATTATCTCGGCGGTTATTGCTTTATCAACCAGGCCGCGGTCGCAGCACAAGCGGCGCGCGATGCGGGTGTCGAACGGGTCGCGATTCTCGACATCGACTATCATCACGGCAACGGCACACAGGATATTTTCTGGGAGCGCGGCGACGTATTTTTCGCCTCGATTCATGCCGATCCGGCGACCGATTATCCCTTTTACTGGGGCCATGCCGATGAGGTGGGTGA
>CAZQBS010000116.1:0-5286 GCA_964591835.1 uncultured Sphingorhabdus sp. | reverse complement strand
ATAGACTGGTGCGCAACAGTGCTTGACAGCGGCTCGCTCGGCACCGTGGAAAGTTCTATGACCAAGGTCGCCGTGTCCGAAGCGTTGATGCGGATCGCCGACCGCTGCGTCCAGGTGATGGGTGGCTTGGGCGTTACCGACGCCACCATTGTCGAGCGCGTGTTCCGCGAAATCCGTGCTTTCCGTATTTACGACGGGCCAACCGAGGTGCACAAATGGAGCCTTGCAAAGAAGATAAAGCGCGACTGGAAAGCGGCACAGGGATGAGCGGAAGCTGGCACGCACTGATTGCAGAGCAAGATTTCCCCGAGGAAGGCAAGCTGGCGGCCAAGGTTCATGGCTGGCATGTCCTTGTTGCGCTCACCGATGACGGGCTTTTTGCAGTCAATGATCGCTGCACCCATCAGGCAGCATTGATATCGAATGGCCGCATCCGCCGTGGCATGATCATGTGCCCGCTGCACGGCGCGCGGTTCGAGGTCGCGACCGGCGCATGCGTCGGCGGGGTCTATCGCGACCTGCGGACCTTCCCGTTACGGATTGAGAGCGGGATAATCGAAGTGTGTATTCCTGACACAGCTCCGGGAATGGAAGATCTTCCGGTCGCGTTCTGAACCTCTTCTAAGCCACAGGTTCGCAAATTTGCACCAAGCCATAGTCTCTCGGTCAGATAATGAGGAGAGACCAGATGCCCTTTACCGGACCCGCCGAAGACCGGCTTGCCATTCGCGAATTGCTCGAAGCCTATGCCGACGCGGTTTGCCGCTGCGACGCAAACGACTGGGGCGCGACTTGGGCCGACGATGCCGAATGGTCGCTGCCCGACTATCCCGAAATCGGCACGACTAAAGGCAAGCCAGCGATTGTCGCGATGTGGACCGAAGCGATGAAGGGCTATCCCGGCATCCGTTTTCAGGCCTGGCCGGGATCGATCGAGGTCAATGGCAACCGCGCGACGATGCGCAGTTACACCGCAGAGGTCTACGACCAGAACAGCGTTACGATGCGCGATATGGGCGAATATGCCGACGAGTGCGTCAAAGTTGATGGTCATTGGTTGTTTGCGAGCCGCTCGTTCCGCAACGTCCACCGCCAGCACGCGCCCAAGGGCGTTTAAGCATCGCCGGTTCTGACCTTACGGCGCGGCCCTGTCTTTTTGGTTAGTTACCAATTAGGTCAGTTATCGATTTCGCATAGACTGAATATTCCTGTCCTTTCGAGAGATGGCGCAAAAGCGCAACGACCGGGAGGGGATAAACATGCCAAAAATACTAGATGCCGTAACCAATCAAAGATTTTCGACGGCAATAAAGGCGGCGGCGCTCGCCGCTACCTGCCTTTGCAGCTTTCCTGTAATGGCGCAGGAGGCTGCCACCGAAGAGGCCGATAGCGGCCTTCGCGAGATCACTGTGACCGCACGTAAACGCGTCGAAGATGTGCAGGATGTCCCCATCGCTGTGACCGCCATTGATGGCGAGGATCTGGAAAACCGCTTCGTTCCGGACATCCGCTCGGTCGCCAAATATATGCCCAACGTGCAGCTGGGCCAGGTGCAGTTTTCCGGCGCGACGCTGTCGGCGTCTATCCGCGGCCTGACCTTCGCCGATATCGAGCGCTCGTTCGAGCCAGCTGTCGCCACCTCGATTGACGGAATTTTCCTGGCGTCCAACACAGGCGCGCTGATCGACATGTTCGACGTCGAATCGATAGAAGTCCTGCGCGGACCACAGGGCACGCTGTTCGGCCGCAACACCATCGGAGGGATCATCAACGTTCGGCGGAGCCGCCCGACCGGTGAGCTAGGTGCAAAGCTCTCAGCGACGATAGGTTCTTACGGTCGCAAGGATTTCAAGGCCGTCCTCAACGCGCCCATTATTAGCGACGTTCTGGCACTCAAGGTTGGCGTGTTCTCGATCAATTCCAAGGCGATGACCTACAATTACGCCAACGGCAAGCGCGACCCCGGTCTCGACCGCCTCGGCGTAACCGGTACGCTACTTTTTACACCTTCGGAGAACTTCGAGGCACTGTTTACTTACGAGCACATCAAGGATCGCTCGAACTATAACCAGCTGGTCAACCAGTCGCTGCCCGGCTCGCTGGCCTGCGACGCGTTCGCATTGTGCTATAATGCGCCGCTACCGAGCGATCCGACTGGGCCGACGGTGCAGGAAATTTACGAATCGAGCGGTTTCCGCGCAAGCCTCACCGACGTACCCTTCGACGTACCGATGAACGCCGACAATCTGACGCTCAACATGAAATATTCGGGCAGCAATTTCGACATCGTCTCGGTTACCGGCTTATGGAAGAACGATGACGCGCTCGACATCGACAATATCGGCCATGCGATAGCGCCCGACACCGCTCTGTTCCACCCTGTTCGCAAGCTGAATGGAGAGCAATTCAGTCAGGAATTGCGTTTCGATTCAAACTTTGGTGGTTTGTTCGACATCGTTGCGGGCGCATATTATTTCCGTTCGAAATATGAACTGGAAAGTCAGGAAGTATATTTGCTCGGCGGCACCGCCAACCCGGGCACGCTGGTTGATCAATTCAGTGCGGGCCAAACGGTCACTTCCTACGCGGCTTTCGCGGAGACTTACTGGAAACTGTCGGAGTCGACACGGGTAACGGTGGGCGGTCGCTACACCCGCGAAAAGAAAAAGTTCAACGTCAATAAACCCGCACCATATACGGTTCCGGCCTATTCCTGTCAGGATCCTACGTCGGCTTATGTTCCCTGCCAGACCGGCAAGCTGACATTTAGCAAATTTACCCCTCGCGTTTCGATCGATCAGAAGTTCGGGGAAGACACGATGGTTTACGCTTCTTGGGCCCGTGGTTTCCGTTCGGGAGGGTGGAATGGCCGGCCTGGTTCGATCCCCAACACGATCGGACCGTATGATCCTGAAACGGTCGACAGCTATGAATTGGGCATGCGCAGCAAATTTGCGGACAATCGTGCACTGTTCAACCTGACCGTTTTCCAGACCAACTACGACAACAAGCAGGAAGATCAGATTACGTCTAATCCGCTCAATCCGGCGTCGACTGTCACTTTCGTCGAGAACGCCTCCAAAGCGCGATTCCGTGGGGTCGAGGCGGAGGCGCAGTTCAAGCCGACCGACAATCTCCATTTCTTCGCTTCGGGTGGTTATCTGAAGGGCAAGTATCTTTCGTTCCCCGACGCCCTTGGCAACGATATTCGGTCAACCAAGAATCTGCGCTATGCGCCGAAGTGGAATTTCAGTCTGGGTGGCGAACTCGATATTCCGACTGGCAGCGGCGACAACCACTTCCAGATTGGCAGCAATATCAAGTATCTAGACGACTACGCCACCGAATCGAACAAGGATGTCGATGGTCCTGTGTTCCTTGGCTACCGCCGTGAAATTATCCCGGCGCACACTTCGGTTGATGCTTCGGTAAGCTATTTCGGCAATTTCGATGGCGGGGCGGACTATAAGCTGTCGGCATTCGTTACCGATGCCTTCCATGGCGGCGGACGGATCGTCCGTTCGAGCCAGGCAGGGCCCTTCTGGTTCAGCGACCGCGTGCCAAACCGCACCTGGGGGCTGGAACTTCAACTGGATTTCTGATTGACGACCCACTGCATCTGCGAAACATGCCCGTTCCATTTGGAGCGGGCATTTTCGTCGGTTAGACTTAAAGGATTCATATATGCCTGACTATCGCTACTGGCGTCTCAACTCCCGGCCGGAGGGGCATGATTATGCGGCAGCGCTTTCACTCGAGAGCGCGCCGCTTCCGGAGGTCGGCGATGGACAGGTGCTGGTGCAAGCCGACTATCTGTCCATGGACCCCGGCGTGCGCGTCTGGATGACCCCGCGCGAAGACAGCTATTCGCCGCCCATTCCTTTGGCAACGCCGATGCAGGGGCAATTCCTTGGCCCGGTGATCGAATCGCGTGCCGAAGGTTTCGAGCCGGGCGACATCGTGCGCGGCTTCGGCCATTGGGCGACGCATTCGCTGGTTGATCCGGTGATGTCGGGGCTAATGGTACTCGACACTTCGGTGCGCGACATGCGCGACCATTTCGGCACGCTGGGGCTGAATGGCTGGACCGCCTATTGCGGGCTGGTCGATGTGCTCGAACTGAAGGAAGGCGAGACGGTATTGGTGTCCGCCGCCGCTGGCGCAACCGGCAGCGTCGCCTGCCAGATCGCGCGTAACATGGGCTGTCGCGTCATCGCGATTGCCGGCTCGGACGACAAATGTGCATGGCTGAGCGAAACACTAGGCGTGGATGTTGCGATCAACTACAAAACGCAAAATGTAGAAGCCGAATTGGCCAAAGTCGAAGGCGGGATCGATGTCTATTTCGAGAATGTCGGTGGCGACCTGCTCGACGCCGCTCTGCCCAATATGGCGCATTATGGACGGATCGGCATTTGCGGCCTGATCGCCGGCTACACCTCGGACGGAGGCTTGCCCGGACCCGCACGCTTCGACCAGATATTGATGAAGCGGCTGACGGTGAAGGGCATTTTCTTGCCAGACTTCCTCGCCAACGGCGCGAATTATTATGAACCGCTCAAGCGCTGGTATGACGCAGGAAAGTTAGTGGGCGACTTCGATGAAACCAAAGGCATGGAGAATGTACTCGTCGCCTTCGAACGGCTAATGCGCGGCCAGAATCTTGGCAAGGTGGTGGTCGACGTCCGCAGCTAAGGACGCCGACCACCATGGTCAGTGTGCCATCATCCCGCCATCGACCACCATTTCCGCTCCGGTAATATATTTGGCTTCGTCTGAAGCCAAGAACAGGTTCATGTTCGCAATATCAAGCGGCTCGCCCATATATCCCATTGGCACGAGCGCCAATGTCGCGTCATAATTGTCGGCATTGTCTTCCAGTGCCACGCCCTGCATGTTGGTCAGAATCATGCCCGGATGGACTGTGTTGACGCGGATCTTGTCCTTAGCCGTCTCCATGGCAATCGTCTTCGAGAATATGCGAAGCCCGCCCTTTGCCGCCGCATAAGCCCCACATGCGGGCACGCCCGCGATCCCGGCAACCGACGATATGTTGATGATCGAACCGCCCTGACCTGCCTTGCGCATCGCCACCACGGCGCGCTTGGTGCCATAGAACACACTGTTCAGATTGACATTGATCTGCATATTCCAATCCTCGGTCGTGAAATCCTCTATCATCCGCAGCACGGCAATCCCGGCGTTATTAACGAGTACATCAAGGCGGCCATGACCTTCGATAATGGCAGCCATTACACGGTCCCAGTCGTCTTCACTGGTCACGTC
>CAZQBS010000115.1:4453-5413 GCA_964591835.1 uncultured Sphingorhabdus sp. | reverse complement strand
ATGAACTGGCACGGCTTTTGCTACACGATTATTGGGGCGGCTATCTTGCGATTTTGCGCGATGCAGACTCAGGGCATCTGACGGCGATGGTCGACCCGACCGGACAGTGCCCGGCTTACTGCACCGCAACGCAAACGCATATGATCATCGCATCGCATCCGGCGCTCCTGCAGCAGGCGACCGGCAAGCCATTGCGGGTTTCATGGTCGGGCCTGCGCTCACATCTGCTTAGGCCCAATTTGCGGCAGACCATGACATGTCTGGGCGATGTGACCGAACTTCCGCCCGGTCAATTGGTAACTATTTCCGACGCAGGTCGGCCAAGCGTCAGGCTTTGGAAACCGGACGCCTTCATGCCTCCTGATGCCTCGCCGACACCGGAAGAGGCCACCCAGGAATTACGCCGACTGGCCGTTCTGGTCACATGTGCCTGGGCCGGTGAACTGGGTCCGGTAACTGTTGCCGCATCGGGCGGCGTCGATTCGTCGTTGATCTGCGGTGCGCTTGCCAAGGCAGGGTTGACCTTTAGCTGCACTACGCTCGCGACAGCCGACCCCAGCGGTGACGAAAGCGGGTTCGTTCGAATGCTGGGCGATCATCTGGGCGTTGAGACCATGTGTGCGGTATATGATCCAGATGAAGTCGATCCTTCGAGCGCTGCATCGACAGGACTTGCACGGCCATCACGCAAGCTTTTCATGACAGCGCTTGACGCTGCATTGCTCAAGGCCAGCGAAAAGGTGGGGGCCAGGACGATATTCGACGGTAATGGCGGAGACAGTCTGTTTTGCTTCCTGCATTCTGCGGCACCCATCCTTGACCGGATGCGCAGCGAAGGGCCTGGTCGCGGGGTCATGGCGACCTTCATGGATATGTGCCGTCTGACCGGCTGCGATATGCCGACGATGGCCAAGGCGACGATGCGCCGGGCGTTTCGCAAGCAAGCTTTTGGCCCATGGC
>CAZQBS010000115.1:0-4443 GCA_964591835.1 uncultured Sphingorhabdus sp. | reverse complement strand
CCCGAAGATCGCCGCCTGCTTACCGACCTGCCCAGTGAATTGCCGATAGTGCCCATCACACCATGGTTCGAGTCAGGATTGGGGCGGCCTCGCGGAAAGCAGGATCATCTTGCAATGATCATGCGGTCACAAAATTATATACACGGGCTTGGCGCAAGCGGGCTTCCGCGGTTCTCGCCGCTGATCAGCCAGCCGCTTGTGGAATATTGCCTGAGCATACCGACCTGGATGTGGAGCAACGGCGGCATCAACCGGGCGCTTGCACGCAACGCCTTTGCGGCTGAACTTCCCCGCGTAATCCTGCAGCGGACATCAAAAGCAGGGCCGGAGAGCTTCCTGCATGCCATCTTCGCAAGCCATCAGACGGTTATTCGCCAGTTGCTGATGGATGGATTGCTTGCGCAGGCCGGACTGCTCAACCTGCCCGAAGTCGCTGCGGCTTTGAAGTCCGACACGATATCAGGCGGCGCGATCATCTACCGACTGCTCGATCTGGTCGAAGCAGAAAACTGGGCTCGCTCATGGAATGGCTGAATTTCCGGTCTCGCACCGAATGCTGTCTGCGGGCGGTGCGCTTTTCATGGCCTTCCAGCGCTTATATTGGTCGGCCTTGGCAGGATCGCAGTTCATCTGCTTCATCAACCAGAACTGAAACCATTCGGTAGAGCGCTCATATATCGCTAGGCGGTGTGCCGGTTGGTATTTGACATGCGGCTCGCCCTCGAGAACATAGAACTCGAACGCCTTGTTTTTGCGCGTAAACGTTTCTGCGACATCGAGGCCGATTTCATATTCGCTGTCGCCGGTTTGCACCAATATGGGCGCATCGATCCGGTCGACATTCAGGCTTAGCGACATCGGTTTCCAATAGGCTTCGCTACCAGGTTCCAACAGACGGTATCCGGCATCGCGTAGCGTTTGCGCAAATGTTGGACCGCCGGACAAGGGGTATGAGAGCATGTCTTCGCAGCACGCACCAAGTGCCGCCACCTTGAACAATGACGAATTGATGAGCGCCCATTGGGTTGCCGACGTTCCTTCGCTGAATCCACTGATACCCATCCGATTGCGGTCGACCGCGCCAGTTGCGATTGCTTGATCAACGGCCAGTTCAAGCGATGATTGCACGCTTCGCCGGTCCTTCCAGTCAGTCCGCTCGGACGCCATCAGTTCACGCTCGGTTTCTCCCTTTGGTTCCAGATTAGGCCGGGCAAAACTTAGTACTGCAAAACCCTTCGCAGCAAGCAGCTGGATAGGGAATTCGTCACCAACCCCACCGCGCAGAAATCCGTGACTGAAATATTGTACCAGGACGAGTGGATGTTTCTCTCCCGGCTTGTGGTCGGGTGGGAGGACCAGGTCGGACCAGCTTTCCACGCCGAATGCGTTGCGGAAATGAAACCGCTGCGATTTGCCGAGCTTGATCTGTGCGAAATCATGGTTGGGGTCGAACAGAACGCGTTCGTGGCCCGTCTCGGGATTTATCGCGACCAGGCGTCGCGGCCGTGTTTGACCCTCCCGCGCACAAACAAGCTCGTCCCTTGCCATTTCACAGCCGACCAAAACGTCGTCGGTCACCATTACCTGACGCGGCGCAAGCCTGCCGCGCTTCCAGGCCAGCAATGCCGTCTGGCTCCCGCCCCAACCGGTTTTCTGGCGCAAATACAGATTGCTGCCATCCTGGGACCACCACATCTGCCGCGTGCCGATGCAATATGGCTGTTCGCAAACCAGGCGTTTTCCGTCCGCACGCTGCATGACAGGCCGCATCGCGCTGATCAATCGCCTTGGGTGTACAGGCTCGCGCCAGGCAATTGCGCCTGAAGGCCCCGCGACAAAGCCGACCGCTTTTTCTGGCATATCTGCCGGTCGGGCCGGAACCAGCAGTTCCTGCTCGTCCTGTGTCGTTGACCTGATTTTGCCATCTGCCAGTTCGACGGCGTGATATTCGGTTTTGACAGCGCCTGTGGGGATCGGTCGTTCGGCCTTGCTTGGTGCAAAGCGCTCGTCGAACAGGAAACCCGTCCGTGCTTCCCTTGCAATCGCTTCTGCCTGATGCCGGATCCCGGGACGGGTGGCGACGATGATGGTCTTGCTGTCGAGTGACCAGGCAAAATCGTCGACATTGTCTGGCATGTTCGTCGCCTGATAGGCATCGCTTTTGCCATCGCTGGCGACGAGCCATATCTGCGTGGTCGGACCCTCCTGTTTCAGAAAAGCAATCTGGCTGCCATCCGGCGACCATCTGGGAGTGATGACTTTAGCTGCGCCGGACATCAATGAGACGAACTTGCGCAGCGGAAAGTCGGTGCGAATGAATGTTCCGCCTCGGTCAAGTTCGACCGGCACACCTTCCCGACTGATTGGCGCCACCATAAGCCGCTGGCAGTAATTGTTCTCCAGCGCATTTGCCCGCCGCACCACAAACGCGATGCGCTTGCCGTCCGGCGATATGCCGAACGGACTTGACGATTCATGGGGATCGGACCGCCCGATGTCGGCAATGCCCACAAGGTCGGCTGCTTGAAGCCGTCGGCCTTTGTCCGGTCGCGGTTCACGCAGCTCGAATGCAATGCAGGGGTCCGCGTCCGATGGTGGCAAATCGGCGGTTGGCACGATTGTCTTGGCAATGGCGGCAGCCAGAAGCAGGCTCATTTACCAATGCCTCCTGATGCCGATCGCGACAAATCGTCCGATCGGCGAATAATTAGTGGAATCATAGGGGGTGTCGGTCGGGCCTGCTGTCCGGATGATCTGGGGCTTGTCGTTGAACAAATTATTGACGGTTATCGAGACAGAAAGGCCAGGATCTCTTCCCTCGCTCGATATGATATCGTAGCTTGCACCTGCATCGAGAGTGAAGCTCGCTTTCAGGCTATCGGCGACGGCGAAACGCTCGTCCAGAAGCTTTCCGGTATAATTGATCGCCGAAGACAGCTTTAATCCCCCGCTTTGGTAGTTTGCGGTGCCGCGCATCCGCAATTTGGGTGGGCTGAATACTGATCCGGCGAGGCGGATATCCGGCAGTTGCGGTGTTATCTGCTGGATGCTTTCGAGCCATGAACCAGAGAGCTCGAACCCGAGGCTGTCGCCGTTTCCAATTTTACCGTTCCAGGCAAGCCGCGCATCGATGCCCCGGATCTTCTGGAAGGCAACGTTGATATTGCGGGTGTCGATATACGCCACGACATTTGCCGGATTGAATGCGATGCCCGACACATTTTCGAGCCCGAACTGCGCACCCCCAATGAGATCCGCGATCAAGGCTTGGGTCGGCATTCTGTCAATCAGCGACGCATAACCGGGATTTCTGAATGCGGCTGCGACCGATCCGACAATCGGTTCGATGACACGGTCCTTATAGCGGATGTCATAATAAGTGGCGGATAATGTCAGCCCCGGGATCGAAGGCGGTTTGATCTCGAAGCCGACCGTCCAGCTTTTGGCACGCTCGGGCGTCACCTCGGGATTACCGCCGCTCGTGATCAAAACGGTGTTGGGGCTGCCACCGGCTCCGAATGCAACTGCAGGCAGCAAAAAAGCCTGGTAGGGAAGATATTGCTGGTAAAGTGTCGGGGCCTTGAACGAGCGTGCCCAGCTCGACCGCAGGGTCAGCGCCGGTATCGGAGAATAAATAAGGCCGAGCCTCGGCGTCGTCAGGCGGTCGAGTCCCGGATAGTCTTCATAGCGAAGCGCCCCTGACAGGCTGAGCCTGTCGATGCCCGGGATCTCGAGCTGAGGCGAGACGAACGGCAGGAAAAGCTCGCCATAGGCATAGCGACTTCGGCGGGTCACATCGAATGCTGCCGAAGGCACGGCATTGATCACCCTTGTAAAGTCCAGTCTGTTGTTCCGGAAACCGTAGCCAAGCGCAAGCCGCGCGCTGCCGCCGCCCAACGCAAAGAGCGGCCCTTCCGCGCCGAACTCGCCCGATGCAACGCTGTTGCAATAGCAGCCGGTGGTAACCCTTTGCGCGCCCGTAAGCGGGACCAATGTCGTCGAATAATTGGTCCGGTCTCGCCCGAACACCCCAATCGCCTTTGCTTCCCAGCCAGCGCCGATCGGAATTTCGAGCGATGGTGCAACCGTAAATCCTTCAACCTCCGGACCGAAAAAGAAGCGTGAGGTAACAAGACCGCCAACCGAGCGCGACTCGCGACGCGAATATAAGGCATCGACCTTGGCAATGATGCCGCCGCCCAGATCCTGATGCCCTGCAAATGTTACCGCATGGCGGTGCTGGGCCGGATAAAGCGTTGTAACCGGATCCGATGTCGCAGTGAAGGAGCGCTGGCGGGCAGTAATGCCCGAGTTGCGCGCAAAATCATAAGCCAGGAGGAAGCCGCCGCCGTTCCATGTCGTTCCGGCAACGATGTCAGCCTGTTGCCTGAAATTGCCACCATCGGTACTTGCACCCAATTGTGCCGAGGTCGCAATGCCCTC
>CAZQBS010000114.1:0-5417 GCA_964591835.1 uncultured Sphingorhabdus sp. | reverse complement strand
CTCGGAGGTCGCCGGCACCGCCAGCTCGGAGCGTTGCAGACGGAACCCCGGAACTGCGTCGGTCATCATTATTGCCCTCAAGTATGGGCACCGAACATCAAGGATCGACGACCGCCAGACAATCGCGAAGTCCGAATATATCTATCGATCTTTTCTATGAATGTTAGGGCATCGGTGCGGCTATCTAAAAGGCTCATCGCCGGGAGAAACAATCATGACTGACACCGCTCTGTTCATTGTCGCGCTCGGCGGCACACAACGCCCGACATCATCGACAGCGTCGGCGCTGCGCTTCTGCCTGTCCGCTGCCGAGGGCATGGGTGCAAGGACCGAGATATTTTCTGGACCGGCTTTGGATTTGCCCAATTATGATCCGACTATCGCGGACCGGCCAGCTACGGCGGCGGCGCTGGTAGCGGCGTTGCGCGCGGCCGATGGCGTCATCATTGCCTCCCCAGGCTATCATGGTGGACTGTCCGGACTGGTCAAGAACGCGCTCGATTACACCGAGGACATGGCGCGCGATCCGGTTCCCTATCTCACCGGTCGCGCGGTCGGCTGCATTGCCGCCGGGGCTGGCTGGCAGGCTGGCGGCCCGGTGCTGGCAGGCTTGCGCGCGATCACGCATGCGCTGCGCGCTTGGCCGACCCCGCTAGGCGTTCAGCTTAATTCCGCAGAGCCGCTGTTTGGTGCCAATGGCGAGTGCCTGAATGTCGCAGTCGCCGGCCAGTTGGAAGAAATGACCCGTCAGGTCATCGACTTCGCGCAAATGAAGCGCGCTGCGTTTAGCGGCATTGATAGATAGCGAAACATGGGCAGCCTGAGATTGGGCTGAAACCCATATCAATCCTTTCGATAATTCCGATTGTTGGTTGGAAATGCTGTTGTAGTCAACGAACACGCCATCTCCTCCCGCCTTTACACGCAGTGAGCGGCCCGAAGGCAGCGTCAGGGGTGCGTCGATGACGGGGTTAAGGGAGGAATATAATGGCACGGATCGGTTCAAGCAATTGGGTCTGCGCATCGTCGATGATGGCGATCGTGACCATAATGGGTGCGGCATCGCCAGCTTTCGCTCAAGATGCTGCCCAAGCCATCGAACCGGCCGTTGCGGCGGCCGAGTTTCAGTCTGACGCAGGCGGCGACATTATTGTGACGGCCAACAAGCGCGAGGAAAGCCTAAACCGGGTCGGGTTGACGATCACCGCTATTTCGGCGGACATGCTGGCCGAACGGCGGATCACTTCGCTGCAGGATGTCGCAGCGGCGGTTCCCGGCCTCGCCTTTTCGCCCAGCGCCAACAATACGCCGATCCTGACGCTGCGGGGCATCGGTTTCAACGAAAGTTCGCTCGGCGTCTATCCCGCGGTCAGCGTATATGTCGATCAGGCGCCCTTGCCGTTCCCAGTGCTGGCCAGCCACGCCGGCTATGATCTGGAGCGCATCGAGGTGTTGAAAGGGCCGCAGGGCACGCTGTTCGGTCAGAACTCCACCGGCGGCGCGATCAACTTCATCGCCGCCAAGCCAACCGACATTTTCCAGGCAGGGGGCGACATCAGCTATGGCCGCTTCAACCGCATTGAGGGCAATGCCTTTGTCAGCGGCCCAATCGCCGAGAATGTTCGAGCGCGGCTGGCGGTATCGGGGGTCAATTCCAACGGATGGCAGGTCAGCTATACCCGCCCCGAGGACCGCAACGGCAAACAGAGCTATATCGCTGTACGTCTATTGCTCGATTGGGATCCGGCGGAGTCGGTCCGGCTGGCCTTCAGCCTGAATGGGTGGCGCGACCGGTCCGAACCGCAGGCCGGGCAGTTCATCTTGCTGCAACCGCAAACGCCCGGCGACGAGCAACCGCAGGAACTCGCCGCACCCTTTTCGCCGGAACGGCCGCGAGCCGCCGACTGGGCGACCGGAATTAACACTCCGCGCAGCAACCGGCGCTTTGTTCAGCCGGCCCTGCGCGCTGACATCGACCTGTCCGACAGCCTGACGCTGACCTCGCTCACGTCGTACAGCCATTACGACCAGACGCAGACGACCGACGGCGACGGATCGGCCTTGATCGTCACTGACATTCAGGAGGATTTCGGGGAGATCCGCTCCTTCAATCAGGAACTTCGCCTGTCGAACGGTGCAGCTTCCGATTTTCGCTGGGTGCTCGGCGCGAACTACGAAAAAAGCAGCACCTTCGAACGGCAGCTACTGGTTTATCCCGACAACAACAGCTTCTCAGCGAGCAAGAACTTCATTTTCCAGAATTTCCAGCAAGGCGACCAGGACATTCGCAACTATGCGCTCTTCGGCAACAGCGAGTATGACCTGACCTCCGATCTGACCATCAAGGCTGCTGTCCGCTACACCGATTCGCGCAACCGCGCGGAAATCTGCGGTTTCGATGCAGGTGATGGCCAGATCGCCGGGCTGTTCAATTTTCTTGGCTCGCTGTTCAGGCCGGGGAACTTCACCCCAGTCAATTCTAGCGGCCGATTTGAGAATAACTGTTTCTCGCTGCGTAATGGAGCGCCGAGCGGCACGCCGTTCACACAGACGCTGCAGGAAGACAATATCTCGTGGCGGGCGGGTCTGGACTATCGTGCGGCCGCCGACACGCTGTTCTATCTGAACGTCTCGCGCGGTTACAAGGCGGGTAGCTTCCCGATCCTAGCTGCCGCGACGGAAGCGCAGTTTGCGCCGGTAACGCAGGAATCGGTCACGGCCTATGAAGGCGGCATCAAGGCCGGCTTCCTGGACCGCACGGTGCAGCTCAATGCCGCCGTATTTTACTATGATTATCGCGACAAGCAGGTGCTGACCAAAGTGGCGGATCCGATCTTCGGAATACTCGATCAGCTGCGCAACATCCCCAAGTCACGTGTGCTGGGCGCGGAGGCGGAACTCACCGTCAGGCCGGTAGCGGGGCTGACGATTGCCGCCGCCGTGACCTATCTTGATACCAAAATCCGGACCTATACCGGCGTCGATTATGTCGGCACGAGCCGTAACTTCGCTGGCGAACCGCTGCCGTTCGCGCCCAAGTGGAATTACGGCATCAATGCGGACTATCGCATCGAGACCACGAACGGCGGCACGCCCTTCTTTGGTATCAGCGTGAACGGCCGTTCGTCATCTGATACCGTCCCGGGCGGCCGATCGATCTCCGTCACGCCCGTGCTTCCGACCCGCATTCTGCCTGGGCTGATTCGCCCATTCCGCACCAACGCGTATGCGACGGTCGATGCGCGGATCGGTTATGAAGCGTTCGACGGACGATGGTCGGTGATGGCGTGGGGTAAAAACCTGTCCAACAAATATTATTGGACTAACGTCGTCACCGCATCGGATTTCAGCGCCCGCTATGCCGGCATGCCGGCGACCTATGGCGTGACGTTCGGGTTCAAGTTCCAATAATCGCTAAGTCGGACGCTCGCTTGGTATTGCTCTCACTTACTGCGCCCGCAGAGACCGGCGCCGCGAACTGAGTGGCGACGACATCGGTGGTGCCGTTGGCCTCGGTTTGTCTGCGCTGTGCCGCTCATGCAGTGCCGCCGGGTACGAAAGCTGACCGCCCGGAACGATCCACTTGGGACCCGTCATTCGTCCAGATTTCGGATCAATAATTCCAATAAATCCACTTGTTGGAAGAGCGCATTACAGGGGATAATGGGCCTAGAAACTTCGCTCGGCCAAATGGAGCCAGAGCAGAGGCATGGGGAGGAAATCGATGACATCGCACAGGCGGCCCGCCATCGCGGCGGCGATGATTACGTTAGCAATTGGTGGTCCGGCGTTCGCGCAGGCAGCACCGCAAAGCGCCCCAGCCGCCGATCAGCCGGATGCCGATGACGGCGAAATCCTGGTCACCGCGCGTCGCCGCGAAGAAACATTGGTCAGCGTGCCGGTTGTCGTTACCGCGCTGGGTGCGGCGGATCTTCTCCGCAACAAGGCCGATGACCTGAGCCGGATCGGCGAGTTGACGCCGACCGTCATCGTCGGTGCCTTCAAATCGAACGGAGGCGGCACCATTGCGATTCGCGGCATCAGCTCGCCGGCCAATCAGACGGGATTCGAACAATCGGTATCGGTGGCGATCGACGGCGTGCAAACCAGCGATGGCCGTGTTGCGACGCTTGGCTTTTTCGATCTGGCGCAAGTGGAAGTGCTTAAAGGGCCGCAGGCGCTCTTCTTCGGCAAGAATAGTCCCGCAGGGGTTATCTCGATTAAGACCGCCGATCCGACATCTGACCCCGAATTCACCATGCGGGGGTCGTACGAATTCGTCGGCGACGAATATCAGATCGAAGGGGCCGCATCGACCCCCTTGGGCGAGAATGCTGGGGTGCGGCTCGCGGTCAAATATCGCTATCTCGATGGCTGGCTGCGCAATACCGCGCAACCGATCGCCAACCCCTTCTACCGCGCCGCCACCGGCGCGCCGATCGGCGCATCGATGTTGCCCGGCACATCGGATCCGCGACCGGGCGATAAGGAACTGCTCGGCCGGTTGACGTTGGCCGGCGACCTTTCCCCCAACTTCAAGGCGCGGCTCAAGCTGTTTGCTGCCCGCACAGACGACGAGGGGGCTGGCGTCGCCACGCAAAACATCGGGCCATGTACGGGACCCAATCCGCGCATGTTCGGTGTTGCCGATCCCTTCGCTGACTGTATTGCCGACCGGCGCACAACCATCGGCGACGTGCCTTCGGTGATCGCTCAGACGATTCGTGGGGCGCCGGCGGATGGCAGGTCGGTGGGCAAGCTGACCGTCTATACCGGCGCCCTCGATCTTGAGCTGACGCTGGGCGATCTGACGCTGTCGTCGATCACCGGTTACAATTCCACCCAGTATAAATTCTTTTCGGGGTTCGACCAAACCACATACTCCCAGCTCGCATTCTTCAACGATCAGGAACACAAGGAATTCAGCCAGGAACTGCGCTTGACCTCGGATTTGTCCAAGCCACTGAACTTCATGCTGGGGGCATTCTTCCAAAGCTCGAAGTTGGACGATACCAATGACGTAAAGATCAACGACGGCAGTTACAGCGCCGCTGCCGATCGATATGTCACCTATAATGATCTGAACGCGCAACGCGGAAAAACCTATTCGGTGTTCGGACAGGCGCTTTTCGAGATCACCGATACGGTGGAACTGGGCGGCGGGCTCCGCTTCACGCGCGAAACCAAGGACTATTCGAAACGCAATCTTTACGGCATCGGCAATTTCAACACGGTGGCGACGGTTTACCCGGAATCGGACGAGGTCGGGGTGCTCTTTCACGTCTGTCGCCTCCTCCATCATCCCCAAGGACACGTAGAGCAGGGCGCGCTCGCCCACGAGCATGATGTCATCCGGTGCGAACTCGATCGCTTCGGCGTAGAGCGCCAACGCCTTATCGGCGACCGGCGGCACCTTC
>CAZQBS010000113.1:0-5522 GCA_964591835.1 uncultured Sphingorhabdus sp. | reverse complement strand
GGCATTCGCCACTGGAGCAGCATCACGCCGACACGCTTTCGCGCAAAGCGATGGCGACGCTGTCGGTAATCACGACGTCGCCCGCAACCTCGAGCCGCGCATCGGCAAGATACGAACCCGCCGCCAGCGTCGCCGACACTGCGGCTGGAATAGTAAGTGTCCACCCAGCCGGAATGTCGCCCGATGCGGCGCGCGGAGTAATGTCGAAGACGGCGGCCACCGGTGCGACCGCGCTAACGCCTGTTCGCCCAGGGGCCACCGCCTTCACGCTCGCGCTGATCGCGCTGACGGCGAGGGGATCACCGACCAGCGCATCAAGCGCGAGCGAAAGAGTTTCGCCCCGTTGATATGTGTATGGGAGCATGTCTTGTCTCCAGTTCCCCTCCCGCTTGCGGGAGGGGGGTGGGGGTAAGTGAGCCAGAGTTTACGAAGCAGCGAACTTCAGCAGCTTGATCGCTTCCGAATTAGTTACCGCCCCGCCCAGCCTCTTGGTCGCGTAGAAATGGACGTACGGCTTGTTCGAATAAGGATCGCGCAGGATGTTTGTCTCGGTGCGCTCGGCGATCAGGTAACCCGCCTTGAAATTGCCGAACGCGACCGAAAGGCTGTTCGCCGCGATATCGGGCATATCCTCGGCCTCCACTACCGGATAACCGAGCAGCGTATCAGGTTGCCCCGCGACCATCCCCGGCTGCCAGATGAATGCACCGTCGGTGGTCTTGAACTTGCGGATCGTTGCCAGCGTCGACGAATTCATCACCCAGCTCGCGCCCTGACGATAGGGCGCACGCAGCGAATGAAGCAACTCGACAAGCTTGTCCTGCGGGTTCGACGCAAGGAACGCCCCCGCAGCCCCGGATGCCACATATTGCAACGTACCGAATGTCCGCGTCGCATCGCTCGTCGCCGAATTGGGCGAGGTCAGAAAGCCCTTGGGCTTGTTGGTGCCGTTGCCATTCACGAAGGCGCTGCCCTCGGCCTTGGCAAATTCGGTTGCAATCTCGCTCGCCAGCCACCCCTCGACATCGAACGCGGCATCGTCGAGCATTGCCTGCGTCGCCGCCGGATTGGCATACAGCTCGCCGAAGCTCGGCACGATTTCACTGAAGGTTGGCGTCGCGGTTTCGGGCCGCGTCGCGGTTTCCGCCGCCCAGCCGGAAATGACGCCGTTCTGCGTCACCAGCTTGCGATATCCTGCCGAACCAACACGCACGACATTGGCAATCGCACGGATCGGCGAAATGCTCTTAAGCGTCGAGTCGATAACCTCGTCGATTTCGTGCGGAATCGCATAGCCGCCTTCGGGTGCTGTGACGCCCGAAAAGCTTTTCAGTTCAACTTCAGACCCGCGCCGCAAATAGCCGTTCACGAACGCTGACCGCGCCGGGTCGGCGATAGTGCCGCCGGACAGCACCGGTCGCTTGACGGGAACTTCGGCAGTCGTGCCCTCAAATACCGCCTCGATCGGGTCGGCCTTTACTTCATAATTCATGCTTCTTCTCCTTGAGTGGATTCTACGGCCAGCACCCGCGCCAGCGGTTGCATGGGGTGAGTGACGACGCTCACTTCGATAAGGTCGAGGTCGGTTAGTTCACGATATGTTCCTTTGGCCATCCGGCGAACGCGGTAGCCAAAGGACAGGCCCGAGCCAGCACGGATCGCCGGTTGGTGGCCGTCCATTCGCGCCACGACCCGAAGCCCGCGTTCGTCTTCGGACAGGCTTTCGACAAAGCCGATCCGGCGATTCCTGTCATGCTGCCAAAGCAACGGAATGCCAGCCTTGGCAGCGCGCGCGAACGCGCCCTTGCGGACGATATCGCCGCCCCGGTCGGGCGCATCGAAGATCGCTGCGTATCCCGCGAGCCTCATTTGAGCACCAGCTCCGGCAGGCCCAGTTTCACCGCCAGACCGATCAACAGCAACGCCAGCCCCATCCGCACGAGCCAGCCAACCACCGCCTTACGCGCTGAACGCTTTGCATCGCGCCAGGCAGACAGCAGCTCGCGCAACTCGGCCATGTCTTTGGAGGCACCCGTATCGGCAAGCCCAAGATGCGCCAACGCGCGCTGCGCACCGGTCTCCGACGCCTGCTCAAGCAGACGTTGCAAATTTTCTTCGATCATGATGTTCCCGATTATGGATTTGTCGGAACACGTCTCGCGGCGCATTCGGACCAACAAAGGCTTGAGGTTTTAGTCCTCGGACAAGTCGTCTTCAGTCAGCTCCTGCCAGTTGCCTTCATCCATCGGCGGATAGATGACGGGTTTGTCTCCATAACGGGCGTCTAGCGCATCCTGCCGATAGTCATATTCGAACGGGTGATGTTCCAGATCAGCGGTGTAGAGAAATTCGGCATCGAACTGTCCATTCTTAATATCGAAAAGGAGGATGGACCACTTTTTATCTGGTTCGGCGGCTTCCCACAAACGCAAGATAACCTCGCCCATTTCGTTGCTAAAATCATGGTAGATCACTTTGTCTTCCAGATTTTCGAATATCGCTCCACCGCACCACTGATCGCCCGCATCGATAAACACGAAAACGTCTTCGGGAAACTTACCCAGATCATTAGCGACGTGCTGGCCAATTTCGTTTAGCAAGTCGCCCATCTCGTTGGTTATCATTTTAGGCCTCCCTATTTCTTGTTGGGCAAAAGTTTTCGTGCGTGCTTGCCATCGACTTCAAAATACACGCTTATCCAATTGGGTCTCTTTGAAGTTGCGCTGTACAGAGAGCGAATATCAACCTTCACTTTTCTGCCTGCTTTCAAGTGCCTTTTCCAATCATTTTCCAGCTTGCGATAGTCGCTGGTGTTGAACCGCGCATTCTGGGCGAAATGGTTATATCGGATTTCAGGTCCGCCGAATTCACGCGCTATAAAGTGTCCACCATGATCCTTGGGCTGGCGGTCGGGCCTTCCGGCGTCGGTCTGGTTTTTCGGCGACCGGCGCTGGTCGGGTTGCAACCGCAATGTGCCATAGGTGCGGTCCGATGCGTCAACCTCAAAATTATAGCCACCGGCAGATATTGTCTTGACTGCCGGTTTGAGCGGAACTTTTGAAACGGCGATAGCCGGTCGGACGCGCGGCGGAACTACTACCTCCCTCTTGTGTGCGGGAACTTTTGGCACGGGCTTTTTCGGTTCGGGCTTGTCCCAAGAACCGCTTGCACCACCGCCACCGAAGCTACCGCCTCCGGGCTTGAGCTTCGAAACGGTTGATCCTCCAGCAGACGTGCTACGAGGTTTCGGTTTGTTTGCCGACGTCCCCGAAGCACCGCCTCCACCAAAACGCTGACCTTGTCCGGCAAACGTGAACTCGCCATTTTGCGTGTCGTGCCAAGGGTTGAATTTAACCTCCAACTCGTCACGTCCAGCGTCATTCGACGGGAGAATATTCGGTTCAAGTTCATCGACTTCGGGCAGACCAATGGCCTGACGTTTTTCATTTAACGTCAGAAAATCGGCCGCCGCAACCTGCGCCCATAGCCGCTCGCGGTCTTCGCTGAGCGCGGGGATGGCATCGAGATCGACGCCGAGCGATAGGTCGGCAAACCACGGCCGTAACCCTTCGGACAGCGCCTCCAGTATCTTGCCCGCCAGCGGCAATATCGCCTGCGCCCACAACGCCTTGTTCGCCTCGCGGTAGTTGGCGTAGGTCGCATCGCCAGGCAATCCGAGCAGCACCGGCGGCACGCCGAAGGCCAAAGCAATCTCGCGCGCGGCGCCCTCCTTCAGTCCGATAAAATCCATGTCGGCGGGGGTCAGCGACATCGCCTGCCACTTCAGCCCGCCCTCGAGCAGCATCGGGCGTCCGGCATTTCCAGCGCCCTGAAAACTCGCCGCAAGCTCGGTTTTCAACCGGTCATGCTGCTCCGCCGACAGCACGCCGCCCTCGCCTGGCTCGTACAGCAACGCCCCCGACGGTCGCGCCGCATTGTCGAGCAACGCCTTGTTCCATTTCGCCGCCGCGTTGTGGATAGCCACCGCCCCCGACGCCGCACCGAGGCAACCCAGACCATAATGATCGTCGAGCGGATGCATCGTCCGGATGTGAATGACCTGATCGGCGGGCATCCGGGTCGCCACTTCACCCGCGCGGTAGACAAACGCCACCGGCCAGCCGCGCGGATCGGCCTCGACCGACACGCGCTCGGGGCGAAGCGCATAAAGTTCTTGCGGGCCGCCCTCGGCACCGGGCAACATTTCGACATAAGCGTTACCGTGCAGCAGAAGATGCGCTGCCACCGTCTCTATTAGCGCCTGCCCGCCTGAGGTCGCCTTGACCAAAGCCAGCGCCGCCTCATCCGAAGAAGTCAGTGAAGCCGAAGCCACCCCCTCCGCCACCAGCCGCACCGCACGCTGGGCAACCGCGTTGTGGAGATACCCCTCGCGCACCTGCGCTTCATAATTTCGCGGCCACTCGCCGAGTGAATGGGTGCCGAAGCTACGCGCCAGCGAGACACGCGCTTTAGCCGGACGCAGAAACCCGCGCCCGGTTGATTTCCAACCGAAGATATTCATGATTTTCGTCCTGTGTCTTAATCTGCTGAATGCACTAAGGTTTACCGAGGAATAAAAAATCCCTTGATGCACTCGGGGTTTATAACAGCAATTTGCGTATGGGTTTTTTGCTTGAAGCCCGCACCTTCATAAAGCGCTCCACCCTCGGTAAACATTCCTCGCACTGTATCAAAAGGCTCCAATATCGCCTCGGTGGTCCAACTTCCTATCATATAATGCAGGTGGTTGATAACCGCACAATCTAGATAGCGTAGCAACCGATCCTCATTTAGATCATTTTTCGTGTCTTTGTTTTTTGCGATCGGAAGTCCAGCAAGCACTTGCTCGTTAACATATTCAGCGTGAGCTAGCTTTAAGAGTTCAAGGTCATCTCGATTTGTAAGGTCGAGGCAATTGCGCAAATCGATCACTGCACCAATTACCGCAGGATGTTGATAATCGCCCTTCCCTACACGCCACTCAGCCCACTCTTTGGCTCGCGTTGAATCGGATTCCCAAAAGTATATGCCTTTGCCAAGCCAATCATAATCGCGGCCACTTGGAGCCAGTTCAGCCTCACCACATACCGCCGCATCCGCTACATTCTTTTCACATCCGTGGTAGCCAAGGACAAACGATGCAGCGAGACGGCTCAAATTTGGATCAGGCTTTGCGTTTGATCGCAGGACCGCCATAATTAGGATGAAGCTGGCCAGCAGCTGTATATATGCCCGAATCTATCAAAGACTTTCGCGCGGCAGCTTTGCTCGCCAAGGCATGGCGTGAATGCTCAGTTATAGCCCGCTTAATAGCGGCGTTGCGGTCACTATGAGTCACAAAATACCTCTATTTTTTGATCGTATTTTTGTTTCTCACATTCCATCTGAACGTCAAGTTAAAAAGTAACCAACAAAGATACCGGCAAATCACATCAACGAAATCCGTGGCCCCGCCCTCACTTTCCCAAGCAGCAGTTCGCTCATCGCCCAAACGAGCGCATCGGCGCGGTCGGGCGACCGCC
>CAZQBS010000112.1:0-5542 GCA_964591835.1 uncultured Sphingorhabdus sp. | reverse complement strand
GCCGGGTCGAAACGCCCGAGCATCGGCACCGGCCATTCGGTCAGTCCCGCATTTTCCGCGACCAGTCCTTCATCCTCGACCAGAACAAAGCCAGCCGCCTCGGCAGCAGCGTTCGCACCTTCACGGATAATCCGGCAGCGTTCAGAAAAGTGGACGATGACATGGCAGGCGTGCAGTTTCTCGATATAGTCGTCGGCGCTGCCGATGGTGATCGGGCCGCTATGATGGAAACGGTGGCCCATCGTCTGATAGCCGCTCAGGATGCCGTCGACCTCACACGGCACCACATCCTGCCCGAATAGAGCGACGATGCCCTGCAACGGGCGCACCCAGCGCAAACTCTCGGTGCTCGCCGAAGCCGCGCCCCAGCGTTGCGATTTGGGCCACGGGAAGGCGCGGATGATCGTGGGGATGGCTTCGGCAAGCACATCGGCGGTGTCGCGGCCGGGCTTGTCTACAACCGCAAAATAGATCCCGTCGCGCTCGACGAGTTGGTCCTGCGCCAGCCCGACCTTGCGCAGGAAACCCTCCATTGCCTGCGGCGGCGCGCCGACTTTCGGCCCTTTGGTTTCTTGCCGTACCGCCTCGGTCGCGGGCGGCAGGCTGGTGGCGATCAGCGCAAGGCGGCGGGGAGTGGCGAAGGTCTCGACGCTCTCTGCAGCGAGGCCAGCCTTGCTGAGCGCCTCGGTGAACAGGCGTGCGAGGTCTTCCTTGGCCTTGCCCTGCATCCGCGCAGGGATTTCTTCGGAGCGAAGTTCGAGCAGGAAGTCGGTCATGCCGACAATCCTTCGAGACGCCATTTCAATGCTTCGACAAGCTCAGCACTCAATGGCTCCTCAGGATGAGCGGGGATGTTATGCGAACTCATTTCCGCTCATCCTGAGCAGGGACTGAGCCTTGTCGAAGGCCCGTGTCGAAGGACCAACCGTTCTTGTCCATCCACGCCTGACAGCTGCCCTTCGCGAGATCGCGGACGCGGCCCATATAGGATGCGCGTTCCTGTACGCTAATGACGCCACGCGCTTGCAGCAGGTTGAACAAATGCGACGCCTCGATCGCCTGGTCATAGGCCGCGAGCGGAATATCTGCCTCGATGCAACGCCTGCACTCGGCCTCGGCATGTTCGAAGCCTTTGAAAAGTTGCGCGGTGTCGGCGATTTCGAAATTATATTTCGAATGCTCCTGCTCGTTTTTCAGGAATACGTCGCCGTAGCTGACCCCGTGATCGTTGAATTTCAAATCGTAAACGCTGTCGACGCCCTGAATATACATCGCCAGCCGTTCGAGCCCGTAGGTCAATTCGCCCGCGACAGGCTTGCAGTCGAACCCGCCGACCTGCTGGAAATAGGTGAATTGAGTCACCTCCATGCCGTCGCACCAGACTTCCCAACCTAGACCCCAGGCGCCGAGCGTGGGCGATTCCCAATCGTCCTCGACAAAGCGGATATCGTGCTTCAGCGGATCGATGCCGATGGCGTCGAGTGACCCCAGATACAGCTCCTGCAGGTTCGCAGGGCTTGGCTTCATGATCACCTGATATTGGTAATAATGCTGGAGCCGGTTCGGGTTTTCGCCGTATCGGCCATCGGTCGGGCGGCGGCTGGGCTGCACATAGGCAGCGTTCCAGCTATCGGGGCCAAGCGCGCGCAGCGTCGTCGCCGGATGGAAAGTCCCTGCCCCCATGCGCATGTCGTACGGTTGCAAAATCACGCAGCCCTGCTTGCCCCAATAATCGTGGAGCGTCAGGATCAGGTCCTGAAAGCTAAGCGCGGCCGCAGACATGGCCAGCCCTTGGCGGAGATAGGGCACTAAATCAAGGTTCTGGAAGCAGCCGCAGCATTTTGTCAGCCACCCATTTCTTTTTGTAAGGTGTTGTTGACATCGCCTGCGAATCGGTTTAGTCAGGTCTACATGACACAACGACAGTGTAACCTGACATGAAGAACCAGCTCAAAGTGCTGCGCGCGATGCGCAACTGGAGCCAGGCGGAACTGGGCGAGCAACTCGATGTGTCGCGCCAGGCAATCAATGCAATCGAGACGGGCAAATACGACCCGTCGCTGCCGCTGGCGTTCAAAATTTCGCGACTGTTCGGCCAGCCGATAGAGGAGATTTTCGATGACAGGGACGGCCATGAAAAATGAGGACAAGACACCGCTTAGCAAAAAAGAGCGGTTGAACCGTAACCTGTTGATCGTCTGCCTGGTGCTAGGTGGCTTGATGGGAGCGGCGATGGCCCTCATCGAAGGACCGGAAAACGCAATGGACGGGTTTCTGTTCAGCAACGTGCCGTTGCCCAAAACAGCCGCGCTGATTTTCGCTTTCATCTGGGCGGTCATCGTCCCGGGCATCGCGTGGTACTGGCACCGCTATGCCGTCGACGAGCAAGAAGCACATGCCTACCGCGAGGGCGCCTATTACGCCTTTTACGGCTACGCCATCGGCGCGCCCTTGTGGTGGATGCTGTGGCGCGGTGGACTGGTGCCTGCCCCCGACGGCATCGTTATTTACTATATCACGCTGTCGATTTGCGGCGTCGTCTGGTTGTGGAAAAAATACCGCTGACACCAATTATTTTGTCCGCCATTACGGCATGCTATCTCGGAGCAACATCATGCATATACATTTGAAATCCATACTTCTTGCCACGGTTTTATCGATCGCGTTTCCAAACGTCTCGGTCGCTCAGGAAACACCGACCGAAGCCCCCGCCTCGGTGCAGGCGCTCGACCCTGTGCCGTTTCTGCCCGCCGCAACCCGCGATGCCGATCCGGCGCTTTGGGTGGTGAAGGACGAGGATACGACGATCTATCTGTTTGGCACCGTGCATATCCTCAAGCCCGGCCTTAGCTGGTTCGACGAGGGTGTAAAAACGGCTTTCGATGCATCGGACAAGCTTGTGCTCGAAATGGTCGAGCCGTCGCAGGCCGAAACGCAGGCTTTGTTCATGAAGCTGGCGATGGACCAGAGCGGCAAGACCTTGCGCTCCAAAATGACCGAAGCCGACCGCGCGATTTACGAAGCAGCGGTCAAAAAAATCGGTCTGCCTGCCGAAGGTCTCGATCCGTTCGATCCCTGGGCGGCGGCGGTCACCGTTTCGGTGCTTGCGATGCAACAAAAGGGTTTCGATGCGAACAGCGGCGCCGAAAAGCAACTGACAGCCGCGGCCAAGGCGGCGAACAAGCCGATTGGCGGCGTGGAGACGATGGAATTCCAGTTGGGCGTGTTCGACACGATGTCGGAGGCCGAGCAGATCAAGTTCCTGATCGAAGGCGCCAAGGCGATGGACGATCTGGAGGCCACTATGGACCGGATGGTCAATCTGTGGGCGACCCCCGATCCTGAAGGGCTGGCTGCGCTGATGAACGAAGGCATGACCAGCCCCGTGCTTTACCGCGCCTTGCTGACCAGCCGCAACGCCAATTGGGCGAAGTGGATTAACGAGCAGATGGCCAAGCCCGGCACGACTTTCATGGCAGTCGGCGCAGGGCATCTGTCGGGCACGACCAGCGTGCAGAACCTGCTGTCGGCTTACGGTATCGCTGCGCAGCGGGTGGCTTATTAACTTTCGATATGCCAATGGATCATGGTCCGGTTCGTCGGGCCATGATCCGTTTTTGGGGACTTTATGACCGAGATAGCCACAGCGGCCACGCCAGCACCCGACATTGCACCGAAGGCGAAACCGTTTCCCGCAATAGCACCCAGCATCCTCTGGATCGTCCTGTATTTCGCATTGCAGGTGGGGGTTACCGCAGTTCTTATCGGCGGGTTCATCGCGATAGAGAAAATGGCGAATCCGGCGATGGTAATCGACGCCGAAGCCGCGACCAAAAACCCTATGCTCATCATCTGGGGGCTGGTGGCTTCGGCGATGATCCAGCTTGGGTTGATGTGGCTCTATCTCCGCAAGGGTGATCGGGCCGCGGCAATCGGCCTGACGCATTTCGGGCGACTATCCATCGGCATGACGGCCGCGGTGGCGATCGGCACACTGGTGCTGGCGGCGACGTTCAACGCGCTCTACGCGAATTATGTAATTTCCGGAATGCCGATGCAGGATGAAATGGCGAAATTGCTCGCCAGCATCCCGCGGACGCCGCTGAACATCGCGCTTGGGCTGTTTGCGATTGCGGTGGTTGCGCCCTTGATTGAGGAACTTCTTTTTCGCGGGTTGTTGCAGCGCGCGCTGATGAATCATCTGCCAGCCTGGGCAGCGATCATCCTTTCCGCGATGACGTTCTCGGTGGTGCATATGCAACCGCTGGCGATGCCTGCCTTGATGGCACTGGGCGCGGCCTTTGGGTATATTTACTACAAGACCGGTTCGCTTAGAATGACCATCATCCTGCACATGATCAACAACACGCTGGCGCTGGTGCTTACCCAGGCGATTTGATCAGACGACCACCGGCTCCAGCAACCGCAGAGTCCCCGCGTCCGCATCAATCTCCGCTAATCCGCCGACCGGCAAGGTGAACTGGTCGGTGATATGGCCGAACCACGCGCCCTGATAAGCGGGGATACCGAGCGATCCAAGATGCTGGGTCAGCACATCGTTCAGCGTGAACCCGCCATAGCTGTTGCCCTTGTTCACGCAATCGGTGCACTGGCCGAAGACGACGCCCTTGAGGTTCTTGAGCACACCTGCCTGTCCCAGCTGAGTCAGCATCCGGTCGATCCGGTATTCGGCCTCGTCGACGTCTTCAAGAAACAGGATTGCGCCGTCGAAACTCGGCAAATAGGGCGTACCTACCAAAGCGGTCAGAACGGTCAGGTTCCCGCCCAAAAGCCTCCCCTGCGCTATGCCATTGCCCTTGCCCAGGACACGCGTGCGCCAGCGCCGCTGCACCAACCTATCCTCGCCGCCATCAGGGTTTGCGAATAATGGCGTTGCGCCGTCGAAGGCTATCTCACGAAAGCTGTCCCATGACGATTTGCCCCATGCGCTGCCCGCATTGGGGCCGTGAAGCGTCGTGAAGCCAGCTTTCGCCGCAATTGCCATGTGCAACGCGGTAATGTCGCTGAAGCCCGTGAGCAGCTTCGGGTTGGTGCTAATCGTTGCCCAGTCGAGAAACGGCAGCAGTCGCGCGCTCCCCCAGCCACCGCGCACGGCGAAGATCGCTTTCACGTCCTCGTCGGCGAACATCGCATTGACATCAGCCGCACGGTCGCGGTCCGCGCCTGCCAGATAGCCGTAGCGATTCAATATATGCGGCGCGCGCTTGGGTTTGAGGCCCATCGCGACGATTGCCTCTTCGACCAACTGGATCTGGAACGGCTCATCGCTGGCAGACGCGGGTTCGATCAGGCCGACGGTATCGCCCAGCTTCAAACGCGGCGGCTTGCGGTGCGGCTTATAAGCGGGCGCGGTTTGGCTCGCAAAAACAGGCGGGGCCGACAGCAATGCCGCCAGCCCCATCATGATTTGGCGTCGGGAGGTTTCCATATCCATGCCCGACCTATGCCCGCTTTAGAACTTCGTCTCAACCGTCAGTGTGAACGATCGTCCACGCGGGTCGGCGACGCGCGGTTCCCAGCT
>CAZQBS010000111.1:0-5639 GCA_964591835.1 uncultured Sphingorhabdus sp. | reverse complement strand
GGCTATCCCGTGCTGATCAAGGCAGTCGCGGGCGGCGGCGGCAAGGGGATGCGCAAGGTTGAGGACGCAGCCGATTTCGCCGACGCGCTCGCCTCTTGCCAGCGCGAGGCCACCGCCTCGTTCGGCAACGCGCATGTCCTGATCGAGAAGTATATTCAGCGTCCGCGCCATATCGAGGTGCAGATATTCGGCGACACCCACGGCAACATCGTCCACCTGTTCGAACGCGACTGCTCGCTCCAGCGCCGCCACCAGAAGGTGATCGAGGAAGCCCCCGCGCCGGGCATGGACGAAGCGACGCGCGAGCAACTCTGCGCGGCGGCGGTCAAGGCGGCTAAGGCGGTCGACTATGTCGGCGCAGGCACGATCGAGTTCATCGCCGATGCATCAGAAGGCCTGCGTGCCGACCGCATCTGGTTCATGGAAATGAACACGCGGTTGCAGGTCGAACATCCGGTTACCGAGGAGATTACCGGAGTCGATCTGGTCGAGTGGCAATTGCGGGTGGCGAGTGGCGAGGCTTTGCCGAAGCGTCAGGACGAACTGTCGATAAATGGTCACGCTATAGAGGCGCGGCTTTATGCCGAAAATCCCGCAACAGGCTTCTTGCCGTCTATCGGTTCACTCGACCATCTGGCATTCCCTGAAGAACTTCGCATCGACACCGGCGTCGAGCAAGGCGGCGAAGTATCGCCATTCTATGACCCGATGATCGCCAAGTTAATCGCTACCGGAGATACCCGCGCCG
Organism: uncultured Sphingorhabdus sp.; assembly: GCA_964591835.1. GTDB lineage: Bacteria > Pseudomonadota > Alphaproteobacteria > Sphingomonadales > Sphingomonadaceae > Sphingorhabdus_B. Next base: position 4,891 of record CAZQBS010000111.1, on the reverse strand, counting down.
AGGCCATTGCCGCTTTGCGCGACGGCATCGATGGCACCGAAGTCTGGCCGGTCAAGACCAACGCTGGATTCTTAGGGCGTCTGCTCGATTTGTCTGAGTTTGGTGCTGGCGACGTCGATACCGGCCTGATCGCTCGCGAAGTCGATGTGCTCGTCGCACCGCCCGAACCGGAACGCGAAGAACTCGCCGAAGCTGTTGCATTACTGTGCGCCAGCCCCGGCGATGGTCCGTTCAGTGCAGCACTTGGTTTCCGGCTTAACGCTGTGCCCCGCGCCGAAGCACGGATATTGGACGATAACGGCGTAACGCATGTGGTCTTATTCGATGAGATTGAGGCTGATTTACCAACGGCCGACGTACTCGCTTTTGCCGACGGTTTCGCCCGGCGCTATGTTCTGGCAGAACCACGGGGATCGGGCCTAAGCGCGGTTGGCGACGGCGCAATCTTGTCACCTATGCCGGGTCGCATCATCGCGGTCGAGGTCAGCGCCGGTCAAACCGTCACCAAGGGCCAGAAACTCCTCACGCTCGAAGCGATGAAGATGGAGCACAGCCTCACCGCGCCATTCGACGGGGTGGTGGCGGAACTCAACGCCGAAGCTGGCGCGCAGGTGCAGGTCGAGGCGCTGCTCGTGCGGATACAAGTGATGGATGAATAGGCATCGCCACCCTAGATCGGCAAAGCAGTTGTCATTTTAACGCGCTGCAATGCGAAGCTGGAGTTGATCGACGCGACACCGGGCATGTGCAACAGGACTTTTTTGAGGAAGCGCTCATATTCATCGATGCTGCCCACGATGACGCGCATGACATAATCGCTCTCCCCACTCATCGAAAAGCACTCAACGATTGAGGGATGCGCCTGGACGGCACTTTCCAATGCCTCCAGCGTCTGCTCGTCGTGCATTTTCAACCGGATATGTGCGAACACGTCAACGCCCAAACCGAGTTTCGTGCCATCCAGAATGATAGCGCGACCGACGATGACGCCATCTGTTTCCAGCTTCTTCAATCGCCTCCAGCACGGCGTGTGTGACAATCCGATTGTTTCGGCCAGCGCACCAATCGCCAAATTGGGTTCAGCCTGAAGCACGCGCAACATCTTGAGGTCAATTTCATCCATGCGATTCAAACAGCTCCTGCATTGCTAAGCTAAATTAGGTTATTATTTCATCATACACAATTATATTAGATTAATAATCTAAATATGACCGATAATTCGTAGAAACAGGAATAGATATTCCATCAGTGCAATGGCATCTTTGCATTGTTGAGGATGAGGATATCCGATGAGAAACTTGCCGCCGTTAAAGCTCCACATTCCCATACCCATCGCACGTCCTGGCGATGCAGCAAGCTTTGCCCATGTCGAAATTCCCGAAGCCGGAGCGGTGCGCCGTCCTGATAGCGCGACGGCAGAATCGGATATGCGCGACCTGCCCTACACCTTGGTCCGCGTTCTTGATGACAAGGGGAGTGCTGTCGGCCCTTGGAACCCCGGACTTTCGGCGGACGTTATGCGGAAGGGCTTGCGCGCAATGCTGTTGACCCGCGCCTTTGACGAGCGGCTATACCGGGCGCAGCGGCAAGGCAAGACCAGCTTCTATATGAAATCCACCGGCGAAGAGGCCATTGGTGTCGCGCAATCACTCGCCATGGCGCCCGGCGATATGTGTTTTCCGACTTACCGCGTCATGGGGTGGCTGCACGCTCGGGATTATCCGTTGTTGAAGATGGTCAATCAGATTTTCAACAATGCCGATGACCCGCTAAAGGGGCGGCAGCTGCCCATTCTTTATTCAGCACGTGATTATGGTTTTTATTCGCTGTCTGGCAACGTCGGCAGCCGTTTTGGACACGCCGTTGGTTGGGCAATGGCATCGGCATACAAGGGTGATGACAAGATAGCCTTGGCCTATATCGGCGACGGCACAACCGCTGAAGGCGATTTTCACGAGGCCCTGACCTTTGCATCGGTTTACCGGGCACCTGCCATTTTATGCGTTACCAACAACCAATGGGCAATCTCGACCTTTTCCGGCGTCGCGGGGGCGAATGAGACAACATTTGTCGCAAAAGCGCTGGCATATGGCCTACCGGGGCTACGCGTGGACGGCAATGATTTCCTTGCCGTTTGGGCGGCAACTTTATGGGCAGCAGAGCGGGCCCGGACGAACCACGGTGCGACGTTGATCGAATTTTTCACCTACCGCGCGTCGGGCCATTCAACGAGCGATGACCCGACCAAGTATCGCCCGCAAGATGAAGCAGAGCACTGGCCGCTTGGTGATCCAGTCGAACGGCTAAAACAGCATCTGATCCTTATCGGCGAATGGGATGATGACCGTCATGCCGCCTTGATAGATGAGCTGGACACCACTGTGCGCGCAGCGGTGAAAGAGGGTGAGAAGGTTGGCACATTGGGGACGTCCAAGCCTAGCGTGAAGGAAATGTTTGAAGGCGTTTTCAAGGAACCTGACTGGCGCGTGATCGAACAGCGCCGCGAAATGGGGATTTGATCGATGCCGACGATGAACATGATACAGGCGCTCAACAGCGCACTGGATGTAAAGCTTACTCAAGACCCCGATGTGCTGATCTTTGGCGAGGACGTCGGTTATTTCGGCGGTGTTTTTCGCGTTACTGACAAATTGCAGGAAAAACACGGACTGACCCGGTGCTTCGATGCGCCAATTTCAGAAGGCGGCATTATTGCAACAGCGATCGGCATGGGGGCATATGGGCTGCGTCCGGTCGCCGAAATCCAGTTTGCCGATTATATCCTGCCGGCGTTTGACCAACTGGTGTCCGAAGCGGCACGCCTACGTTACCGGTCCAACGGCGAATTCTGGGCACCGATAACGGTGCGTTCTCCTTATGGCGGCGGGATATTTGGCGGGCAAACACACAGCCAAAGCCCGGAGGCGATATTTGCGCATATCACGGGACTTAAAACCGTTATCCCGTCGAACCCCTATGACGCAAAGGGCTTGTTGATAGCAGCGATTGAGTGCGATGATCCGGTCATCTTCCTTGAGCCCAAGCGGCTCTACAACGGTCCGTTCGATGGCCGTCATGATGAAGCGCTCAAGACGTGGGCGGGGCACGCGATGGCCGAGGTTCCTGACGGACATTATTGCGTCCCGCTAGGCAAAGCTGCCACTGTGCGAGAAGGCCAAGATGTCACAGTCCTGGCATATGGCACGATGGTGCATGTTGCGCTTGCGGGCATTGACGAAGCGGGCGTGGATGCAGAACTTATCGACCTGCGCTCGATCGTGCCGCTCGACATTGATGCCATTGTTGCATCGGTCAAAAAGACCGGACGTTGCATAATCTTTCACGAAGCGTCCCGCTTTGGTGGTTTTGGCGGAGAATTGTCCGCGCTCGTGCAGGAGCGTTGCTTTGATTATCTCAAAGCTCCGATCGACCGGGTCGCAGGGTGGGACACGCCATATCCCCATGCGTTTGAATGGGATTATTTTCCTGGACCGACGCGCCTTTCTTCCGCGCTGAAGCGCGCCATGGAGTATTGATCATGGGACTGTATCATTTCCGCTTACCCGATGTCGGCGAAGGCGTGGCTGAGGCCGAGATCGTGCTTTGGCATATCAAACCCGGCGATGTCATCAAGGAAGACCAGAGCCTAGTCGACGTGATGACGGACAAGGCCACGGTCGATATGACGTCGCCAGTCGATGGCACCGTCGTTGCGATACACGGCACGGTTGGCGAAACTATGCCTGTTGGCTCGGTTATCATTGAGCTGGAGGTCGAAGGCGAAGGCAATGTGTCCCAGCATAACGTGCCTGAGGCGCCCGTATCGCCGGTACCCGCTGTATTACCGCCAGCAGCCACTACCGAACCGCAGCCAGTGACGCGCCCTGAGAAGGCAGCTGGAGCCCTTCAGCCTCGATCAGACAAACCATCGAAAGCTGCTTTTGCGACGCGTACATCCGGTGAGGCCCCCCTTGCCGCCCCCGCCACCCGCCACCGCGCGCATGAACTGGGCATCCCGCTCCAATTCGTGCCGGGGACAGGTCCGGCTGGGCGCATAACGGCGGATGATTTGGACGCCTATATTGCGACAGGCGGCGGTGCGACCACTGGCGGGGATGCACGTTATCAAACGCGTGACGACATCATTGACACCCGGATTATCGGGATGCGCCGCAAGATTGCGGAAAAGATGCAGGACGCAAAACGGCGCATTCCTCATATTGCCTATGTTGAAGAATGCGATCTTACCGAGTTGGAAGCGTTGCGCGTAGATCTGAATGCGAACCGGACCACCGACCAGCCAAAGTTGACCATGCTACCATTGTTAGTCCGCGCTCTGGTACATGCGCTCAGAGACTTCCCGCAGATCAATGCCCGCTTCGATGATGATGACGGCGTGCTGCATGAATATGCCGGGGTCCATGTCGGCATAGCGACGCAGACCCCTGCCGGGCTGATGGTTCCGGTCATCCGCCATGCCGAGGCGCGCGATATATATGCGATTGCGGCAGAAATTACGCGCATCAGCGGTGCTGCGCGGGATGGCAGTGCTACCCGCGATGATCTCTCCGGATCGACGATCACCATTACCTCGCTCGGGCCGTTGGGCGGTATAACGACAACGCCGATTATCAATCATCCCGAGGTGGCCATCATCGGCCCCAATAAGCTGGTTGATCGTCCGGTCGTGCAAGGATCGTTTGTGACCGTGCGCAAGATGATGAATATCTCTTCGTCATTCGACCACCGTATTGTCGACGGCTATGACGCCGCACGTTTCATTCAGCGTTTGAAACGCCTGCTTGAACACCCAGCCCTTATGTTCATGGATTGATGGAGGACTGAAATGTTGAAGCCCCAAGTTGTGGTTATCGGTGGCGGCGTTGTTGGT
>CAZQBS010000110.1:4061-5760 GCA_964591835.1 uncultured Sphingorhabdus sp. | reverse complement strand
AGCATCGACGTGATGGACGCGGTTGGCACCAATATCCGCCTCGACAGCCGGGGCAGGGCCGTGCTGCGCGCGCTGCCGCGGATCAACGACGATGTGAACGAGGAATGGGCGTCGGACAAGACGCGTCACGCGGTCGATGGTTTGACCCATCGGCGGTTGGACAAGCCTTATGTGCGCAAGGATGGCAGACTGGTTGCGGTTAGCTGGGCCGAGGCGTTTGAGGCGGTTCGGGCGAACTGGCCGGGCGAGGCAGCGGTGATTTCGGGCGACCAGGTCGATTGCGAAACGATGTTCGCGGCGCGCGAACTGGCGGGTTCGGCGATGCTCGAAGGGCGGCAGACAGGAATGGCTTATGATACGTCGAGCCTGAGTGCGGTCAATTTCAACACAACGATTGCGGGCATCGAGAATGCCGATGTGATTTTGCTGGTCGGTAGCGATACGCGGCGCGAGGCTCCATTGGTGAACACGCGCATCCAAAAGGCTGTGCGCAAGCGCGGGGCGAAGGTATTTGCAATCGGGCCAGTGACCGATTTGAGCTATAAGGTTGAGTGGCTGGGTGATGATTTGTCGGCGCTTGCGAAGGCACCGAAGGCGCTCACCGACGCGCTGAAGGGTGCCGAACGGCCCGCGATCATCGTTGGCGGCGGGGCGCTCCGCTACGAAGGCGTCCACGGCGCAGCGCTGGTTTTTGCCAAGAAGTTCAACGTTGTGCGTGAAGGCTGGAACGGCTTCAACGTCTTGCATTTTGCAGCTGCGCGTATGGGCGGACTGATGCTCGGTTACGCGCATGACGGCGGTATCAAGGCATTGGCCGCAAAGAAACCCAAGCTGGCCATCTTCCTCGGCGCAGACGAGGTCGATTACAGCGTCTTCGCGGACAGCTTCAAAGTCTATGTCGGTCACCACGGCGACAATGGCGCACATCATGCCGACGTCATCCTGCCGGGTGCCGCCTATAGCGAGAAATCAGGTACCTATGTAAACCTCGAAGGCCGCGTCCAGCGCGGTGAACGCGCGGTGTTCCCGCCGGGCGATGCGCGCGAGGATTGGGCTATTTTCCGGGCACTTTCGGATGTGCTTGGCAAGCGTTTACCGTTCGACACGCTGGAGCAGCTTCGCGCCGAAATGGCGAAGGTGGTGCCGGCGCTCGGCGTCGAAGGCCTCGCCGATTATGGCTGGTCCGAACCCAAACTCTCCGCCACGGTCAGCGGCAAAATCGCCGATTACCCGATCAAGGATTTCTACCTCACCAACGCCATCTGCCGCGCATCGGAAACGATGCAGCGTTGCTCGGCCGAATTGGTGCATGGTGAGCAGTTTCTGGAGGCGGCAGAATGACCGCGTTCTTCCAAACCCTCGGAATGTCATTCGAAGCCGCATGGTTCACCGCGACCATCGCGGGCATATTGCTCATCGCCTTCCCACTGATGCTCGCAGTCGCGATGATCATTTATGCCGAACGCAAGCTTTGGGCCGCGTTTGCTTTGCGTCGCGGCCCCAACGTTGTCGGTCCATTCGGCATCCTCCAATCCTTCGCTGATGGCCTCAAAGTCTTCCTTCAGGAAACCATAATCCCCAGCGCCTCCAACCGGGGTCTGTTCCTGATCGCGCCGATCATCACCTTCACCGTCGCGTTGATGGCATGGGCGGTCATTCCGTTTGCCGATGGCGTGGTGCTTAGCGACATCAACGTCGG
>CAZQBS010000110.1:0-3961 GCA_964591835.1 uncultured Sphingorhabdus sp. | reverse complement strand
TACCAGACCGAATATTCGAGCATGTCCTTCGCGCTCTTCTGGCTCGGAGAATATGCCAATGTCCTGCTGATGTGTGCGCTCAACGCGATTCTGTTCTGGGGCGGGCATTTGCCACCGGTCGACTGGGCGCCGCTGTATATGGTGCCGGGGATCATCTGGTTCTTCGGCAAAATCCTCGTGATGTTCTTCATTTTCGCCTGGGTAAAAGCCACTGTGCCGCGTTACCGCTATGACCAGCTAATGCGATTGGGCTGGAAGGTGTTCCTGCCGATTTCGTTGTTCTGGGTGTTTTTGGTGAGCGGCTTTCTTATGTACATAGGGCATTTCGAATGACCACCATCGCCCATCTCATCAAATCCTTCACCCTATGGGAATTCGTCAAGGCGCACTGGCTGACCTTGCAATATTTCTTCAGGGCCAAGGCGACGATCAACTATCCGTTCGAGAAAAACCCGCTCTCTCCGCGTTTTCGTGGTGAGCATGCGCTGCGGCGTTATCCCAATGGCGAGGAACGCTGCATCGCGTGCAAGCTGTGCGAGGCGGTTTGTCCGGCGCAGGCGATTACCATCGAAGCCGAACCGCGCGAGGACGGCAGCAGGCGAACCACGCGTTACGACATCGACATGACCAAGTGCATCTATTGCGGATTCTGCCAGGAAGCGTGCCCGGTCGATGCCATCGTCGAGGGGCCGAATTTCGAATATGCGACTGAAACGCGCGAGGAGTTGCTCTACGACAAGGACAAGCTTCTTTCCAACGGTGACAAATGGGAGCGCGCAATCGCCGCGAACCTTGCCGCCGATGCGGCCTACCGGTAAGGGCGGCGCAACGTGATTCAGCTCATCTCCTTCTACATCTTTGCCGCCTTGCTCATCGCCTCCGCCGCGATGGTGATTTTTGCGCGTAATCCGGTACATAGCGTGCTGTGGCTGATCGTAGCGTTCTTCAACGCGGCAGGGCTTATGGTCCTGATCGGCGCGGAGTTTATCGCGATGTTGCTGGTCATCGTATATGTCGGTGCGGTTGCGGTGTTGTTCTTGTTTGTGGTGATGATGCTTGACATCGACTTTGCCGAACTGCGCGCAGGCTTTATCAAAAATGTGCCGCTTGGGCTGATGCTGGCGGTGGTGCTGGTGGCGGAGTTGGTGCTGGGCATCGGCGCCTATCGTGCTGGCGCGGTCAAGCTTGGAACCCCCCATGGCGCTGCACCAGTGAACGACGTGCCGAATATCGAGGCTATCGGTAACCTGCTCTACAGCAAATATATCTTCCTGTTCGAAAGCGCAGGCCTGATCCTGCTCGTCGCGATGGTTGGCGCAATTGTGTTGACCCACCGCCGGAGCCACAGCGCCAAGGCGCAGAATATCAGCAGCCAGACCCAGCGTCGCCCGCAAGACGCGACGCGCAATGTCAACCAACCGGTCGGGCAGGGGGTTGAACTATGATCGGCATTGAACATTATCTGGTGGTCAGTTCCATCCTCTTCGTGATGGGCGTGCTCGGGATTTTCCTGAACCGCAAGAACGTGATCATCATCCTGATGGCGATCGAGCTCATCTTGCTCGCGGTGAACATCAACCTCGTCGCCTTCAGCGCCTTTCTGGGAGATCTGACGGGGCAGGTTTTTGCGATGTTCGTGCTGACCGTCGCGGCGAGCGAGGCCGCTATCGGGCTTGCCATTCTAGTCATCTATTTCCGCGGTCGCGGCACGATTGCCGTTGATGATGTCAACCGGATGAAGGGATAGTCCGAAGTGTCATCGATCCACATCATCGTTTTTCTGCCGCTGTTTGCAGCGTTGGTCGCAGGGCTTGGCCAGCGCTTTATTGGCGCTGTTGCGGCGAAGGTGATTACCACTGGCGGACTGTTCATTTCCTGCCTTTTGAGTTGGCCGATCCTTCTCGGTTTCCTTGGCGGAAGCGAGCAAGCCTATGTTGTGCCCGTCATGCAATGGGTGCAGTCGGGCAACCTCAGCTTCGACTGGGAACTCAGCGTCGACGCGTTGACTGCCGTTATGCTGGTGGTCATCACCACCGTGTCAGCGCTCGTCCATCTGTATAGCTGGGGCTATATGGAGGAGGACCCGGACCAGCCGCGTTTCTTCGCCTATCTGTCGCTGTTCACCTTTGCGATGCTGATGCTGGTGACCGCGAACAACCTTGTGCAGATGTTCTTCGGGTGGGAAGGCGTCGGCCTTGCCTCCTATCTGCTCATCGGTTTCTGGTACAAAAAGCCCAGTGCCAATGCCGCCGCGATTAAGGCGTTCGTCGTCAACCGTGTCGGCGATCTTGGCTTCATGCTCGGCATTTTCGGTGTGTTCTGGCTGTTCGGCACGGTGTCGATCCCCGACATTTTAGCCGCAGCCCCCGACAAGGCCGGATCGAGCATAGGTTTCCTCGGCTACCGTGTCGATACGATGAGCCTGCTCTGCGTGCTGCTGTTCATCGGTGCGATGGGCAAATCGGCGCAGCTTGGCCTCCACACCTGGCTTCCCGACGCGATGGAAGGTCCGACGCCCGTTTCCGCACTTATCCACGCAGCGACGATGGTCACCGCCGGTGTCTTCATGGTCTGCCGCCTGTCGCCCTTGTTCGAGACCAGCCAGTTCGCGCTCAATGTCGTAACCATTGTCGGCGCGACCACCGCGATATTCGCGGCGACCGTCGGCCTTGTGCAGAACGACATCAAGCGCGTGATCGCTTATTCTACCTGTTCGCAATTGGGCTATATGTTCTTCGCGGCGGGCAGCGGAGCTTATGGCGTCGCGATGTTCCACCTGTTCACGCATGCCTTCTTCAAGGCGTTGCTGTTCCTCGGCGCGGGCTCGGTCATCCACGCGATGCACCATGAGCAGGATATGCGCTATTACGGTGCCTTGCGGAAACATATTCCGCTGACGTTCTGGGCGATGATGGCGGGGACGCTTGCGATTACCGGAGTCGGAATTGTCGGTGTGGGCGGCTTTGCGGGTTTCTATTCGAAGGACGCAATTATCGAGAGCGCGTTTGCCAGTGGTTCGACCTATCATATGTATGGTTTTGCGATTGGCGTTTTGGCGGCATTGCTGACCAGCTTCTATTCGTGGCGACTGATGTTCCTGACCTTCTTCGGCAAGCCGCGCTGGGCAGCTTCGGAGCATATCCAGCACGCAATCCACGGTCATCATGAAGAACCCTCGGAAGAGCATGGCGACAGCAGCCATGAGGATGTGCATCCATCTGTCGGCACCGGCGGTTATCACCCGCACGAAAGCCCGTGGTCGATGCTGGTGCCATTGGGTGTGCTGGCGATTGGCGCGGTGTTTGCGGGGCTGTTGTTCCACGGCGGCTTTATAGAGGCCGAAACCGGAAAAGATTTCTGGGCGAACAGTACGCTGTATTTCAACGAGCATTTGATGCACGAAATGCACGAAGTGCCGATGTGGGTGAAGCTGTCGTCGACGGTGGCGATGCTGACCGGGTTGGGCATCGCCTATATGATGTACCAGCGATCCGCCGATGCCCCGCAGCGCCTCGCCGCGATGTTTGCGCCGATCTACCGGTTCTTCCTCAACAAATGGTATTTCGACGAACTGTATAATCTGATCTTCGTCCGCCCGGCATTCTGGTTCGGCCGGCTGTTCTGGAAGCAGGGCGATGTCGGCATTATCGACCGCTTCGGCCCCAATGGTTCGGCGGCGGCGGTCGGGTTCGGCAGCCGGATGGCGGTCAAAATGCAGACCGGATATTTGTATAGTTACGCGCTGGTAATGCTCCTCGGTTTGGTTGCGGCGGTCAGCTGGATGATGGTGAAAGCATAATGAACGCGTCCAGTATCCCCATTCTCTCTATCATGCTCGCCGTGCCGATGCTGGCGGCGATTGCGTGTCTGTTTGTGCGTGCCGAAATGGCGCGGGTGGCCGCGCTGACCGCGACGTTGTTCAACCTGGCTTTGGGCGTGTGGCTGTGGGGCAGCTACGATC
>CAZQBS010000109.1:0-5820 GCA_964591835.1 uncultured Sphingorhabdus sp. | reverse complement strand
GATTGCATCGACGATTTGCGCGGCGCATTCGGCGGCGGGCATTTTTTTCTGCTGGCGTGCCGCCGTCATCGCGGTTTCGACAACCGGCGGCAGTGCTTCGATGACATGCACTTTGGTGTGCCGCAGATTGTGGCGGAGCGCCTGCGTAAAGCTCCGAAGCCCCGCTTTGGTCGCACAATAGACCGGCCCGCCCGAGCGCGGCGCAATCGCCAGCCCCGAAGTTACGTTAACAATCGCCGCCTCGGGCCGCACTAGCAGGCCGGGAAGCAAATGTCCGATCAAGTGCATCGGCGCGTTGAGATTGAGGAAAATCACCCTGTCAGTAAACGCCAGGTCGAGCGGCTCGCCGGGGCCGAAATTACCGCTCATCCCGGCGTTGTTGATGAGGATATCGAGCGGCCGGTCAAGCGCCTTCAGAAACGAGGCACAGCCATCGGCGGTGGAGAGATCGGCAGATAACGCCTCCAGCCCCTCCGCGCGTGCTGCGGCCAGCATCTCCTCTCGTCGCCCGCAGACGATCACTACGGCGTCCTTGGCTTTCAACTGCCTGGCAATTTCAAGCCCGATGCCGTCGGTCCCACCAGTCACCAGAACCGTCTTGCCGTCTACCTGCATCTCATCCCTCCCGATGGTTAACGCACTTTAACAAATGTCACACTTCGGGACAGTCCACAATCGGGGCGTGATTAACCACTTTTTCGGATAGCCAATATCCCTAACAAATCGTTAACGTCTCATGATGATGAAAAGAAGACTGGTTTGTCGCAACGAAGCCGCAGGGCACCCCTTTCGCCGGATGCTGCCGCCTCCTGTGCTCGATATGACGCTCACCGCGCCGCGTCCGCGTTCTTGGTGGCGTCAGGAGGATACGCATCTGTTCGTATTGAGCTTCAGCGCATTCTTTGTGGCGATCAGCAGCTTCATCTTCTGATTAGGTCCTGACCCTAGTCACAAGCGCGGTGAAGTTGCTGCGCCAGCCAAGCTGAAATCAGGCACATCGCCGCGCCCAGAAGCAACTGGTTGACGATTGTTACGCCTGCGGCACTAAGGCCAAGCGCAATCAGCGATCCTACCACCATTGCGCCCGAGTTGACGATATTGTTGGCAGCAACGGTGCGCGCAGTCTGATCCTTTGGCACTGTCGTCGTCAGGAACGCATAGAGCGGCACCACGAACATCCCGCCCGAAACCGCGATGCCCAAAAGCGTCGCCAGGAGCGGGATGGCGTCGGGATGCTCCAAAAACCCGGCGATATTGTAAAGTTCGCCGGCGCCGATGACTTGCCAGTTGCGGCAAACAAAGAAAAACGCGACGACGAAGAGCCCCATAACGATGACGCTCGCGGGGGCGTAGCGCGCGGACACATGGCCCTTGAGCAGCCGGTTGATCGCGACCGAGCCGATGGCGATGCCAACCGAGAAAATGCCCAGAAACAGACTGGCGACTTCCTTGTCGGCACCCAGCACATTTTTCGCCAGCGGCGGAAACTGGATGAAGAGCACTGCACCGATCGTCCAGAAAAAGCTGATTGAGGCGATGGCGAGATAGAGCTTGCGGATATGAAGCGTGCTTTTGACCAGGTGCACCGATGAGCGGATGATGTGCCAGTCGATGCCGGTTTCCTCGTGCTGGGGCGGGGCGGGAGGCACCTGCCGCCCCGACCAATAGCCGATAATTGCGGTGACAACGACACCCACCGCAGCCCATTCGACCGCGATTACGCCCGCCAATATCGTGCCTAAGAGGATGGCTATATAGGTTCCCGCCTCGACTAGCCCGGTCCCGCCCAGCACTTCGCCTTCTTCCAGATGCTGCGGAAGGATCGCATATTTGATGGGCCCGAAAAATGTCGAGTGGATGCCCATCGCGAACAAGGCGACCATCATCAGCGGGATCGCGACCAGGGTTATCGCAAAGCCGAGCCACGCGAGGATCAGCCCAATGCCGCCGACGAGCATGATGAGAATCTCGCAAAATTTGACGATTCGGATAATCCGAGCCTTGTCGCGGGTGTCGGCCAATTGCCCCGCCAGCGCCGACATCAGGAAAAAGGGAATGATGAAAACAGCGGTCGCGACCGCGCTGAACAGCGCTTCGGCTTTCTCGTCATTGTATACGCCGTAGACGACGAACAACACCATCGCGTTCTTGAACAGATTGTCGTTAAAGGCACCGAGCAACTGCGTTACGAACAGCGGCAGAAAGCGTCGCTTGTTCAGCAACGACAAAGATGTTGTCATGGTCTTGCGCACCCTCTCGGTCGTTTCGACTGCCTTAGCGGCGCAGTCCGGCAGGGCAAAGCGGTTTTCGGGGCGGTCGGCGAAATAGCCGCGTGATTTTGCCGCGCGATGACGCTATCGCTGCGCAATGCTAAGCCTGCCCAACATCTTGACGCTGTCGCGCATCTTCGCAGTGCCGATCCTCGTGTTTTTGCTCTGGCCCAGTACCAGACCCTCGGGCAACCAGCCGCTGCCGGTCGATTATGCGTTGGCCTTCGTGCTGTACTGCTTGATGGGGATCACCGATTATTTCGACGGCTACCTGGCTCGCGCGCAGGGGACGGTGTCAAAGCTCGGCGTTTTTCTAGATCCGATCGCGGACAAGATCATGGTCGCCGCCGTCATCCTGATGCTGGTGTTCACGCGCGATGTCGATAGCTGGCACGTTATTGCTGCACTGATCATATTGCTGCGCGAAATGATCGTATCGGGCTTGCGCGAATTTCTGGCCGGACTGCAGGTTTCTGTGCCGGTGTCGAAGCTCGCCAAATGGAAGACAACGGCTCAGCTCGTGGCGCTTGGCGGGATTATTCTAGCCGGGGTATGGCCCGAATGGCTGCTGCTGAAGCAGGCGGCTTTAGCCCTTCTCTGGATTGCGGCGATCCTGACCATGATTACCGGCTGGGATTATCTCCGCGTCGGTATCAAACACATGGATTAGGCTGGTGAAGCTCGTTTATTTTGCTCGGGTGCGCGAAGCGCTGGGTGCCGGCCACGAAGAGCGCGATTTGCCCGAATATGTGCTGACGGTCGCCGATTGCATTGACTGGCTGGCAAGCGAGAGCGCACATTATGCCGCCGCCTTTGCCGACCGCGAACGGCTCCGCTTTGCGCTCGACCAGCAGATGGTTTGGGAAGGCACCGCGCTCGAGGGCGCACAGGAGCTGGCGATATTCCCGCCCGTTACCGGCGGATGATCCGCGTCGAAGTTACCGATGCCGCTTTCGACGCCGCTGCGGCGCTGGCACCGCTGGCTGCTCTGGGCGGCGGCGCTGTTGCCAGTTTTACAGGCATCGCGCGCGACGATGGGGACGTAACCGCCATTGAACTCGAACATTATCCTGCGATGACCCAGGCAAGCCTTGAAGCGTTGGTCGATGAAGCGGTCACACGCTGGTCGCTGCTCGGTTGTGTGCTCATCCACCGCGTCGGGCGGATATCGGTCGGCGAAGCTATCGTCCTAGTCGGTACCGCCGCTAGGCACCGCGCCGAAGCGCTCGACGCCTGCTCGTGCCTGATCGACCGGCTGAAAACCGAAGCCCTGTTCTGGAAGAAGGAACACCGGAGCGACGGTTCCGCCGATTGGGTGGAGGCGAAAGCTAGCGATACGGATCGCGGCGACCGCTGGCGTTAGGTGCTGTGTAGCCGGCGCAAAGCCGTCGCCAATAACTCGAACTCTTCGCGGCGCGGGCTGTTGGTTCGCCAGACCAGAGCAATTTCGCGCGAGGCATGTTCGGCATTGAGCGGTCGCGCCTGCACGTCGGTGCCGGTAAGCAGTCCAGCCTTGACCGCCATTTCCGGGATTAGCGTCAAGCCGAGTCCATTATCGACCATCTGCACCAAAGTATGAAGCGAGGTGCCGATCATGGTGGCCGACGCACGCAACTCGGGCCGGTTGCACGCGGCCAGCGCGTGGTCCTTGAGGCAATGCCCATCGACCAATAGCAACAGCCGGCTCTCGTCGATCAGGTCGGGCGAAAAGCTTGCAGGAGGGTTGCGCGGGTCGTCTTTGGGGAAGGCGACATAGAGGCCGTCATCGAACAGCTTGGCCTTTTCGACATCGCCGGCAGCAAAGGGCAGCGCCAACAGCACGCAATCGACCTGGCCGTGATGCAACGCCTCGATGGCCGCAGCACTTGCCTCTTCGCGCAGGTAGAGCTTGAGCTCGGGATATTGTTTGCGGAGCGCGGGCAGCAATTTTGGCAGAAGAAACGGCGCGATTGTCGGGATGACGCTCATCCGAAGATCATCTGCGAGCGGCTTGCCTGCCGAGCGTGCCATTTCCGCTAACTCTTCGGCCTCGCGCAAGATGCGGTGCGCCTTCACGACCATCTTCTGGCCTAAAGGCGTGAAGCGCACGACACGACGTGTGCGTTCGACCAGCATCAGCCCGAGCAACGACTCCAACTCGCGAATGCCCGCCGACAACGTCGACTGCGTGACAAATGTCGCATCAGCGGCGCGGCCGAAATGGCCGTGCTCTTCCAGCGCGACGAGATATTGAAGCTGCTTCAGCGTTGGCAAATAGGTGCTCATAAATCGACCTTGTAAATCTATTCCCGATTTATAATCGCTTTAACCGATTTTAACCAGCTTTTTCTCTTGCCAGTGCGCGCTGCCACTGGAAATCTTGTAACTTGTCGCTTAGCTTTAACGTAATGTAGCTAAACTCCGGCAACCGGAGAGCAGGGACGGATATGTTCATTTCAAACCTCGTCGAATATCTCGATTCGATCAAAGCGCGCGATCCGGCACCGCGTTCGCGGTGGGAGATATTGCTTTATCCCGGCGTTTTGGCGGTGGCACTTCACCGCGTCGCGCACTGGCTGTATCGCGGGCAAATGTTTTTCCTCGCTCGGTTTGTGAACCACTTCGCGCGTTTGTTCACCGGCATCGACATCCATCCGGGTGCCAAAATCGGGCGTAATTTTTTCCTCGACCACGGCTTTAGCGTTATCGGCGAAACCGCCGAGATCGGCGATAACGTCACCATGTATCAAAGCGTTACGCTTGGCGGCACCAACCCGACCAACGGCATTATAGGCAAGCGGCACCCCACTATTCTCGACAATGTCATCATCGGTTCGGGTGCCCAGATATTGGGGCCGATCATAATCGGCGAACGTGCACGCATCGGTGCCGCAGCGGTGGTCACCGACGATGTGCCTGCGGGCGCGACGATGATTGGACAGAAGGCGCGCTCGACTCTGGTCAAGGCGGAAACCTATGCGCAGGATTTCATGCCTTACGGAACGCCGTGCCGTGAAATTTTCGATCCGGCGACACAGAGTCTGGAAATTCTGCAGTGCGAAGTCGAGAGTTTGCGCAAACGGCTGGCCGAATTGCTCGCCGAGCGCGAAGCGCCCGCCGCAACGCCAGCGCGGGGCAAGTCGGCCAAAGGCAGCAAGATCGCTTGAGCGCGGTTATCACGCCATTCCCTGTTTCACACCGGTTGGCGCAAGTCGGCTTCGAGCGGATCGAGTTGACCCAGATACTGAACCTTTACGGTCGCATGGTCGCGGCCGGAAACTGGCGTGATTATGCCGTCGATCTTGGTCGGGATGCAGCCGTGTTCAGCGCTTTCCGCAGAGCCGCCGAGCGTCCCGAATACCGGATCGAGAAACGCCCCGACCTGCGGCTTAAACAAGGCATGTGGGCGCTGGTCGGCGAGGGTGGCGCAATATTGAAGCGCGGGCATGAGCTGGGGCCGATATTGGCGCCCGTCGAGCGCAAGCTGATGAAACTGGTTGGAGTCTGAACATATTTTAATTTCCAGCCAGCGCAACAAAATTTCCTACAGGTTTCACGCGCGGTTTTCCGC
>CAZQBS010000108.1:5080-5859 GCA_964591835.1 uncultured Sphingorhabdus sp. | reverse complement strand
TCGTCGTCGACCCGGTTGGTCCAGTCGTTGCTTGGCGGGGCCGTTTCGGCCATCCGCAGCCGCTGCTGATCGGATCCAGCGCCGGGCCGTTCGGGTTCGTCATCCATGATTCCGTTTCCGCGCGGGCGACCGGCAGCTGCAAGCCCAGATTTACGATATCTTCAGCTTGTACTTTCCGGGCTGGAATCGCCTTATTAAGCGATGGGCGACCGGATTTCCGGCCTTTGAAGCTGGTTTCAAATCGCGCGGATTGGGCTTGACAAGCCCCCGCGCGCCTGGCCCATCGCATCAAAGATACGAGTAAGGTAAGTCGCCGGTCTTTTGGGCTTTTCCGATCGCTGCCTAAATGCTGGACAAGTCGGAACAGGGCATCAGACGAGCGTATAGCCGCCATCGACCGGGGTTTCGGTGCCGGTGATGAAGCTGGCTTCGTCGCTGGCCAAAAACAGCGCGAGATTGGCGATTTCCTCGGGTTCGCCAATGCGGCCCATCAATGTGCCGGCGATCGCTCCGGCCATATAGTCGGCGGGCATGGCCCGTGTCATGCCAGTGTCGATCGCTCCTGGCAAGATCGCGTTGACGCGAATCCCCTTAGCCGCATACTCGGCCGCAGTCAGCCGGGTAAGACACGAAACGCCGCCCTTCGATGCGGAATACGCCGGCAGCATCGTGAACGCGACCAGCGCCGCCATCGACGAGGTGTTGACGATCGACCCGCCGCCCTGTGCCAGCATGGGTGGGATGGCATATTTCATGCCTAGGAATACGCCCTTCAAATT
>CAZQBS010000108.1:0-5070 GCA_964591835.1 uncultured Sphingorhabdus sp. | reverse complement strand
CGGTCCCATGCCTCCTCGTCATAATCGGCGGTTAGTGCCAGCGGGCCCTGGATACCGGCATTATTGCACAATATATCGAGACGGTCGAACCGATCGAGTACCGTTTGCACCATCGTCTGGACATCGGCGCTCTGCGAGACATCGGCGCGATGGGCGACGCAGTTCGGGCCGGCGGTCGCCGCAACTTCGACTTCGCGGCCGCTTATATCGACCGCCAATACCCGCGCTCCTTCCTCGCAAAAGCGCCGCACCATTGCTGCCCCCATACCGGACCCTGCACCTGTCACGATGGCAACCTTGCCGTCTAAACGCCCTGTCATGATTTGCTCCTGCCTTTTGTCAAACCGCTATCGCGCCGCGACGGTTACCACTTAGCGTGGCAGCACCGCGCTCCGGCACTTCGTTGTAAATATGATCGCGCCATCATCAGAAGCATCATCGAAGCCTGCGAGCACAGGAGACGCTTGCGCCTGCGTCCGTACCGTCGAACCATAACTCCCCCACAGAACGGTGGCGATCATTGTGCCGGCCCGCTTGTTGCCCATTATCCTTTCCGTCTCCGTGAACACCGATCTACGGGCGCGCCAACGTCTGCCTCGAACTGAACATCTGTGCGCGCCGTTCGCGCACCGCTACGCTCATCGCCGATGGCGACCAGTCGAGCCCGTTGTCTGCCGTCAAGCTGACGGCGCACACACCGGGCAGTTCGCCGACCCGGGCCGTGGCCTCTGATTTGAAAAACCCGATCATGTGACAAAAGGGCGAGGTCAGACGCAGTGCAATGGCAACCTCGCCATCGGGCGAAATGTCGATCGACCGCACAAGCCCCATTTCGTCTAGCCCAAGCGGCATTCCGGCCGCCAGGCTACACGGATCCTTGATGCCGTCGAGGATCGAACGAATCTGTTGTTCAAGGGCGCCGCGCGGTTCAGGCATGCGCCGGTGCCCTGGCATGACCGATCGTCGACATCGGGGGGGCGGGCGGCACGCCAGCGGGCCGGCTGAACTGATCGCCCTCGATACCCTTTTTCAAGGCCGCGATGTCGAGACCGTGCAGCCGGGCAAAGGTTTCGCCGAACAGGTTGCGCTTGTCCTGCTCCGTGATCTGGCGGATCGGCTTGAACATTCCCGCGCTGTCGAGCAGGTCTTCGGGGAACTGGAAGTCGCGGAGCGCCGCGAGCGCCGGCTGCGGATGGCATAGCGTCCCGCCCGAACCCCAGAACAGGCGTTCCAGCATATCCGAACCGCCGACCCGGCACAAACCCAGCAGCACCTCCGCAAAGGCGCGGGGACGCCGTTCGACCAGGATGTTCTGGATTTCCATGTTGATCGAGATGTTGCCAAATCGCGCCAGCAGCCAAGCGGTCTCTTCCATGAAGGCGAGCCCGCCATGGACGATCTCGAAGTTCAGGTCGGGAAAATCCGACGCGGCATTTTCGATGTCTCTGGGGTTATAGGCGTCACCGACCGCAAACGGCCCGATCGGCACCGCCTTGTGAACCGCGACGGTATTGAGACCGGCCTTTTGGGCGGCCTCGTACAGCGGATAAATCAGCTTGGGATCGTCCATTCGCCACGATACCGGCCCCTTGCCATCCCAGCTAGTCGGATAGAGTTTCAGCCCCAGCGGTTTGAGCAAATCGACCTGCGTCGCGATCGAGGCTACCGCTTCAGCCCCTTTTAGTGGATCGACGCACGCATAGGCGCCGATGAACCGTGACGGATATTTGCTCCTGGCCTCGGCCGCCTTCTCAATGGAGCAGTAGCCATCCTTAAACGCGGCGATGGCGAGCGGATGCATGACCGCAACGTCGGTGTCGCTCTCAGCAAACAAGAAGGATGCGACGTCATCGACCTGCCAATCCACCAGATATTGCTCACGTGTCATTGCATAGCGCGGATCGGGCGGATCGGCGGCAAGATGAAAGGCAAGCTCGACCATGGCATGGCCGAGAACCGGGTCCTCCCAATTGGACGGCAGGTGATTATAAGCATGCGCCACGGCGTCGATAACAAAATAATCTCCAATCATCGGAAAATCTCCTTCACTTGCTGAATCGATTTAGTGCCACGAGCAACCGCAGGTCGCTTGTAAAAGCCGGAACCACAGAGCACTCGGCGCAGACAGTTTCGCTCGCA
Source organism: uncultured Sphingorhabdus sp. (assembly GCA_964591835.1). GTDB lineage: Bacteria > Pseudomonadota > Alphaproteobacteria > Sphingomonadales > Sphingomonadaceae > Sphingorhabdus_B. The sequence continues at coordinate 2,931 of CAZQBS010000108.1, read as the reverse complement.
TCTGCAACTAGCCCATTGGCCACGCATCAAGCTTCTCTTCCGCGTCCGGATCGAGCGGCTGGGCCGTGCCAATGCGAGGCTGCGAACTCGAGAGTAATCTGTCAATGGTATCGTGGAATAATTAGCAATGACGTGCGGCGGTTCGACCACTTTGCCAAGGAGCGATCTCTCGGCGCCGGCACGGCATTGGCGGGATAGCGAAAAACGGCCGCTGCAGCGCAGATATCGCGAGGCCGCGATGCTCGTCCGAGTCCGAAATCGCGCAAACAGCGCGACTCGCTGCGAGAATGATTCAGGAAATGCGACTGTTATCGACATTTTCATGGTGGCAACGACCGAAGCGAGGTCTCCGGAAACCAAGCGCTCGCACGGGCAAAAGTGGTCCGTTTGCACCAAAGCGCGAATTCGAAAATCGGTGTGCAGCGCTCGCTCGGTCCGTGGCTCCCTATCTAGTTTGCAAGGGGAAAACGCGCTCGGCATTCCCGCATTAATATGGGGTTTTAACGGCAACGCGGATGGGAAAGACGTTATCGCCATGGTTCATCCACGTCTGCCCAAGAGTTCAGCCGCTCGTGATCGATCCGGTATGCGGGGCGCGCCCAAGCGAAGAGGAGGGCCGCGCCTGCCGTCGCGCCGATCATCGTCAACGCCAAGGATTTGCCCAGCGCCGCTTCATCGAAAAACACATAATCGTTGAGCAAACCCGGAAGTAGCGGACCCATCGTCAACCCGCCCAGATTGCCAACGAACAGGAGGAGCGCAATCGCTTGGCCCCGCACCTGGTTCGGCAAGATCATCTGCGACGCCGCATAGCTGCTGCCAGTCGGCATCGAAATCAGGATGGCCCCGATGAAGAAGAAGAACACCGTTGCGGGCGCTGAACCCATCGTCGCCAACAAGAGCAGAAAGACAATCGCCGACCCCGCTGCGCTGGCCGCGGCGGTGCACAGCGCCGCGTCCCGCCTCCCTTTGCGCAACATCGCGTCGGACAGCCTGCCGCCAGCGAACATGCCGAGGCAGCCACCAATTAGCACGATCAGTCCCATCGTCACGCCCGTCTCGGGCGGGCTCCAGCCGTAGGAGCGCTGCAGCACCGTCGGCGCCCACAGAAGATAAGCGTACAGGGCGACCGCCATCATCATCAGACCGCCCCCGATGCCGGCCAGCGAGCGCCAGCGCTGCCTGATCTCGGCAAGTGTTTGCGCGATGGTCAGCGCGCTACGCCCACCGTCCGCTGCGGCGATAGCCTGACCGCGCGGGGGCTCGCACAGCGTCAGCACCCACAGTGCGACGACAATACCGGGTAGTCCCACGATCAAGAATGTGCCGCGCCACGAGGCAATCGAGCCGAACAGCGGCAGGTTGATCGTCGGGATCGCCGTCATTGCCTGCACGACGAGCCCGCCCACCAGCAGGGCAAGCCCCGAACCGATGTAAATCCCCATCGCATAGGTGCTCAGCGCCGATGCCAGCCGGTCTTTCGGAAAGCTGTCGGCAATCATAGAGATCGCGGCCGGGCTAAGCGCGGCCTCCCCTACGCCAACGCCCATCCGCGCCAGAAAGAGCCAGCCAAACGTCCGCGTTACAGCGCATAAGGCGGTCATCGCGCTCCACAGCACGACGCCCACCGCAATGATGTTACGTCGATTATAACGATCAACCAGTCGACCGAGCGGCAACCCCAGAAAGGTGTAGAACAGCGAGAATGCGAACCCGCCGAGCAGGCCGATCTGGGTGTCGCTGACGCCGAGGTCCGCTTTGATCGGACCGATCAGCAGGCTAAGGATTTGCCGGTCGATAAACGATAGCGTGTAGCAAACGGTCAAAACAAGGACGGTATACCAGGCATAGCCAAGCCCGCGCAGCGGCGGCGTGTCTACGCCCCCCGGTTCCGACCCCGTCTCGCTGATGTCATCCGTCTGCGCCATTCGGGTTCCCTGAAATTGTCGTTCGCTTTACGTCGTCAGATCGTTTCGACATTTGCCGGTTCGGATTGGCGGGGTTTCGGCCTCAACTGGAGTTGATGTTTGAACGGCGACCGCGCCGAAACTTAGCCCATCAGAACCGGCCGGACAGTTGCAGCGCGACTTCGCGGCCGCGGGCAACGATACCACGCTGCTCGCCGATCGCACCGGGCACGCTCGCCCCGCCCGTTCGGTCGGCGGCATAGAGCAGATAATATTTGTTGGTCAGGTTGCGCCCGACGAGCCGCAACGACCAGCGCTCGTCGGGCGCGGCAATCCCTATGCTGGCGTTGACGCGTAAAAAATCATCCTGATAGGTGCTGGGCGCCATTGTCTCGCCGGCGAAATATCCGCCGCTGTAAAAGGCATCGCCAGTCGTCTGCAGTGTATAGTCGCCGATCGGCACATCCAATGTCACGCCGGCATTGCCGGCCCATTCCGGCGCCCGCGCTGGGGCCCTGCCGCCATAATCCTGCTGCAGCGTCAGTGTGGTGCTGTTTACGAAAGAGCAATTGGGTGGCGGCGTAGCCGTCGCCCGCACCGAACCGGCAGGGAAAGCATATGCGTAGCATTGGCCGATGAAGTCGCGAAACTGCGCGTTGACATAGGCCATCGCGGCGCGGAACGTTAGTTCCGGGGTGACCCGAAAATTGCCGTCGATCTCAAAGCCCCGCTGCCGCACCGATCCAGCGTTGTTAATGACATAGGCGATCGTCGCTGGATTATATACATTCACCTGGAGATCCGAGAATTTATAGGCAAAAGCGGCGGCGTTGACCCGCAGTTTGCCATCCAGGAAGACGCCCTTGGCGCCGATTTCGAAGCCTTTCGCTTTCTCCGAGGAGAAATCGACATCGCTGATGCGCGTCGCGCGCTGCAGGGGATTGGTCAGGCCGAACCCGCCCGACTTGTAACCCGTCTTGTAAGCGATAAAGAGGGTTTTCGTATCCGTCGGGCGATAGGTCAG
>CAZQBS010000107.1:0-5922 GCA_964591835.1 uncultured Sphingorhabdus sp. | reverse complement strand
GCGCCAACGGTCGATTGGCCGCTGCGGCCGTCGGGGTCGGCGCCAGCCACATTGAAATAGCGGAGCGCACAATAATTGAAGTCGTGTGCAGCGGCGACATCGCGAAGCATCAGTTCGGTCATCAGCTTCGATGTGCCATATGGATTGATCGGAACCGTCGGCATGTCCTCGCGGACGGGACTCTCGGCTGGAATGCCATAGGTCGCCGCAGTCGATGAAAAGATCATATGCCGTACGCCGGCGGCAATAGCAGTTTCGATCAGCGAACGCGTCTTGGCCGTATTGTTGTAATAATATTTCAGCGGATACTCGACCGATTCGGGCACGATTACCGATCCGGCAAAATGCATTATCGCGTCGATTCGCGAATCTGAGATGATTCGCCCAACCAATTCCGAATCGGCAATGTCTCCTTCGTGGAACAGGATGTCATCCGGCACAGCCCAACGAAAGCCCGTGGCCAGATTGTCGATTACCACCGGGTTGTGCCCCGTATCTTTGAGCGCGAGGACCGCATGGCTGCCGATATATCCGGCCCCACCCGTCACCAGAATGTTCAACTTCTGCCCCATGATTTGAGCTCCCAAAAATCAGTCTGAATATCGATGATGACGGGCAGCCTGCCGCCTTCATAGTCAAAAAAAAGGCGGCCCGAAGACCGCCTTTTCGAAACTTGAAACCCTCAGGAATCAGGGGCTGGTTGGGCCATCGTCGTCGTTGCCAGCAGCAATAACGATGCCACCGATTACAGCAACAGCAGCTAGGATAGCAATGATAACACCGCTTCCACCACCAAGCTTGCTTTCTTCCGAAGCCGAACCGCCAACGCGCTTCACCTTCGATGCACCAACAGCCTTAGCAGCAGGTGACAATGACTGAGCCATGACAGGCGCGCTTACAAGCGAAGCGGCTGCTACAGCAGCGAGAGAAATCTTACCGAAACGCATTATTATGCTCCTTTTTGTGCGAAGTGCGTTGCACTCGGAGTGTCTCTTGCACAATGGCGCTTTCATATCAACCCAAAATTGAGTCAATAATTCAAAATTTGCTCAATTTATCGGACTGTTGCATATTTCATACAATCAGCCTGGGCTGTGGCTTACTGTCATGATTATGTAGCATTAAGCGCAAGCTCTCACTTTATTTAAAAAGGTTCAAATGAAGATTGCAATTCACCAGATGTGCAGCACGTTTCATCCTGAAATGAATGCAGATTCCATGATTACTGCAATTGGTTCGGCCGCAAAAGCCGGAGCAGCGATGTATTTCGCTCCTGAAATGTCAATCTTGATCGACCGTGACCGGCGTCGTGCTGAGGGCCAAATATTTCGCGAAGCGGAAACGCCGTCGTTGAAGCGGATAAGCGCAGCCGCGGCGGAGGCATCGATTTGGGTGCATGTCGGTTCGATGCCCGTGCGCAGCGACGTGGACGGGCAGCGCTATGCAAACCGAACGGTTGTTATCGACAACAAGGGTGAGGTGCGCGCTCGCTATGACAAGATGCACCTGTTCGATGTGGCCTTGGCCAGCGGTGAAAGCTGGCGCGAGTCTTCAGTCTACGACGCCGGCGACGGTCCGGTAATTGTCGAAACGCCGCTTGGTTCGATGGGTTTGACGATATGCTACGATATGCGCTTTGCGGATATATACAGTGCGCTCGCAAAAGCGGGGGTCGATGTGCTTGCTGTTCCCGCCGCCTTTACCGTTCCAACCGGAAAGGCCCACTGGCACACGCTGTTGCGCGCGCGGGCAATCGAAGCACAGGCGTTCGTTATCGCTGCCGCGCAATCGGGACAACATCAGGATGGTCGCGTCACTTATGGCCATTCGCTCGTCATAGACCCTTGGGGTGAGGTGCTTCTGGACATGGGCGAAGGCGAAGGGCTTGGTTTTGCCGATATCGATCCGGCAAGAATCGCCGAAGTCCGTTCGCAAATACCCGTCCATGCCAACCGGCGCGAGGTCGGCGACGAAGTCAAGCGTTTCTAACCTTCCTAACCTTGACCCTTCGCCACCGGCTCCCCAGATGGCGCGGATGAGCTTCATCACCGCCGCCTTTTTGACCAAGCATCTATGGAGCGGCGTCTCGTTGTTCGCCGCAATCGCGGTTCTGGTCAGCAGCATGGCTGACCGTAGACGTCAAAAGCGCCCAAACATAGAAAATGTGGGTTTTATGCCGTGGACCGGCATCACTGTGCTGGCGACGTTGACCGCAGTTGTCGCTGCCGCGCTGGCGATCAAGGCTTAGCCCAGACAGGCCTCAAGGAAGGGCTGGTCGAAACCGAACTGCCTCGCCTTTTCGAGCGTATAGGGGCGGACACCGCCAGCAACCCACTGCCCGTTGATCTTGCCGTCGGCATCTTCGTCCAGATATTCGAACTTGAACAGATCCTGGGTAACGATAACGTCGCCTTCCATGCCGATAACCTCGGTAATCTGCGTGGTCCGCCTGGAACCATCGCGCAGGCGCTTTACCTGAACGATCATATCGACCGACTCGGCGATCTGGCGCGAAATCGCTTCCTTGGGGATTTTGATATCCCCCATCAGGATCATGTTTTCCATACGGCCGAGGCATTCGCGCGGGTTGTTGGCGTGGAGCGTACACATCGAGCCATCGTGACCAGTGTTCATCGCAGCCAGAAGGTCGAAGCATTCCGCAGCACGAATTTCGCCCAACATAATCCGGTCGGGTCGCATACGCAGCGCGTTTTTGACCAGGTCGCCGATGGTAATCGCGCCGTCGCCTTCAAGGTTCGGCGGGCGGGTTTCCAGCGGCAGCCAGTGCGGCTGTTGCAGGCGCAACTCAGCGGCATCTTCGATCGTCAGCACGCGTTCGCCCGGATCGATCATTTTCGACAAGGCGTTGAGCATTGTCGTCTTACCCGAACCCGTACCGCCCGAGATCACGATGTTCATCCGGCAAGCACCAGCAATTTTCAGCGCAGTTGCCATCGGGTCGCTCATCGATCCAAAACCCCTGAGCATGTCGATAGTGATCGGCTTTTCGGAGAATTTACGAATCGAGATCGCGGTGCCGCGAAGCGAGAGTGGCGGTACGATGACGTTCACGCGTGAACCGTCCTTCAAACGGGCGTCGGCAAGCGGTGTCGTCTGATCGACACGGCGGCCGACCTGGTTGCAGATCCGCTGCGCAATCTGGAACAGATGCTCCTCATCGCGGAACTGGATCGGCGCGATGGTAAGCTTGCCCTTCTTTTCGATATAGGTCTGGTTCGGGCCGTTGACCATGATATCGGTAATGTCGGGATCGTTGAGCAGTTCCTCTAGAGGACCGAAGCCGAGCAGTTCGTCGACCAGCACCTTTTCAAGCGCGAACTGTTCGCGCCGGTTGAGTGTCAGCTTCAGTTCGGCAAGTACTTCGAGGATGATCGGCCGGAATTCTTCGGTCAGTTCTTCCTTGTTGAGCGAGGCCGCGGCTTCGGGATCGACCCGTTCGAGCAAACGCGGCAACACCTGCTCTTTGATCTTGTGAACCGAAGCCTCAAAACCTTGCGGGCCTTCATCGACGCCAGCAACTGCAGAGGCACGTTCGGTAAGCCGCGACATCGCGTCTTGGCCCTCTGGTGTAGCAGTGGTCCCGCCCGGCAGTTCGACCGAGTTGAGCGGGGGAAACTGTTCGCCTCCAGCAGGCATCGGCATGTCGGGAATGGCGGAAGGTTGGGATTGTGGCGCGTGACCGCCGCCGCCGGTCATCGGACGTGCGACACCGAATGAAGGACGCCCGTTCGAAACCCCGGGTTTTTTGCCGAATGCGCTCACAGCTGGGCCGCTCCATTTTCCGTGCGATTGTTCAAGCCACCGGTCGTACCGGGTAATGGTGAATAAATTGGTAATATTGACGAGCTTGACGCGAAATACGGGCCTATGCGACGGCGGCTTATCTCCCTAAGGCGGCGGGCAAATACAGGAAACTCGAGCAAAATTTCATGACATCACGCTCCGGAAATATCGGCCTGTTGTTGGCGCTGTGTGGTTTCGCATTACTCTCGATGGGCGATGCCGTGGTGAAGTCGATTGCGGGCGCGTGGCCCGCGCCTGCAATTGCGGCATTGCGCTACCTGATCGGGGCTTCGGGGTTAGCGGCTTTGTTATGGTGGCAACAGGGGCGTTCCGCATTTCGTCTGCCGAACCCCAAAATCCAGCTTTTGCGGGGATTTTCGGTGGGCGTCGCGACGATCTGCTTTTTTTCGGCGATTGCCGTCATGCCGTTGGCCGAAGCGACCGCGATCACCTTCACCAGCCCGATGATCACTGCATTGCTCGCCACACTGATTCTGAAAGAACCAGCAGGAAGGGCGACGATTGTTGCGTCCGTAATCGCGTTTGCCGGGGTGCTGCTCATCTTGCGGCCGAACTTTGCCGAAATCGGCTGGGCCGCGTTGCTACCGCTCGGTTCTGCCTTTGGGATGGCGTTCATGATGATCGGCAACCGCGCCGTTGCCGGCAAAGGATCGCCATTGCTGATGCAATTCCTGATCGCGGCCGTCGCAGCACCGGTATTGGTCGGCGCAGCAGTTGCGGGGCATCTGTCGGACATGCCGCCGCTTCAAATAAAATCGCCTGACTGGACAATCATCGCCAAATGCGCCGTTGTCGCCGCGACCGCGAGCACCGCGCATTGGCTTATCTTTCTGGGCACAACGAAAGCGTCTGCCGCCGACATCGCGCCGATGACCTATGTCCAGTTGCTGGTGGCAATGGTGCTAGGCATCGCCATCTTCGGCGATTGGCCCGACCTTACATCGCTGGTCGGCTCGGCAATCATCATTGGCGCAGGGCTTTTTTTGTGGCGGCAAAAGCCTGCCTGAGGGAGGGACAAAGCGATGCGATATCCTTTTAGATTAAGCATTGTTGTCGGCCCTCGCGCCTGCGGCGCTTTAAGCGAACGAGCCGATGCCATTGCCGGGTTGGATGACCGGCGCGTTGGCAGGCGGGGAGGGTGAAGGCGGGGTCGACGAATTCTGGACCCCCCCGCGCGGCGAACTGATGATCGGCGCTGCCCGGCGGCAAGAACGCCACGCGCTTCGTCGCGGTTCACGCAGATGGTGATGACGTAATCTTCGAAAATGCCGCCAATGGTTATCCGCAACGAGTCCGCTACTGGCGCGAGGGCAAGGAGATGAAGGCACGGATAACGATGCTGGACGGCAGCAAGCCTATGAATTTTAGCTGGAAGATGATGGGCGGAACCAAATAAACCCCGTTCGCCCTGAGCTTGTCGAAGGGCAGGTTGCCCAAACTGGGCTTCGACAAGCTCAGCCCGAACGGTAGTGTACTAAATCGCCTCTTCCACCCGCTCGGCTAGCACCGTCAACCCGCTCTCGCTAACCTCTGCAAAACCGCCCGCAATCGTCAGCCGCTCGGGCGTAGCACCCTGCGTCGCATAAATCTCCAGCGCGGCATCGCTACGCAGCGTGGACATGATCGGCGCATGGCCCTCAAGCACACCAAAATCGCCCTCGGTACCCGGGACGACGACCATATAGACATCGTCCGAGCGGTAGAGCTTCTCGGGGGTTACCAGTTCGAAGTGCAGTGCCATGATGGCTTACGCCGCCTCCGCCGCCATCTTGGCTGCCTTGGCAACCGCTTCCTCGATGCCACCGACCATGTAGAAGGCGCTTTCCGGAAGATGGTCATATTCGCCGTCGACGACTGCCTTGAACGACTTCACCGTGTCTTCGACCTGCACGAACTTGCCCGAAATGCCAGTGAAGACTTCGGCGACGTGGAACGGCTGCGACAGGAAGCGCTGGATTTTGCGCGCGCGGGTCACGGTCAGCTTGTCGTCTTCGGACAACTCGTCCATGCCCAGAATCGCAATGATGTCTTGCAGCGACTTGTACTTTTGCAGCGTTTCCTGAACACGGCGGGCGGTGTCGTAATGCTCCTGACCGA
>CAZQBS010000106.1:0-5948 GCA_964591835.1 uncultured Sphingorhabdus sp. | reverse complement strand
GCGGGGACATCCATTGAGGCTTGCTTAACCGCCAAGACTCCGCGCGGGAAGGGGGTGCCGCGAATAAATACTCGGTTCGTCGCGCCTATTTATCAAACAGTCCGTCCTGCGCGCCCGCTGGCGGGTTCAGCCCGAGATGTTTCCACCCCGGCGCGTTGAGGCAACGACCACGCCCGGTGCGCGCGATCAGCCCGAGTTGCAGCAGGAACGGCTCGACCACATCCTCGATCGTATCGCGCGGTTCACTAAGGCCCGCAGCGAGCGCTTCTACCCCGACAGGTCCACCGCGATAAATGTCTGCGATCATGTGCAAATAGCGCCGGTCCATCGCGTCGAGGCCGAGCGCATCGACCTCAAGCCGGTTGAGTGCGGCATCGGCGATCTTGGCGGTGACGGTGGCTTCGCCCGCAACATTGGCAAAATCGCGCACGCGGCGCAGCAATCTACCGGCGATACGCGGCGTCCCGCGCGCGCGTTTGGCAATCTCGTTTGCGCCGTCTGGAGCAATGCCAAGGTCGAGCAAGCGCGCGGCTCGGGTGACGACGAGTTCGAGTTCTTGCGTTTTGTAGAAATTGAGCCGCACCGGAATGCCGAAGCGGTCGCGAAGCGGCGTGGTCAGCAACCCCTGCCGCGTTGTCGCGCCAACCAAAGTAAACGCAGGCAAATCGATCCGCACCGAGCGCGCCGACGGACCTTCGCCGATCATGATATCGAGCGCGCGGTCTTCCATTGCGGGGTAGAGGATTTCCTCGACCACGGGGCTCAGCCGGTGAATTTCATCAATGAACAGGACGTCGCCGTCTTCGAGGTTGGTGAGGAGCGCCGCAAGGTCACCCGATTTGGCGATCACGGGACCCGACGTGGCGCGGAAACCAACACCCATTTCCTTGGCCACAATCTGCGCCAGCGTGGTCTTGCCAAGCCCCGGCGGGCCAAAAAACAGCACATGGTCCAGCGGCTGCCCGCGCCCCTTCGCGGCTTCGATAAACACCCGCAGATTATCACGCGCGGCGGCCTGCCCGATAAATTCTGCCAGCGTTTTCGGGCGGAGCGCAGCGTCGACGTCCTCGGGCCGTTTGTCGGGGGTGGTGATGCGGTCGTCAGTCATAAAATGCTTTGAAGAGCGAAAAATGCACCTGCAACAAAAAGCAGCAAGCTCGCAATTGTAAGGCCTATGGCAAGATATAAAGCAAAATTTCCGAGTTTCATTTCCCGGTCAAATTTATAAGTTTCCTCATAACCGTGCATCCGTCTTTGTGCATTCCACATCTGATTGCCTGTCACTTGCATAAAATAGCTTTGGGAAAAATATGCTCCAAAATAAGCAAATAACGATAAAAATAGTGCAATCGAAAATAGGAAAAATGACCACCATATAGCGCTTTTATCGAATGCAACTCCGTCGTTACCCAAAAAAGTAAAAAGCGCGATTATTGCGCCTCCATTTACTAAATTGAGATTCTTCAATGCAGACTGAGCAAATTCTGTTTGGTAACGAAGTCGCTCGTTGGATTCGTCCAGATAGGCTTCGTAATCGAGCTTCGCAATTTGCCGCGATACCTCCTCATCAACCTCGTTGAGTTGTTCTGATTGAGGGTTTGTCACTTCGAAGCCCTCTTCAACGCCAGCCTGACCAACGCATCCAAAGTCGCATTCGGCCCCAGTTCCTCGACCGCCTGCGCGACCGCGCTCCCCGCCTCGCCGGGCCTAAAGCCCAGATTGGCGAGCGCCGACATCGCGTCGCTGGCGTGGCTGCCGCTGGCTGCACCCGCCGCGATCAGTTTCGCGCCGCCGCCGATGCCAGCCAGCGCGCCGACCTTGTCTTTCAGCTCGTTGACGATCCGGCTCGCGAGTTTCGGGCCGACGCCGTTGGCGCGCGCTACCATCGCCGCATCGCCGCTGCCGATGGCGAGCGCCAAATCCTGCGGTTCAATCGCCGACAATATGGCAAGCCCGACCTTGCCGCCTACGCCCTGTACGCCTGTCAGCAAGCGGAACCAGTCACGTTCCTCGCGGGTGGCAAAGCCGATGAGCCGCATGTCGTTCTCGCTGACCTGCATTTCGGTGAACACCGTGGCGAAATCGTCCGTTTTGCCCAAAGCCGCCAATGTCCGCGCGCTTGCCTGCACCAGGTAGCCGACCCCGTTCACGTCGATAACTAGATGGTCAACGCCCGTTTCGTCAATCCGGCCATAAAGCTTTGCGATCATGAGGCGGAGTTAGCGCGCCCAAGACTCAAGCGCAAGCAATGAGAACAAGACGCGAACTAACCCCGCATGTGATGCGCGTGCGTTATCGCCACCGCCAGCGCATCGGCGGCATCGGGGCCCGCCAGTTTCAGCCCCGGCAATAATATCCGCAGCATCGCCTGGACTTGTTCTTTCTCGGCCTTGCCGGTGCCGACCACCGACTTCTTGACCAGACGCGCGGCGTATTCGGTGACCAGCACCCGCGCTTTGGCCGCGCCTAGGAGTACAACACCGCGCGCCTGGCCCAGCTTCAGCGTCGATTGCGGGTTCTTGTTCACGAACACCTCCTCGACCGCGACCGCGTCGGGACGAAAGGTTTCGATGACTGCGGAAAGCTTGGCATCGAGCAACAACAACCGGTTGGCCAGCGGCAATTTCGCGTCGGTTTCGATCTCGCCATTGTCGATATGCGAAAGGCGGTTGCCCTCCTTGCGGATGACGCCCCAGCCGGTGGTGGCTAGGCCCGGGTCAAGCCCCAGTATAATCATCAGCCGAGCTTCGCCATGACCTCGTCGGACATGTCGTAATTGCCCCAGACCGACTGCACATCGTCATCCTCTTCCAGCATGTCGATCATCTTGAGCAAACTCGCGGCGCTGGCTTCGTCGACCTCCACCAGCAGCTGCGGTTTCCACGCCAGACTGGCGCTTTCGGCGGCACCGAGCGTGGCTTCCAGGGCCTTGGCGACTTCGTGCAGCGAATCCATCGCGGTCCAGATGCTGTGTTCGTCCTCGCCCGATTCGACGTCCTCGGCACCCGCTTCGAGAGCGGCTTCAAACACAGTGTCGGCATCGCCGACTTTGGCGGGGTAAGTAATCAGCCCCAAGCGGTCGAAGCCATGGCTCACCGCGCCCGATGCTCCCATATTGCCGCCGTTTTTGCCGAACGCATTGCGAACATTGGTTGCGGTGCGGTTGCGGTTATCGGTCAGCGCCTCGATAATCACCGCAACGCCGCCGGGGCCGTAGCCTTCGTAACGCATTTCTTCGTAATTCTCGGCATCGCCCACCGAGGCCTTGTCGATGGCGCGCTGGATATTGTCCTTTGGCACCGACTGCGCCTTGGCCGCATTGACCGCGAGCCGGAGCCGCGGGTTCATGTCCGGATCGGGCATCCCCATCTTGGCCGCAACGGTAATTTCGCGGCTGAGCTTTGAAAACATCGCCGAACGCTTCTTGTCCTGCGCGCCTTTGCGATGCTGGATATTCTTGAATTTACTATGGCCTGCCATGGCTCTTTTCTTTTCATAAGCGGGATTTGAAAGCGCGCCCTTACATTAGCCCAGAAATTGAGGCAAGTAACACGATGGTGGAGCGAGGGGTGGCTGTGGAAACTGATGACAAAGAGGTCCAGAGAGCTTTTAGAGAGGACTTTCTCGGGATCCTGATGCACGATGTTTTGAATGCGATTCAACGACGTGATTTGGACGACACACAAGCGACCCGCCGTGATCTGATAAGAACGATGTTCGCGGCTATTGAAGGAGCGTCGTGGGAATATCGTGAGCATGTCAGATCAGTAGCAGATGATTTGGATGCAATGCCCCCGTTGATGGATATGGCACTCTCGGGAAAGACCTATCGCGTTAAGGAAAACGGCGAAATTGACGAGCAGATTCGTTATATTTCAATGCCAGCGATGATACGGTTAACAACGCGCCTAGCTGAAAACGTATGTCTTGGATTTGAGTTTGATTTCAAAAACAACGGCTGGGCGAATTTCAAGAGATCCATTACGATAAGAAACCGGATAACGCACCCCAAAAGCGTCGATGACCTGAGAATTACCGACGATGAAATTGCGGTTTCTCAGTCGGCATTCTTTTGGATAATACATTTAACGCAATATGTTATGGACCTTACGATGCTTGAGTTGTCACGCCAGTCCAAACATCTAAAGCAGTTTGTCGATAAATTGATTGCTGGGGACGAAACCGTTTTAGCACAGTATCAAGCCGCGCTGAACGCTGAGCAGGAATGATCGCCAGACGTTTGCTCAGGCTAAGCCGACTGCTGCTTTGTACAAATCCAAGATCGCTTCCATTTCCTGACGATCATTTGTTTCCATTTTACGCAAGCGAACAATCTGACGCATAATCTTTGCATCATATCCTTGGCTTTTTGCTTCGGAATACACATCGCGAACGTCGTCAGAAATGCCCTTCTTTTCTTCTTCCAAGCGTTCAATGCGTTCAATAAACAATCGCAATTGATCGTCGGATACAGCGCCTTCGGACATTCGTAACTCCTAAGTTGTTGGGCGGGGCGGTCAGCCTCGAATCGGGATGTCAGCGCCTTAGTGGCTGGCGGCGTTCTTCGCCACGCTTTCCTTCATCCGCTGGAGCTTTTCGGGTGTTGCCTCGCTCTGGTATCTGGTCTTCCATTCCGGCACAGGCATTCCATGGATCAATTCGCGCGCTTCGTCTTTGGTCATGTCGCCGCCGCCCTGTTCATTGGCTGCCTCCATCACCCAGTCGGCGAGGCAGTTGCGGCAGAAACCGGCGAGGCCCATCAGGTCGATATTCTCGGCATCATGCCGGTGCTGCAAATGCGCGACGAGGCGGCGGAACGCGGTCGCGGCTGCGGCGTCGGAAATCTCTTTTGGCATTGAATAGCTATTCCTCGCCCATCCGGGCCTTTCGTGTTGATTCTGCTGTGCTATACGGCATGCGATAAATTTTCCAGCCAGTGGAGCGGATGCTTGACCGAATATTCGAAACCGCGCGACCGCAAGGTCCGCATCCTCGCCACATTGGGTCCGGCGAGCGACACGCCCGAGATGATAGAGAAGCTGTTTCTGGCCGGGGCAGACGCATTCCGGATCAACATGAGCCACGGCGAGCAGGCCGACAAGACGAAGCTGGTCGAGAACATTCGTGCACTCGAGAAAAAATACGGACGGCCGACGACCATATTGGTCGATTTGCAGGGACCGAAACTACGTATCGACAAGTTCGCGGGCGGCAAGGTCGAGTTGAAAACCGGCGCGACTTTCGTGCTCGATGCCGACAAGAAGGCGGGCGATGCCAGCCGCGTATATTTACCGCACCCCGAGATTTTTGCAGCGCTCGAAGCCGATACGCGGCTGCTGCTCGACGATGGCAAGCTTGTGTTGCGGGTGCTGAGCGTCACCCCGACCAAAATCGAAACCCGCGTCGAAGTTGGCGGCATGTTGTCCGACCGCAAAGGGCTGAATGTCCCCGATGTGGTCGTGCCGGTGGCGGCGCTGACCGAAAAGGACCGGTCGGACCTCGCCTTTGCCGTATCGCAAAATGTCGACTGGATCGCGATGTCGTTCGTGCAGCGGCCTGAGGACGTCGCGGAGGGAAAGAAGCTTATCGGCGGCAAGGCGGCGCTCTTGGCGAAAATCGAGAAACCCGCCGCCATCGGCCGTCTGGAAGAAATTCTGGAGCTCGCCGACGCGGTGATGGTGGCACGCGGCGATCTGGGGGTAGAGCTGCCCCCCGAACAGGTGCCGTCACTGCAGAAGAAAATCGTTTCGACCGCACGCCGGATGGGCAAGCCCGTGGTGGTCGCGACGCAGATGCTCGAATCGATGATCACCTCGCCGTCGCCAACGCGCGCCGAGGTGTCCGACGTGGCCACCGCAATCTACGACGGCGCGGATGCCATCATGCTCTCGGCGGAAACAGCGGCTGGGGCCTGGCCGATCGAAGCGGTGTCGATCATGGACCGGATC
>CAZQBS010000105.1:0-5999 GCA_964591835.1 uncultured Sphingorhabdus sp. | reverse complement strand
ATGATGACGATTGCCCAGACCATCATCCGGTAGCCGAAGATATTCTTGCGCGCATGGACGCTGATAAGATCGGAGACGATGCCAAAGGCCGGTAGTGCCACAATATAGACTTCAGGATGACCGAAAAACCAGAAAAGGTGCTGGAACAATATCGGGCTGCCGCCGACCGTGTCGGTCGTCCGCCCCATCGACTGCATGGCCGGCATGAAAAAGCTGGTGCCCGCCAGATGATCGAGCAGCATCATGATCGCCGCCACGAACAGTGCCGGAAACGCCAGCAGCCCCATGATCGCGGCAATGAAAATGCCCCAAACCGAAAGCGGCATACGCATCAGCGTCATGCCCCTGGTCCGCGCCTGCAGCACTGTCGTCACATAATTGAGACCGCCCATAGTGAAGGCGATGACGAACAGGGCCAGGCTGACCAGCATGGTGACGATACCCCATTGATGGCCCGGCGTTCCTTCGCTGATCGCTTGGGGTGGATAGAGCGTCCAGCCCGCACCTGTCGGCCCGCCGGGCACGAAAAAACCAAACACGAGCACCAGCACAGACAGCAGATAGACCCAGTAGCTCAGCATGTTGACGTAGGGGAAAACCATGTCCCGTGCCCCTACCATCAGCGGAATGAGATAATTGCCAAACCCCCCGAGCAGCAGCGCGGTTAACAGGTAAACCACCATGATCATCCCGTGCATCGTGACATATTGCAGGTAATTTTCGGGCTGGATCGACGGAAAGGCGCCGGGAAACCCCAATTGCAGCCGCATCAGCACAGAGAGCACCAGCGCCACAAGGCCGATGGCGATGGCCGTCAGGCTATACTGGATCGCAATGACCTTATGATCCTGGCTCCAGATATATTTGCCGACCCATGTAGTGGGATGGTGCAGCGGTTTCAGGTCGTCAGCGATCGTCGTAGCCATCAGTGTATCCCCTCGTTTGTTGGTGCCATGTCGGCATTGGCATGGGCGCTGGCGGGCGGAGCGGATATCTGGGCCGAACCCGCCTGCGCCATCATTTGCTCGAAGCTCATTTGCTGCGATAGCCAGGCCTCGAAATCCTTACGCGGTTCGACGATCACTGTACCACGCATTTCGTGATGACCCACGCCGCACAGCTCGGCGCAGAGGATATCGTATTTCCCCTTTCTGGTCGGCGTCATCCAGAAATAGGTGACGATGCCGGGCACAAGATCCATCTTCGCCCGGAACTCCGGCACGTAGAAATCATGCAGGACGTCCTTTGAGCGCAACACCATCTTCACCGGCTGTCCCACCGGCAGGTGCAGTTCATTGGATTCGACCAAGATATCGTCTCGTCCAAAAGGATCGCGAAGGTCGAGGCCGAACGGATTGTCGGGAGTCATATGCTGGACGGCGGCGGTCCCCAACACGCGATCCGCGCCGGGAAAGCGAAATGTCCATTGCCATTGCTGGCCGATCGCCTCGACAATGGCAGCATCCTTGGGGACCGTCACATATTGGCTCCAGGCGACAAGTCCAGGGGCCAGCATCCCGACGATCCCGATTGCCGTCCAGAAGGTCAGCCGCTTTTCCAACAAAGCATTTTCGGGCTCATAATGTGCGCGATTGCCGGGCTTGTGATGAAAACGCATCAGCGCATAGGCCATGAAGAGATTGAGCGCCACAAAGGCGATCGCGCAAATCCACAAGGTTATCGAAAGTGCCGAATCGATCGAACCCCAGTTGGAGGCGATGGGTGTCTGCCACCATGGGCTGAACAGGTGAAAGGCAATCGAACCCAACACCAGAGCGGCGATGACAATTGCAACGCGCATAGACCCTCCCCTGTTAATACGCGGGGGACCCAAGCCATCTAATCCGGTGTCAAGCGACTCACCGCACGGGAAACAACCAATCCAATGTGTTGTAAAGCAAAATTGTATGGGAGGAAAGCAATGAACTGTCCTTCGTCAGAACGTTTGACGCTGTTGGCTGCGAGATGCTGATCCTAATGAATACAATCAGCCGACCAATAATCGTCTTTCACCCATCCACCGGCAAGCAGATTCCATCAAACAGAAAAATGCGGCCTTCAGTGAGGTGCTGTCGCCTGGGTGCAAGCGACTGAATGTAAGCAAGTAGGCCGTTTGCTGACGGTCCGCTTTTAAGGACGACTATTGGAAGGCGGGCACTCCCAACCGATCACCGGGACGCTGCGCTGGCTTCAATATACGGAGCGGCGCTCAGTGATGGTCGTCTCGCGCGACGGCTTTATCCTTTGGGCGCGCTCAAGCACTGCCGCGCTGCGCTCGGGTGCTTTTTTCAAGACGATCGGTCGCCCTCCTATTGCCGTTCCCGCAGGCTCGCTTGCCGCACAGCCGGAGTTGCTGGAGAAGAGCCGGGGACAGATGGCGCATGATGGCGACGTGTGGTTTGCCGAGCCCTGCGAGGAAATTGCCCTTGCCTCGGATCAATACGATTTCACCATTTCACTGTTGCACCTGGAGCGGATCATCTGCCTCAGCCGTTTCGATGAGGAGGCGGACGAGGACTCCTTCGACGTGATGACGCGGCGGATGGGCGGCAACGCTTCGCGCTAGATAGTGGCTTACGAGGCTATCCCCCGGACTATGAGGGATAAGCAGCGATTTTTCGGAATTTCCGGCTCTTAAATCAGAAAAATTCGGATTTTGGCCTGTTACCCGCTCCCTTATCTGACTCTCCCTACCGTCTCGGATATCCTTAAAGCCGACTTTTTCGGAAACTTGCTTCCTTAAGTTTAAAAAATTCGGTATAATGAGGGAGAAAGGCACCCTTAATGTCCCAATTTTCCGCCGCCCCCTACCCAGAGGTCTTCGTGTCCAACACGGCCATATCCAAGGCCGTGTATGTGGCTGTCGAGCGTGGCGAACTGCGCAAGATCGGTTCACGCCTCTACACCCGCAATCTGACCGAAGATCCCGAGCGGCTTGTGCGTCGCAACTGGTATCACCTGATCACCAGCTACTATCCCGACGCGCTGATCACAGATCGCACCGCGCTTGAAAACAAGCCCGCCGAGGATGGCTCTGTCTTTCTCGTGTCCGAGAAGAAGACCGAGGTGCAGCTTCCCGGCCTGACTCTACGTCCCCGTCAAGGGAAGCGTGCGATCGACACGGATAAACCCTTCATCGGTGGCGCGCGGCTTGCATCAATGCCGCGCGCCTATCTTGAAAACATGAAACCGTCGCGCGCGCGCGGCGGACGGGTGCCGCGCACATTAGCGCGCGCGGAACTGGAACAGCGCCTTGATGCGCTTTTGCGTGGTCAGGGCGGAGGGGCGCTCAATAAGCTGCGCGATGATGCGCGCGCAATTGCGCCGACGCTTGGGCTTGAGGCAGAGTGCGAGGCACTGAATGACCTGATCGGTGCTTTCCTTGGCACCCGTGACGCCAAGACCGAAAGCGCTGTCGGCAAAGCCCGTGCCACAGGGCAACCCTACGACCCCGACCGTGTCACCCTATTTGAAACCCTGTTCGGGGCGCTCCGCGAAGCCATTCCCCCGCCGCGCGCTGCGTCGGCAGCGGCAGGCGAAGCCGCTACCAATCTGGCCTTCTTCGAGGCCTATTTCTCGAATTTCATCGAGGGGACCGAGTTCAGCGTCGGCGAGGCGCGCGAGATCATCTTTGAGGGTGCAATCCCCACGGAACGTCCAGAGGATGCCCATGACGTGCTCGGCACTTTTCGTATCGTTTCCGATGCTGCCGACATGAACACCTTGCCTGGGAGCAGCGAAGAGTTTGAGGCACTAATGCGCCGTCGCCATGCGACGATCATGCAAGCGCGACCCGACAAAAACCCGGGCGGCTACAAGACCAAGGTCAATCAGGCAGGCACTACCGTCTTTGTCGCGCCTGATCTCGTGAACGGCACCCTCGAGCGTGGCTTTGAGTTCTACCGAGCCTTGGAGGAACCCTTCCAGCGCGCCGTCTTCATGATGATCATCGTCAGCGAAGTGCATCCCTTCGCCGACGGCAACGGGCGCACTGCCCGGATCATGATGAACGCCGAGCTGGTGGCAGCGGGCGAGGAGCGAATCATCATCCCGACGGCCTATCGCACCGACTACCTCGGGGCGCTTAAGGCCTTCTCCAAGAACGGCCTCACCACACCGCTCATCCGGATGCTCGACATCGCGCAGAACTACACCGGCATGATTGACTGGAGCACCTTTGAGAATGCCCGCGCGATGCTCGACGAAACGAACGCCTTTGCGGAAGGCGCTGACGCGAAGCTCAAATACGCTCAGGCATAAGTCGGCTTAACCATTTCAGCAATCAGCTGTTCTGCCTCCATACCCTTCATCTCTGCAAATTCGCCGATGGCGCGTTCCGTCATTTCAGTCCTGACCCAACCCGGACACAGCGCATTGCAGCGAATTCCTTCGACACCATAATCATAGGCAATCGAACGGTTCACCTGCTCCAGCTTCACGTCTTCGGCACCCGGTATAGATCTGTTCGGTGGTCTTGACGTGCTCGTCGCCAACGCAGGTATCGAGTTGTTTGGCTCCGTCGAGACCGTGGCTAAATCAATTACGCGGTGTCCAACCTTTCGGCCCTAAACGACAATTTCTTGCAATCGCTGATCCCAAGCATCAAGTGCGGCTCGCTTCTCCGGTTCATACTTGTACCGGTTGTAAATGCCCGCAACCCCTGCCCGCGTGCCGCTTATATGGTTGAGTACAGCTTCTGTGACTTCGATCGGAATGCCCAATGCCTGCAAATTGGTTGCACCAGTTCTTCGAATATCGTGCAGTCGCCATTCTGCAATTGAGACAACGGTAACACCCCCTGTCCCTGTTCGCTGGCGTTCCCTCATGATATCGATCATTTTTGTGTCGAGTGTCCGCTTGGCCTTAGAAAAGCCCGACACGGCGGTCTTGCCGGTGGTTGTGAATACGAGGCCGCGTGCCTTTGGCTGCATTGCTTTAAGCTGGTCAATGGCAAGATTGGTGAGAGGCACGATGTGCGCCTCGCCATTTTTGGCGCGTTCGGCAGGCAGCGTCCATGTCTTCGCCACCAGATCGAATTCAGACCAGTCCATTTCGGCAACTTCCTGACGCCGCTGCATGGTCAATATCAACAGGCGCACATAGGGCCCCCAAGGCCAGCCCACCTGATCGCAAGCCTTCCACAGGCACACCAATTCCTCCTGCCCTAAAACACGGCGGCGCGAGGCGACTGCTTTGGGCGCTTTCATACCCGCTAGCGGCGATGCCTCAATGTCTTCCCGGTCAACTGCCCAGTTGAACATTTTGCGGAGCAAAGAGTGGACATATTTCTTGCGGCCGGGCCGATCGGCATATTCGTCCATCAACTTCACCATATCGGCCCGCTTGAGCGAGAGTAGCGACCGCTTTCCCCAACGCGGCTTTACTACATTTTCAAGAGTGCGCATTGCCTCAGGCCACGTATCAGGCCAATGCGGCTGGAGGTAGAGATCGACAAAAAAGTCGCAATAAGCCGCAATATTGAGAGCTTTTTCTTTGCGTTTCGCTTCGCGTTGCGCCTCCACCGGATCGATGCCCTGCCGCACTATCATGAGCAGTCGCTCGGCTTCTTTTCGTGCTGTTTGCGTGGTCCACGGACTGCCATGAATGCCGATGGTCTTCCGCCGCGACGGGCCACCGTTGACTCGATACTGCAGGACATAACTCTTAACGCGCTTTGGCGTGACGCGCAGACCGAAGCCTCTCAGGTTCGGATCCCAGGTATAGACATCGCCTGCAGGACAGGGTTTGATCGCGTCAATTGTGCGAAGGGTGATCGGTCTATTAGACATGAGGCGCGCTCTTCCACGTAATCGCCACGTAATCATTTGCAGGAAAACCGTGGCGTAGGTTAAGGTAATCCACGGCAGGATTATTCCAACCGTTTCAAGACCTTGAGCGTAATCTGGAGTAGCATTGCCAAGTGCCGAAAAGCCCCCATAAGGCCACTCTTAATCAGCGGGTCGTGGGTTCGAACCCCTCAGCGTCTACCATTACCAATC
>CAZQBS010000104.1:1311-6251 GCA_964591835.1 uncultured Sphingorhabdus sp. | reverse complement strand
TGGGAAATCCATGGCAGCCCGGAATTGTTCATCGCCGCAGCGGCGCAACACACCAAGCGTATCCGTTTCGGCACGGGCGTCGTCTCCACACCCTATCACCACCCCTATATGGTCGCGGAACGCATCCGCAATCTCGACCATATCACGCGGGGCCGGCTGATGTTCGGTATGGGGCCCGGTTCGCTGCCGTCCGACGCGCACATGATGGGGGTCGAAACGTCGCGGGTACGTGACTTGCTGGAGGAATCGATCGATCCCATCGTGCGGCTGCTCAATGGAGAGACTGTGACGCACAAGACCGACTGGTTCACGTTGCAGGACGCGCGGCTCCACTTCCTATCATACAAGGAGGAAGGCATAGAGCTGGCGGTGGCAAGCCAAGTCTCGCCGACCGGATCCCAGCTGGCCGGCAAGTTCGGGATGGGATTGTTGTCGCTCGGCGCAACCTCAATCGCGGGCTTCAACGCGCTGGCGTCGAATTGGGCCATCGCCGAGGACACGGCGCGCGAGCATGGCCAGACCATGAACCGCAAAGGCTGGCGGCTGGTCGGCCCAATGCACATCGCCGAAACGCGCGAACAGGCACGCAAGGACGTCGAATGGGGCTTCCACCGCTGGGTCGATTATTACCGTCATGTCGCTACCCTGCCGCTGGCCCCCGACGGGGTAGATCCGATCCAAGCCATGATCGATTCGGGCTTCGCAGTGGTCGGCACACCAGACGACGCGGTCGAGCAGATGGAGCGGCTGATCGAGCGGTCGGGAGGCTTCGGCGCATTTCTGCATCTGTCGGGCAACTGGGCCGACACCGCCGCGACCAAGCGCTCCTATGAATTGTTCGCCCGCTATGTTGCGCCCAAGGTCAACCGGCTCAACATCAACAGGGTCGAATCCGAGGCGTTTCTGCGCGCCAATCATGAACGCTTCGCCTCGGCGATGAAGTCGGCGGTCGGCGCGAAAATAGATCAATACGTGGCAGAAAAGGGAAGCGAGAATGTCGCGCCGGTCTTCCAGGAGGTCTTCGGCAAGCAAGATCCGAGCGCGGAATAGCGATGACGCAAATAACGGTAGCCGACGAAGCGCAGCGCTATGATGCGATTATCGTCGGCGCTGGCTTTGCCGGCCTTTACATGCTGCACAGCTTGCGCGCACGCGGCATGCGGGTTCGGGTAATCGAGGCGGCAAGCGGGGTCGGCGGTACCTGGTACTGGAACCGGTATCCCGGCGCGCGCTGTGACGTCGTCAGCATCGATTATTCCTTCTCTTTTTCCGACGATATCCAACAGCGATGGACCTGGACCGAGAAGTTCGCCGCTCAACCCGAGATACTGCGCTATATCGAATTCGTCGCCGACACACTTGATCTGACGCGCGATATCCAGTTCGACACGCGCGTCGAGGCGATGGCCTATGACGACCAATACGGCCAATGGTCGGTCACCACGAGCGCGAATGATCATTTTACCGCGCGCTTCTGCATCATGGCGACGGGCTGTCTGTCGATCCCCAAGGATCCCGACATAGCGGGGCTCGAAAGCTTTGCCGGACCAGTCTATTTCACGTCGCGCTGGCCGCATGACGAAATCGATTTTGCCGGCTACACGGTCGGGGTGATCGGCACGGGTTCGTCGGGGATCCAGGTCGCCCCCGAGATCGCGCAGGATGCCGAGCGGCTGTTGCTGTTTCAGCGCACACCCAGTTTTACCTTGCCCGCCCGCAACACCGATTTGCCTGCCGACTTTTTGAATACCGTCAAAGCCGACTATCCCGCCCGCCGCGCAAAAGCGCGCCGCCATCCCGCCGGACATTTGCGCCCGCTGACCAATCGCGCAACTTTTAGCTATGACGACCGAGAACGGCGCGCCCAGTTCGATGGGGCGTGGCATCGTGGGGGGTTGGAGATTTTCGGCGTTTTCGGCGACCTGATTGTCGACGAAGCGGCGAATGAGGAGGTCGCGCGCCTGATCCATGAGAAGATTGACGAGACCATCGCCGATCCGGCCACCGCCGAAGCACTCAAGCCCCGTGGCAGCCCGTTGGGCGGTCGCCGCGTGTGTCTGGACACCGATTACTACGCCATGTTCAACCGGGACAATGTGACGTTGGTCGATGTCCTGTCTGATCCGATCGAACGCATCGTCGCCGACGGCATTGAGACGCGCGACGGCCATTATCCGCTCGACATTCTGGTGCTGGCGACCGGGTTCGATGCGATGACCGGCGCACTGCTCAAGATCGATATTCGCGGTCGTGAGGGTCGCTCTTTGCGTGACAAGTGGCATGGCGGGCCGTCGTCCTATCTCGGCATCGCGATCGAGGGTTTTCCCAATCTGTTCACGATCACTGGGCCCGGTAGTCCATCGGTGCTGACCAACGTGGTGGCGTCGATCGAGCAGCATGTAGAATGGCTCGTGGCGCTGTTCGACCATATGGACGCGCATGAACTACAAACGGTCGAAGCCGATGCCGCAGCCGAGCAGGCATGGGTCGCCCATGTCTATGAGCTGGCGGCGCGCACGCTGATGGTCAAGGCCAATTCATGGTATCTTGGTGCCAATGTGCCGGGAAAACCGCGTGTGTTCATGCCTTATGTCGGTGGGCTAGATGTTTATCGCGACACCGCCGACGAGATCGCCGCCGACAGCTATCGCGGGTTCCATTTTTCCTCAGCTGCGTGATCGCCGACAACGCTTGGTTGGCTGGTACCATCCCGCCAATCAGGCGGCCAAGCGGCTGAAGGTGCTGCGGAAGTGATTGACGATGAGGGCGGTGAGTTCAAGCGCCGCCGGCGACAATGAATTGCCCTTCAACGTGATCAGGCAAAGCGTGCGCGCCATGATGGGATCCACGATCGGCAGCGCCTGAAGCGTCTGGTCCAGCGGCTGCGGAATCGTGATCCGCGGCAGGATTGCAACGCCGAGTCCGGCCTGTGCAAACGCCAACATCGTTTGCACCTGGATCACTTCAAACGAGTTCCTGATCTCCAGGCCGCGCAGCGCTAGCTCCTCGTTGAGCGGGTTGCGCAGCGCTGCGGACGACGATGCCAGCACAACCGGCAGTGTCGCCAGCTCGGCCAGGGTAATCGTCACATGATCGGGTTTCCAATAGGCTTCTGGTAGCAGGGCGTAGATCGGTTCGCTGACGATTGGCACAAAATCAAAATCGCTCGCCTGCTCGACTGCGGGGCCGATGCCAAACGAAATTTCCTGTTTTGCGACCGTTTCGAGCAATTGCGCTGAGGCTAGTTCGCGCAGTTCGAGCCGAATGCCGCTCCGCTTGCGTTGGAACTCGGCGAGCACGCCCGGCAGCACCGTCGCGGCGATGCTGGGCACGCAGCCCATGGCGATATGCCCGAACTGGACGTTGGCGGCCTCACGTATCTGCCGCAGTCCCATGTCCAGTGACGCCACCGCGCGCTGAGCGTGACCCAGCAATTGTTCCCCTTCGGCGGTCAACTGCACCCGGCGGGTAGTGCGGTGGAACAACGACACGCCGATCTGTTCTTCCAGCAGCTTGATTTGCGTGCTGACCGCCGACTGCGATCGGTGCAGCACTTCGGCTGCCTTGCGGAAGCTGCATGTTTCGGCAACGACGACGAATATCTGGATGGCCTTGAGATTATAGTTCATCGTTTCTCGTTGCATTGCCTCCTGCCGCCCTGCCCAGCTGCCCCGTCCCGACAATTGGTCCGCCGCGCGATGCTGTCAGCGCTTCGTTGGCACCACGGAGCGCGCGGCGCAAGGCCTCCAGCGAATCGCGTTCGAACCGCTGCGCCAAGCCCGATGCGGCGATCAGCGTGAAGCCATGATAGGCACCCGGATAGACATGCAGTTCGGTCGCTACACCCGCGCGGATCAAGGCTTGCGCGAAGCGGATGTCTTCATCGATGAACAGGTCGATCGCTCCCGTGCCGATGAAGGTCGGCGGAAGGCCGATGAGACTTTCCGCGCGGCCTGGTGCGGCATAGATCGGCACCGGATCCAGCTTCGCCAGATAACTCGACCAGCCAAAACGATTCGCCGCGATCGGCCAGACATACTGGCCGGCGGCAGGATGCGGCCCCGTGCGATCGTCGAGCATGGGATAGATGAGCGACAGAAACGCAATCGCGGGACCACCATGATCGCGGGTGAACAGCGCGAGACCCGCCGCCAGCCCGCCGCCCGCACTGACCCCGCGCACCGCAATGCGCGTGTGATCGATTTCTAGCGCGGCCGCCTCGGTGTGCAGCCAAGACAAGGCGGCGAAGGCATCCTCCAGCGCTCCGGGAAAGCGCGTTTCGGGCGCCAGCCGATAGTCGATCGACAGGATCACGGCGTCGAGCTCCAAAGCGAGGGTTCGCATCGCAGCATCCTCGCGCTCCGCGGTTCCGGCGACGAAGCCACCACCATGCAGGTTGAGGATCGCGGCGTGCGGTCCCGGCGTCGCCGGGCGATGCAGCAACCCCGTCACATCGGGCGCGCCGTCCTTGCCGGGCAGCGAGACCGATTCCACGGTCAGGCCTACCGGAGGTTCAAGCGGTGCTGTCACGGCGAGCAACTGACGGATCTTGGATAAAGTTTCGTCGGTCAGGATGCCGAGATCGGGCAGCACGGAAAGCGCGGCGCGGAGGTCTGGATCAACCAGTTGCTCATCGCCGCCTGCGATCATTTCTTTACCGGCAAGGCATAGGCGACCACCGCATCGCCGAGCGGTGAGCGCGACAGTACATGGCCGCCGGCCGCAATCAGAACGAACTGCCGACCGCTCTTGGGCGACGTATAGGTCATCGGATTGGCCTGGCCACCGGCCGGGAGGCGGGACTGCCACAACAGCTTGCCGGTGCTGGTATCAAACGCGCGAAAGGTCGTGTCCTGGGTCGCGCCGATAAAGGTCAATCCGCTTGCCGTCGTCATCGACCCCCCGAAATTGGGCATGCCCATCGGAATCGGCAGGTTGGA
>CAZQBS010000104.1:0-1301 GCA_964591835.1 uncultured Sphingorhabdus sp. | reverse complement strand
ATCCGCCTCCGAACCCGCACATCAACACGCGCCCTCTCGGGGCGGCGAGCATGCGCCGATCCACTGCAATGGAGAGCGGGATGGACGCCGAGCCGGTATTGCCGAAGTTCGGGAGCGACCACAGCAGCTTGCGCGTGTTGAGGTCGATCGCGTGCAACGTACCGAAGGGCGGCTTGTTGCACGGCACCTCAAGCGGCGAGACCAGCCCGGTCAGCCGTGCGCCAAAGGGGGTGCCGGCCTGCGGCTGCGGCACCGCAAAATCATGCGCATAGGCTTGGCGGTTGGCGAGGATGCGATCGGTCTCGGCGCGCGGGATCAGCTGGATGACGCTGCCGTAATACATCGCGTTAACGATCATGATGCCCCGGCTGGGATCGACCGATACCCCTCCCCAGTTCATGCCCCCGCCGACGCTGGGATAAATCAGCGATTCGTCGGTGCCCGGCGGGGTCATCGGCCCGTCATAGCGCAGTTCGCGAAAACGGATCCGACACCATAATTGATCGAGCGGCGTGATGCCCCACATGTCGCGCTCGGCCAAAGGCGGTCCAGAAAAGGACGGCATTCCGACCGAAAAGGGCTGGGTTTTTGCCAGACGTTCGGGTTCGACCGTTCCACGTTGGGGCACGGCCCGTTCCGCAACCTGGGTCAACGGCACGCCTGTACGCCGATCGAGAATGAACAGTTCGCCTCGCTTGGTCGCCTGCGCGACGGCGGATACCATCCGGCCTCCGACCGGGAAATCGAGCAAGGTCGGCTGGGCCGGGACGTCGTAATCCCACAGATCGTGATGCGCAGTTTGGAACGTCCAGCGGGCTTGCCCGGTCGTCACATCCAGCGCGACCAGCGAACTGCCATATTTTTCCGATTCAGGCGATCGCAATCCGCCCCAGTGATCGGGCGTGGGATTGCCGGTCGGCACATAGACGAGACCAAGCTGTTCATCGCCGCTCATTGGAGCCCAGCTGTTGGGTGTGGAGCGTGTATAGGCGTCGCCATCCTCAGGTTCGGTCGTGATGCCCGGGCGCCCGATGTCCCACGCCCATGCGAATTTCCCGGTGACCGCGTCATAACCGCGGATCACGCCCGATGGTTCGTCGGTGCTAACATTGTCAGCCACCCAGCCGCCAAGCACGATCCGCCCGCGCACGATCGTCGGTGCCGAGCTGACGTAGTACAGGCCCGGATCGACCCGCCCCATGCCGGTGTTGAGATCGACGATGCCGCCGGTACCGAACGACGCACATCGCTTGCCGGTCCGCGCATCGAGCGCGATTAGCTTGGCGTTGAAGGTCGCGGTA
>CAZQBS010000103.1:0-6424 GCA_964591835.1 uncultured Sphingorhabdus sp. | reverse complement strand
GATGCTCAATGCAATCGGCTCCTCGCTGGTTGCGGTGACCATGTTCGGTCTGACCACCGCTGCGAGTTACGCCGTCTCGGGCCTAATCGACTGGCCGCTGGCGGCGGTGTTCGTCGGCGGTGGGATTATCGGCAGCCTGGTCGGCGGTGCGACCTCACGGCTGCTCGCACAGAAGACCGCCACGCTCAAGACGGTGTTTGCCGTTCTGATCTTTTTCGTGGCCGGATATATGCTCTGGCAAAGTGCCGGAAGTTTTGGGGGATTTTTATGAAGCAATTGACGCAGATCGACGCATGGTTGGCACCCGAGGATGCTCGACGTGGATGGTTCGACCCATCTTTCGCATGTCGACCAGCCTAATCTTCATTGTCGGCGGGATCGGGCATTTTATTGAGCATGACTATATGCTTGAGCGGATGGCAGAATCGCCTTGGCGCGATGTAGTCAATATGATCGGGGACCCGTCTTGGCTACTCTGGCTCAGCGGCGTCATCTTCGTAATCTTCGGGACCACCCTAGCGCTAGGTATTCTGACCCGCTTCTCGGCACAGCTTCTTCTGGTCACGTTAATCCCCATAACGATCACCGTCCACGTCGCGCCTGGCCATATGGGACCGTTTCTCAAGAACATCGCGATAATGGGAGCGTTGCTGTATTTCTATGCCAACGGGCCGGGGCGCTTTGCGATTGATCGCGGGTCAGATTTGTCCCGCCCCAAAAGACAACTTTAGCCTCCTCACGATACTCGTCCATATTCGCGGATTTCTGCCGCTGAAGCTGGCAGCGGCGAGTCCCTGCGAATTCACAAGCCATAGTCGAGAGGCCCATGACGTGATCACGAGAGAGTCTGAGTAAATGGCGGTCTCCAGCCAGTCGGGTGTTAGCTAGGGACTATGGTCTCGCAGATTTCGCTAATTTCATTTCAGCGCAAAATGGCTGTACGAAACAAAATCGCCGTTCTGGGCAAGTACGACATATAGTGTTCGATTCGACGCAGATTTGATCGCGGGGTTCTGAAACGTTACTACCCAGCGCCGCGTACCACTAACCATCCGAGTGTCTGTTTTAAGGGCCTTGGCGGAACTCCAGCTTGCGGGAAGCTTAGCCTGCGTCACTAATTTGATAACTTCGTCTTTAGCGACCTCTGCCATTGGTTTTCGTACAACTGGGCGCGGCATTTCATCATGGTCGGGATGGGCGAACACCGGACTGGAAAATGTCGCGAGAAGGGCAGTTGATATTAGGATCTTGCGCATAAAATATCTCCAATATTGAGGCGGCCGGATCGGCCCTTATTTCTTCAATTCAAACGTTTCGAACTGGCCCGTGGCTTTGACAGTGATGGTAACCGGCCCATCGGTACGGTTGCGCCAATACCAGCCGTGGGTGCCATCAAACGGTGCGCGGAACTTACCTGTTGCCGATGCTTTGGTGCCTTTATCGTAGCTGGTATATTCGTCACTGGCGGCACCGGCCATCTCTCCGTGCTGGTCGTAATTGACCTGGCCAAGGTCGGTTGACCATGCAAAATCGAACTCCTCGCCCGCCTTCATTGTCGCTTTGACCTCTCGTCCTTCACCCGGTTGAAGCGTGAGCGTAACCTTGCCGGTCTGAACGCCCGGTGATGATGTCGTTGCTGTAGCGACAGGTGCATTCATCGCCGTGGTCGCCGCGGGAGCTTGTTCAGAAGCGGCGGCCTCTTTCATATCGCCCATTTCCTTCAGCCCAAGCACTTGGCCAATTCCGGTCGGATCAATGCCGTATTCAGCAGGCAGCACGGTTGTCATCAGAATGGCCCCGGCAATCAAAACCGCAAGCCCGGTCGCCCGGTTAAGCTGGCCGATCGTTGGCAATTCAGAGGGATTAGGTGTTTCAAAATTCGTCATGTGAGTCCTTTCAAGCGGCAAATTATGCAGCAAAATATCCGGTGAGTTGATAGCCAAACAGCACAAAGCCAGCCGTCATCAGCGCGACGTTGGCAGTAAAGGCCAAGCGGCCAAAGCTGGCGGTGGGCCGCCAATATCCCATCGCTATCAGGATCGCGCCCAAGGCGAGTAACTGCCCAACTTCAACCCCGACATTGAACGCAATCAAATTGGAGAGTAGGCCGTCGGGAGATAGCGAGAATTCCTGCAACTTGGTGGCAAGACCAAAACCGTGGAAGAAACCAAAGATCAGCACCGCTGCCTTGGTATTCGGCTGAAACCCGAACCAACGTTGATAAGCTCCAAGATTGTCCAGTGCCTTGTAAACCACCGAAAGGCCGATGATCGCATCCACCGCATAAGAGCTGACGTTCGTTCCGAGCCACACACCAGCAAGCAATGTCGTGCTGTGGCCGACTGCAAACAAGGTCACATATGTGGCGACATCCTTGGCGCGGTAAAGGAAGAAGATGACCCCGAACAGGAAGAGCAAATGGTCATAGCCTGTGACCATGTGCTTTGCGCCCAGATAGAGGAACGCCATAATCTGCGGTCCGCTGGTTTGCTCGATATAGCCTTGGTCACCTTCGGCAACTCCGTGCGCATAGGCCGTGGTTGCAAAGGCAAGAGCCAACGATGTTGTCAACAACGCGGTGACAGACCGCTTTGATAAATTTGATGTCATGGGTTCCCGCTTAAGCTGAATGTTGAAGTTGCGGCGTTTCGGAAGCGGTTGCCTTCTTGCCGTGAATGAGGCGGTAAAGAGCAGGTAGGACTATTAGCGTCAGGATCGTCGAAGATATGATCCCGCCGATAACGACAGTCGCCAACGGACGTTGGACTTCCGAACCAGCCCCCACATTGAGCGCCATCGGAACAAAGCCCAGCGAGGCGACTAACGCAGTCATCAAGACCGGACGCAAACGGGTGAGCGCACCATCGCGGATGGCCTCATCCAGTGCCATCCCCCGCTCTCGCAGATCTTTGATGAACGACAACATAACCACGCCGTTCAAAACCGCGACGCCGGACAAAGCGATAAAGCCAATGCCTGCCGAAATTGACATCGGTATGTCGCGCAGGGCCAGCGCCACGACGCCTCCAGTCAACGCCAGCGGAACGCCCGAGAACACGATTGCCGCATCACGCGCCGATTTGAACAGCATGAACAGCAACCCGAAAATCAGCACCAGCGCCAAAGGCACAACGATTTGCAGCCGTGTTGCCGCCGATTGAAGCTGCTCGAACGTGCCGCCATATTGGACATAATAGCCCTCGGGCAATGTCACGTCGCTGTCGATCTTGGCCCGCAGTTCGGTAATGAACGAGCCAAGGTCGCGGCCACGGACATTGGCGGTAATCACCGCGCGGCGTTTGCCATTCTCGCGGCTGATCTGGTTGGGGCCAACCGACAAGCCAATGTCAGCCAATTCTGAAAGCGGCACGAAGGCACCGCCGCCCTCCCCAGAACGTGAAATGGGCAAGCGGCCCAGTTGGTCGAGATCGGTGCGCGTGGCTTCGGGCAAGCGCACGACAACGGCAAAACGCCGGTCGCCTTCGAACACTTCGCCGGCGTTGCGTCCGCCGGTGGCGGTCGAGACCGCATCCTGCACGTCCTTTATGTTGATGCCGTAGCGGGCCAGCATCGCACGGCGCGGTGTCACCGATAACACGGGAAGCCCGGTCACCTGCTCCAGCTTCACATCTTCCGCGCCCGGAATGGACTCAAGGATCGTTTCCAGTTCACCGCCGGTTTCCAGCAATTTGTCCAAATCTTCGCCAAACAGCTTCACTGCCACATCGGCACGGACGCCTGCGATCAACTCGTTAAGCCGCATCTGGACGGGCTGCGTGAACTCGTAATTATTTCCCGGTATCTTCTGCACTGCGGCGTTCAATTCATCGACAAGCTGCGTGCGCGGCTTGCGCGGATTGGGCCATTCGCTCCGGTCTTTGAGCATGATGAAGTTATCGGCTACCGATGGTGGAACCGGGTCGGTTGCCACATCTGCTGTACCGATTTTGGCAAAAACCCGCTCGACTTCGGGAAACTGGCTAATACGCTTCTCAAGCGATTCCTGCATCTGCACGGCTTGGCCAAGGCTGGTGCCGGGGATGCGCAAGGCGTGCATTGCGATATCGCCTTCATCAAGGTTGGGAATGAACTCGGAACCCAGCCGCGTTGCGCCATATCCGCTGAGCGCAACCAACACGACGGCTGCGGCTATCAGCATTTTGCCGTGCATCACGGTGCGGTCCAATATGCTGGCGTAACGCGCGCGCGCCCATGCCATGATGCGATTGTCTTTCTCCTCGACCTTACCGGTGACAAACATGGCGATAGCGGCAGGCACAAAGGTTAGGGACAGCAACATCGCCGCTGTTAGCGCCAGCATCACGGTGATCGCCATCGGATGGAAGGTTTTGCCCTCGATACCCGACAAAGCGAAGATCGGCAGGTAAACCACTGTAATGATGATGACGCCGAAGATCGACGGGCGGATTACTTCGCTGCTGGCCTTGGCGACCAGACTAAAGCGCTCGTCGCGGTCAAGCAGGCGGCCTAACTTATGCTGGGCCTCGCCCAGTCGGCGCAAGCAATTCTCGACAATGATGACCGCGCCATCGACGATCAATCCGAAATCGAGCGCGCCAAGGCTCATTAAGTTGGCTGAGACTCGCCCCGCTGCCATGCCGGTCAGCGTCATTAGCATTGCAATGGGAATGACGGCGGCGGTTATCAGCGCCGCGCGGACGTTGCCGAGCAGCAAGAACAGAATGACGATGACGAGTAAGGCGCCTTCAGCGAGGTTCTTCTCGACGGTGGCAATCGTGCGTTCAACAAGTTCGGTGCGATCATAAAGCGGTTGTGCGATGATGCCCGATGGTAATGACTTGTTGACCTCTTCCAGACGTTCCGCCGCGGCCTGAGCGACAATACGCGGATTGCTGCCTGTCAGCATATAGATCGTGCCAAGCACAATTTCCTTGCCGTTTTCGGTCGCAGCGCCTGTGCGCAATTCCGAACCAATCACAACTTCGGCTATGTCGCCGATACGGATCGGAACGCCGCCGCGCTTGGCAACAATGATTTGCGATAAGTCGGTTTCGGTCTCTGCCCGTCCCGGCACGCGGATTAAGACTTGCTCGCCAGCTCGCTCGACGTAACCAGCACCCGCGTTGGCATTGTTCGCTTCAAGTGCATCGACCACATCTGACAATGAAATACCAAGCGCCGCAAGCTGCTCGGCATTGGGCGTGACGTGATATTGTTTGGTATAGCCGCCAACGGTGTTGACCTCTGCAACACCCGGCACATTGCGCATTTGCGGACGGACAACCCAATCATGCAAAGTGCGCAGGTCGGTAGGCGTCCACTCGTTGCCATCGGATTTGCGTGCGCCCTTTTTGGGAGTGACCGAATACATGTATATTTCGCCAAGCCCGGTCGCAGTCGGTCCCATTTGCGGCTCGATTCCGGGTGGGAGTTGCGACTTGGCGGCTTGCAACCTTTCGTTGACCAATTGCCGCGCAAAATAGAGATCGGTGCCGTCTTCAAACACAACGGTCACTTGGCTCAGGCCGTAGCGCGATACCGAGCGGGTGTAACTGAGCTTTGGGACACCCGCCAAAGCCGTTTCAATCGGATAGGTAATACGCTGTTCGGCTTCCAGCGGCGAAAAGCCTTCCGCCTCGGTGTTGATCTGAACCTGCACATTGGTGATGTCAGGCACGGCATCGATGGGCAGGCGCGTTGCGCTCCAGATGCCAAGCGCAGTGAGCAGAGTCACAACAATTAGCACCAGCCAACGCTGACGGATCGAAATCTCGATTATGTTCGCAAGCATGTTGGGGTTCCGATCAATGGTCGTGGCTTGCGCCGGACTTTTCGATGTCCGCGCGGATCAGGAACGCACCCTTGGCGGCATAGCGCGTGCCGGGCTTGATGCCCGACAGCACTTCGGTCCATTCGGGCGTCTTGCGGCCAAGTTCGAGCATCCGAACTTCATAATCTTCGCCGAAATTGGCGAATACCACGGTGAAATCGCGAAACCGCTGCAAGGCTTCGGTGCGCACAGCGAGAGGAACGGTGACGGCGTTGACAGTCACCCGCCCATGTAGCGCCATGCCGGGACGCCAGCGACCATCGCGGTTGGGAAGGCTTGCCCGCACCAGCGCAGTTCCAGCCGCCGCGTTTCCTTCGGGCAGATAACCGCCAAGCACGCTGGCCGCGATAGGCTGGCCATCCAATGTCTCGATGTCCACCTTCTGCCCCGGCCTGATTGTGCCAAGGTCGCGCGGGAAGATGTTGAATACCACCGTCGTCTGGCCGGGATCGGTAATGACATAGAGCGGTTGGTCGATAGCAACATTGCCGACATTGGCATTGCGTTCGGCAACAACGCCGCTGACCGGCGAATAGACGGGGTATATTTGCAGCGATTCGCTGGACTCGATACGCGCCAGCAACTGCCCTTTGTTGACATAATCGCCGACCG
>CAZQBS010000102.1:0-6868 GCA_964591835.1 uncultured Sphingorhabdus sp. | reverse complement strand
TTTGCGCAGGCCTAGCCTGTCTTATTTTTCCGGGCATGTCGATGACGCACGATGTGGTGTGGCAGTTCTGGATAGCTCGTCAGATGAACCACGGCGTAGAGCTTTATTCGCAGATCAACGAAGTCAATCCACCGCTCTGGTTCTGGATGGCAATGCCGCTTGATGTTTTTGCAAGCTGGTTTGCCTTCGACCCGATCGTAATTGTTCAGCTTGCGATGATTTTTCTGTCGGCGATTTCTTGTTTTCTGGCAGACCGACTACTGCCCAGAATGACGACGATCCAACGGAGGCTCTTTATTGTCAATGCGTTTGCGCTTGGGCTGTTTCTTGCTTTCGGCAACTTTGCCCAGCGCGAACAAATAGCAATGATCTCGGCTCTGCCCTACATTCTTCTGATCGTCGGGCGAGTGCAGGGTGACCACGTTTCACCAAGAATGGCACTTGCTGTTGGTTTATTCGCAGCGCCGGGTTTCGCGCTCAAACACTTTTTCATTGCGATCCCCGTGTTTCTGGAATTGTGGCTGATATTTGTTCAGCGGTCAAAATATCGCCCATTGAGGTCAGAAACGCTGGCCCTGCTGGCCACGGCCGTTGCTTATATCCTTGCCATCGCGCAATTTGCACCCGCCTATATCTCGCAGCAGATACCGATGGTTATGGCGGCTTATGACGGGTATAAAAAGCCGTTCAACAGTCTGATCAACGACCGGGAGCAGCTTATCTGGCTGGTCGCAGTCATTGCATTCGTTCGATATGGTTGGCGGCGGACTGGGTTCATGACACCGCTTGCGATCGGCTTGCTGATCGCGATGTTTGGCTTCTTGTTCAGTTATGGGGCGCAAGGCAAGGGTTGGGTCTACCATTCGATGCCCGTGAGCTATTGTTTGTTATTGGCGCTGATCGCTGCGATTGCAAACGACGTTACAATGCAAAACCGGCAAAAGCCTTACTATCTCGCCTGCTTGGCCATAGGGTTAGGCTATATTCTGCCGGTTTCGTCCGGCGCTTATAGTAACCGATATGGCGCGGCAACCGAAGCCGCAATTGCCGGTACACCCAAAGGGGTGCCGATTTACATCTTGTCATCGGATGCCCAGAAAGGGTGGCCCATGGTCGTGGCTAATGGCTATGTTTGGACATCGCGTTTCATGGGCTTGTGGATGCTGCCGGCAGTTGCTGCGAAATTGGGTGACGAGACAGAGCTTGAAAACATATCCACCCAGGTCCGCACAATGATTCTGGAGGATTTGCAGTGCAACCCTCCGGCATTATTATTGGCAGATCGTGCTGTGATCAATGGAGTATTGCGACCGTTAGACTTCGATTTTATGGCATATTTTGTCGAAAATCCAAGCGCAAAAAAATTCATGACCAATTATTATTTGGCGGATACTTCTGACAAATTCTACATTTATAAGCGTCGCGCTGGTTCGAAAATCGAAGCACCCGTCAACTGTCGGAAAATTTACTGATTATGGCATGTGTGCCAAACCAACTGCTTTTCTTGCGGGTGATATCGACTTTATGTCGCAGGTCGCTGCGTTTTGTCAGAAAGGCGCTCCGGCAGTGAAAGTCCTCCTCGTATTCAACCGCCACGCCGCAGGTGTAAAC
Source organism: uncultured Sphingorhabdus sp. (assembly GCA_964591835.1). GTDB lineage: Bacteria > Pseudomonadota > Alphaproteobacteria > Sphingomonadales > Sphingomonadaceae > Sphingorhabdus_B. Next base: position 5,257 of record CAZQBS010000102.1, on the reverse strand, counting down.
GAGCGACGGGTCGACGCACTGGCCGCGGCATTTGCCGATGCAGGGCATTCGGTCGTGCGCATCGATAGTTACGATCCGCTCATGTCCGAACGGGCTCGTTCGGTCGGCTGTATCTGCATCGCAGGCGGCGATGGCACGGTGCGCGATGTCATGGCGCGGTTGGCAGTTGTCCCGCCGACGCTGCGCATTGCCGTGTATCCGCTCGGCACAATCAACCTGATCGCGCGTGAGGCAGGATTTGAAACCGATTGTGACCGCTTTGTAGCCAGGGCGACGAGTGCTGATGCGCCCAATCTGTTTCACATCGTCAGGATGAACGAAGGGCTCGTGCTGGTTTGCGCGAGCGTTGGTCCGGACAGCGCGGCGGTTGCGGGGGTTACTGCGGATATGAAGCGCCGTTTTCGGCGTTTCGCCTATCTGCTGTCTGCGCTGAACTTGCTTTATCGCTGGCCGCGTAACCGGATCGAAGTATCGGTTGATGGCAAGGATCATGCTTGCGAGGCGGCGTATGTGCTGAATGGCAAATATTATGCTGGGCCGTGGAGCCTCGACGCCCGGGCCAGTTTACGCGACGCCTCGATCCAGATATTGCTTTTACCCAAGGCGCGCCGCCGCGATTATCTGCGGTTGATTGCCGCAACCATCATTCATCCGGTTTTGGGCGACCGGGATTGGCAACGGTTGACAGGATCGACGGTCGATATCCGCTCTTCACTGGCGCTGCCGGTGCAGGCAGATGGAGACATTACCGCCAATCTGCCCGTCCGTTTTTCGGTAAGGCCCGGGGCCGTTGCGTTCGGTTGAAACTAGCTCGCCAGCCGAAGCTGGTGTTCGGGCAGGGTGGTGACCGCAGGCTGGTCGTGCCAGATTCCGCGCACGTCATAAACGACCTTGTCCACGCGCTCGGCGAGCGGAATGGCTTTGAACGCGTCGTGGTCGACGAGGGTAATCAGCATCCCACATTCGATTAGCGCATTGTCGATATCGATCAGGCTCGCTCCGGACTTTGCGAATTGGGGGGGCAACTCGGCGGCATAAGGTTCGACGATGCGTACCCTTTTTCCAAAACGTCGCGCCAGTTCTGCGGCCACCTTCATCGCCGGACTTTCGCGGAAATCGTCGATATTGGCCTTGAACGCCAGACCCATGCAACCGACGACGAGCTTTGGGTTGGCTTCGATCATCGCGCTCGCACGGGCAATGACGTGATCGACCTTGCCGTCGTTCACGCTGCGCGCGGTGCGGATCAGCTGGCTTTGCTCCGGAGCACCGTGGACGATGAACCAGGGATCGACCGCGATGCAATGTCCGCCGACGCCGGGACCGGGCTGAAGGATGTTAACGCGTGGATGGCGGTTGGCCAGGCGAATGACCTCCCAGACATCAAGGCCCATATGGTCAGCGACAATCGACAACTCGTTGGCAAAGGCGATGTTTACGTCGCGGAAGGCGTTTTCGACCAGCTTGGTCATTTCGGCCGAGCGCGCATCGGTAGTGATACACTCGCCGCGAACGAAGCGCTTATAGAATGTCAGCGCCTTGCGCGCGCAACGCGGCGTGATGCCGCCAATCGAACGGTCGTTGTTGGTCAGCTCTTCGAGAATCCGTCCCGGCAATACACGTTCGGGACAGTAAGCGATGGAGACGTCGGGTGTGCCGTTGGACAGGCCGGGAATTTTCAGATCGGGACGGAGTTTGGCGATCAAATCGCGGACCTGATCGGTGGTGCCGACCGGCGAGGTCGATTCGATGATGACGGTGTCACCCGCTTTCAGGACGGTCGCGATGTTGGTGGCGGCATGGAGGACATAGCTGATATCGGGGGCGTGGTTCGCGTCAAACGGCGTAGGCACCGCGATAACGAACACGTCAGAATGCTCGACCATCGTCGAAGCGCGCAGCATTTTGCGCGAAACCACGCCCTGCACCAGACCGTCGAGATCGACTTCCTCGATATGGATTTCGCCGCGGTTGATCGTGTCGACCACGCCCGCATTAACGTCGACACCCAAAACCTTGCAGCCCGAACGGGCAATGACAGCGGCGGTCGGCAGGCCGATATAGCCGAGGCCAACCACGCAAACGTCAGGTTTTTTGTCGACTAGCATTCGCGATATACTCCGCTATGCGCTGGCTCGCCTTGCCGTCCCCGAAAGGATTGTGCGCGCGGGCCATCGCAGAATAAGCGGCATCATCGTCCAAAAGCGTGAATATTTCGGAAATTATGCGGTCTTTATCGGTACCGATGAGCTTCGCGGTGCCAGCTTTTACGCCTTCGGGGCGTTCGGTCGTCTCGCGCATGACGAGGACGGGCTTACCGAGTGCAGGCGCTTCCTCCTGAACGCCGCCGCTGTCGGTCAGCATGATGTGGCTGATTGACAACAGCCGCGCAAAATGCGGATAATCCAGCGGCTCGATCATTGCGACATTGTCGAGCCCGCCGAGTTTTTCGTCCATCACCCGGCGGACATTGGGGTTGAGATGGACGGGAAAAATGCAGGCTATATCGGCGCGTGCGGCAACTGCGCGGATCGCTTCGGCAATATTCTCCATCCCGTCGCCAAAATTCTCGCGGCGGTGGGTGGTGATGCCGATGATCTTCTTCCCCGCAAAACGGGCTTCGATGTCGGCGAGGCCAGCGGCAAGTTCGGGGCGGTGCGAAATCCGGTCGGTGACCCAATGCAGCGCGTCGATCACGGTGTTACCGGTGACCAAGATGCTGTCAGCCGGGATCGCCTCGGCTTCCAATGCCGCTGCAGACACTTTGGTAGGGGCGAAATGCTGGTCGGCGATGGTGCCGACAATCTTGCGGTTCACCTCCTCGGGCCACGGCTGGTAGATATTATGGCTGCGCAAGCCTGCCTCGACATGGCTTACGGGAATTTTACGGTAATATGCCGCGAGTGCACCGACCATCGCGGTCGCGGTGTCGCCTTGCACAACAACGCGGTCTGGCTTTGCCCGGTCGAGCACAGCGCCAATCGCTTCGAGCAGCCGTGCGGTCAGCGCGTCGAGCGACTGGCCGGGTTGCATGAGGTCGAGATCGTAATCGGGCAATATGCCGCTGATCGACAGCACCTGGTCGAGCATCTCACGGTGCTGCGCCGTTACCAATACTTCACAGGTAATCTTGCGCTGCTTCTTTAATGCATTGATAACAGGGAACAGCTTTATAGCCTCGGGCCGCGTCCCGAAAATGACCATGACCTTGTACATCGAATTTCGTTCCTGCGGCAGCGACTCTTGGAATGACGCGAACGATAGGCGGCAGAGGTTAAAAAGTCACAAAATCATGACGATATTTTCGCCAACGCCGCCTTGTGCGACTGGAAGTTCATGACGCAACCGCCAATGAACGAGTCAATTTTCGCCATGTCGGCCAATGCGAGCCCGTCGGTAGATGCTGACAGTTTGTGATCGGGCGGGAAGGTGCCATAGCCAGCGAGCAGGCAATGCCATGATAGCGAGCTGTAATATTTGCCGATATCGAGCCGCGCGATCTCTTGCGCCAAATTGGCACCGGTAAACCAAGCGGTCATGATCGCCTTCAGATTGTCCGAAAGCGCATCATTTGCCGCGTTATCGCGCCAGTAATCGCTGTCGCTACGCTGGTTCATCCGGTAATGCGCGACGATATAGTCACGAATGCCGTCATACCGTCGCGCGATCATTTCGTTGAACTCACCGGCATGGGCTGCGGTCATCCCGCCGCGCTCGAAAGCGTCGATGAAACCCTCTACGGTGGCCTGCACGATATGCAGCGCGGTAGCCTCAAGCGGCTCGATAAAGCCTTGTGACAGGCCGACCGCGAGACAGTTCTTGACCCAGCTTCGCTCGACCCGGCCGACATTCATCTGCAAATGCCGCGCCTCAACCTTGGCGTCGAGCAGCCCGAGATGTGCGCGCAGTTCGGTTTCGGCAGCGTCGGCATCAAGATAGCGCGACGAATAGACATAACCGTTGCCTGCCCGGTTGGTGAGCGGGATTTTCCATGCCCAGCCGGTCGATAGCGCGGTTGCTCGGGTTTCGCTTGGCAGGTCGCCATCCTCGTTCGGCGTCGGCATGGCGACGGCACGGTCGTTAAACAGGTTTTCCGCAAACGGACGGAAAGGTTCGGCTAGCGCCTTCTGGATAATCGCGGCGCGAAAACCGCTGCTGTCGATGAAGAAATCGCCTGAAATCGGCTCGTCATCGCCGGTTCTCAACGCCTCGATGCCGCCATTCTCGCCGAGCAACACTTCGCTGACCGTGCGTTCAAGATGGACTACACCAAGTTTGCCGACCGCATGTTCGCGCAAGGTCTTGCCCACCAGCACCGCATCGAAATGATAGCCATATCCAATCTCGAACGGGAAACTCTCCGGCGGCACCGGGGCGCGCTTCTCCGCCGATATTCGCGCTGGCAGGAAGAACCGGTCCGGATGCGCGCAGACGTCGCGGCCTGTTCGGCGCGCACGCGTCCGATAGGCAAACTGCTGCTCGGTAAACCCGTCAAGCTCGGTATGGAACGGATGAAAATAGCGCGCGAAACCCGGTCGTTCTGACCAGCCGTGAAAGTTGATGCCCGCCTTATAGGTGGCGTTGCACTTGGGCATCCATTCGGACTCAGCGACACCAAGCGTTTCGAAAAAGGCCTTCAACTGCGGCGTCGATCCTTCGCCGACGCCGATAATGCCGATGTCGGGTGATTCGACGACAGTGACCTTATGCTGCGGCCAGTGTTTAGCGATGAGGCAAGCAGCCATCCAGCCGGCTGTGCCGCCGCCCAATATGACGAAATGATGCTGCTCTCCGGTCATTGCCCGCTTTGTAGCATCCAGCCGAAGATGTCGTCCATCCGCGCCGCCCAGGCATTTTCCTCGTGCGGAGTGCCTTCATAAACACGGCTCGAAAAATCGCGGCCTTTGCGCCAGCCATTGGCAATCAGCGCCGCGTCCAGGTTTTCCTGATAGGGCGGGTAAAAGGCATCGAGCGTTTCGGTGCCATGATCGAACCAGATGCGTCGGCCTTTGGGCTGGCCAAGTTCCTTCTTTACGTAGCTTCGCCAGGCGTCGAAAATGCTGTCGCGCTCCGCGTCGCTCCATTCGGGACCGGCAAGCGGCAAGTGGGTAGATACACAGCCCGCCACGCCAAAAACCTTCGGGTAGGCGGTGATGGCATAAAGCGAGATCAGCCCGCCCATACTTGAGCCGACAATTCCGGTATGCTTCGCCCTTGTTTTCGTCCGAAATCGGCGGTCGATGGCGGGTTTCAATTC
>CAZQBS010000101.1:0-7505 GCA_964591835.1 uncultured Sphingorhabdus sp. | reverse complement strand
GGCGGCGATGATACCACCGAAATCGTTCGCGACGTAATCAAGCCGCCTGTCGCGCCGTTCAAGGCCGCAACCCGCGACCCGCGCTTTGCACGTAGCTTCCAGCCCGATTATCCGGTTGGCATGTTGCAACGCGAAATCGAGGGTACGGTGACGATCCGGGTGTTGATCGGAATCGACGGTCGCGTCCGGCAGGCGCAGGTGATGAGCGCGACCGAACCTGAGTTCGGCCGAGCAACCGAGCGCCAGGCGTTGAAGTCATGGCGCTTCAAACCGGCGACACGCGGCGGCGATGCGGTCGAGGACTGGCAGACATTGACGGTGCGTTTCAACATCAACTGATAATCCACTAAAATCCTGCACTGGAAATTGTGCCGCGTGCGGCTTATTGAAGGCATATGTCGTTTTTTCGAGATGTCTCTTTCCGCAATGCCGGCTCCGACTTGATCAGGTTTCTCCGTACGTCGGAAAACCATAGCTTCCCCTTGCTGCTCGCGGCGTGCGTACCGACCGCTATCATCATCTATACATTCTATCTGGATACGCTCGAAAAGGCGAAGCCGCCACCGCCTTCGGTCACTTATTTCGAAAGCTGGCCGGCAACGCGAACCATCGAAGAATCGAAAGCAGCTATTGCCGATCGGCAAAAACTGAAAGATGAATTCATGCGCCGTGAAAAGGAGGCTTATAAGGCCTTCGGCCGCGCGGTCGGGATGGATGTCGAGCGTATAGAGCGCGAAGCCGAAGCCGAGCGCGCTGCCGAAACGATGAAAGCAGCAGCCAGATCGGGAGCATCGAGATAACATTATCCGACCATCAGCGCTTTATGAGTATTGCGCTGTCGCTGGGCGAACGCGGCGTCGGCCAGACGGGCAAAAACCCGTCGGTGGGCTGTGTCATTGTCAAAGATGGCAAGATCGTCGGTCGCGGCTTGACACAGGTGGGCGGTCGTCCACATGCCGAGGCCATGGCGCTCGAGCAGGCAGGGAGCGCTTCGAAGAGTGCCACCATCTATGTAACGCTCGAGCCGTGCGCGCATGTTTCGGAACGCGGGAATGCCTGTTCGGAATTGCTGGTCGCGGCAAAACCTAGCCATGTTTTTGCTGCCATCGAAGACCCCGACCCCCGCACTGCGGGCAATGGCTTTGCGCGTCTCGCCGAAGCCGGGATCGCAGTGACCACTGGCGTTATGGCGTCAGAAGCGCGGATATCGCTGGCCGGTTTTCTGGCGCGAGTCGAACGACAGCGACCCTTTGTGACGCTTAAACTGGCGACGTCCCTCGACGGCGCAATTGCAATGGCGAATGGCAGCAGCCGCTGGATTACCGGCGAGGCGGCGCGCGCCCATGCACATATCGAACGCGCTCGCTGCGATGCGATATTGGTCGGTGCTGGCACCGTTCGCGCCGATGCGCCAGCGCTTGATGTCCGCCTCCCCGGCCTCACAGACCGGAGGCCGCGCCCGGTCATGCTCGGCAACGGCGCTGCGCCCGAAGGGTGGGAAGCAATCCGAGCGCCGGCTGAGATCGCATCGCTCGATTGCAACACTCTACTGGTCGAGGGCGGTGCGATGACGGCTGCGTCCTTCCTAAACGCAGGCCTGGTAGATCGGCTATTGCTTTACCGCGCTCCAATACTGATCGGCGGCGGGAAGCCGTGTCTGGGCGATATAGGGCTGTCGCTGCTCGACGAAGCGCATGGCCGCTGGAGATTGAGTGACACGCGGCGGCTTGGCAATGACCGGCTTGAAGTCTACGAAAAGTTGGAAATTGCGTAAGGACGGATATGTTTACTGGCATAATTACCGACATCGGCACCATCCGCAGCGCCGAACAGCGCGGCGACTTGCGGTTGATCGTGGAATGCGGCTATGACATGGCTGGTGTTGCGATAGGTGCGTCGATAGCCTGTTCGGGTGTGTGCCTGACCGTTGTCGATAAGGCTGATGGCTGGTTCGCGGTCGATGTGTCGGGCGAGAGCTTGTCGCGCACCGCTTCGGGCATGTGGCAAGCGGGCACGAAACTCAATCTCGAGCGGGCGCTGAAGGTCGGCGATGAGCTTGGCGGGCATATCGTCACCGGCCATGTCGACGGCGTCGGCGATATCGTCGCCAGCGATCATGTCGGCGATAGCTGGCGGGTTTCTGTGGCTGCACCAGCTGCGCTGGCTCCTTATATCGCGGCAAAGGGTTCGATCACCGTCGATGGTGTGTCGTTGACCGTTAACGAAGTGTCAGACCACGAGGGTGGCACCGCACATTTCACACTCAACATCATCCCGCATACCGCCGAAATGACGACGCTCGACACGCTGCCACTTGGCCGTCAGGTCAATCTGGAGATCGACGTTTTGGCGCGCTATCTAAAACGGATGGAAGACCTGAAAGCCGCCGTCTAGAACGGCAGCCAGCGCTGCTTCTTCGAAAATTTCATATAGCCGACATTGGCGCCTAGGCGAAGCCCACCACCGACTCGAATCGGGATAAGCACGACATCGCCACGCCGCAGATAGCTGGCATTGAAGCCGCCGAGCAGATAAGCCGCACCTTCGCCTGCCGGATAACGACGGTACAGATCCTCACTGTCGTAGAGATTATAGACCAGCACAAAGGTGCTTCCTGCATTGGCTCCGGCATCGATACCGACCGACGGACCGGTCCAGTAAACTGGCTTCTGGCCCTCGACCTTGTGGTTGAGTGTGCCCGAGCCGTAACGCAGGCCGACAATGAATGCCCCGCCGCCTTCGCGGCCGACGATATAGCCGTTGGGACGGCCCTGCTTCCTCAATATGTCTTCGATCAGCTTACCCAAGCCCTGTGCGCCTTTGCCAAAAACGCCTTCGGCGGCACCAATTAGGTCGTCTTCCTGATAAGTGGCCTGATCCGCCGAAGAAGGTGGGGTAAGAGCAGTATCCGCAGGCGGTTGGATCACGCCATCGGTCGGCACACCGTCTTGGACAACGGCATCCCCCTCGGGCGAAGCAGTGGATGTAGTCTGCGGCGCGCCCAGATCGGCGTCGATGGCGTCATTGGGATCGACCGTCGTGATCTGCGCACTTGCGGGGACAGCGAAAAGCATGATTGCTGTCAGGCAACAGGTTAGTCCGGCCCTGAAAAGACTGTTTCCCGATTTTGTTCCTGCCGGTTGCATTTGCCGTTTCCTCCCGATTTCCGCGTTTTCTTATGGTTGGCGACGATGAGCGCACAATGAACGGGCGACAGCCCGAGTCCTATTTGCGCCAGAGCGAATCCCGATTGTCGGCCAGACGTTCTAAAGCTGCGCTTCCGACCGCCGCAAAACTCTCTCAATAACCATTGCAGCCCCCGAAGAGCGCCGCTATAGGCCGCCGATGCCAAGCGCGTTGGAGACGTGGGTGAGTGGCTGAAACCAACGGTTTGCTAAACCGTCGTACTGATAATTCGGTACCGAGGGTTCGAATCCCTCCGTCTCCGCCAACTATGGCAATTCCTTCAGGTGAAAATGCGCCAAATTCATGTCCAGAAAACATAAGGGTCCTCGGAGATTTGCGGTTTTGAGGGCTAAACCGCCGCTTTACTGGATCAAGTTCGTGGCATGGTTCTCTTTCGTTGGCTATATTGCATGGTTGTCGTTCATCCATGCGTTGGCCAACATCGTCTGGCAGCAAAATCCGGATATGGCGCTTCGCTTTGTGCCCGACCACCCGCTCGCTCTTTCGCGAAAGGCCGACGAGTTATTTGCCCAGTCGCAAAGCCCGGCTACTCTGGCCAGGGTGGAAGCGATGGCGAAACAATCTCTTCGCGGCGGCGCGCTTAATCCGGTTGCGATCCGCTTGCTGGGCTACGTTGCGGATGCCCGGGGAAATCGGGACAAAGCCCGTGAACTGATGCTGTTGTCGCAAAAGGTATCTCGGCGTGATTTCGGCACGCAGCTTTGGCTGATCGAAGACGCGGTGGCGAGAGATGACAAAAAGCAGGCGCTTTATCATTATGATATTGCGTTACGGACGACGCCAAGCAGCTTTCCGATATTGATGCCTACGTTGGTTGGGGCACTGAATGATCCCGACGTGCGATCTGGCTTAGCGCCCTATGTAAAGGCGGCGCCTAACTGGCTTCCGGCATTTCTCGGTGAGGCGATAAACACAGCCGAAAATCCGGCCAATGTTGCCGCTGTTTTGATACAGGCAGGACAGCTGCCTGATCGGGACGAGTATAGGAGCCTGCAAAACGCGCTTCTTTCGCAACTGGCGGCTAAATTCCAGTTCCCGGCATTCCGCCAATATTATCTTGGTCTTAAAGGGTCCAACGCGGCGACGCTGCAGTCGGCCGGATTGAACATGTTGAGCATCAATCTGCCTCATTCGGTGGCTGGGTGGCAATTGGTGGATCATCCGGCGATCGGCGGGACGTTTTCGTCCGCAGACAATGCCGGCCGCAGCACGCTTCTTGCTTTTGCCGGTTCCGGCGAGCGCGGTGAGTTGATGCGGAAATATCTGTTCCTGAAGCCCGGCAATTACCAATTTTCGGCGCTTTATGACGCGGCGGAAGCTGCACCGGATTCGGAAATTCGGTGGGAAATGCAGTGCCTCTCGGCGGCCGCCAACGTGAGCAAATGGATCGCTGCCGCGCCGGTTCGCCAAGGCCGCAGTTCTGCGTCTCAGCCATTCAGTCTGGGAACGGAATGCCCGTATCAATTGCTGACGCTGCAACTGGCCGGCGGCAGCAGCCAGACTGGGATGGAGTTCACCCTGCGCGCCGTCGATATCAAACGTCGCTGAACCCCAAAATCGGGCTTGGCCGGGAGTGCATCCAGCCAAGCCCGCTCAAGGAGAGGGAACTCCCCTAAAGTGAGTTGCCCTTGGGTCGCAACTTCCAAATAGCAAATTTTACACACTATACGCGTGATACCCGTCACGCTCCGGCCTTTTGCCGGATCGAAAAAATGGCGGACTTCTGCGCAAGTTGACTGTGCTTTGCAAAAATTCCGGCGCCGGTCACACTAAGGCCTCGGCTTAACGTCTAACAGGATTACCCCGCCGCCGCGCCCATCACGAATGCGTTTAGCTTGTTGCCGTCGGGATCGCGGAAATAGCCGGCGTAAAAGCCTTCGCCGCGCGGTCCTGGCGGGCCTTCGTCGGTGCCGCCATTGGCAAGCGCGATATCGTAGAGCCGGTGGACCTGATCCTTGTCTTTGGCCTCAAGCGCCACCATCACGCCGTTGCCCACGCTGGCCGCGTTGCCGTCATGCGGCTTGGTCAGCGCGACCCCCGCCGGGCCGTCGGCTTTGCCCCAGGCGATGAATGTCTCGAAATCCATCATCCGCGGCGTCTCCATTTCTGCCGCCAGCGCATCGTAAAATTTCGCGCCGCGTGCCAAGTCGTTGGTGCCGAGTGTCACATATCCAATCATCGAATCTCTCCTTCCAGCTGGGTTGGAACATTAGAAGAACATGTGTGTAATGTCAACACGGACGTAATAATCCTATCCTGCGCGTAGCGCCATATTTTGTAAAAAAGGCGCAAAGGCGCGAGGGCACAAAGATTCGGGGGCGCACATTAGTCAACGTGTAAAAATCAAGCTATCGTGCAGGCCATCAGCGGCTTTGCCGACCCGGGCTGAATCCTTTGTGCCTTCGTGCCATCGCGCCTTTTTTACCTTCAACGTTGTCGCATTGCCACAGAATGCGTTGGTTAACCCTCCGCCGGTTCCAGCTTGTCCTGCGTATTCGTATCGAAGTCACCGGCGTCATGACGTTCGCGGAGCTGGCTCGCGGGGTCTCCGACGGCGCGGTTGACCATCCGCCCGCGCTTCACCGCTGGACGCGCGCCAATCTGGTCGGTCCAGCGGATGACGTTGGTATATTCCTGCACCTGCAAAAACTCGCCAGCCTCATAGACCAGCCCTTTGACCAGCGCGCCGTACCACGGCCAGATCGCCATATCCGCGATGCTATACTCGTCGCCGGCGATATATTCGCGCGCCGCAAGATTGCGGTCGAGCACGTCGAGCTGGCGCTTCACCTCCATCGCAAAGCGGTCGATGGCATATTCGAACTTAAACGGGGCATAAGCGTAGAAGTGGCCGAAGCCACCGCCGAGATAAGGCGTCGCCCCCATCTGCCACATCAGCCAGTTGACCGCCTCGGTGCGCTTGGCATGGTCGGTGGGCAGGAACGCGCCGAACTTTTCGGCGAGATAGAGCAATATCGAACCCGACTCGAACACGCGCGTCGGCGTCGGGGTGCTGTGGTCAACAAGTGCGGGGATTTTCGAATTGGGGTTGGCATCGACAAAGCCCGATCCGAACTGGTCGCCGTCGCGGATGTTGATCAGCCACGCATCATATTCGGCGCCGCTGTGTCCCGCCGCCAGCAACTCCTCGAGCATAACCGTCACCTTGACGCCATTGGGCGTGGCCAGCGAGTAAAGCTGCAACGGATGCTTGCCGACAGGCGACGGTTTGTCATGGGTGGCGCCAGCGGTGGGGCGGTTGATCGCGGCGAACTCCCCGCCATTCTCGGTGTTCCATTCCCAGATCGCGGGAGGGGTGTAATCGGAGAATGTCTGGGTCATGGGCGGTTGCTCCTGTGTGCTTGAATGTCTGGTGTAATATGGTGGTGCGTAATCTTGAAGGCAACTTGTTGCGGGAAGAAAGTAGGGGTTCACGCAGAGGCCGCAGAGGATGCAGAGGGTCTGGCCCCCGCGAGCGGCCATCCCGCAGCTTTGCGCAAGGCTCGCACAAATCCGTTTTGAATGCGCTTCGTGCGAAGCCCAAAAAAACTCTGCGTCCTCTGCGGCCTCTGCGTGAACCAATTCTACATCGGCAGCCTCACGCCCAAAAGGTTGTCTAAACCGCCATCCTCGCCTAAGCACCCGCGCGACATGACCGAAGCCAAAGACACATTGACGAAGGATTGGCGCGACACCGTCTTCCTGCCGAAAACCGATTTCCCCATGAAGGCCGGACTTCCGCAGAAGGAGCCGGGCATCCTGGCGCGCTGGCAGGAGATGGATCTCTATGCGCAACTGCGCGACCGCCGTCGGGGCCGCGAGAAGTTCATCCTGCATGACGGACCGCCTTATGCCAATGGCGACATGCATATCGGCCATGCATTGAACCATATCCTCAAGGACATGGTGGTCCGCACGCAGACTTTGCTCGGCAAGGACGCGCCCTATGTGCCCGGTTGGGACTGTCATGGTCTCCCCATCGAGTGGAAGGTCGAGGAGCAGTATCGCAAGAAAAAGCTCAACAAGGACGAGGTGCCTGCCGTCGAATTCCGCGCTGAATGCCGCGCCTATGCGCAAGCTTGGGTCGATACGCAGCGCGAGCAGCTGAAGCGGTTGGGCATAAACGGCGATTGGGATAATCCCTATCTGACGATGGACTTTCAGGCCGAGGCGACGATCGTTTCGGAGCTTTTGAAGTTCGCAGCAAGCGGCCAGCTCTATCGAGGGGCCAAGCCGGTGATGTGGTCGCCGGTCGAAAAGACCGCTTTGGCCGAAGCCGAGATCGAATATGAGGATAT
>CAZQBS010000100.1:0-7593 GCA_964591835.1 uncultured Sphingorhabdus sp. | reverse complement strand
ACAGCTGCCCGCACCGCGGCAACCGGCTGGTACTCGGCGACACCGGAAGCGTCCCGAGACTCACCTGCGCCTATCATGGCTGGCAGTTCGATCCCGATGGCACATTGGTCCATGTACAGGACCCCGATGATTTTGCCGATGGCAACCCGTGCGGCAAGGTGAAACTTGTTGAGGTGCGCTGCGAAACCTGGGGTCCGTTTGTGTGGTGGTGCATGGACGACGATGCCAAGCCGTTGCTCGAATGGCTCAGTCCCTATCCCGAGCGGCTGAAGGCTTACGGCCTCGAAAACTGGGTGCGCGTGATCAACCTGTCGGCGGATTGCGACTTCAACTGGAAGATCATCCGCGACAATTTCAACGAGAGCTATCACCTGCCGACGATCCACCCCGAGCTGTCGACCTTCATCAATGACGGCCTGCCCGACACCGTGTTCGAAATGTACGACAGCGGGCATAACGCGATGTGGATGAAGGGCCATCAGGCGACGACGCGGGTGGATCACCACAGCGGCGAAGTCCCTGCCCCGCTCGACGATATCGCCCGCGCCTGGGGCATCGACCCCGCCGATTACAAGGGCCACACCGGCGACGTCCGCGCCGCGATCATCAAGGCGAAACGCGAACTTGGAGCTGAACGTGGCTACACCAACTACAAGGACATGAGTGACCAGCAGCTGGTCGATTATTTCCACTGCACGATGTTCCCCAATGTCACGCTGACGATGTCGCCCGAGCAGTGCCAGATATTGCGCACCGAACCGCACCCGACCGATCCGGAAAAGTGCGTGTTTCAGCATTGGATATTGATGCCGCCGGTTGCAGGCATGAAAGAGGTCGAAACACCCATCGGTCCAGTGGCGCTGAAACACGACGCGGTCGTGCGGCATAGCGTCTACGGCGATGGCCAGACCTTGGGCTTTGTCGCTGACCAAGACCTCAGTATCGGCACAAGCCAGCAACTCGGCCTCAATTCGCGCGGGTTTAAGGGCTGCACGCTCAGCAATCAGGAAAAGCGCGTGCAGCGTTTCCACGAACTGCTCAACGATTATGTCGAAGGGCGCGTCTGAGATGGCGATACCCTCCGAACACCGCCGGATCATGCAGGTTTGCTGGGTCGTGCCCGATATCGACGCAGCGATGGCAAGCTGGACCAAGACGATGGGCATCGGCCCGTTCTTCGAGTTCCGCGACCTGACCATCGACACCGTCAAGCATCGCGGCACTCCGACCACCACGACCTTCCACATCGCGGTCGCACAGGCAGGCGGCGTGCAGATCGAACTCGCGCAGCAGGTCAGCGACGCCCCTTATGCCTATAACGAAGTATTCCCCAACGGCAGCGAAGGCGGGCTGCACCATATCGCGATCTATGTCGCCGATTATGATCTCGCGATGAAATACCTGACGGATCAGGGCTTCGAACCTTCGGTCGAGGGCGTCTTCGGCACGATGCGTTTTGCTTATGTCGATACCCGCTCGGCGCTCGGCTGTATGGTCGAGATTATCGAACATAACGAAGCGCAGGACCGGATTTTTGCTCGGGTCGCAGCGGGTGCCGAAGGGTGGGACGGGGTCACCGATCCCGTCCGCCCCGGCCTCCCGGCATAGGGACGGATGATGCAAACTGTTCCCCTCGAAGACCGGCTGGCGATCAACGACCTGATGGTCGCCTATTGCACCGGGGTTGACTCGCTCGGCGACATCGGCGCCATCCTCGATGTGTTCGCCGAGGACGGCGAACTTGACCTAAGCGGCATAGGTCTGCCCAAATTTTCGGGCCATGCAGGTATCCGTGGATTCTTTGAAGGCGTCTTTGCCGACATGACCCACCACGCGCATTATCTGACCAACTTCGCGATGACGGCGTACGGCGGCGATACCGCATCGGCCCGCGCCTACATCATCGGCATGGGCCGCGCCAAGGATGGCAATGAAGTCACCGTTAACGGCCGTTATTATTTCGATGTGCGCCGCACGCCCGAGGGCTGGAAGGCAACCCGTTACACCATGGATTTCATGATGCCCCTGCCGGGGTCGCTTGCGGCCATTCACGCGGATCGTTGAGACACCCGGCTTTTAGGGGAATGGAAATGGATCAAGAATACAAGTGGGAACTAGAGGCTGACGTTGTCGTGCTGGGTTCTGGCGGCGCGGCCATGACAGCTGCGATCGCGGCGCATGATTTTGGTGCGAAGGACGTGATCATTCTTGAAAAGACCGGGATGGTCGGCGGCACCACCGCGATGTCCGGCGGGATGCTGTGGATACCGGGAAATCATCACCAGCTGGAGGCTGGCATCGAAGAGTCCGATGACGATGTT
The DNA here is from genome assembly GCA_964591835.1 of uncultured Sphingorhabdus sp. Lineage (GTDB taxonomy): Bacteria > Pseudomonadota > Alphaproteobacteria > Sphingomonadales > Sphingomonadaceae > Sphingorhabdus_B. The sequence continues at coordinate 5,272 of CAZQBS010000100.1, read as the reverse complement.
GTCGCTTATCTTGATTCGCTTGCGCCCGGTGCGCTCGACCCGGACACGCTCGGCGCATTCATGGAAAAGGGGCCAGAGCTTATCCGCTATCTCGCGGAGAAAACCCCCGTTCGCTTTCATGCCTATGCCGATTTTCCGGACTATCAGCCTTATATGCCCGGCGCAAAGCCCGATGGCGGGCGTTCACTCGACAATGAGGCATTTTCGTTCGAACGGCTCGGCAAATGGGCGGCGCGGGTGAATCCCAGCAAGATGGCTTATCCGATGCGCGGCAGCCTGATGGAGGCGGTGGCTGGCACGCTCACCGAAGACATGCTCGCGGAACGCGAAGCAGACGATTATCGCGGGCTTGGGCAGGCGCTGGTCGGCGCGCTGTTTCTCGCGGTGCTGGATCGGAACATTCCTGTCGAGTTCGAAAAACGCGCACGCAAGCTGGTCAAGGACGGCGACCGGGTTATCGGCGTCGTTGCCGAAGATGCAAATGGCAAAGACTTCAGCGTGCGTGCGCGGCGCGGCGTTGTGCTGGCCACGGGCGGCTTCGAATGGAACGAGACGCTAGTCAAAGCCTTCATTCGCGGACCGCTCACCGGACCGGTCAGCGTTCCCGAAAATGAGGGCGACGGCCTGATCATGGCAATCGAATCCGGCGCGCAGTTGGGCAATATGCAGGATGCGTACTGGATGCAAAGCGCGCTGGAATATAAGCCGAAGAGCCGCTCCGCAAAGCCGAACTACATGCTTGGGTCTGACGAACGAGCCCACCCCGGCGCGATCCTCGTCAACCGCTTTGGCAAGCGCTTCGTCAATGAAGCCGCGAACTATAACGCGATCGGCAAAGCAATCGTCGCCTTCGATGCAGGCTGCCATGAATATGCCAACCTGCCGTACTGGCTGATTGTCGACCAGCGCTACAAGGACAAATATCCGCTCTTTACATCGATGCCGGGATCGGACGCCATCCCTGAATATCTGATGAAGGCCGACACACTCGAAGGGTTGGCCGCGATGGCCGGGATCGATGCGGATGGGCTTGCAGCGACGGTCGAGCATTTCAACAACATGGTCGAGAACGGCCATGATGATGATTTCAACCGTGGCGATAACAGTTATGACAATTTCTACATGTGGGGCGATCCAGCCTTCGAAGCGCCTTATCGCACATTGGGCTTGGTCGATCAGGGACCCTATTATGCGGTCAAGATGGAGTCGGGTGCGCTCGGCACCGCCGGCGGTCCCCGAGTCAACGCCGACGCGCAAGTGATGGACTGGCACGGCAAGCCAATCCACGGCCTGTACGCGGCGGGCAATGTCATGGGTTCGGTGCTGGCCGGAGCTTATGGCGGCGCTGGCGGTACGCTCGGCCCGGGGTTGACGTTCGGCTATATAGCCGGCCGACATCTCGGCACGCAACTCCCCAACCGCTGACAGGATGAAGACGATGAGCGATGAAAAACACAGACTCGACGGAAAGGTCGGCATCGTCACCGGCGCGGGCATGGGCATGGGCGCGGCGACCGCGCAGGTGATGGCGGGCTATGGCGCGAAGCTTGTGGTGTCCGACATCAATGCCGCAGCCGCTGAAGAAACGGCTGAATCCATCCGCGCAGCGGGAGGCGACGCGCATGTCGTGCTCTGCGATGTTGGCGAGGAGGAGCAGGTCAAGGCGCTGGTCGAAGAAACCGTGCGCCATTTCGGGCGGCTCGATTGCGCGGTCAACAACGCGGCAATTACCCCTGACTCTTTGCCCATTGCAGAGGCCGACATGGACATCTGGGACCGCGTCATCCGCATTGACCTGCGCTCGGTGATGCTGTGCATGAAATATGAGATAAAGCAGCTGCTTGTCCAGGGTTCGGGCGGCTCGATCGTCAATGTAAGCTCGGTCAGCGGCGTTCGCCCTCAGCCTAATAACAGCGCCTATGTCGCGGCGAAGCATGGCGTGATCGGCCTGACCAAGACCGGCAGCCTTGAATATGCGGGACAGAATATCCGCGTCAACGCCGTCATGCCCGGCGCGATCAACACCCCGATGTTCCGCGACGCGCTGGAGGCCAATGGCTTTCAGGAAAATGATTTCGCTGCGGCGCTGAGCCTGTTCGGCCGGATCGGCAAACCCGAGGAAGTGGCAGAGGCAAGTGCCTGGCTATGTTCGGATGCATCAAGCTATGTCACCGGGCATAGCCTTGCGGTCGAGGCGGGGTATTTAACACGCTAAACCTGCGAAAAGCCGCCGTCGATCAAAAACTCGCTGCACGTCACGAAGCTCGCCGCATCGGAAAGCAGAAACACCACGCCGCCGCCTAATTCATCGGGGCGGCCCATGCGGCCGATGGGGTGCGCCTGCTTGATGCCTGCCTCTGCCGCCTCGAACGAAGGCGCGGCGCCCAGTTCGACATAGCGTTCGATGATGCTGTGCAACATGTTGGTGTCGATGCCACCGGGATGAACACTGTTGCAGCGGATGTTGTAGCCCAATGCCGCGAACTCCGCGCCCATGCATTTGCTCAGCATCTTTACCGCCGCCTTGCTGGTGCAATAGGCGGCGTTGAAGGCCGCCCCGCGCAGGCCGCCAACGCTGGAGAAATTGACGATAGAGGCGCCGCCCTTGCGTGCTGTGCCACCTACCTTCAGCAGGTCGAGACAGACCTGAGTCCCGATGATCACGCTGTCGACGTTGACCGCATTGACCTTGTGCCATTCGGACAGTGCGCTGTCCTCGATCTTGGTGACAATCGAGATACCCGCATTGTTGACGAGGCCGTCGAGACGCCCGTAGCGGATCTCGATTTCGCCTGCGACGCGTTTCCAGTCGGCTTCGCTGGTCACATCATGCTGCAGGTACAGGTCGCAGTCTATGCCCGCGCCGTCAGCGCCGAGATCGGTGGCAATGACGGTTGCTTCTGCGGCCTTGACCGATTTGCACAACTCGCGGCCGATGCCGCCATTGGCACCGGTAATGAGGACGATAGCGCCGGGTAGGGAAATGCTCATTGCGCCGTCCAGCCCCCGTCCATGACCAGTTCGGCGCCGGTCATGTAGGCGCTGTCGGCGCCGGCGAGGAAGAACGCACCGCTTGCGAGTTCTGCCGGATCGGCCAGCCGGCCCATCGGGGTTGCAGCAGACACAGCGGCCATCAAATCCTCTTTCTTCTCCGCAAATCCGCTTTCCACCCAGCGCTGAAAACCGGCGTTGAGCAGCGGCGTCACCACAAAGCCGGGATGTAGTGAATTGGCGCGGATCGCCATTTTCTTCTGCGCGAATTCGACAGCGATGCCTTTGGTGAACATCCGTACGGCGCCTTTTGAGGCATTATAGGCGGAGACTTCGCTATAGCCGACAATTCCCATGATCGAGCTGACGTTGATGATCGACGAGCCGCCTTTGACGCTTTTGCCGCTCTCCGCCATCATCGGCACAAAGGTTTTGACGCCCAGAAACACGCCGTCGACATTGACGTCCATGATCCGCCGCCAGCTTTCCATGGTGAGCGTTTCAACGGGGCCGGTCAGATCGGTGCCCGCATTGTTGACAAGGATATGGAGCTTGCCGTGGCGTTCCTGCACAATGTCGCGGGCGCGCAACCAGTCCTCTTCCTGGGTGACATTGGCCTGCACATAGCTTGCGGCCTGTCCTAGGCGCGTCATCACTTGCGCCGCGGTTTCGCTGTCGGCAGCATCGAGATCGGACAAAACGACCTCCGCCCCCTCGGCCAAGAATCGCTCAACGCACGCCAAGCCGATGCCGCGCAATCCGCCCGAGACAAATGCGACCCTGCCGGTTAGCCGCTGCGCACCTAAATCACTCATACACCCATCATCCCTGCTGTTGTGGCTCCGTCGATCACATATTCGGAGCCGGAAATAAACGCAGCCTCATCGGACGCGAGAAAGGCCACTAGGCCTGCGATTTCGTCGACATTCGCCATGCGTTTGAGCGGCGACATGCCTTCATAGGCCGCGCGTGTCTCGACTGGCGCGCCCGATGTTTCGATGAGGTTGTTGATCATCGCGGTTTCGACCACACCGGGCAGAATTGCGTTGACGCGGATCTTGTAGCCCCGGTTGCCGCAATGCACCGCCGCAGACTTGGTCAACGCCACCGCCGCTGCCTTTGACACCGAGTAAGCGACAAAATTGCCCATCGCCCGGTTGGCGTTCATCGAGCTGTTGACGATAATCGAGCCGGTCGCGCCTTCCGGGTTTTTCGCCATCGCCCGGATCGCGTGCTGGATGGTCAGCATCACCCCGGTCTGGTTGACGCCGATCACGTTGTTCCAGCCATCGATGCCGATATCCTCCACGCTGCCGTCGCCATGTTCGGTCCCCGCATTGGCAAAGGCGATGTCGAGGCGGCCGTGCTTGGCGAGAATCGCGTCCATCAGCGGTGCCCAAGCTTCGGCCTCCTGCACCCGGTGCGCCATGAATGTCGCGCCGGTCTCCGAGACCAGCGCCGCTGCTGCCTCCGCATTGGAGCCGGTAAAGACGACATTCGCGCCTTCTTTGGCCAGTCTGCGCACGGTGCCGGCACCAATGCCGCTAGTCCCGCCGGTTACCAGCGCGACCTTTCCTTCGAGTCTTTTCGACACGGGCTCACTCTCCTCTTGCCTTTATCCGCTGACTGGCGGATTTTCGGGTAAAGCGAACCTATGATTTCGGCGGGGTGACGCAAGGCCGTCCGCAAGGCAATCTGTGTATAATAATCAAGATTCCGGAGAGAGAGCATGGCCGACATCGACCCCCAGATAGATCATGGCAGTGACCGTCCCGAACGGCAGCATTGGGCCAAATTGCTCGCGACCGACTCGCGCCCGGCGCCCGATATCCTGACCACCGACGCCTATGAATTTCGCGGATCGGACCCGATTTCGATCGATCGCTACATCAGCGAAGATTTCGCGAAGGCCGAACGCGAGAAAATGTGGCCACATGTCTGGCAATTCGCCGCCCGCGAGGAGGATTTGCCTGAGGCAGGCGACTATGTCGTGTTCGAAAATGCCGGCCGGTCATGGCTGATCTCGCGCCAGGACGATGGCTCGGTCAAGGCGATGCACAATGTCTGCCTGCACCGTGGTCGCAAGCTGCGGCTGGAGGACGGCGCAGCGGACAAATTCGTGTGTCCCTTTCACGGTTTTGCCTGGGGCAAGGATGGCAGTTACCAAGGCAACCCCTGCCCTTGGGATTTCGAACATCTGAAGGCCGAAGACATGGCGCTTCCCGAAGCCGAAGTCGGGCGCTGGGGCGGCTATATCTTCCTGCGCGAGGAAAAAGGCGGA
>CAZQBS010000099.1:0-7738 GCA_964591835.1 uncultured Sphingorhabdus sp. | reverse complement strand
CCTCGCGCCGCTAACCGACATCGATTACCAAACGCCTACCCTCTTCAAGGACTGGACCATCAATCAAATCGTCCGCCACCTCCATGTCTGGAACATCGCTGCCGACCTGTCGCTGACCGACCAGACAGCGTTTGCCGACTTCATGGCGCAAATGGCGGTCGGCGTGCGCGGCGGGAAATTGCTCGATTTCGAAGCGGCGTATCTCGACAATCTTTCGGGGCGTAAATTGCGCGATACATGGGCCGCAAACTTCAAAATTGTTGCGCAGCATTTTGGCGAGGCCGATCCTAAGCAGCGCCTCAAATGGGTCGGTCCCGAAATGAGCGCGATCTCCTCGATTACCGCGCGGCTAATGGAAACATGGGCGCACGGGCAGGCGGTTTATGACGTGCTCGGCGTCGAGCGCACTGATACGGACCGCATTGGCAATATCGTTCGCTTGGGCGTCAACACATATGGCTGGACATGGAAGAACCGCAGGCAGGAGCCGCCCGGGCCGATGCCACGCCTGCGGCTGACCGCGCCGTCTGGGGACATCTGGGAATATGGCAAAGGCGACGATCTGATCGCGGGCTCCGCAACCGAATTTTGCCAGGTCGTCACCCAATGCCGCAACATCGGCGACACCTCGCTTGTGGTCACCGGCGATGTCGCGCAACAATGGATGGCAGTCGCGCAATGCTTTGCCGGACGACCGCAAGACCCGCCCGCGCCGGGGGTAAGGCGGAGGTCAAACTTGTGAATAAGGCATCATAGGGCTCGTCTTTGGCGAGCAAGGCACAAAGGAACGAAGCCACGAAGGGTCGCGCAAACAGCGGTGCCAGGACCAAAGTTTTAGATGAATCCAAAATTTTTGTGCCTTTGTATCTTTGTGCCTTGCTTGCCGCAGGCAAGCCCTCCTAATTGGTGTCAGGAGCAGTTAAACACTACGGGGAGCAGTTAAAATGAAATCTCGATATCTTGTCTCGTTTGCCCTGTTGGCTCTAGCCACACCGTTAGCCGCACAAACCCCTAGCCAAGTTACAGTGATTCATGCGGGACAGCTTCTCGACAAACCCGGCTCTCCGCCGCGTGGGGCATCAACCATTGTCATCCGTAATGGCAGGGTTGCCGAAGTCATAAATGGCCACCAGCCCGCCCCCGCAGGCGCAACGCTGATAGACCTCAAGGACAAATTCGTTCTCCCCGGCCTGATCGACAGCCATGTCCATCTCGACAGCGACGCTGGCGGCAACGCCGGGTTGATAGAAAGTGTGACCGACAGCCCAGCGCGCGCAGCATATCGCGCGGCGGGCAATGCGAAGAAGACGCTGATGGCTGGCTTCACCACCGTCCGCAATCTGGGCGACGGCAGCGGCGCGACATTGGCGCTGCGCGATGCCGTGGCGGCGGGTGAACTTCCCGGGCCGCGCATCGTCGACGCAGGCCGCTCGATCTCGACCACCAGCGGCCATATGGACGGCACGCTGTCGCTGTCCGAAGACCTGCATGGCAGCATCGGGCAGGAGAATCTGTGCGACGGCGTCGAAAGCTGCCGCCAAGCGGTGCGCAAGCAAATCCGTCGCGGCGTCGATGTCATCAAGATCGCCACGACGGGTGGCGTCAACAGCCGCATCGGCGCAGGCTTGGGGCGGCAATTGTTCGATGACGAGGTCAAGGCGCTGGTCGATACCGCGCACCTCTACGGCAAGAAAATGGCGGTCCATGCGCACGGCACCGACGGCGTCAACGCGGCGCTGGCAGCGGGCGCGGATTCGATCGAGCATGGCACCATGCTTGATGACAGCAGCATCAAGTTGTTCAAATCATCAGGCGCTTATTATGTACCGACACTCTCGACGGTAAACGGCTACATCGAACGCCTCGCCGCCGACCCCAACGCGTATCCGCCGGCGGTGTTGGCAAAGGTCAAGTGGCGCATCGAAGTCACCGGCAAGAGCCTCGCCAAAGCCTATCCTGCAGGCGTTAAGATCGCCTTTGGAACTGATGCGGGCGTATCAAAACACGGCAAGAATGCCGATGAATTCGAACTGATGGTCAAACACGGAATGCCCGCCAGCGCTGCCATTCAGGCAGCAACCATGAACGCTGCGACGTTGCTTGGGGTGGAGAAGGAAGTCGGTTCACTGGAGCCAGGCAAGGCGGCGGATTTGATTGCGGTGTCCGGTGATCCGACGGCGGATGTGACGGTGCTGAAGACGATGCGGTTTGTAATGAAGGACGGGCGGGTTTTTAGGGATGAGTGAGGGTGCTCTAAACAGCGTATCTTTGCCATTTTGACGCCTCGAAGGCGGATTTAACAGGTTCTGACCTTAAGGTGGATACCCGCCACGATCCCCTAGTTATTCCAAATCAATAATCTGGCATAACGCTAAGCGCAACATTTCGCTATCCACCTTTGCAAGACTGCCCAGCTGGTCAATCACCAGCGAACGCTCGATCGTTGCGATAACCGGTTTTGCGGCAGACGGCTTGAGCAGTCCTGCTGCTTGCCATTCGGTCAACCAGACTTCACCCAATACCGCCGCCGCCCGCAATTGACTGGTCACGGCCATGAATATGATATCGGGTCGGGCGCTGTTATAGGCTGCAGAACTGATTACGATGGCAGGGCGTTTCTTGGTTGTCGTCTGATCGGTAAATGGGAAAGACACCAAAACGATATCGCCAAATGCAGCACCGCCTCTTCAAAGGGCATTATAGACGTCGTCCGCCGGGTTATCCCAAACTGCACTTAGCGCACGTTGGCTGGCCATCGTCGCATTGCGCACCAACTCGCGGTCGAATACCACGCTTTTTTCGCGCTGTTCAAGGCAATCGCGCAACACCGATTCCAACATTTCGGACTCGAGCAACCCCGCAGCAGCGGCATCGCGGGCCAGATCGTCAGGTAAAGAAATTCGAACCTCTTTCATAAAAATTCAAATAGCATGATCATTACGTTGTAGCCATAATCGTTTTTAGGGTCGAACGATAATCCCCTTTTGCGGGTCGGCCTTGCCTTCGAGCGTTTCGACAAAGGCGTTTGCTGCCGCATCCAGCCCTTGCCGCTCGTCAATCTCCACCACGCCATCGACCGCGCCGAGAAAGCCTTTCCAACTCGCACCGACCGCCTCGCCAAATCCTTTTGGGCCGAGTTCCTGCACCGTTGCAACCGCGTGGTCGGGGGCGAAGAAGAGGATTGGTTTGGGGCCGGGCAGGTCGCCTCCGCCGCCAAGACCGCGCGCGTCGACATGCGTGGCGCCGACGAGGCAGCTATATTTGAGGTGGTCGCCCAGCGTCTCGTGAATGTTGCGCAGGAGGCCGCTATTGCCAGCGAAATCGACCGATACCGATGGCAATTGCGGTAAGCTAACCACATCGTCATAGGCCAGCACCCGGTCGTATAGCCCGGTGCCTTCAACGAAGGCGACATTGCCAGCGGAGGTCAGGCCGATGCGCATTACTGCGGGCGACAGGTCTTTTGCAACGCTGGCAAGGCCCATCGAGGTTTTCGACGACGCGCTGGTCATCACCAGCACTTCAGACTCGAACCATGCCTCGCGGCGGAACATCGCCTCGATCAGGAAACCGGTCTTGAACAATGGCCCGAACAACATCCGCTCGGCTTCTTTGGTGGGGTCGTGCTCGGGGTCTGCGGCAAGGCGGCTATACTGGTTGTAGATCGGGCTCATCGGCTGCCGGTGCGCGGCCATGTCGGTGAATCCTCCCGCGCTCACTTTTCCGGGCAAAATATCAAGATGCGTGCCCATCGGCAGATAGCCATAGACGCGCTCGCCCACCGCGATGTCGGGGTGGCACGATTCCTCCACGACCGCATGGCCCCACATTGGGACGACTCCCCAATCGCCTTCAGCCAGGAAGAAATTCCAGTAACCGAACATATCGCCGATGACCGCATAAGTGATATTGTTAGCGGTTACCGAGAAGCTCTCGATTCGAAGCCGGACCTCGCCATCGCCGAGCGCCGACAGCGCCTTGCAGTGAATTTGCGTTTCGGTCAGCGCCGCCTTTTTCACCCAAACCGTCGATGCCATTTTGACCGCTCCCTACAAATCAATGTGATTCAGTCTTTGACAATCACATTTTAATGTGAAACTACAGAATCGAAAATCACTCTACGCGATACCTTAGCCAACTTCGGAGCCAAAATGTCCACCCAGTTAATCAGCAAACTCCGCACCCTAGTCCATGACGGTGGCCTCTCCCGCTCCGGCCTGGCCCGCGCCGCCGGGCTTCACGCCAACACGCTGCGCGATCTCGACCAGCCTGACTGGAACCCCACCGCAGACACGCTTCGCAAGCTGGAAAGCTATCTCTTTGCCAATGACGATACCCCTGCTTTGGTCCCCATCGAGGAAATCATCGAGGAGGCGCGCAACGGCCGGATGTACATCCTGGTCGATGACGAAGACCGCGAGAATGAAGGCGACCTGATCATCCCGGCGCAGATGGCGACGCCCGATGCAATCAACTTCATGGCCACAAATGGCCGCGGCCTCATTTGCCTAACACTGACCAAGGCCCGCGTCGAGCAGCTTGGTCTGGACCTTATGAGCCGCGCCAACGGCACCCGTCATGAAACCGCCTTCACCACATCGATCGAAGCGCGCGAAGGTGTGACTACAGGCATCAGCGCTGCCGACCGTGCGCGCACCGTGTCTGTCGCGATCGATGCGTCGAAGGGCAGGGACGACATCGTCACCCCCGGCCATGTCTTTCCGCTGATCGCCCGCGACGGCGGCGTTCTGGTTCGCGCCGGGCATACCGAAGCTGGTTGTGATATTTCTCGGCTGGCTGGCCTCAATCCGTCAAGCGTGATCTGCGAGATCATGAAGGACGACGGCACGATGGCGCGGATGGACGATCTTGTTTCGTTCGCTCGGCTGCACAATCTAAAGATGGGCACGATCCGCGATCTGATAGCCTATCGCCGCAAGCACGACCATCTCGTCGAGAAACGCGCGGAGATGAAGTTCACCAGCAAATGGGGCGGCGACTGGACCGCGATGACCTTTTTCAACAAGGCTACCGGTGACGAAACCATGGCGCTTCGCAAAGGCCTGATCGACCCCGACAAGCCGACATTGGTGCGGATGCACACGATGTCGATGTTTGTCGATGTATTCGGCGAAGATAACGAACGCGCCGGGCTTCTTTCGCGCTCGATGGAGGCGATTGCGGCGGAAGGCAGCGGCGTGGTGGTCGTTATCAACAAGCCGATGCGCGGCATCATCTCGCGCTTCATGCAACTCCGCGCTGAGGGCAAAAGCGCCGGCGCGCCAGAGGTCGAGGAACTGCGCGATTATGGCGGCGGGGCGCAGATTTTGACCGAGCTTGGCGTGCACGATATGATCCTGCTGACCAACACCCACCACACCTTGGTCGGGCTTGAAGGCTATGGCCTGTCGATTGTAGGCGAACGACCGATACCCGGCACCGGAGGCGAATGATGGCGAAATTTTTGATAGTCGAGGCACGTTTTTACGACCATTTGAATGACATGCTGGTAGCGGGAGCCAAGGCCGCGCTGAAGGCGGCGCGGCATGAGGTCGAGGTCATCACCGTCCCCGGCGCGCTCGAAATACCGGGCACCATTGCGATGGCGGCGGAGGCGCAGCAATATGACGGTTTTGTCGCCATTGGCGTGGTCATCCGCGGTGAAACCTATCATTTCGAGATCGTCGCTGGTGAAAGCGCGCGCGGCATCATGGCGCTGACGATGGACGGCATCGCCATCGGCAACGGTATCCTGACCGTCGAGAATGAAGAGCAGGCCATCGTCCGCGCCGACCCCAACCAGAAGGACAAGGGCGGCGAGGCGGCACATGCCGCCATGGCCTTGCTAAATCTGCAAAATCGTTTCAATTGAAGCGATGAGCGCACCGACTTTAGCCAGCCAGATCAACACCGAAGCCAAAGAATACAAGGGCCGCGTCGCGCACAACCGGGCGCTGCGTGACGAGCTGTGGGCGATGGTGGCGGAAACTGCCTTGGGCGGTAACGAGAAATCGCGCGAACGGCATACTTCGCGCGGCAAGCTGCTCCCGCGCCAGCGGGTAGAACGCCTGCTTGATCCGGCGTCTCCCTTCCTCGAAATCGGCCAGCTCGCGGCATGCGACCTTTACGACGGCGAAGTCCCTGGCGCTGGCCTTATCTGCGGCATCGGGCGCGTTTCGGGACGGCAGGTAATGATCGTCTGCAATGACGCGACAGTGAAGGGCGGCACTTATTACCCGATGACGGTCAAGAAGCACCTCCGCGCTCAGGAGATTGCCGAGGCCAACCGGCTACCCTGCATCTACCTGGTCGATAGCGGCGGCGCGAACCTGCCGCATCAGGCCGAAGTCTTCCCCGATCGCGACCATTTCGGCCGCATTTTCTTCAATCAGGCTGTGATGTCATCAAAGGGTATCCCGCAGATCGCCTGCGTCATGGGAAGCTGCACTGCGGGCGGCGCTTATGTCCCCGCGATGTCCGACGAAAGCGTGATTGTCCGCAATCAGGGCACGATTTTTCTCGCCGGTCCACCATTGGTGAAGGCCGCGACGGGCGAAGAAATCAGCGCCGAGGACTTAGGCGGTGGCGACTTGCACGGACGCAAATCGGGCGTGGTCGATCACGTCGCCGAGAATGACGAACATGCGCTGACGATTGTGCGCGATATCATCAGCCACCTTGGGCCAATCCACAAACCCGACATCGACGTGCGTGAACCACGTCCGCCGAAGTATGACTCGGAGGAATTATACGGAGTCATCCCCGACGACGTCCGCGCGCCCTATGACGTGCACGAAGTCATCGCGCGCATCGTCGATGGTAGCGAGTTCCACGAGTTCAAGGCGCTCTACGGCAGCACGCTTGTTTGCGGTTTCGCGCATATCTGGGGGATGCCGGTCGCGATCCTCGCAAACAATGGCGTGCTGTTCAGCGAAAGCGCGGTCAAAGGCGCGCACTTCATCGAACTCGCCTGCCAGCGGCGGATACCGTTATTGTTCCTCCAGAACATTTCGGGCTTCATGGTCGGCGGCAAGTACGAGGCGGAGGGGATCGCCAAGCACGGCGCAAAACTCGTCACCGCCGTCGCCACCGCGAGCGTGCCCAAGATCACCGTGCTGATCGGCGGCTCTTTCGGCGCGGGTAATTACGGCATGTGCGGTCGCGCCTACGGCCCTCGCTTCCTCTTCACCTGGCCCAATGCGCGGATCAGCGTGATGGGCGGCGAACAGGCGGCAAGCGTGCTGGCGACCGTCCACCGCGACGCAGAGAAATGGACGCCTGAACAGGTCGAGGCGTTCAAGCAACCGATCCGCGACGACTACGAAGCCCAGGGCAACCCCTACCACGCCACCGCGCGGCTGTGGGATGACGGCATCATCGACCCGGCGCAGACAAGGGATGTGCTGGGGTTGGCGCTGGGCGCGTGTTTTAACGCGCCGGTCGAGGAGGCACCCCGGTTCGGGGTGTTTCGGATGTGAGTGGCATGATTAACTCCCTCCTCATCGCCAACCGGGGCGAAATCGCTTGCCGGATCATACGCACCGCGCGCGCTATGGGTATCCGCACCGTCGCGGTCTATTCAGATGCCGATGCCAAGGCGCTGCATGTGCGCCAAGCCGATGAGGCGGTTCACATTGGCCCAAGCGCGGCGCGCGAGAGCTATCTGGTGGGCGAGAAGATCATCGCTGCTGCCAAGGCTCCCGGCGCGGATGCGATCCATCCGGGCTATGGCTTCCTC
>CAZQBS010000098.1:0-7906 GCA_964591835.1 uncultured Sphingorhabdus sp. | reverse complement strand
CTCGAGCGAATCGAAATTCTCCGCGGACCGCAGGGAACGCTATTTGGCAGGAACACCATAGGCGGTGCAATCAGCCTGATCAGCAAGCGACCATCCGACACGTTCGGGGGTGAGCTGTCGGCAACGGGTGGTGACTTTTCGCGCTTCGATCTGCGCGGTTCGGTAACCGTGCCGTTAAGTGAATCGGTTCGAACCCGCCTCGTTGTCTCAAGTAAAAATCGGGACGGCTTCGTGCGCGGCCTGATCGATAACCGGCGCCTCGGTAATGAAAATCGCGATTCAGCCCGCTTGGTTGTCGAGGCAGACCTGAGCTCCGCCCTGACCGCGACATTTTCGATCGATGGCACGAGAATCCGGGAAAACAACGCAGCCGACAAGCTAGTCGGCATAAACGTCACGCCACCGGGATCAGCAACGAGAACGGAATATGTGTATAATCAGCGAACCGGGCTCGTCGAAACCCGAACCGTTGCGAACTCGCCTGGAAATCCAAGTCTGACGTTTCTCTACAATGTCTTCGATGCGCCAACCACGAGTATACCGGGTTTCGGCAACGCGCCCTATGACGGCCGGTGGATTACATCTGATATCGATACAACCTTTGCCAACGGACCAAATGGCACAAGTCTGAATATCTGGGGCACATCGTTAACTCTTGACTGGGATGTGGGTGACGTAAAGTTCAAGTCAATCAGCGCCTACCGTCGAACCGACGGGTCATTCAATCGCGACGCCGATGGATCGCCGCTTGCCCTGACGCATACCGAAAATTACGATTACGGACAGAGCCAGTTCAGTCAGGAGCTTCAAGCTAACTTTGATCTGCTCGACGGGCGATTGAAGACTGTTGCAGGTCTGTATTATTTCCACGAAAAGGGCCGCGATTTCCTGGATGTGACGCTGCCTGCGTCTTTTGCCTTTCTTGAAACGGGTTTCCGCATCAAGAATGACAGCTACGCTGGCTACGTCCAGAGTTCGTTCGAAATTGTGCCTGACTTGAGACTTACCGGTGGCATCCGTTACACGCGCGATGACAAGTCCTATAATGCCGTCATCAACACATTTACCCTGGGACCGGTCGGCGCTGCCGTATTCGGAGGCGTGCCGGGTGGATCGGTTCCGCTAATTCCGTTCGGTGTCGTGCAGCAGCGATTTACAAACTGGGCACCAAAGGTCGCACTGGATTATCAGCTGACGCCAGATCTGCTGACTTATGCCTCATTCTCGAAAGGCTTCAAAAGCGGCGGATCAAACATCCGGTATCTTGTACCTCGCAACGAGGTTGCCAATTTTGATCCAGAAAAAGTCGACAGCTTCGAATTCGGCATGAAATGGGAGGGTCTTGACCGCAGAGTGCGACTCAATGCTTCGGCCTTCAATACCAATTACAAAGACATACAGCTTATTGTCTATGAACAGGGCGCGCCACTTATTCAAAACGCGGGGCGCGCAAGAATCCGCGGTTTTGAATTTGAGGCAACAGCGCTGCCGATACCAAATCTGCAATTTCAGGCCAGTATGGGCTATCTTGACGCTGGGTATCGAAGCGTAAATCCTCCGGCGAATAATGTCCCGCTCGACCAACAGATCACTATTGATACAAAATTGCCCAAGACCCCGAAATGGTCTCTCAGCGCCAGTGTCGAATATACCATGACATTGGAAAACGGCGGCGAGCCATTTATCCGCGGCGACTGGTCTTATGCGAGCCAGATGGAGAACGATGCTGTTAACTCGCCCTTCCTGACCGCCCCGGCTCGCAGCATTTTCAACTCAGCCATCGGTTATCGCGCGCCTGCAGGAAATTGGGAGCTTACCGCATTCGTGCAGAACCTGACGGACAAGCGGATTATCACGAGCGGTGACTCCAATTACGGAATCGGTTTTCATGAAGCCAACTTCAACCGGCCACGAGAATGGGGAGTGACGACAAAATTCACGTTCTGATGTCGAATTCGGTGCTTCCGTAATGTCGAACTTGTTGCGCGCAACCTGGGCGCTCGAGCCGAAGGTCATTGCACCTTGGCTGCGTCCCGGGTTGGGCACGTCCGTTGCGAAACGGACCGGAGAGATGCTCTATCAACAAGGCGATGTCAGTGCGTATTTCTACCTGGTCGTTTCGGGGCTAATTCAGGTCACGATTTTCAGAGAGGACGGCACCGAATTTCTGCTCGAATTGATGGGACCGGATTGCTTTTGCGGCGAAGCACCGGTTTTCGACGGAGGGCCGCGTTTTTCTACTGCGATCGCACTCGAACGTAGCGAATTCCTCATGTACCACCGAGAACATATACTAGAAGCGATTGAGATGGACCCTGCCCTCGCCTCCTCTCTCGTCCACGTTCTGGCGATAAAACAGCGCGTTCTAGCCGCCCGGCTGGAAGGAATTGCCCAAACTTCGCCGCGACGGCGATTGGCCGAGCTTCTCCTTCGCATTTCGAATGCCGACCATGCATCGAACAGCCCAACGACAGTCAAGATTAGGCTGACCCATGAACAAATCGCCAGCATGACGGGGCTTTCACGCGTAACCGTGACGCGCGCGATGGCATCGCTCGAGTTGGACGGAGCCTTGGCACGGACGGGTCCCAAAATCGTGATTATGCCTGCGCGTATGGTCCAGGTTTTCAGCGAGTGAATGGTATCTGCTGATACAGACGCATCGCCTGCATGTCGCCATGATGTCTCCATGGACAAAGAAACCGACGATCCGAAGCAACTCTTCAAAGCGCTCATGAGCGACTTCCCGACCGGTGTCACAATTGTCGGTGCAGCCCGGCCAGGAGAGCAACCCTTCGGAATGACAGCCAACGCTGTTTGTGCGGTCAGTCTCGAGCCACTGATGCTGCTCGTTTGTGTCCGCTCGCAAGCGCATATACTTTCAGTCATAAATGCGACTGGCAGCTTCAGTATCAACATACTGCATCAGGACCAGTCCGATATCAGCCGGTGCTTTGCCGGCTCGCCCGACTTCGCCAACCCCACCTGGCAGTTTAGTGATGGAATTCCGGTTCTCGCAAGCTGCATTGGTTCGTTCACGTGCACAGTTTCCGAAATCCACATTGCGGGCGATCACCACGTCGTATTCGGCAATGTTCAGCAAGTTTTTCGGCGCAACGGACAAACCGATCCGCTGGTCTATCGCCAAGGACAATATCACCGTTTTACTACCCTCGAGCCCAATTAAGGAAAATTGTAACATGCCTTCACAACTGAATCCGGTTCAGATAGCCCCACCTTTTCGTGATATTTACAGCCACGCCATCCGGGTTGAACCGAGCGAACGCCAGCTGTGGCTGTCGGGCCAACTGGGCATATTGCCCGATGGTACTACACCCCCTTCATTTGCCGACCAATGCGAAGCGCTGATGGACAACATGCGTGAAGTGCTTGCGGCCGACGGCCTAAGCTTCGCCAATGTCATCAAGATGAATGCCTATGTGGTCGCAGGTCAGGATCTTGGCACTTTTGCCGGCGTTCGTGCCCGTCACCTTGATGGTGCTCGCCCCGCAATGACTACGGTTTTTGTTTCCGGGCTGGCTGTTCCCGAATGGCTAATCGAAGTCGAAGCTGTCGCGGCTCTGTAGGCAGAGCTCGAATAGAGGAGAGATCAAATGGCAACAATCTTGATGAACCAGCAGGCACATTTATCGCCGACGCGGGCTGAGTTGGTTGCACGGGCCCAGGAAATCATTCCAAGGCTTACCGAACTCGCCAGATATCATGACGAACAAAAGCGCGTTTCTGACGAAGCCATTCAACTTCTGCGCGACGCCGGTTTTTTCCGCATCGTGCAATCCATCGAGTCTGGTGGATTTGGACTAAATCCGGGCGATCTGTGGGCGGTAACGCGAGAGATAGGCCGGGGATGTAGCTCAACCGCGTGGATTCTTGCGCTTGCAGGGTTGCACCCATGGGTCGTCGGAATGTTCGGCCAGCAAGCGCAGGATGAAGTTTTTGCAGACGGCGGCGATGCCGTTGTGCCGGTGCTAAGCGGCGGCGTCGGACGCGACATGCGATGCGAGGATGCGGGCGATAGCTTCATGCTTTCAGGGCGCTGGACCTATGGCTCGGGCATCGACGTTGCCGACTGGGTAGGCGTGGTCTTCCCCGGACCCCAGAACGAAGGTGCACCCCAGCGGATGCTTGCACTGGTTCCACAAAGCGAGTTCACCATACTCCATGACAGTTGGAACGTCATGGGAATGCGGGGGACGGGAAGTAAAGACGTCGCGCTTGAAAATGTCCAGATCCCAAAACACCGGGTAATTTCCTGGGAGGATGCCCAGATCGGCGAGTTTCCCAAATTATCGCGTCCGCGCGATGCGTCATATCGCTATCCCATCAATGCTGTATTCGCTTTGAGTGTGGCGGCCGGCGTTGTTGCTGTGGCGCATGGCGCGCTTGACCTATATCTGGGTGCGGTGCGAAAGCGCGTGTCAAACGGTACCGCCAAAGCCCAGGTGGAAGACCGGCTGACGCATGTCGAGGCGGGCCAGATCGCCGCTCAATTGCACATGGCATATGCCTTGCTGCAAAGTGATTGCGATGAAATTGTTGCCATTGCTGAGTCCGATACAGAATTCGATGAGACGCTGCGTGCGAGGTACCGCGTGGACGCTGCGCATGTGGCGCGTACCGCCTTGGCAGCCGCTGATCGGATGTTCCGAGGTTTGGGGGGAAGTATCCTGCCCAACGGGCCTATCGAGAAAGCATTCCGTGATATCCACGCAATGGCGTCGCATTTTCTTGTGCAGCCGGAAATAGGTGGAGAACTTTACGGACGCAAATTGCTGGGGTTGGAGTTGCCAGCTGGCGCGCGGCTGTGATTGCTCATGTTGGAAGACGCGCTCTCCGCATTTGCCGCAAACCGAATTTGCATCAGTAGTTTACGCCCTGGTGATCCGCAGGTTCGTGCTCTGGTGGGACAAAAATCATTCCCACTCGATCGTTCCCGGCGGCTTCGAGGTGCGTGCGCATGTCATGGATGCCGAGAGCGGGGACGCACTGTCAGGCGCGGACGCATGCTTGCCATGCCCTTGCTCACTATCCTCGACTGTCAGTTGCGACCCCAAGTCCCCTATTTGGCTGGTGCTGGGAGCAAAACAATCCTGATCCGCAAATGTCGAAACGATGAACTGAAGATTGAATGCGCCCTGTTCAGTTTGACTCGCGTTGGATGAAGGCGGGATATCTAGGTGCAATATGCATTAGTTTACCATTTCAATAGCAGGTGCGCCAAGGACTCGCGATATCTGAACAATGACAATAATTTTAGCGCATTGTACGCCGTCGTTCGGTCGCTACAGCGCCAAGGCCGAGGGCTACAAATACAACGTCCTGGGTCCCTTGTTCTCCCTGCATCTGAACTTGAGCGAGGCGCCGCTCTACCGCGCCTCGGACCGCCACCCCGAGGTTCAGCGCTCGCTGATGGTCATCATGGGGATCGACCACGTCGATCGTTTCGTCGACATCGTCCGGAGCCACGACGCGGGTACGATCGGGCCGCCGGTCATCTGGGGCGGCACCCCGACAGCGTTCGACCCTTCACAGGCTCCCCCCGGCAGCCATACGGCTTTCATGTGGGAGAAGGTGCCGTTTCGCTTGAACGGCGATCCGGCGAATTGGCGCGCACACCGGGAGCGGCACGGGCGGCGCATGTTGGAGTTCTGGACGAGCTTCGCGCCGAACCTGCGCGCGGCCGTTCTCGACAGCCATGTTCAAAGCCCCGAGGACGTCGCCTTGGGCAACCCGAATATGCGCGAGGCTGACGTGCTCATTGGCGCCTTTTCACATGGACAAATAGGTCATGACCGGCCGTTCCGGGGTGCGGGCGACTACCGCACGATCATTGAAGGCCTCTACCTCTGCGGTTCGGCATCCCACCCCGGCGGCAACATCACGGGGCTACCCGGATTTAACGCCGCCGGGGTGATCCTGGCCGATCATGAGGCGCGGGGCGAGCCTGGCGCGTCCGCGATGCAAGGTTGAGCGCTGTAGTCCCGCGGTCAAGACAAGAGAACCTGCTCCTTGTTGGTTGAGACAACGACCTAGCTGACAGGGACAAGTCGTTATTAAATCGATGTCGGCGTTGAGGTAGAGTGATACTGCGGTGCGTGGCCTGAAACTTACACGAAGTCATACACGTGCATGAAAAATTACGATATTTTATGAGAGATATAGGGAAACCTCGCCCCACTCGAAATCCTGTTCCGAGAGGAGTGCCGGTTCGAGTCCGGCCAAGCCACCATATAGTTTCATTAGAAACTAAAGCAGTTGTTATCGGACGTTGCCGCCTCTACAGGCCGTAGCGTCAATGGCCCAGGCATTCAGCATCACGGATTTGTTCACCATCGGTGTCGGGCCTTCGAGTTCGCATACCGTCGGGCCTATGCGTGCCGGGCGGGATTTTGCCGAACGGGCGCTGATCCGGCACGATGTGGGGCAAGTGGTGTGCGAGCTGTTCGGCTCGTTGGCGCTAACGGGGCATGGCCATTCAACCGACACCGCGATTTTGCTCGGGCTGTCGGGACACACGCCCGAGGGGGTTTGCCCCGACGCGATATCCGATATTGTCGCGAATATCCGCACTGCCGACAGATTGAAGCTGGCGGGCAGGGTGGACGTCGGCTTTGTCGAGACGCAGCATCTGCTGTTCCACAAGGGCGAGTTCCTGCCCGGCCACGCCAACGCGATGCGCTTCACCGCGACCTATTCGGACGGCAGCGAATATACGGAAATCTATTATTCAATCGGCGGCGGCGCGATTGCGCGCGAGGGGGCGGACGAGCTACGGCTCAATTTCGAACTCGCGCATCCGTTCCGGTCTGGCGAGGAATTGCTGAAAATCGGCGATGCGACGGGGCTCAGCTTCGGCGCAATTGTCGAGGCTAACGAAGCATCGTGGCGCAGCGAGGCGGAGACCCACGCCTTCATCGACGATGTCCGTACCGCGATGCTCGATTGCGTCAAGCGCGGCGTCGCGAATGACGGCATCCTGCCCGGCGGTTTGAACGTCAAACGCCGCGCCAAATGCTTGCACGAACGGCTGGTCGAGCGCGGCCCGCGCAGCGATCCGTCAGCTGTCTTTGAATGGGTGAGCCTGTGGGCGCTGGCAGTGAACGAAGAGAATGCGGCGGGTGGCAGGGTCGTCACTGCTCCGACGAACGGTGCGGCAGGGGTAATCCCTGCAGTGCTCAAATATTATGAGGTGTTTACCGCCACCCCGACGCCCGAGGGCAGTCGGTTACTGCTAACCACCGCGACTGCGATAGGCTTTCTCTACAAGACCAACGCGTCGATTTCCGCAGCTGAAATGGGCTGCCAAGGCGAGGTCGGTGTGGCGTGCTCGATGGCGGCGGCAGGACTCGCGGCGGCATTGGGCGGAACCAATGCACAGGTCGAAAATGCCGCCGAAATCGGCATGGAGCATAATCTTGGCCTGACTTGCGACCCAATCGGCGGCCTCGTGCAAATCCCCTGTATCGAACGCAACACAATGGGTGCGATCAAGGCGATCAACGCCGCCTATTTAGCGCTCTCAGGCGACGGCGGGCATATCGTAAGCCTCGACGCGGTGATCGAAACGATGCGTCAGACGGGCGAGGATATGCGCTCCAAGTACAAGGAAACCAGCCTGGGTGGTTTGGCGGTCAATGTTGTGGAATGTTGACGGCTAAAAGTTGATCATGAACCGCCGTGCCAGCGCAGGCGAGATCGAGTGCAACAACTGGAGCAGCTTGACGATCCCGAGATTGGCTTCGGCTTTGTTGGTCTCGATTGCATCGACGATTTGCGCGGCGCATTCGGCGGCAGGCATTTTTTTCTGCTGGCGCGCCGCCGTCATCGCGGTTTCGACAACCGGCGGCAGCGCTTCGATGACATGCACTTTGGTGTGCCGCAGATT
>CAZQBS010000097.1:0-7908 GCA_964591835.1 uncultured Sphingorhabdus sp. | reverse complement strand
TCCGCTCTGGGATTTCCGCAAAGGAAGCGGGTAACGCGCATCAAGCCGAAACATCATTCAAGCTTCTTCTTCTCGTAAATATCGCTGATTGTACTGCCGTCCCACACATAGCAGAGATGACGCTCCTGGCGCAGGTTCGACAGGAGCTTCGGCCTGAATATGCTCGCACATTCGCCACCTTCATGCCGCACACTTTCATAGACTATGCCGTGCGAACCTGCGTCCCTAAGATCGCGTGCCACTGCTTGCGATGTCGAATAGCTGGTGGAATGATACAGCAGCGGATGCGTTTCGCGCATACCCCTTACATCATGCAGCGATGCGCCAAGATCGACCGCATATACCCGCATATCCAGTTCCAGCGGCGGCTCGTCTGTCGCTGCAAGGAATATCGACCGGTGGTGCCTTGTCTCTTTTATGGCTGTTTCGAGGGTGAGCCCTGCGTAAAACGTGCCGTAGCTGCCATCGCTGAACCGGCTGCCCAGTGGATTGAGATGGGTAAAAGCGGCCATGATCGGCGTACTGCCAGGACCCGACACACGGTTTTCCGGTGGCACAAGCGACAGATCGCCCGCTTCTTCGCGGAGCCGGTCGTTGGTCATTGCCTCAATTGCAAAGACGGCCTCCAGATCAGCCGGGTCGGCTACGGCTTCGAACACCGAAACCGGCGGAAAGCGGCTTGGGATGATGCGGTAGCACGGCTTCCACGCGACCGCGCTAATGCCGATTTCCATGTTCAGCCGCGCTGGCTGTCGACATATTGCCGAACAACATAGAGGTCAGCGACATTGCCAGACATCAAGCGGTCCAGTGCCGACTGCCCGCCAAATAGGGGCGCTTTATTGGGTTTGCGCAGCCATTCATCGGCAGTCTTTGGCAGCAATATCTGAAGGCCTGCGTAAATACCCATGACATAGGAAATGCGTTCAAGCGCATCTTTGGGAATGGAGGCGACAGCCCCTCGCTTCCAGGACTGAAAGGTCGAACGGCTGCCAAGCCCCAACAGCCGCATCTGCTCGGGTTCCTTCAAACCCCATGCATCGGCAATGCGAAAAAATGTCCGCAGCGCGGGTCCCGTCAAATCCTTGCGGTCAGTAGCCGGCTTGGTGGCAGCAAATGCCATAAATGGGTCCTTTCACGCAGCCTATATGTGCGAAATATGAACATATGTCAATTTCTGATTATATTCTAAACGCAATCATGTTGCACCAATATCCATCTATATTGTCTAGTCGCGGATAAACCGGCGCAACTTTGGCCGCGACCGGCAGGGTGGACTGGCTGTGGGTCAAAGCGGCAACTGCCACTCAAGGCCGGATTTCTTTTGAAGGTAATGCGGCGCGCCATTTCCAATCTCCGGTGCATCTGGGACACCCCCTCCTTGTCACCTTTCTGCGGTCCTCGCCTCGCCTAAGCCGTCAACCCCATACGGGGTTCGCCCTCCGCTTACGCTCCGGTGACGGCGGCTCCCGGGCCCTCCGGTTGGTGCCATCGGGGATGGTCCCCGATACCCTCAGGAGTAAATGAAATGGCTACTATCGCAAATCTTACCGTGAAATCGGACGACAGCTTCGAAGGCACTCTTGCCACGCTGAATGTCACCGCCCCGATCTCCATCCTCCCCAACAATCGCAAGGTCAAGGACAGCGAGCCCGATTACCGCATCGTCAGCAAGAAGAATGGCTTCGAACTGGGCGCAGGCTGGAAGCGCGTTTCGCAAACAACCGGCCTTGAATATGTGTCGGTGTCGCTCTCGGCTCCCGAATTCGGGACGATCTACGGCAATATCGCCAATGCACCGGGCGACGATCCCACAAAGAAAGTGATCATCTGGAACCCGCCCGCCTGACCGGTCGCACTGGCCCCGCCTTCGGGCGGGGCTTTTTGCTTCCACCGGAGCCAACAGGTTCCGCTCCAACGCAGGAGCCTTGGACATGCCACTTTCAACCGCCCAATCACTCGGATGGAGCCTTGCCCGAACCTTGATGACCGTGATCGTCCTTATCAAAACGGCTCAAGGATATTCGGTCGTGCCGCTTCAGGAATATGACGGAGACCTGGACCGGATCGTTCGCGAATATGATCCCTTTGCACGCTGATACCGCATCCAACTCTTAGATAGTCGGCCTCATCACGTTGCTGAAATTCAGTGCAATCTACCCATTTCTGGGGATGGCCATCACCTGAACATGGAATGTTTCCCGCAGATGTAACGCCCCAGACTGCGCGCCAGGTCGAATGGGGACATCGCAATGACCAGAAATGCCGCGCATGGCAGCACAAGATTGAGCGAACTCGATTTTGCGGGATTTGCACAGGAGTTCCTGCGCCGCAACCCCGAATATATCGCGCAATATTGGCAGATGACAGCGAATGTGGCTCCCGGCGCTTCACTCACGGCACAGGAGGACATGGCCCAAAACTGGGGCCTGAGCTTTCCCGTGCTGCCCGGACATTCCAGCCAATGATGCGCCCGCTTCATGGTCAGCCATAGCGTCACCCTTCACCGCCATATTGGAGCCTGCACCTCGCGGATTTCATCATGCGGCACCGTTTGATCCTTCGTCCTGGCCGCTCATCCTTGCCGATTGCCAATTGTCGAACGGCAGACACATCGTGCTTGGCGACATTGACGGCCCGCATCATCTCTGGCTGCGCAGCAACGATCCAGCCGAGCCGCTTGCCTTTGCTATCATACGTGACCGTTTTGCCGACCTGCGCCACAGCGCCGCAGCTCGCCTTGACCGGCGGCTATCGGGCGCTCCGCCTGCACGGCGGGGGCAATTGTTCAAGCCGACAGCCTATCAGCAATATCGGTTGAAGCTCCTTGTTGCAGTACTCGACATGGTCAACCCACCCACCGGCGAGGCGGCCACGACCTACAGGGTCGCACGCACCCTTGTTTATCCGCATATGAAAAATTGCAGCAGTGCGGAATGGAAATCCTCCAGCGAACGTCGCCAGACCCAGCGCCTGATCGATGAAGCCCTGACACTGATGCGCGGCGGCTATCGCTCGCTGCTTTGCGCAAAGGCGGCAGTGCGACAAAAATAAAGCCGCCAATTGGTCGCTCCCCTTGCCTCCTGTTTCTCCGCCAAAGGTCGCCAGCAGTCGCTGCACATCCCTTGCACTGGCCTGCCTGATGAAAGGTGACGAGAATGAGCCCCGTTCCAGCCCCCGTTGCGCCGCGATACGTGAGGACACCCGACGCCGCCGTTCATTTGGGGCTGTCGCCGCGCACGCTGGAAAAGCACCGCTGTTATGGAACAGGCCCGATCTACCGCAAGCTTGGTGGCAGGATCGTCTATGCGATCAGCGATCTCGATGCCTGGGCAGAAATCGGTCGGCGCACTTCGACTTCCGATCCCGGCAGCGGGACCGTTCACCCTGCCCGCCCGGTACGCCGCTAATGCGCACCTCGTCATATGCTTTGACCGACGTCGAATGCACCTGGGTCGAGCAGCAATGCGAGCAATGGATCCGCTTCGGGCGCATTGCAGCCGAGCGCTTTATCGATCGCCGGAAGCGCATATTATCCTTCCGGCCCGGCGCTGTGTTCGCATTTGTCGACTGGAAATCGAACAGCTATGGGACGATCCATTCCAGCATCCTGATTGTCCAGGCCGTTGCGCCTGGCGCTCCACATACAAGCCTGCCATTCATCACGCCAGGTGGCGACATCTTGCTAAGCATCGATGGCTGGCCGAAAGTTGCCCGCGTTCTTGCAGCAATAGACGCAGTTGAAGCGGCGGAAATCGATCCGTGCGATGCGTCGCCCGATCATTGGCGCCATGTTTGCAACCGGCTTGTCGCCAGCCTTCCATTCAGGCCCTACACGCCCGAGCGCCACCTTGCATGGCTCCGCCGCAAGGCGCTTGAGGCATGAACCGGCGGCACATATTGGGGCTAGCTTTCACAGGCTCCAGTATTCTGGTCTGCGCATGTCTTGCCGTACTTTGGTCGAAGCCTGCTGTGCGCCTTGTCTGGAACGCGTCCGCAAGCGCGCCTACCGGGCTCTACTGGATCACGCAAACACAGCAAATCGAACGTGGCGATTTTGTTGTCATAAAGCCGCCGCCAAGCATTGCCCGCTATATGGCCGACCGCCGCTATCTTCCCATCAATGTGCCCTTGATGAAGCATGTGGCAGCACTTCCGGGCGACAAGCTGTGCCGCAAAGGCATGTCCGTTACGATCAACAATATACCTGTTGCCACCGCAAAGAAGCGCGACAGGTTCCACCGGCTGCTGCCTGTCTGGCAAGGGTGCCAGATCATTCGCGATGGCGAAATCTTCCTTCTGAACCACACAGACGACAGCCTGGACGGGCGATATTTTGGTCCCCTGCCCGCCTCCGGCATCATCGGTCGCGCGCACCCGGTGTTCATCCGCGAAGCACCAGGCCAGCCGCTCCGCTGGCAAGGCACGCGATATCTCCTCTCCACCATGAATGCAGAAAAGGAACATTGATCATGATTATCGGACATTTTGAAAGCGCGCAGGATGGCTATGCAGGCCGCCTCCAGACACTTCGCGTCGATGCAGAACTTAACATTATTCCGGCTCAGCCCAGCGATACCGAAAACGCGCCGCAATGGCGCGTGATGCTGGGCGAAGGCGAATTTGCAATCGAGATTGGTGCGGGCTGGAACCGCACTGGCGCACGCGCCGGTGCTTATATCGCGGTCCAGATCGACGATCCGACGCTGCCCAAGCCACTGCGCGCCAATCTTGTTCGAAGCCATAGCGAACCTCAGGAATATCAGCTTCTCTGGTCGCGCCCTGCGGCGCGCAAAGCGAAATAAGATATGGCCGAACCTGTCCTTGCCGTTCGCTTGCGAGGGCGTCCCATGTCTTGCCTGCGCCCCGGCAAGGCCATGTTCTTCGCGCTTTGCGCCGCAACTTGCGGCATCTGCCATGCGGCAGTTGCTGGCCCAAATGCTTCCATTGCAACGCATGCTTATGCGCCGCATGTGAGCGAAGCATCGAGGCGATTTGCCATTCCGGAAGATTGGATATGGAGCGTGATGCGCGCGGAAAGTCGCGGCAAATCTCGTGCTGTTTCCCCCGTTGGCGCCATGGGGTTGATGCAAATCATGCCCGGCACCTGGGCCATGCTGACGGCGCAACATGGCCTTGGATCAGACCCGTTCGATGTCCGCGCAAATATCCTTGCAGGCACAGCCTATCTGCGCGCCATGTGGAACCGCTACGGCGATGTCAGTCTCATGCTGGCTGCCTATAATGCCGGCCCCGGTCGCGCCGACGCTTATGCCGCTGGTCGCCGCCGTCTGCCCGCAGAAACCGTCAACTATATTGCGCAAATCGCGCCGGGCCTCGGCACATCCGGCATTGCTTCGCGCGCCGCCGTGCCTCCGACCGGCGCTCCATCATGGACAGATTCTGCGCTTTTTGTGACGCAAAACAAGTCCTCCGCAGGTGACATTATTGCGGCCGCCGATGCAAAAGAATTGCGCGCTGAACGCACGGTCGCAGCAAAAGTCCAAGCCAGCGAAGTGCCATCCAGCACTCTCTTCGTCCGTATATCGGTCAAGCCAGAGCAATGACGTACGCTGGCGTAGCTAAGAGTGCTGTAGGTGATAGCCGGAAACAAATAGCGGATTTCATTAATTCGTTCAAATTCAGAGAGTTTGGAGGGCAAGATAAAAGCGCTGCCAGCCTGTGGCGCGCATATGGTTGTTTGATTAGCTTTTTTTCGTATGGCATCTTTGCTCCATTGCCATATTCGTGGGCCATAACCGACGATAATGAGCCGGTGCTGCGTATGGCAGGCCTTTTGTGACACGTGATGACAATGAATTCCGGATCGAGCCCGGGCGCATTCGGGACCGCGGGTCAGCATTGCCGCATAACAGCGTCAAGCTTGCCACCCAGGTCCAGAAAGCCTCCGCCCGTTCAGGCTATACGCGGTCACGCCGCACCGGGCAGACCATGCGAGGCGGCACGACCGCCCAAGGGCGCGGTCGCCGCGCATTGGCCGCAATGCGAACATCAACCGGGCAAAGACGCGTGACCGTTCTGGCGCGCATCGTGCGTCACAAGGGCGCGCATTTTCGCAGCGCACCGATGTCCAAGCATATCGGTTATCTCGAACGCGACGGGGTCACGCGCGACGGGCGCGATGCATCGATGTTCGATGCAGGCGGTGAACAGGCCGATCCAAATGCATTTGCCGGACGCTGTGGTGACGACCGCCACCATTTTAGGCTTATCGTCAGTCCTGAAGATGCCGCCGAGCTGGACGATCTGCGTACCTACACAAGAGGCCTGCTGGCTGACATGGCCAAAGATCTCGATACGGACTTAGACTGGATCGCGGTCGACCACTGGAACACCGATAATCCCCATATCCATATTCTCATTCGCGGCGTTGCCGACGACGGCAACGACCTTATCATCGACCGTGGCTATGTCGCCGAGGGCATACGGACGCGCGCGCAGGAAATCGCAACATTGGAGCTTGGCCCGCGTAGCGAACGTGAAATCCAGGCTTCACTGGCAAGTGAAATCGAGGCCGAACGCTGGACCAGCCTCGATCAGCGGCTTCAGGCGATTGCCGACCAGACCGCGGGCATTATCGATTTACGACCTGGCGGTGTCGGTGACCGGGAAATGCAAAGCCTGCTCCTTGGCCGCGTGGCCACGCTCGAGAAATTGGGTATTGCAGAATCTATCGGTGCAGCCACCTGGATGATCGAACCGGACGCAGAACAGACTTTACGTACCCTCGCCACCCGCAATGATATCATCAAGACGATGCATCAGGCCTTGGCCCGAAGCGGCGAAAGGCTCGATACTTCCACTCTCGCGCTCCATCTGGATATGCCTGACAATCCTGTCGTCGGCCGCCTCGTTGATCGCGGTCTCCATAATGAACTTGCAGGCAGCGCCTATGCCATTGTCGACGGGGCCGACGGCCGCACCCATTATCTGCACTTTGACGACCTTGCCATGACAAGCGACGCAAGCCCGGGTGCAATAGTTGAACTTCGAGCTTGGGAAGATGGCAGCGGTGCTTTGCGGCATTCGCTTGCCGTCCGGTCGGACTGGACGCTCGAAGCACAGCCGACCGCAATCGGCGCAACATGGCTTGATCGGCAGCTCGTTGCCAGAGACACCATCGCAACGGGTAATGGTTTTGGTCTTCAAATCCGCCAGGCCATGGAAGCAAGGTCAATCAATCTCGAAAGCCGCGGGCTTGCACGGCGGTCAGGCCAGCGGTTCATTTTTGCCAAGAACCTGATCGACCAGCTCAAATCCCAGGAACTCGAACAGGCCGCGTCTGCCATTGCTGCACGCACCGGTCTCACCCACCGCCCCTCGGTTGCAGGCGATATGGTCAGTGGCATTTACCGCGAGCGCGTGACCCTCGCCACCGGACGCTTCGCCATGCTGGACGACGGCACCGGCTTTCAGCTGGTCCCGTGGCGACCTGCACTCGAACGGCAACTTGGTAGGCAATTGACGGGCACGGTGTCGGCAGCGGGATCCGTCGACTGGACGCCGGGCAGGCAAAGAGGGATCGGACTCTGACCTTGAAGGATGTTCCATGAACGACAGGATATTATGGGGACAGCTCGCCACTGTCTTTGGCATTGTTCTCCTATCCATCTGGGCAGCTACCCAATGGACGGCTGCATCGCTCGGGTTCCAGCCCCAACTTGGCAACCCCTGGTTCCAGTTCGCCGGTTATCCCGTATATCCCCCGCCTGCCTTTTTCTGGTGGTGGTTTGCGTTCGACGCTTATGCACCACATATTTTCGTACAAGGTGCCGGCATTGCGGTATCGGGCGGGTTCGTCTCGATCATCGTGGCAATTGCCATGTCGGTGTGGAGGGCCCGCGAAAAGCGCCGGGCAGAAACTTATGGCTCTGCACGGTGGGCAAA
>CAZQBS010000096.1:6822-7941 GCA_964591835.1 uncultured Sphingorhabdus sp. | reverse complement strand
ATTAAACACAAGGTTGGTCATGATGTCCGCGCGTGAGGGTTTAACCAGAATGTGAATACTCTGCGTGTCTCCCGAACCGCTGACCGAAACACCGATGATCCAGCGCACGGTGTCGCCGGACGCAACCGGCCCCGGACCCACCAGCTTTTCGCCGACCTCCAGCGCGATATCGGTAATTTGTCCGGGCGCTGTGTAGATCTGGAACAAGGCACCTTCGGCCCAGCCATATTGCTGGATGGCATTGAAATAGCTTGATCGTTCGGGCTCGACCCGTGCAGTCGCATTGGCGCGGCCTACGCGCATACGGGGATCGGCAGTCTCATGCTTTGCAGCTGCCGCCGTTACTGGCTGCTGCTTGTGTACACGTGCCGGTGCCGCCGTTGAAGACAAGGCAAGTGCAGCTGCCGACAACAATATGGACACGCGATTGACGCGGATGATCGGGCTCATTGGCTTAACTCCTTTGACCAGTTGATTGCGGTGATGAATATGCCGAGCGGGTTTTTGCGTAAGGCATCGGGCGAGCGTGGCGGCTGCAAAACTGTTGTCAGGATTGCAGACCAGCGGGAGGTTTCGATAAGGGCGCCGTCTTTGTAGCGCCGCTCTGTCCAGGCCACCCGGAAACTGTCTTTAGACGCCCGGATCACGCTCGACACATCGACGGCAACCTGCGTTTTCCCGACCTCGACAAAGGGGTCGTTGTTGCGCGCATAATCATTGAGCGCCTGCGCGCCGCGGTCGGTGGTAAAGTCATAAGCCCGCAGCCAATCCTTGCGCAGGACGATGGCATCGGCCGGAATGGAGCGCACCTGTTCGGTGAAGCGGGCGAGGTGGAAAGCGATTTGCGGATCGGTTGGTTGAAAGTCGACATCGGCGGGAGCAATCGTCTGCGCTTCGCCAAACTTGTCGACCTGAACGACCCAAGGCGTGATGGTGCCACGTGCCGACTGCCAGACAAGGCCGCCTGCAAGCCCGCCCGATAAAGCGAGGCAACCGAAAAAGGCAAGCCGCCAATTTTTGGCCTGAACGCGCGCCGATCCGATCCGGTCATCCCATATCTGGGCGGCGCGCTGATAAGGCGTGACCGGTTCGGGACTGGTCCCGTAACGGATGGATGGA
>CAZQBS010000096.1:0-6812 GCA_964591835.1 uncultured Sphingorhabdus sp. | reverse complement strand
ATGGATTGACGTTGAAACATATTTGATCCTTTCGCAGATCGTTAGCTTTTGTCGGAAATGTCGGGACCCGATCCGCCGCCATGGCTGTCACCGCCTTTGAGCGTGTGCGCGGCTGCGGTTGCACTTTGGGTCATGGTTTGGCGGCGTTTCATGGATGTTGCCCAAGCAGGCGGACCGCTTTGCTTGGCTTCACTTTGGGCATCGGATGCTGGGCCTTTTTCAGCGATCCCCGCCTTGCCGGCGGCATAGTCGCGGGCGATCTGCTCTCCCGCACGGCGCAGCGGGGAGGTCGCTCCGCTTGCGGCCGACCGTGCAACATTGGCAAGACCGCCTGCAACCGCTGCCCCGCCGGTCTTGCCTGCGGCACCTGCAGAATAAGCGGCTTTCGCGCCGCCCGCTGCCTTGGCACTGCCGGAAGCGGTTGTTGCCAAAGCATTTGCAGCACCGCCCGCTGCGAGTTTGGCACCGGCTGCGCCACCTGCCAGTACGGCTCCTGCACCGATTGCTGTTCCGGCAGCTGCGCCTGCTCCCAATTGCGGACCACCGGCGACTATCCCATTGGCAATACCCGGGCCAAATATACCCAGACCAAGCAGCGTGAGCGCGGCAAGCGCGATTGCCATAACCTGCTGGATGTCGGGTTCGACACCAAGGCCGGCATTTGTAAATTGGGAAAACAGCGTTGTGCCGATGCCGGTGATGACGGCGAGCACGAGCAGTTTGATGCCGGAAGAAATGATATGGCCAAGGACGCGCTCGGCCATGAATGCGGTCCGACCGAAAAAGGCGAAGGGAAGCAGTACAAAACCGGCGAGCGTGACGAGCTTGAACTCGATAATCGTAACGAAGATCTGGATCGACAATATGAAGAAGGCGATGACCACGATGATCCATGCCAGGAGCAGGATCAGGATCTGCACAAAATTGGTGAAAAGTCCTACAGGCCCGACAAGATCGGCCGTTGCATCGAGAAGTGGCTGGGCCGCACCAAGTCCAGCTGCTGCCACACTACCCGGCCTCATGAAATCGCCGATAGCCATGCCGCTGCCGCTGGCCTTGAGGCCAAGCCCTGCAAAACTTTCGAGCATGATTCCGGCAAGGCTCGAAAAATTGCCAATGATATATGCGAACGTACCGATGTAGAGCGTCTTCTTGATCAGGCGCTGAAGTACATCCTCATCGGTGCCCCAAGCCCAGAACAAGGCCGCAATAGTCACGTCGATCACGATAAGCGTCGATGAAAGGTATCCAACCTCTCCTCCCAAAAGCCCAAAGCCGCTATCGATATATTGACTGAAGACGGCCAGAAACTGGTCGATGACGCCTGTGTCATTCATGGTTTTTTATCCTTGCGGAAAAAGCGTCGGCGCCCTGCATCCCATGCAGCGTCACAACTTGGATCGGGCTCTGCCACAGTCCGGCAGCGTCTGAGTTCATTGGCCGAGGGCGCAATCGAAACTGTCTCGGGAAGCAGGTCGGTGGCGGTTGCAGAACTGGTCGGCGAGCGCTTTGCAGATGTTATGGCGATCGCCAACAACAGGCCGCCAAATGCTGCGGCCGCCGCAAGTTTTGCCGACCGGCTCATCTTAATTGGACCTGCGGAAACGGCGGAAGCGTTCGCGGCCTTCAGCTTCGCTGGCCGCATCGCGAGCGGAGTCCAGAGTCTGGGCCCTGCCATTGGCGGCGAGCGCTGCTGTAAGATCGGCGAGCTGCTGCGTCTGTAATGCAAGGAGCTGGTTGCCGGCCTGGGCTGCCTGTAGCGCGCCGCTGGCAGACTGGCTGGCATTTACAAGAGTACTGACCGAAGACCTTGTAGCACCGAGATTGCCGACAATCCCTGCCTGTACCCGCATGGCATCTTCGAATGCCCCGACGCTGTCTTCCCAGCGCGCGCGTGCATTTGAAACCATTTGTGCACGCGATCCCGACAGTGCCGCGCCTTTGTAACGGCCGTCAAAGGCTTGCTGCACATCGGTTACATTGTAAGCGATGCGCTGCGCCTCGCTTAAAAGCTGCCGCGTCTGATCGACCTGGCTCTGCAGGGATTGCAGCGTGGAGGTTGGCAGGCTCGCCAGATTGCGCGCCTCGTTCATCAGACTACTGGCCTGGTGCTGGATTTGCTGAATCTGGTTGTTGACTTGTTCGAGGGCACGCGCAGCCGAAAGCATATTTTGCGCATAGTTGGTGGGGTCGTAAACGATTCCGCCAAACTGGGCCTGGGCGGGTCCGCTGAAAACAGGCACGACCAGCATCGGAAGAGCCATGCTGATGGCAATCACAGCGCGGTTCAAAGTTGGAATTTTCATGATCGGGGTTCCTTGTTCCGGGGTTCGGGCGACATTGGGGGAAGCAGCTCGATCGCCCATTCGAGACTGCGGTGGCGAAGCCAGGCTGCGGCGAACGCTTCACGGCCATGCGCTGCAACCAGTTCGCCGATGCTGTTCTGGTCGATTTTCGAAGATGCTGCAGAAAAGGCGAGCGCCACATCGCCAAGGCCCAACTCGAAGAGCCGGTTTCCGCGGCGAGACTGGCAATAATAATCCCGTTTGGGGGCTGCCCTGCTCAAAATCTCGATCTGGCGGTCATTGAGACCGAAACGCTCATAAATTCTCGCAATTTGAGGTTCTGCCGCGCGCTCGTTCGGAAGGAAAATGCGCGTCGGGCAGCTTTCGATGATAGCGGGCGCGATTGGCGACGTCTCGATATCGGCAAGGCTCTGGGTTGCAAAAATGACCGAAGCGTTTTTCTTGCGTAATGTTTTCAGCCATTCGCGCAGCTGGGCTGCAAAAGCTGGACTGTCGAGGACCAGCCAGCCTTCGTCGATGATGATGAGGGTCGGCGATCCATCAAGATGGCGCTGGATACGGTGAAAGAGATAGGCAAGAACGGCGGGAGCCGCTGCTGCCCCCACAAGCCCTTCGGTTTCGAAAGCCTGTATACGGGTTTCGCCGAGCCGCTCTTGTTCGGCGTCGAGGAGCTTGCCCCAGCTTCCGCCCACACAATAAGGCGCAAGCGCCTGTTTGAGTATCTGCGATTGCAGGAGCACTGCAAGCCCGGTCAGTGTGCGTTCGGCGGGCACCGCCGATGCAAGCGAGGTAAGCGCAGACCAGAGCAGCTCCTTGATAGAAGGGTCGATAACAACGCCTTCGCTTGTCAATATGGCGGCGAGCCATTCCGCGGCCCAGGTGCGTTCGGAAGCCTGGTCGATCTGCGAAAGTGGTTGGAGGGCAACGCAGTTGCCGTCATCATGAAGCGCGCCGCCAAGGTCGTGCCAGTCGCCGCCCATGCCGATCGTTGCGGCCCTTATGGAACCGCCAAAGTCGAAAGCAAATATCTGTGCGCCTTGATAGCGGCGGAATTGCATTGCCATAAGTGCGAGCAGCACGGATTTACCGGCCCCGGTCGGGCCGATGACGAGGCTATGGCCGACATCGCCTGTATGAAGGGAAAGGCGGAACGGGGTCGATCCTTCGGTCTTGCCGTAGAGCAAGGGCGCGTCACCGAAATGATCGTCCCGTTCCGCGCCCGCCCACACTGCGGCGAGGGGGATCAGGTGGGCGAGATTGAGAGTGGAAATGGGAGGCTTTCTGACATTGGCATAAACATGGCCGGGCAGGCTTCCGAGCCACGTCTCTATAGCGTTCATGCCTTCGATCATGCATGTAAAGTCCCGGCCTTGGATGACCTTTTCGGCCATACGCAGCTTTTCAGAAGCGACCGCCGGATCTGTGTCCCATACCGTCAACGTTGCTGTCACATAGGCAATGCCGGCATGGTCGGCGCCCAGCTCCTGCAATGCCATGTCTGCGTCGACCGCCTTGTTGGATGCGTCGTTATCCATGAGGACCGATGGTTCGTTGGTCATCACTTCCTTGAGGATGGCGGCCAAGGATTTGCGCTTGGCAAACCATTGGCGGCGTATCCTGCTGAGTAGCTTTGTGGCATCGGCCTTGTTGAGCATGATCGCGCGTGTGGACCAGCGATATGGGAAGGCCTGGGCGTTGAGTTCGTCGAGCAGTCCAGGAAATGTAGCTGTGGGAAAGCCTGTAATCGTGAGGGTTCGCAGATGATGGTCCCCGAGCTTGGGTTCGAGGCCACCGGTCAGCGCCTGGTCGGGAAGCAGCGCATCGAGATAGACCGGCGTCTCGGGGAGCCTCACTTGCTGCACTTTTGTCGAGATGGTGCTGTGGAGATAACTCAGTGTCTGTTCGTCGCCGAGCCATTCAGTCTCGGGCATGAAGCCTTCGATAAGATCCAGGAAGCGACCGGTGCGATCGACAAAACCTTTGAGCAGTTCGGCAGAATTCGAATTTGATCTGGATTTGCCTTCATAGAGCCAGCCTTCTGCGCGCGCGGCTTCTTCGGCGGGCGGCATCCAGAGCAGGGTCAGATAATAAGCGCTTTCGAAATGCGCGCCTTCTTCGCGGAATTGTTCGCGCCTTTCGATATCGACCAGCGCCGAGAGCGGATCGGGGAAAGTCGATTGCGGATATGCGATTGCGCTACGCCTCTGCGCTTCCACAAATACGGCCCAGCCCGACCCCAGGCGACGAAGGGCATTGTTGAGTCTTGCGGTGACTGCAATCAATTCTGCGGGCGTGGCGCTGTCGAGATCGGGACCGCGAAACCGCGCGGTTCGCTGGAAAGATCCATCCTTGTTCAGCACCACGCCCTCCGCCACCAGCGCGACCCAGGGGAGGAAGTCGGCAAGGCAGGCGGAATTCGGACGATATTCGGAAAGGCTCATCATGGCCGCATCCAGTTCGGAAATTTGAGGTGACGGCGCGCGACATCGACAAATTGTGGGTCGCGCCGTGCGGCCCATACAGAAAGCGCATGGCCGATTGCCCAGATCGCAAGGCCTGCAATCCAGAGGCGAAGGCCCAGCCCGATGGCGCCGGCAAGGGTGCCATTCACTATCGCCAGGGCGCGCGGCGCGCCGCCCAACAGGATCGGCTCGGCGAGTGCACGGTGGACCGGGGCAAAATAACCTGGGATGTCGTCGCCGCTTGTCATCAGATCAAAGCTCCACCGCCAAAGGAGAAGAAGCTCAGGAAAAAGGAGCTGGCTGCAAAAGCGATGGAAAGCCCGAACACGATCTGGATCAGGCGGCGAAATCCGCCCGATGTGTCGCCAAATGCAAGGCTTAGCCCGGTGACAATGATGATGATTACGGCAACGATCTTGGCGACTGGGCCTTCAATCGATTCCAGTATCGACTGGAGCGGTGCTTCCCATGGCATCGACGAGCCGCCTGCATGCGCAGGAGTGGCAGTTGCCAGCATGACAAAAGCGGCAGTCGATATAAGCGTGACACATTTGATGCCGCATTTGACGGGATGGATCATGGACGGTCTCCTTGATTGAGGTGATGGGAAGTCAGGCGATAGTCGCCGGTCGCCGGATCGAGCCCGAAGACATACGCAAGATCGGAAAGCCTTCGCCCGGAGCCCTCACGCACAAGCACGGCGATCAGATTGATGGTTTCGGCAATGAGGGCACGCGGAACTGCGACGACTGCCTCTTGAATCAGTTGTTCCATGCGGCGGAGCGCGCCTACCGCGCTGCCTGCGTGAATTGTACCGATGCCGCCCGGGTGCCCGGTCCCCCATGCCTTGAGGAGATCAAGCGCTTCAGCCCCGCGCACTTCGCCGATCGGAATGCGGTCGGGACGAAGGCGCAGCGACGAGCGAACAAGGTCGGACAGCGAGGCGACCCCGTCTTTGGTGCGCATGGCAACGAAATTTAGGGCGGCGCATTGGAGCTCGCGTGTATCTTCGATAAGTATCACGCGGTCTGTGGTCTTGGCGACCTGCGCCAGCAAGGCGTTGGCCAATGTGGTCTTGCCGGTTCCCGTGCCGCCTGCGACAAGGATGTTCAGCTTGCGCGCAACCGCTGATCGCAAGCAGCTCGCTTCAAGAACCGACATGATGCCTGCATTGGTATAATCGGTGAGCGTGAAGACAGCGACAGCGGGTTTCCGGATCGCGAAGGTTGGGGCTGTCACAACAGGTGGCAACAGCCCTTCGAAACGCTCCCCGCTTTCCGGCAATTCCGCTGACACACGGGGTGCACCGCCATGTACTTCTGCGCCGACATGGTGGGCCACCAGGCGAATGATGCGTTCGCCATCGGCAGGCGCCATATGCTCGCCTGTTTCGCAAATGCCATCACCAAGCCGGTCGACCCAGAGGCGGCCATCGGGATTGAGCATGATCTCGATGATCGCGGGGTCTGCAAGCCATGCGCCGATGGACTTGCCCATCGCCGAACGCAGCATGCGGGCACCGCGCGATATTGCTTCCAACTGTATTGGTTCTGCGGCCATTGGTATCCCGTTTCAAAGGCCGGACGGACATGTCCGGTTCAAGGGGATGATTAAGAGACGCAGGAAATGCTCGGACTCAACAGGAATTTGCAGAGATCGCGGGCTGGCGTAGAATGACAGGAAATAGCGTAAGGCGAACTTTTAGAGGCGGATGGGTTTTAGCTTTTTTGCAGGCAAATGGCGTCGCTGCCTCTTCCGGGAATCAACTATACGATTCTATGTCTGGCCATTGAGCTTTGCCTCCAATGCAGCAAGAGCGGTCATCAATTCATCAAAGCCGGGTGGGGGAGACATGAACATCTCTCCCATGGCGGAATAATCTTGCGCTAGTTGTGCGCGCAGTTCGTCTCCTGGCAAGAGTTTGAGCGTTCCGATTGCCGCTGTTCCATAAGATGCCTTGCTGTCGGCAAACATCAGGCTCTTGTTGAGAACAACCCTGGCTAGCAAGCCAGGGCTTTGCATTGCGGCATCGGCAATGCCTTTT
>CAZQBS010000095.1:4766-8087 GCA_964591835.1 uncultured Sphingorhabdus sp. | reverse complement strand
GAGCCAGCGTCGGGTGGCGGTGGCGACGGTCTTGGCACGCTCGCCCGCGTCCGCGTAGCGTTCGCGCAGGGCTTTGGAGCGGAGCTCGATGCTGAACGGGATGCCCGCGGGCAGCGCCTTGTAGATGGCTGAGAGATCTAGTCCGCCTTCGCCGCATTGCTCGCGCAGGTCGATGGCATCGGTGATAATTGCGCCGAAATCCGTCGGGTCGGGGCGTTTGGTCGGCGCATCACAGAACTGCGCATAGGGCAGCAATTCGCTTGGGACGGTGGCAATCTCGCTTGCGGTCGTACCCGACCGGTCCACATGGATCGGGTCGATCAACAATGCGCGCAAGGGGTGCGCGACATCGTCCAGCACCGCCATTGCCATTTCCAAATTCCTGACCTCGGTAAAGATGCCGAATTCCAGCGCGACGCGCATTCCCGAACCTTCGGCATGGCGGCACAGCTCGGCCAGCCGCGCAGCGTTGGCGGCCATCTCGGGGTCGCTCGCAACGCACAGGACATTTTTCGCGCCAAGCTCCGCTCCGATGTCAATGACCCTCTTGTGCGCGGACATATCGCTGTCCGGCTTGAGCCAGACGACCTCGACATCGAGCAACTCAAGTCCGGTATCGGCAAGCGCGGCGCGGCAATCTGTGGTCGTTTGCGCCGTCCAGTTCTCCGGCTCGACCCAGAGCCCAACCGCATCAAAACTGCCAAATGCCGCAGCATGGATCGTCTCGAGCGGCCCAAATTCCGGAACCACTCCGGAGGCCAGCGAAATCCTGTTCACATGACCGGCTTTTGCAGCGTGTCGTCATCCTGCAGATACCAGTTGAGCCATTCGTGGAAATACTGGTTGCCGCGCTCGTTTTTGCCGAAGATGAGATCTTCCTGTGCGCCGGATTCAAGACCTTTTTGGATTTCAAGGCCGATCAGATAATCCTCATTATAGGTCACATCGCGGAAGAAGTTGATCGAAGCCTCGACATTCGCGCGGTCTTCGTCGTCCCTGATCGGATCACGGCGGAGATAATTGAGGACGGTGCGGTTCTTGTCGGGCGTCGGCCCAGGGAAAAGCTGAGCGATCTGGGTGATCTCGGGCGCGATGAAGGCGGAGACATTGGGAAACATTATCCGCACGAAATCAAAGCCGTTATTCTCTTGGGTGCCCCAATCCTTGCGCGGCACGTCTTTCAGGTTCTCACCAATCGCATGATGCGGAAAACCGATCCGCATACTGGGGCCAAAGCCCTCATAATGCATGCAATTAGACGGCGTGCGCGGATAGATTGTTTCGGGATGGAGCGATGCGAAATGATAGCCTTCCAAATATCCGTCAAAGGCGATCTTCCAGTTTGCGCCCTCGATAAC
Source organism: uncultured Sphingorhabdus sp. (assembly GCA_964591835.1). Classification (GTDB taxonomy): domain Bacteria; phylum Pseudomonadota; class Alphaproteobacteria; order Sphingomonadales; family Sphingomonadaceae; genus Sphingorhabdus_B. The sequence goes on along the minus strand of CAZQBS010000095.1, from coordinate 6,729 downwards.
CCGCGTACCGAGAAACGCCCAGCTTCCGAGATCAAGCGCGGCAAAATCGTCGAGATAGCCTTGATAATAGTCGTCGAGGTCCATTTGTCCATCGGACGTCAGGCAAACAAAGATCATCCCTGCGCGCTCTTCGCATGGTAATTGTCGCAATCCGCGTTGCGATTTATCGACTTCTCCGAATTTCGATGCTTCGGATATACCGATCAGCTTACCGTCCTGGCCATAGGTCCAGCTATGATATTTACACGTAAAACGCGCACAATTGCCGTGGCCGTCATTGGCAACCGGCGCGCCGCGGTGCGCACAGACGTTGAGGAAGGCATGAACCTGGCCCGCCTTGTCGCGGTTGATGAGGATCGGCAAACCGATCGCATCCATCGCCTTGTAATCGCCGGGGTTGGGGATCTCGGCTGTGAAAGCGAGCATCAGCGGCACGCGCTTGAAGATCAGCTCCATCTCCGCTTCCCATTGATCGGGGTCGGTGTAGCTGCTTGACGGAACCGTCATCGTCGTGGTCGTTTGGTGCGTCTTCTTGTTCTCGACATAATCGAGCATGATCTCGGCGATGTCGCCAATCTGCGTTTCGCGGTCCAATGGCTCTCTCCTAAAAGCGGTTATGTGCCTTGGAGCAAAGACGCGTGCAGACAACAAGCTGCGAGAGGTCACAGGTTACTCACATTTTGGACAATAGGACTTTCTGTCGTTTGCGCGCATGGGCGACGCCATGGAGAGACACACTGCACCTTGGTCGTGGCTGACGCCACCTGTCCCGCATCACACCAAATTTGCCGCCTGCGGCGACTGGGCGGACAAAACGCTTGCCGACTTTGCGTTTGCATTGGCGAATGCGGATCCGGATTTCATCCAGTTTATTGCTGGCGAACAGCAGATGACGCGCGCGACCCTTATTGCCGACGCCGAGGCGCTGTCCGTTGGTCTTGCGGATCTGGGGCTGGTCGCTGGCGATGTCGTAAGCTTTCAGACGCCCAACTGGATTGAGGCGGCCGTCATCAATCTGGCTGCGGCACTGTCGGGCTTCGTTATCAATCCGATTGTGCCGATTTACCGCGATGCCGAAGTCGGCATGATGCTTGCCGACTGCCGGGCGAGAGCATTCATCGTCGCGGCGTCATTCCGAAATTATGATTTCGCCGCGATGGCGGAACGATTGAAGCCCAATCTACCCGATCTGAAGCACGTCGTGCTGGTTCGAGGCAAAGCTGGTCTAACCTATGAGGCTTTAGTTGAATCGGGGCGTGGACGACGCTTCACCCGCCCGCAGGTGGATGCAGGTGCGGTCAAAATGCTGCTTTATACATCGGGCACCACAGGTAGTCCCAAGGGCGTTCTCCACAATCACAATACACTGACCCGGGTGCTGCAACAAAGCGCGCGGCATTGGGGCCTTGAAGCTGGCGACGCGATGATCATGCCGTCGCCGGTCACCCATGTATCGGGCTATGCCAATGGCCTAGAAATGCCCTTTGTCGCGGGTTCGCGCACGATATTGATGGAAGCATGGAACGCGACAGAGGCGCTGGCGTTGATCGAAAAACATGCCGTCGTCGGCACGGTGGCAGCGACACCGTTTTTGACCGAACTGGCCAAGGCCGCTGAGGCCGCTGGCACAAGGATTCCATCCTTCCGTTTCTTTGCATGTGGCGGGGCAGCAGTTCCTCCCGAAGTGATTCCCGCGGCGAACCGCGCGTTCGAGAATTGCTGCGCGTTCCGCGTATTTGGCAGTTCGGAAGTGCCGCTTGTTACATTGGGTTATCCGGCGCGTGCTGATGAACATCTTGCGGCGACGACCGATGGAGCGATCATCGATTATCAGGTGCGCATAGCAGACGATGAGGAGCGCGACGTGCCTGCCGGGCAGGAAGGCGAAATATTGGCGCGCGGGCCTGCCATGTTCATGGGCTATGCCGACGCCGCCCAGAACAGCGAGGCGATGACCGGCGAC
>CAZQBS010000095.1:1819-4756 GCA_964591835.1 uncultured Sphingorhabdus sp. | reverse complement strand
TAATTACCGGCCGCAAGAAAGACCTGATCATCCGCGGTGGCGAGAACATCAGCGCGAAAGAAATCGAGGATGTGCTGCACGCTCATCCTTCTGTGCAGGAAGCGACCGTCGTTGCCATGCCGCACGAACGGATGGGGGAGGGCGTGTGCGCATACGTCATCCTGAACGGCGATGCCGATGCAGTCGCACTAGCCGCGCATGTACAGGCCTCGGGGCTTGCAAAGCAAAAAATCCCTGAGCGGTTCGAGTTCGTTACCGACTTCCCGCGAACGGCTTCGGGTAAAATACGTAAAGATGTTTTGCGCGCCGAAATAAAGGCGATGATTACGACGTGAAGATTAAGACTGTCCGGTCGCCTTGGCAATACTGGCGGCAATTTCGTCGGAAGAAGGGTTTCTCCGCAGAGTGAGGCCGCCATTCACCTGCAGATTTTCGCCAGTCATGAAACATTCGTCGCTGGCAAGAAATACAGCAGCGGCGGCAATATCATCAGACGTCCCGTAACGCCCGAGCGGATAGCCCGCGACAAAAGCGTCGAACAGACCGGGGACGGTTTTGGCATCGGCGGTCATAGGGGTATCGGTTAGGCCGGGCGAGATGGAGTTGGCGCGGATGCCTTCGCTCCCGAATTCGTTGGCGATGCAGCGGATGACATGGTCGACCCCTGCCTTCGTGCCCATATAGGCTGCATGGTCGTTGAGCATTATCTTTGCCGTTGCCGAGCTGATCGTGATGATCGATCCACCGCGTCCGCCAGATGATGTCGCCATCTTGCGGATCATCGCCTGAAAAAACTGGAACGGGCCGATATATTGCAGCGCGGTGATCGCTTCCAACTCTTCGCGTGTGTTGTCGAGAAAGGGTTTGAGCAACCCCCAGCCTGTCGCGTTGACAGCGATGTCGATGCCGCCCATTTTTGCTGCAGCGGTATCAGCAAGCGCATTGACGCTGGCTTCATCGGTGAGGTCGCATGCGGCCCACTCGCAGCCTGTTTCGTCGGCGAATGCCTTCAGTTCATCTTCCTTGCGACCAGACGCCAGTACTTCCGCGCCTTCGTCCATGAAGCGGCGGGCCATTACCTGGCCCATATTGCCCGCGCTTGAAGCGCCAAGGATGACGGCTTTCTTGCCCGCGAGGCGTCCCATACTCTCTCTCCTGCCAAAGTCCCTGAGTGTTGCTAACATGCAGGCCGCAGCGCTGGTCCTGTTACAAAGGCGAGTGGTTGCCACAAGGCTGCGGATGCACAGTGATGGTAAGATGTGCAAATAGGGAGAGCGATCATGGATTTAGGGCTGAAAGGGCTGAACGCCATTTTGGTAGGTGCCAATGGCGGCATCGGACGCAAGGTCGCTCATGCGCTGGTGGCGGAAGGCTGCCATGTCGCTGTCTGCGGGCGCAGTCAGGCAAAGGTCGACAAGATTGCAGGCGAGATTGGGGACAAAGGCGTCACCTTTATCGCCGAAGCGCTCGACGTCACCGATGTCGCCGCAGTCCCTGCCTTTGTCGAGAAATCGGCCGAAGCGCTTGGCGGCTGCGATATTTTCATCAGCTTTACTTCCATCAACCTGGGAGAAGACAGCGACGCTGGCTGGCAGGCGTTGCTTGACAGCGACATCTTGCCGATGCGTCGCGGGATCGCGGCGGCGCGTCCCTACCTTAAGGATTCGGACAACGGTTCAATTATCTGCATGAGCTCGACAGGTGCTGTTGAAGAATTCATGGGGGTTCAACCATATAATGCGATGAAGGCAGCCGTTATGGCCTACTCCTCCGCGCTTTCGCAAACGCTTGCCGCAGAGGGAACGCGCGTGAACTGCATTACGCCGGGACCGGTCTGGACCGAGGACGGCCCTTGGGCACATGTTAAGGAAAATATGCGCGATTTCTATGATGGCATATTGGCGCAGATACCCACTGGCGCAATGACGTCGGGTGAGGAAATTGCCAAGACTATCGCGTTCGTCGCCTCACCTGCTTGCAAGAATATGACCGGCGCGAACATTGTTGTCGACGGTGGATTTACAAAGCGCATTCAATTCTGAGACGTGCGTCACAGGGGGGCGGTTATGGACGATTTGTCGCAAGCGCAAGCGGAACATTTTCCGGGGCAGAGCTGGCAGGACATCGCTCTGGCTGACGGCGATAACCTGCCGCCAGTATTGCGCGAGTGCCGCAACCCAGCCACGCCAACGCCTGACATCGACTTCAGCCGTTATACCAGTCAAGATTTCTTCGATCTCGAGATCGAGTTTATGTGGAAGCGCGTCTGGCAATATGCCTGCCGCGAAGAGCATCTGAGCGAAGTCGGCGACTATTTCGTTTATGATTTGGCCCGGATATCGGTCGTTCTGGTACGGACCGAAGGCGGCCTGAAAGGCTTTTACAACAGTTGCCTGCACCGCGGCACCAAGCTGAAGCCTTCGTTCAGCAATGGCTGGTCGTCGTCGATCCAATGCCCCTTTCACGGCTGGGAATGGTCACTGGACGGCAAGATCAGCAAGATCCCTTGCGATTGGGAGTTCCCGCACCTCGACCGCGAGAAGGCTTGCCTGCCGGAAGTTCGTGTCGACAGCTGGAATGGCTTTATATTCCTTTGCCTGTCTCCAGAAACACCGCCGTTGCTCGAATATCTCGAGGTGTTGCCCGACCATTTCAAACGCTGGGATTTGACCGGCTGGTATATTCACACCCATGTGCGAAAGCATCTCCCCGGTAATTGGAAGCTCGCGCAGGAGGCCTTTATGGAAGCCTACCACACGCCGATTGTGCATCCCGAAATGACCAACGTTGTTGGCGATCATAATATGCAGCACGATATCTTCAGCGATCATGTCACGCGTGATTTGACCGCTATGGCCACGACCAGCCCGACGGTTAAGGTAAAATTGACTCAGCAGGAACTGCTCGATTCAATGCTTGTTGGCGACGGCGCGATGG
>CAZQBS010000095.1:0-1809 GCA_964591835.1 uncultured Sphingorhabdus sp. | reverse complement strand
AGGTGCCCGAAGGAAAAACCGCTCGCTGGGTGATGGCGGAGCAGCTGCGCGAACAGATGCTGACTGAATATGGTCTGGACTATAGCGATTTTTCTGTACCTGAAATGATCGACTCCCTGAAATACTCGGTCTTCCCCAATGTCATTTTTTATCCCACGCCAGGCCTTGCCTTGATCCAGCTGTTCCGGCCGGATGGCCACGACCCCGACCGCGCGCTATTTGACCAGATGGTGTTGCGCCCAAAACCATGCGACGGCAGCGATTTTGAAGTGGGCGCGGTTGTCGAAATCGGCGAGGACGAGCTGTTCGCCGATGTGCCGGGCATCGATGCTTTTCTGGCGAAGGTGCTCGACCAGGATACCGACATCATGCGTTGGCAACGCGAAGGTATGTATGCCAGCCACAAGGGGGCGCAGACGCTTTCCACCTATCAGGAGGCGCGCATCCGCCACATTCATACGACGCTCGACAAATATCTGGAGAAAACGAAATGAGTTTGGGAATCCAAGGTGTGCACCATATCGGGATATCGGTACCCGACATCGCCAAGGCGCGCGAATTCTACGTTGATCTGCTCGGCGGTGTCGAGGAAGTTTCGCCGGTGGAATGGCGGGACAATCCCTTCATCGACGAAATCGTCGGACTGAAAGACAGCGCGGCCAAGCAGTTCATGGTGCGCCTGGGCAACACCCATATCGAAGCGTTCGAATATGCCCAGCCGCGTTCGGCACCGCAGGATGCCGACAAGGGTGTCCATAATTTTGGCTATACGCATTTTGCAGTGCAGGTGGATGACATCATTTCCACGCATGCGCGGCTGCTGGCGGCGGGTATCCGCGTGCACGCACCGCCGTCGATGGAAGGTATCACTATTGCCGAAGACGGCAGTAAACGCGGGTATGCGGCTACCTATTGCCGGGATTTCTTCGGCAATGTTTTTGAAATCATGGAGATCCACGAAGCCGACGATATCAAGCGGGTTTAGCGAGTGGATCTTAAGCTAAAGGGCAAGAAAGTCGTTGTCAGTGCTGGCACAAGAGGGGTTGGTCGCGCAATCGTCGAAGGGCTGCTGGATGAAGGGGCGATTGTCTCTTTCTGTGCGCGGCGCGCGCGGAAGGGCGAGACCAATCCAAGCAACAGCGAAGTTTTTGCAAACCCCATGGACGGCGACGGAGTTGAAGATGCGCTCGAAGCATTGCAAGGTCGCGGAACTGTTTACGGATCCGTTGTCGATTGCGGCTATTTTGATCAAGTCACTGATTGGGTTGAGGCTGCGGCGCAGCACATGGGCGGAATCGATATTGCCATTTCCTGCGCATCTGCACTGGGAGGCATTCCGCGCAACCGGACCGGCTGGGATATCAGCTACAATGTAGATTTAATGTCGGCTGTCGCCATGTTTGACACTGCGCTGCCGCATTTTAGAAAGGCCGGCGGGGGTGCTTTCGTGCAATTATCGACGATTACGGCCATCGAAAACCATGCATTCGGCGAGGCTGGATTAAGCTACGGGGCAATTAAAGCGGCACTGATCAACTATGTCCATCAGCTTTCAATCGATTATATGAAGGAAGGGATCCGCGCCAATTGCGTCTGCCCCGGTCCTGCATTTGTAAGTGATGGCAGCTGGGGTTTTCTGGAATCAGCTATGCCCGAATATTATAGGGCGAATCTGGAACGCCATCCGGCAGGGCGATTTGGCACTCCGGCTGAAATCGCAAATGCGGTCCTATTCCTCGCATCGTCGAAAGCTTAGTGGATCACGGGCGCCAACCTGACGGTGGATGGGGGCTTTACCCGCAACGTCAA
>CAZQBS010000094.1:0-8171 GCA_964591835.1 uncultured Sphingorhabdus sp. | reverse complement strand
ATGTTCATGGATATTTCGTCCGAGATGATCCATGCACTGCTGCCGCTGTTCCTGACGACGACGCTGGGTGTCAGTGTGGTAATGGTCGGGCTGATCGACGGCGTGGCCGAAGCAACGGCGTCGGTTACCAAGGTGTTTTCGGGCTATATTTCTGACCGAATGAGAAAGCGCAAGCCGCTGATCTTGATCGGTTACGGCTTGGGCGCGCTTTCCAAACCGCTGTTCGCTCTCGCGGGAACGGCATCTGTCATCATGGGCGCGCGGTTCGCGGATCGTATCGGCAAGGGCGTGCGCGGGGCACCGCGCGATGCGCTGGTTGCCGATGTCACGCCGCCCGAAATTCGTGGGCGCGCTTTCGGATTGCGCCAGTCGATCGATACAATCGGCGCGTTCCTCGGGCCGCTGATCGCCATCGCAGCGATGGCCGCGTTCTCGAACGACATGCGCATGGTGTTCTGGCTTGCGGTCATCCCCGCAGCCATCGCGGTGGTGCTCGTGCTCGTGGGGGTCGAAGACGCCAAGCGGCCAGTGGACGAATCCAACGCGCGTGTCCCAGTCCGTATTGCCGATCTGCGGCAGCTTCCGCGCGCATTCTGGCTGCTTGTCGCCATCGGGGCCGTGTTCACTCTCGCGCGCTTCAGCGAGGCGTTCCTTATCCTCAAAGCCAATGCCGAAGGATTACCGCTCGCGCTTGCGCCGCTCGTGCTGGTCGCAATGAACGCAGTCTACGCGCTCGCGGCCTACCCGCTGGGCAGCCTGTCGGATCGGGTAAGAGCAAAGACTGTGCTAATCGCTGGCCTGCTCGTCCTGACCGCCGCCGATTTGGTACTCGCCATGCTGCCGGGCGTTGCGGGCGCATTTGTGGGCATTGCCCTCTGGGGCGTCCACATGGCGGCAACGCAGGGGCTGTTTGCGAAGCTGGTCGCGGACCGCTCGCCACCTGAATTGCGCGGCTCGGCCTATGGCATATTCAACCTCGTCACCGGCCTCGCGCTGCTCGCCGCCAGCGTCATAGCCGGATTGGTGTGGGACGCGTCAGGCCCTGCCGCAACTTTCCTGGTGGGCGCGGGATGCGCAATCATTGCCTTAACGGGATTGCTCTTCGCGCCGTTGGAAAGTCGATAGTCGGACGCGTCAAAGCGTTGCCGCTTTGCACGACACTCGCATTTGGCGACCTCCGCTTGGCATGCGCACGGCGGGGCGAGGCATTTTTTCATGTTCTGGATGAGCACGCGCCGGACTGGCAAATGTTGCGAGAGGGGCAGCTGAAAGAAGGCCGTTAAGCATGAATATCTCTAAAACTGGGTTAGTCGCATTGGCGCCTATTTTTTCTGTTCGAAATTTTCGAACTGGCCGTTTGCAGCGACCGTGATGGTAACGGGGCCAGCAGTGCGGTTGCGCCAATACCAGCCATGCGTTCCGTCAAATGGCGCGCGGAACTTACCTGCTGCCGACGTTTTCGTGCCTTTTTCATAGCTGGTGAATTCGTCGCTGGCTGCGCCCGCAATTTCGCCATGCTGGTCATAATTGACCGCGCCGCCATCGGTCGACCATGCAAAGTCTAACTCTTCGCCAGCCTTCATTGTTGCCTTTACCTCTCGTCCCTCGCCGGGTTGGAGCTTCAGCGTAACTTTGCTAGTCTTGTCGCCTGATTCAGACGCCGTCGCACTTGCCGCAGGCGCATTCACGGTCGTTGTCACAGCGGGTGCTTTCTTCACCAGATGCGCGGCCTCTTTCATATCGCCCATTTCCTTTAGGCCGAGCGCGCTGCCGATACCGGTCGGGTCGATACCGTATTCGGCGGGTAGCACGGTCGTCACCAATATGACCCCGGCGATTAGCGCCGCGAGCCCTGTCGCGCGGTTTAGCTGGGCAGTCGATGGAAGTTGCGAACGATCAGGTGTTTCAAAATTTGTCATGCCAGTCCTTTCAAGCAGCAAAATATCCGGTGAGTTGATAGCCAAACAGCACGAAGCCTGCCGTCATCAGGGCTATGTTGGCGGTAATGGCATAGCGGCCAGAACTGGCAGTGCGCCGCCAATATCCCATCGCGATCAGAATCGCGCCAAGCGCGAGCAATTGCCCGATCTCAACGCCTACATTGAACGCAATCAAATTGGTAAGCAGGCCGTCCGGCGAGAGTGAAAATTCCTGCAATTTGGTGGCCAGGCCAAAACCGTGGAAGAACCCGAAAATGAGAACCGCCGCCTTGGTGTTCGGCTGCACGCCGAACCAGCGTTGGAACGCACCCAGATTGTCGAGCGCTTTATAGACAACCGACAAGCCGATAATTGCGTCGACCAGATACGAGCTGACATGCGTGCCAAGCAGAACGCCAGCAATCAATGTGACGCTATGCCCGATGGCAAAGAGCGTCACATAAGTCGCGACATGCTTTAGCCGGTAGAGAAAGAATATGACACCGAACAGGAAGAGCAAATGGTCATAGCCTGTGATCATATGCTTTGCACCAAGGTACAGAAAGGCAGTGATCTGCGGGCCGCTGGTTTGCTCTATATAGCCCTGGTCGCCCTCCGCCACACCATGCGCATAGGCAGAGGTAGCAAAGGCAAGACATAAGGCGGTTGTGAGCAAAGCTGTCAGCGACAGCTTGGGGAGATTGGGTTTCATAAGTTCCTACAAAGCTGATGGTTGAAGTTGCGGCTCGTCCGCCGGTTTGTCGTCCCGCCCGTGAATGAGCCGGTACAGCGCTGGCAGCACGATAAGTGTCAGGATCGTCGACGAGATAATCCCGCCAATCACCACTGTTGCCAACGGACGCTGAACCTCCGAACCGGCGCCAACATTGAGTGCCATCGGCACAAAACCGAGCGAGGCGACCAATGCGGTCATCAACACGGGCCGCAACCGCGTCAGCGCGCCTTCGCGGATTGCTTCGTCGAGCGCCATGCCGCGTTCGCGCAGGTCCTTGATGAAAGACAGCATGACCACGCCGTTGAGGACCGCGACCCCCGACAAGGCGATGAACCCAATTCCGGCGGAGATCGACATCGGAATATCGCGAAGCGCAAGTGCGGCCACCCCCCCGGTTAGCGCCAGAGGCACGCCCGAGAACACAATCGCGGCATCACGGGTCGATCCGAACAGCATGAATAGCAGTCCGAAGATCAGGACCAACGCAAGCGGCACAACAATCTGCAACCGCGTTGCCGCCGACTGGAGCTGCTCGAATGTGCCCCCATATTGGACATAATAGCCCTCGGGCAGCGCGATCTCACTTTCGACCTTCGCGCGCAGTTCGGTGATGAATGAACCCAAGTCACGCCCGCGAACATTGGCTGTAATCACCGCACGGCGCTTGCCATTTTCACGGCTGATCTGATTGGGGCCGACCGACATCTCTATGTCCGCAATCTCTGACAATGGCACAAATTCAGTGCCGCCATCACCGGTGCGCGGGATCGGCAGACTGCCTAGCATGTCAAGGTTCGTGCGCGCTTCTTCTGGCAGTCTGACCACCACAGCAAAGCGGCGGTCACCCTCGAACACTTCACCGGCATTACGGCCGCCGGTTGCGGTTGAGACTGCTTCCTGCACGTCGCTGATGTTGATACCATATCGCGCTAGCATGGCCCTACGCGGCGTAACCGACAGCACCGGCAGGCCTGTAACCTGTTCGAGCTTGACGTCCTCCGCGCCCGGAATCGACGAGACGATTTTCTCGATTTCACCGCCAGATGCCAGCAATTCGTCAAGATCCTCGCCAAACAACTTGACCGCGACGTCGGCGCGGACGCCTGCGATGAGTTCGTTCAGCCGCATCTGTACCGGCGGGGTACACTCGTCATTATTGCCCGGAATCTGCTGCACCGCTGCGTTCAGTTCGGCCACCAGTTGCGTCCGCGGTTTGCGCGGATCGGGCCAGTCCTTGCGGTCCTTGAGCATGATGAAATTATCGGCAACCGAAGGCGGCACCGGATCGGTTGCAACATCCGCCGTCCCGATTTTGGCAAATACGCGTTCGACTTCGGGGAATTTGCTGATGCGTTTTTCAAGCACTTCCTGCATCTGCACCGCCTGCCCCAGACTGGTGCCCGGAATTCGCAATGCGTGCATGGCAATATCGCCTTCATCGAGATTGGGAATGAATTCGGATCCCAGGCGCGTCGCGCCATAAGCACTGATCGCAACCAACCCGAGCGCCAGGCCGATCAGCAATTTGCCGCGCGTCAAGGTGCGGTCGAGGATGCTGGCATAGCGCACACGCGACCATGCCATGACGCGATTGTCCTTCTCCTCGACCTTGCCGGTCACGAACATCGCAATCGCGGCGGGTACAAAGGTGAGCGACAGGATCATCGCTGCGGTCAGCGCCAACATTACCGTGATCGCCATCGGGTGGAAGGTTTTGCCCTCAATTCCCGAAAGCGCGAAAATCGGCAGATAAACGACGGTGATGATGATGACACCAAAGATCGAAGGCCGGATAACTTCGCTGCTTGCCGATGCAACCAGACCGAACCGTTCGTCGCGGTTGAGCAGGCGTCCCATCCGGTGCTGCGCTTCACCCAAACGGCGCAGGCAGTTTTCCACAATGATGACTGCCCCATCGACGATCAGTCCGAAATCAAGTGCGCCAAGGCTCATCAGGTTTGCCGAAACACGCCCCGCAGCCATGCCGGTAAGGGTCATCAGCATTGCCACCGGAATGACCGCTGCCGTGATCAGTGCCGCACGGACATTGCCCAGAAGCAGGAACAGGATAACGATGACGAGCAAAGCGCCTTCGGCGAGATTTTCTTCGACTGTGCCAATCGTGCGCTCGACAAGTTCGGTGCGGTCATAAAGCGGTTGCGCGACGACGCCGGACGGCAGCGACTTGTTGACCGCTTCAAGCCGTTCGGCAGCTGCCTGCGCAACGATACGCGGGTTGCTTCCGGTCAGCATGAAGATCGTGCCGAGCACAATTTCCTTGCCGTTCTCGGTCGCCGCACCGGTCCTGAGTTCCGACCCGATAACGACCTCGGCAATGTCGCCGATGCGAATGGGTATGCCGCCGCGTTTGGCGACAATGATCTGCGATAAATCGGTTTCATTGCCAGCCCTGCCCGGCAAGCGGATCAATACCTGCTCACCTGCCCGCTCGACATAGCCAGCGCCCGCATTGGCGTTGTTCGCCTCAAGCGCGTTGACGACGTCGGTGAGTGACAGCTTGAGCGTCGCCAGTTGCACCGGGTTGGGCGTGACATGATATTGCTTGGTATAGCCACCGACGGTGTTGACCTCAGCCACGCCGGGAACATTACGCATCTGCGGGCGGACCACCCAGTCATGCAGTGTGCGCAAATCGGTTGGGGTCCACTTGGCACCATCGGGCTTGAGCGCGCCGGGTTTAGCCGTGACCGAATACATGAAAATCTCGCCAAGCCCTGTTGCCGTCGGCCCCATCTGCGGTTCGATGCCCGGTGGCAATTGCGATTTGGCGGCTTGCAAACGCTCGTTGACGAGCTGGCGCGCGAAATAAAGATCGGTGCCGTCTTCGAAAATAACGGTGACCTGGCTTAATCCGTAGCGTGAAACCGAGCGGGTGTAGCTAAGTTTCGGCACCCCCGCGATGGCGGTTTCGATCGGATAGGTAATCCTTTGTTCCGCCTCAAGCGGCGAGAAGCCTTCAGCCTCGGTATTGATCTGCACCTGCACATTGGTGATGTCGGGGACGGCATCGATGGGAAGGCGGGTCGCGCTCCAAACGCCAAGCGCGATGAGCAAGGCAACGATGCCAAGCACCAGCCAGCGCTGGCGGATCGAAAATCCGATGATACGGGCGAGCATGGTCTGGTTTCCGATCAGTGGTCGTGGCTCGCGCCCGACTTTTCAATGTCGGCGCGAATGAGAAAGGCTCCCTTGGCGGCGTAGCGTGTACCGGGCTTGATACCGGAAAGCACTTCGGTCCATTCGGGCGTCTTGCGGCCCAACTCCAGCATCCGCACCTCGTAGTCGTCGCCAAAATTAGCAAAGACGACGGTAAAGTCGCGGAACCGCTGCAAGGCCTCGGTGCGCACCGCAAGCGGGACAGTGAAGGCGCTCACTGTGACGCGGCCCTGCAATGCCATCCCTGGACGCCATTTGCCGTCGCGGTTGGGGAGCGAGGCGCGCATCAAGGCCGTGCCAGCCGCCGCATTACCTTCGGGAAGATAGCCGCCAAGCGTAGTTTCAGCGACGGGTTGTCCGTCAAGCGTTTCGATCACGACTTTTTGCCCGGGACGGATCGTCGAGAGATCGCGCGGGAAGACGTTGAACACCACCGTCGTCTGACCGGGGTCGGTGATGACATAAAGCGGCTGGTCGAATGTGACGTTGCCGACATTGGCCGTGCGTTCGGCGATCACGCCGCTGACCGGCGCGTAGACCGGATAGATTTGCAGCGACTCACTGGATTCGATCCGCGCCAGCAATTGGCCTTTGCTGACATAATCGCCGACCGCCCTGGTCACCTGGACGACGCGTCCGGGAAACTGCCCGCGCACTTCAGAACGCGCCGTTGTTGCCAGTTGCACGATGCCCTGCACCTCGCGCGTTTCGCTGATTGTGACGGGTCCAACGGTTTCGATCTCTATGCCGCCTTCTTTCGCAGTGGCGGCGGGAATTTTGGTGCGGCCTTCAGGGTTGGCGAATTTCCAGACGTGGCGCTTGCCATTCTCGGTCGCGACAACCTCGACATCGAAGCTATGCGGTTCCATCACCACGCCCTGCCCAGCCAGAAAGTCTTTTTCGGCTTTGAAAGCGAAGCGGTCGATTTGCCCGCCTAGTCGCTTCAACGTCACCGCCAGATTGACGGTCGCGGGGTCAACCGGCTTGTTGTCACGTGTCGGATACATCCGGTATTGCGGCGGCTGGCCATCTTCGAAAATGGTGACTTCAATCGCGAAATCACCGTCGCGCAACATCCGCCCATTATGCGGCCCTTTTTCATATTCGGACGCGGACTTGCCTTCGCCCTCGGCCGGGGCGTCGGCTCCGCCACCGCAAGCAGCGAGTGGCGCGATGACTAACAAAGCGGCGGCCACGCGAATGTGCAGATACTGTTTCATGGGTTTGTCTCCGCAGGCTGTCCGGCGCCAAAGCGCCCGGTAAGCCGGTCAATTTCTGTTTGAAGATCACGATATTGCGTAATGGCATCAAGCCATTCGTCTTGTGCAGCCAGGATCGCATCGGCGGCGTCCTGCATGTCGCGGAAGTTGAATCCGCCGCGATTATAGCCCTCGCGCACCTGCGCCAGCGTCTTTTTGGTGCGCGGATAGACTTCGACACCAATCGCCTGCGCGCGCATCCGCGATGCCTCGGCATTGGCGCGCAGCGACGCCAGTCGCCGTAACCGGTCGAGCCGCTCGGCCTCTGCGGTCAATTCAAGCCGTAACCGCTCGGCTTGCGCGCGTTCGATATTGCCACGGTTGCGGTCATACCGACCCAGCGGAATGCTGACACCCGCCACCAGCGCGACATCGTTTGTCCCGCGCAGGAAACGCGTTCCACCGTTGATAGTATAGTCCTGAACCTTGCGCGTTTGCTCGACCGATACCGCAGCCGATGCGCGCGCTATTTTGGCTTCGGCCAGATCGGCGTCAGCAACGGCAAGCGCTGGAGCAATTGCACCTGCCTGCATCAATTCACCCTGCGCCTCCAGCCCGGCACCATCGCCGCCCCAAAAGGCGGCCAAAGCATTGCGCGCATTTCGCGTGCTGGCTACAGCCTGGTCGACCTCGATCTTGGCCTGCGCGACACGGGCAGCAGCGCGGGTTTCGACGAACAAAGGGTCTTTATAGCCCCTGACCCGGCGCAGCGCCTCTTTTTCCATCTCGCGCTCGACCGACAGCCGGTACTCGGTGACTTTCAGCACTTCGTCAGCGATCAGCACATCGAGAAAAGCCCGCTGCACTGCTGCTGCCAGTTGGAGCCGTGTCACCCGAGCCGAAGCCTGGGCCACAACGATGTCTCGTTCGGCGAGTGCCACCCGCGCCGCGCGTTTGCCTCCGCGCTCGATCGGCTGGCTGTAGGTCGCGGTTATCTCGGCTTGGCCAAGCACATTATAGGAGCCAGTTCCGACGAAGTTTTCAGCATCGACAATGACTGACGGGTTGGGCCGGACGTTTGCTTGCGCCTTGCCAGCACGCGCGGCGGCAATCGCTGCATCGTCGGCCTTCAGGATTGGG
>CAZQBS010000093.1:0-8398 GCA_964591835.1 uncultured Sphingorhabdus sp. | reverse complement strand
TCGACAAGCTCAGCCCCTCCTTACCATGAGCGGATATGATCCAATTTGTTATCGTGCATCCGCCAACCCATCCAGCCAAAGCTTCACATCGGCAGCGCTTTCGTCCGGCACTTCCTCCATCGGAACGTGCCCGACCTTCGGATAAACCACCAGCTTCGCGCCCGGAATCGCCCAGGCAAACCAGCGCGCCGAGCTGACCGGGATCAGATTGTCCTCGGCGCCCCACATAATCATCACCGGCACCGAAATTGCCGCCAAAGTCTCCTTCGATGCCTGCCGGTTGTTGTGCGGCAGACCAAAGCGCTTCAACGACGCCTCGCGGTTGCCGGGGTAGCGGTTGAGTTCCCAATAGCGGTCGATCAACGCGTCGTCGATTTTCGACTGGACGCTCATCGACGTTTTCAGACTCGATTCGAACATCGAACGCGGCGCAATGAAGCGGGCGAGTTCCTTGATGACGGGCGTCCGCATTGCGCGGAAACCGATGGGGGTTTTCTTCGACTGCCACGCGGGCGCGCCCGCCGCGTCGACCAGCAACACGGCTTGGGTTTTCTCCGGATGTGCCAGCGCAAACATCCAAGACACCCCGCCGCCCATCGAATTGCCGCCAATGACGGCCTTGGACACGTCCAGCTTGGTCATTAGCTTATCGACGACATCGACGAACACCGGATAATCATAAACGCCGCCCGGATGACTGCCGGTCAGGCCGTGTCCCGGCAGGTCGAGCGAGATGATACGGTAATCCATGCCCAGCTGCTCCACCCACGGCTCCCATGTATGCAGTGAAGCGTTCGAACCGTGGACCAGTAGCACAACACGCCCGTCGCGTTTGCCCTGATCGCGGTAATGCACGTTCAGCCCCGGCTCCAACTCGACGAACCGCGATGCCCCGCCGCCATATTTCGTTTTCATCTCCGCAGCCTCGGTATCCGGCGCATAGCCCCAGAAAAACAGCGCCGCGACCAGCAGCAGCACTATAATCCCCAGCCATTTGAAAAAGCGCTTCATCTTTGCCCCCTCGATATGCGCGCGACGGTTGCACTTATGGCGACGGCCGCGCAAGCATCTTTGCGACTTGCCGCCGCTGCAAACTTGGCCTAATGCTGCGCCCAACATTTTCAGGCCGCTCCGGTAAGGGGCGGCCCTTATTATTGGAGCACAAGACATGGCCACCCCGTTGATGCCGCACGCGACCGCCGCTTGGCTGGTTGACAACACCGCGCTCAGCTTCCCGCAAATCGCCGAATTCTGCGCGATCCACATCCTCGAAGTGCAGGCGATGGCCGACGATATGACCGGTTCCAAATATACCGGCCGCGATCCTGTCCACGCCGGTGAGCTGGCGATGGAAGAAATCGAAAAGGGTCAGGCGGACGAGGATTATGTCCTGAAAATGAGCGTCGGCCCCGATCAGGTCCGCCGCACCAAAGGCCCGCGCTATACGCCGGTGTCGAAGCGTCAGGACAAGCCTGATGGCATCGCCTGGTTGATCCGCAACCACCCCGAGATTTCCGATGGCGCGATCTGCAAGCTGATCGGCACAACGCGCAACACGATCGCCGCGATCCGCGAGCGCAGCCACTGGAACATCGCCGAAATCCAGCCGAAAGATCCGGTAACGCTGGGGCTGACATCACAGCGTGAACTCGACGCCGTCGTCAACCGCATCGCAAAGAAAGCCGGTATCGACAACAAGGCCGCCGACGACCTACGCCTTGGCACCGACCGCGAAGCCCTGATCGAAGAACTCCGCGCCGAACGCACCGAAGCCGCGCGCAAGGCCGAAGCTGCGCTGAACGGCGAAGTGGAAGAGGAAGGCGCGAAGCCCGAATTGACGGCGGATACGCTGTTCAAGAAGGCTGGGGAGTAAGCTTCTTCATATCTTTGGAGCGGAGACTTGCGACCTAACCGGAAAGAATGTATCTTACCGGTATGACCAAGCACACCAAAGTCTCTGCCAAAGGCCAGGTAGTGATCCCAAAGGATGTGCGCGACCGGCTGCATTGGGAGCCGGGAACCGAGCTTGAGGTCGTTGACGGCCCTTCGGGTGTGACACTGCGCACCAAGCGGCCTGTGATCAAGAAGCTGCCCTTTGACGAGGCGCTGGCTCAATTGCGGGCTGTTGTGAATTACAAAGGCCCCGTTTTTTCCGACCAAGAGGCAAACGCCGCTATCGACGAGATGTTTCGAAACGATCCGCAATGGGATCCGCCGAAGCGGTGAAGTCGGTCGATACCAACATACTCGTCCGGATTATTGCCGATGACGACAGCAAGCAGGCCGAAATAGCACGAGCAGTCGTCTCGGCAGGCGTGAATGTGCCGCTCACGGTTCTTCTCGAACTTGCATGGACGTTGCGTTCACGATACGATTTCGAACGCGCGCGCCTTAATAATGCGCTCGCCGCCCTTCTGGATATTCCGGAAATTCATGTCGAAGACGAACCAGCCATTCGCGCCGCACTGGAGTTGCATCGGGGCGGTGCCGACATCGCCGATGCCCTCCACCTCGTCGCGGCGCGCGGCAGCGAGGCTTTTGTGACATTCGACAAAGGTGTTCCGAGTGGGGATGCAATTGGGGTTGAAGTGGAGTTGGTTTGAGTGATGCTAAATAGTATAGTGTCCCCGGAATTTGCCGTAATTTGTGATAGGAGTTGTTAAGGACTAGCATCCTTCCCTAACGTCACCATTGCCTTAATCGCGCGGTTAAGGCACGGGCTTGTCATGGCCATAAAAGCTCCCCCTGCATATGATATGTCGCTCGTCGATCACGGGTTCGAAGCCAAGGAGCTGAAGGGGCTGACCTACCCGCTCGGCGACCATGCGCCGGGTTATGGCGAAATCTATAACCTCGCGTCCGATCTCGGCTGGACGCGGATGCCGGTGCCGGGGAACCTCAACCATATCAACCTGTGGCTGCTCGATGACGATGCGCCGCATGGAAATGGCTACGCGATTGCCGATACCGGGCTGTTTTTGCCCGATGTCGTCGAATATTGGAAGTCGCTGTTTGCTGGTGCGTTGTCGGAGCGGTTGTTGACGCGGATTTTCGTCACGCATTTCCACCCCGATCATGTCGGCTGCGCAGGCTGGCTGGCAAACAAGTTCAAGGTGCCGGTGTGGATGAACCGCACCGAATGGCTGCTGGCGCGGATGCTGACCAGCGACATAAAGGAGCATCCGCCCGAGGATATCCTGCGCCGCCGCAAGCTTTACGGCTATGACGACGAGCGTCTCGAGAAAATGCGCAGCGGCGGCTGGGGCAATTTTGCCCGGGCGGTATCGCGGCTGCCGTCGGGTCATCACCGGCTCGACGATAAAGCGATCGTCCGCGTCGGCAACCGCGATTGGCAGATCATGACCGGCGGCGGGCATACGCCCGAACATGCCTGCATGGTAGATTACCAGAACGGTGTTATTATCGCCGGCGACCAGATTTTGCCGCGCATTACCTCGAACGTCTCGATCATGGACAGTGAGCCCGATGCCGATCCGCTGGCCGAATGGCTGGCGTCGATTGCGAAGTTCAGGGAGGCGTTGCCCGGGGATATGCTGGTGCTGCCCGCGCACGGCTTTCCGTTCAAAGGCTTACATGTGCGGCTCGACAAGCTGGCATCGGGGCATCATGAGCAGCTCGACCGGCTTGAGGCGGCGCTTCGGGACAAGGAAATGCGCGCCGTTGATACCTTTGGGCTCTTGTTCGGACGGCCCATCGACGACAGCATCTACGGCCTCGCCACGGGCGAAGCGGTGGCGCATTTGCGTTACCTCGAACGCGCGGGCCGCGCGACTGTCGAAATACGCGATGGCGTTGGCTGGTATCACGCGGCATAGTCACGCCATGAAATGGCAAAATAACTATCTGCACCCCGTCAAATGGGACCAGCAATTTACGCCGCTGGCGCTGCACGATATGTTTTTCGAATCCGCCGAGCGAATGGGCGGGGCGGCACTCGCCGACTTCATGGGACGCAAATTTAGCTATGCCGAGATGGCGAACGCCGTGTGCCGCGTGGCGAAGGGATTGCAGGACAAGGGGATCGGCAAAGGCGACCAGGTCGGCCTGTTCCTGCCCAATGTCCCACACTATATCGCGGCTTATTATGGCGCACTTGCGGCGGGCGCGACGGTGGTCAATTTCTCGCCGCTCTATTCGGTCGACGAGCTTGCACATCAGGTGGCGGATAGCGGGACGACGATATTGTTTACGGTGTCGGCGGCGGCTTTGTTGCCGACCGCGATTGAGGTGCTCGACAATAGCAGTCTGAAGGAGCTGGTTGTAGGAAGCGTAGCCGAGGCCTTGCCCAAGGCGAAAAGCTGGGCCTACCGGCTGTTCAAGCGCAAGGACATCGCGGTCATTCCCGCCGATAACCGGATTACCACTTATGCTGACCTGCTCGCGAACAAGGGCGATTACGCCGTCGTGCCCTGCGACCCCGAAAAGGACATCGCGCAGCTTCAATATACCGGCGGCACCACCGGCACGCCCAAGGGTGCGATGCTCAGCCACCAGAACATTACCGCCAACGCGCGGCAGATCAATTGCATCGACCCCGAATCGCGGTTCAACAAGCCGGAAGCACCGATGGCCGACCGCATTCTCGGCGTGCTGCCGTTCTTCCACGTATTCGCCAACGCGACCGTGCTCAACCGCACGATCTGCAACGGCGGCGAGATTATCATGCTGCCGCGCTTCGAAGCAGTGGCGGCGCTGGCGGCGGTCAACCGGACTCGCGTGACGTCGTTGCCGGGGGTGCCTACGATGTACCAAGCGCTGCTCGATTGTCCCGATATCGGCACGACAAATTTCAACTCGCTTCGCGCATGTATTTCCGGAGGCGCGCCGCTCCCCGCCGAACTCAAAGCGAAGTTCGAAAAGCTGACCGGCGCGGTTGTTATCGAAGGCTATGGTCTCACCGAAAGCTCGGGCGTGGTGTCGTGCAATCCCTATAGCGGTGTGAACAAATTGGGCAGTATCGGCCAGCCGATCCCCGGCACCAAGGTTAAATTGCTCGACAAGGAAGACCCGACCAAACCCGCACCGTCCGGCGAACCCGGCGAACTGGTGTTTTCCGGTCCGCAAATGATGTGCGGTTACTGGCAGCATCCCGACGCCGACGCCGAGGTTTTCGTCGATGGTTATCTGCGCACCGGCGACGTTGCCACCATCGACGAAGACGGCTTCATTTTCATCGTCGACCGGCTGAAAGACATGATCGCGGTCGGTGGCTTCAAGGTTTTCCCGAGCCAGATCGAGGATGTGCTTTATCGGCATCCGGCGGTGAAGGAGGCGCTGGTTATCGGGGTACCGGACGCATATCACGGGGAGTTGCCGCGTGCCTTTGTTACCTTGCAGGAAGATGCGCAGGCCGATGGAGACGCAATCGTCGCTTGGCTCAATCCGCAACTCGGCAAACATGAGCGGGTACAATCGGTGGTTGTCATGGATGTGCTGCCCAAGACGATGATCGGCAAGCTCGACCGAAAGGCGCTGCGAAGTGCGGTTGGCGTATAGAAAGAGCGGACGGTAAGAAGCGGGTCGTGGCTGATTCCAATTCCCTACCCACCCGCAAAATCATCCATGTCGATATGGATGCCTTTTTCGCAAGCGTCGAACAGCGCGATAATCCGGACCTGCGCGGCAAACCGGTCGCGGTCGGCGGCTCGTCGAAACGCGGCGTGGTGGCGGCCGCGAGCTACGAGGCGCGGGCCTTCGGGGTAAAGTCCGCCATGCCGTCGGTCACCGCATCGCGGCTTTGCCCCGACCTGATCTTCGTCAAATCGCGCTTCGAGGCCTACCGCAGCGTTTCGCGCCAGATTCGCGAGATATTCGCGCGCCACACCGACCTGATCCAGCCGCTGTCACTCGATGAGGCCTATCTTGATGTGACCGAGGACAAGACCGGGCTAGGCTCTGCAGTGAAGGTCGCCAGGGCAATCCGCGCCGCCATCGCCGCCGAAACCGGTCTGACCGCGAGCGCGGGCGTAAGCTACAACAAGTTCATCGCCAAGCTCGCCAGCGACCAGAACAAGCCCGACGGCCTGTGCGTTATCTTGCCCGACCAAGGTGCCGAATTCGTTGCAGGGCTCCCCGTCCGCCGTTTTCACGGCGTCGGCCCGCGAACGGCGGAGAAAATGGCAAAACTGGGGGTCCACACCGGCGCGGATCTGGCGGCAAAGGACGAGGCGTGGCTCACACATCACTTCGGCAGCTGGGGCAGCTATCTGCACAAGGCGGCACGCGGTATCGATGACCGCCCCGTCAACGCCAACAGCATTCGCAAGTCACTGGGCGGCGAGACCACCTATTTCGACGACAAGCGCAGCGAGGCCGAACTGCGCGACGCGCTGGAGGAAATCATCGACCTCGTCTGGGAACGGATCGAACGCTACCATGCGAAGGGCAAAACGCTCGTTCTGAAGGCGCGCTATTCCGATTTCCGCACCGTCACCCGCTCGCGAACAGTCGGCCATGTCATCGCCAACCGCGTCGAATTTTCAGGCCTAGGCCACGCGCTGCTCGATCAGATATTACCCGCCGAAATGGGCATCCGCCTGCTCGGGCTGACGCTTTCAGGTCTCGTTGGTGAAGAAGGCCTTCAGGACGTTGCAACCACCCAGGGCAGTTTTGCATTCGACCTACTTGAAAATTGAAGATATGCTCTACATATCACAAAACTGACTTAGGTGCCTAATACAGGGAGCGATATATGGCCCGCCCTCAGACCGATATGGACGCTACCAGAAGCCAGCTGTTGGAGCTCGTCGACGACCTTGTCCGCCAACGCGGCTCGGCAGATATTTCGATGACCGATCTAGCTGCCTCTGCGGGCATGTCACCGTCCAACCTTTACCGTTTCTTCGAAAATAAGGAGGCGTTGATGGAAGCGGTGGCGGAGAAGTTCTTCGCCGAAAAAATCCGGATCATGGAAGAGGTAACGTCCTCCGACCTGCCGGTACGCGACAAGATGTACCAATATTTCGCCAGACGTTTCATGCTTGCGGTCGAGCAGTATGAGGCCGAGCCAGACCTCCTCAAAAGCTACATGGAAATCGGCAACCAGTATTTCGAGGTCGTGCGCGGCTATGTCGATCTCGGCGACCATTACCTCGCGCTAATAGTCGCCGAAGCGATGGAGCAGGGGTATTTCGAAGGCTTTTCAATCGATCAAGCGGTGTCACTCATCAACCAGATGGTGCAATGCTACACCAATCCCGAGGCGATCATCTATATCGGCACAGGCAAGCTGAAGGTCGAAAAGCTGGCGATTATAATCGATACCATCTTTGCCGGGCTGAGCGGCAAGGTTATCCCGCAGATCGTTCCGGAATCGCACATCAAAATCGTCTCGTAACCCCCCCTCTCTCCTTCAGGGGAGAGGATAGGAAGGCTTGGCGGCTTGTCGCCTAGCCGAACTTGGAGAGGGGGCAGCGCACGCCTTCCCCTCTCCGCTGCGACTAGCGAACAAGTTCGCAAGTCTCGCTCCTCTCCCCTAAAGGAGAGAGGGATATTGCCATTGCCGAAACGCTCTGGCAAAGGCGCGCCTCTGTCCTAGACAGGACGGGCGGTTAGCTCAGCGGTAGAGCACTCGCTTCACACGCGAGGGGTCACAAGTTCAAACCTTGTATCGCCCACCATTTTTCGGGAATAAGTGGCCATGCGGGGCATGGTCATTCCGAAAAATCCCGGGCGTAAGCGATGGGCTACCAGCTTGACCGGAAATTGCTATGGTCTGGCATATGGACCCGATCCTCGAAGATTTCCTGAGCGACCCGCAGGCCGATTTATCGGCGTTGCATGACGTGCCGCGGATAAAGGCGATGCTCGAACAATGCGCGCGCGAAGGACGGGCGATCAGCTACTCCGAGCTGTTACTTGACCTCGGCTTCCGCTTTACACGCCCGAAAATGCGCGCGGTGTGCAAGTCGCTCGACGCCGTCGACCGGCTGAGTACCGGTGAAGGCTCGCCCGCGCTGGCGGTACTGGTGGTGCGCGAAGGCGACGGGCTGCCGGGGCAGGGCTGGTGGACGGGGCGCAGCGAATATCGGGGCGAATGGATCGGTCCTGCGGCTCAGGCATATGTCGCAGCGTTACAGGCAAATGTTTTCGCCTATTGGGCCACCGCCTGAGCGCACTTGCGCTTCACCTGCTTCGCGGTATTCACTCGGAGAGAAAAAATTGGTTCACGCAGAGTTTGCAGAGTACGCAGAGGTCGTCGTTAAAACGTGAAAAACTCGGCGCACTCTGCGAACTCTGCGTGAACCAAAAAATTTCGGAAGCAGGCAGAACGATGCAACAAGCACAGGGCTTCTTTGAAGAATGCGAAGCGCTTTCAGTGCTCCTCGCGCCGCTAACCGACATCGATTACCAAACGCCTACCCTCTTCAAGGACTGG
>CAZQBS010000092.1:5745-8402 GCA_964591835.1 uncultured Sphingorhabdus sp. | reverse complement strand
AGGACGCGGCCCTTTCACGGCTGAAACACGGGTTCGATTCCCGTAGGGGTCACCAAGTCTATAATATCAATGACTTACGGTGGCAGATTGCACCATTGTATCACAGCAATGTATCACAGGTGGCTGGCCGTTGTTTCACAGTAAAATGACAGATGCAGGTGGCGGGGTTAACCCGACTGAAATCGCACACAGCTTCGTTGCCGCAGACTCGGCTTTGCGTCGGTGCGACACGAGCCAACGAGGCTCTATGATTATCGACTAAGCGCCGCAAGCAGCGACGAGCGAATGGATTTTCCGAGGGTCCCGCTAAACGATGTCTGCGACTGTCACCGACACTCATCGAATTACGGTGGGCCATGATGACCGTCGGGCGACGATTTGCACAGCAATCAGCCCATAGACGGCTTAAAAGCGGCCAAAAACTGCAAGCAATTGCCGACACGTCGCATTAGCTCGCCGGGGCTCTCCTGAAACGCGATATGGGCCAGTTGGTCATGCGCCTCATTCAATGAGCCGACGGTGCTGTAGCGAGCTTAAAGAGGGATTGCTAATGTAGCAGCTCGTTCCTGATTAAGCCTGAATAACTGACCGCGACATTGCATGCCGCTGCGTTGCCGAGGGGAAGGGCCACGACACACGCGTTGGCGACGTGATGTCGACGCCGGTAGTAACAGTGACGCCCACCACGAGCATTACGGTCTGTTGTGCAACGATGGAAGAAAACCAGATCCGTCGTGTGCCTGTTGTAGATGACGCAGGCAAATGCTGTGGAATGGTATCTCAAGCTGATATCGCTTTGGGTTCAAATACCGAGAATACCGGGGAACTTGTCCGTGATATGTCCAAACCTAATCGTAACTTTTAGCGGCTAGACTGTAGTTGTGTAGTGGGGTGTAACTTTGGCAAGCTGGCGAACGAATTGACATTTGTTGCTTGTCCGCCCATTTTAAGGATCAAATGAAAACGCTATTTCGCCATTTCCTGTTGCTTGGGGTCTTGTTAGGTCTCTTGTGGCAGGGCGTGGCCTATGCGTCTCCGCCTTGCAGGGATATGCATCAAGAGCAGAGTACTGCAGCCACGGCAATGGCGGGAATGGCCGATTGCATGGAGGCCGAAGCGCAGTTGCGCGATAAAATTCCACCCTGCAAAGACATGAAGGCTGGCTGCTTTGCGATGGTCGGCTGCGCGTCGCTAGTTGCACTTGATGTACCACCGGTCGCTGTTAGCGCGTCGACAAAAGTGGCATTGCTGATTTCATGGGCTTCAGGAGCTGTTTTGATCGGGCGCAACGAAGCTCCGATTCCCGACCCCCCTTCATTCCCTGGCTGAACCAACAGGCGTTCGGCGGCTTTGATGCCGCTGCACGCACGAAATTGATTCAACCAAGGATATCTATCATGAAAATTCTACTGACACTTGCTGCAACGCTTGCGGCTTTCCCTGCTGTATCTGCCGCTGCGGCAAAAGAACAAGCTGGCGGCCATTATGAATGGCAAAATCGCCCGGTTTATGGCCTCAATAAATCCAACTTGCCGACGCGTGTTCGCGTATGGGTGAAGGATGCAGCGGATATGGCCAATTGCGATTGCGCAGTGATGATAGACAAGGCGGCAATGGCTGCCTGCATGGATATGCCTAATCGGTCGAAAGGCTGAATTGGATGTTCCCGGCTGGCTTCTGCGCTGGTCGGGACAACCTATAGCGCTCCATTTCTGGGGAATTTCCAGCATGAAATATTCGATCACATTGATGGCCCTGCTCGTTCTGCCTACGCAGACTGCGGCCGAGCCGCTCACGTTCAATGCAGCGCTCGAGCGCGCAAGCAGTAACGCACCAAGCCTAAAAGGGCGCGCTGCTGGTGTGCAGGCGGCACAGTCAGCAGCCATTGCGGCTGATCGCCTGCCCGACCCCACTCTCGATGTCGGCATCAAAGATTTTCCCGTGACGGGACCCGACGCTGGCCGTTTCAACCGGGATGATTTCACGATGACGACTATTGGCGTTAGCCAGCAATTCATCAACCCGGCCAAACGACGTGCCCGTGCTGTGCGAGCTGGGGCAGACATCAGCATCGCCGAAGCCGGGGTCGAGGTCGAAGTCCGTAACGTTCGTCTCGAAACCGCGCTCGCCTGGATCGACCTCTATTATGGGGAGCGTCGACTTTTGCAGTTGAAACTCCTCGACGAAAGCCTCGGCAATCTTCAAGCGACCGTGTCTGCGCGATTGACGTCAGGGAGCGCGCGGCCCTCACAAGCATTTGAGCCTGAACAATTGCGCGCGCAGGTAAGCGACCGTCACAGCGCATTACTCGCTGAGATTGCCAAGGCCCGGGCACGGCTCACACGCTTTACGGGCGATCCAGACGTTTCATCTGTCGGTCCACCGCCAGATTTTCCCATCAATAGGGACCGATTATTGGCTGGCTTAGGAGCTCTTCCAAGCTTGAAAGCGTTGGATGCGCAGACGGCGACAATGGACGCCGAGACGCGTCTTGCCCGCGCCGACAAGCAGCCCGACTGGAAAGTAAGCGCTTCCTATGGGCGGCGCGAACCACGCTTCGGGGATCTCGTGTCGGTAGGCGTATCGATCGATCTGCCAATTTTTGGGCGCAAACGCCAAGATCCCAAGATTGCGGCGCGAGCGAGCGAGGCCGAACG
>CAZQBS010000092.1:0-5735 GCA_964591835.1 uncultured Sphingorhabdus sp. | reverse complement strand
GGCTTCGAGGCCTGTGGCCTCGCGTGCGAGCATGGCCCGGACTTCCTGCGCATTGGTCCGCGCCGTGCGGCAGTGGAGCGCGAGCTCGTCCTCGATCCCCACGGCGACCACCGCATGGCCTTCGCGTTCGCGCTGCTTGGCCTCGTGCGCCCAGGCGTGTTCGTGCGCGATCCTTCCTGCGTCGCGAAGTCCTGGCCGCGCTTGAAAGCGACCTTGCCGAACATGCGATGCACCACGCGCGCTTGGAAAACGCCCGCAATAATCTGGTGCCACTGGCGCGGCGTCGGGGGAAACTCGATTTCGACAGTTACGGCGCTGGTACAGTCGATCTTGGAACTGCGTTACTCACAACGCTCAGCGTTGCTGAGGCCGAGGTAGATTTGCTCAACCGCGAAGCCGACGTTGCACGCGAGGCGGTGCGCATCCATATGATTTATGCAGGAGAGCAGCCATGACGGATGCAACAAATAACGCTGCACGTTGGCGGGCCGTTATATTAGCAGTGACATTTATTGCAGGCGTCGGTGGATATTATCTCGGGCAACGAGGCGGCGATACGGCACCCACAGCCAGCACAACCGCCGATGGCCGCAAAATCCTCTATTATTACGACCCGATGTTTCCGCAACAAAAGTTCGACAAGCCTGGAAAATCGCCATTCATGGATATGCAGCTTGAACCCAAATATGCCGATGAAGGCGCGGGAGCTTCCGGCGCTGCGGCGGGGGTCAGGATCGATCCTTCGGCCATGCAGAATTTGGGCATCCGTATCGTGGCTGCACAAATGGGAAGTCTTGCAGCGACGCTCAACGTGACCGGCAGTGTCGAGTTCAACCAGCGCGATGTGGCGATTATCCAAGCGCGTTCTGCAGGGTTTGTCACCCGCGTCTATGCGCGTGCACCGGGCGATGTGGTGCGCGCAGGTGCACCAATAGCCGATGTGCAATTGCCTGAATGGGGCGGTGCGCAAACTGAGTTTTTGAGCGTCAAGCGGCTGGGTCGACCAGACCTGACCGCTGCTGCGCGCCAGCGGCTGCGGCTGATGGGAATGTCAGACGGAGTTATCTCTAGAGTTGAGAAAAGCGGACGAACGAACGGTACAATTACCATCACCTCGCCAATTTCGGGTGTGATCCAAACGCTCGATGCACGCGCTGGTGTGACGCTGGCCATCGGCCAGACACTTGCTCAAGTGACAGGGCTTGGCACAGTATGGCTCAATGCGGCTGTTCCCGAAGCACAGGCAAGCGCGGTGCGGATTGGGCAGAGCGCGACCGCATCGCTCACAGCATTTCCTGGCGAGACATTTGGCGGGCGGATCATTGCGATCTTGCCTACAACGCAGACCGACAGCCGCACACTGACCGTGCGGATTGAGCTGACAAATCGCGGTGGTCGATTGCGTCCCGGAATGTATGCGCAAGTTGCTCTGGGCGGCGATACGCGTGCAGGACTACTGGTACCTAGCGAAGCCGTAATCCGCACCGGCACCCGTAATATCGTCATGCTGGCAAAGGGCGACGGCCGTTATCATCCTGCTGAAGTGCGCACCGGCCGCGAAGGCGGCGGACAGACTGAAATATTGGAAGGCTTGGCTGTTGGTGAAAAGGTAGTGGCCTCAGGTCAGTTCCTTCTTGATTCCGAAGCGAGCCTAACCGGAATTGAAGTTCGGCCTCTTGGCGGTGTGCAATGATCGAAACCATCATTCGGTGGTCAGTCAAGACGCGCGGTCTGGTCATAGTGATAGCCCTTGTGCTGACGGTGATAGGTATAGGCGCTGTTCGGACGACGCCGGTTGATGCACTACCTGATCTCTCCGACGTACAGGTTATCATCCGCACGACCTACCCCGGCCAAGCACCGCAAATTGTAGAAAATCAGGTAACCTACCCGATCACGACGACTATGCTCTCGGTTCCGGGCGCGCGTGTGGTGCGGGGCTATTCGTTTGTCGGCGACAGCTTTGTCTACGTGCTGTTCGATGACGGCACCGATCTTTACTGGGCGCGTAGCCGAGTGCTCGAGTATCTCAGTCAGGTGCAGGGACGCTTGCCAGCCGGAGCCACCGCTTCGCTCGGCCCCGATGCCACGGGCGTAGGCTGGATTTACGAATATGCGCTGGTCGACAAAAGTGGGCGGTATGATCTGGCGCAACTCCGCAGCATCCAAGACTGGTTCCTTCGCTATGAGCTGAAGGCGGTTCCCGGGGTGGCCGAGGTCGCGAGCATCGGGGGCATGGTCAAACAATATCAGGTCATCGTCGATCCGCAAAAACTGGCCTCCTACGGTGTGACCGCTGCCGAGGTGAGCGAAAGCCTCAAACGGGCTAA
Source organism: uncultured Sphingorhabdus sp. (assembly GCA_964591835.1). Lineage (GTDB taxonomy): Bacteria > Pseudomonadota > Alphaproteobacteria > Sphingomonadales > Sphingomonadaceae > Sphingorhabdus_B. Next base: position 3,405 of record CAZQBS010000092.1, on the reverse strand, counting down.
TCAGGAAACCGGTGGTGCGGTGGTCGAAATGGCGGAAGCCGAATATGTCGTGCGAGCCACAGGTTATTTGAAGACGCTCGATGACTTTCGCGCTGTGCCTGTACGCAGCGCTGTGGGTGGCATACCTGTCACCGTCGGCGATGTCGCGACGGTCCAAATTGGCCCCGATATGAGACGCGGAATTGCCGAGCTGAATGGCGAAGGCGAAGTGGCTGGCGGCGTTATCGTGATGCGCCAAGGAAAGAATGCCCGCGAAGTAATCGAAGGTGTTCGTGCCAAAATTTTCGAACTCAAACAGGGGCTACCCAAAGGCGTAGAGATCGTAACCACCTATGACCGTTCTGGTTTAATTGACCGTGCGGTAGAAAATCTGACCACCAAATTGTTTGAAGAATTTGCGATTGTCGCAATAGTCTGTGTGCTATTCCTGTGGCATGCGCGTTCGGCGCTCGTTGCAATCCTAACGTTGCCACTAGGCATTTTGATCGCGTTTATTGTGATGCGGATGCAAGGACTGAATGCCAATATCCTCTCGCTGGGCGGTATTGCGATAGCCATCGGCGCTATGGTCGATGCGGCGGTTGTGATGATTGAAAATGCCCATAAGCATCTCGAACGCTGGGCGCATGATCACCCCGGAGAAGAGTTGAGTGGCGACGAAAGATGGCGCGTCATTACCGACGCGGCCGCCGAAGTCGGCCCTGCGCTTTTCCTCAGTCTGCTAATCATCACTTTTTCGTTCATTCCGATCTTTTCATTGCAAGGTCAGGAGGGGCGGTTGTTCGCGCCACTTGCTTTCACGAAGACCTACGCAATGGCGGCAGCTGCAATGCTGTCGATTACACTTGTTCCTGTGTTGATGGGTTGGCTGATACGGGGAAAAATTCCCGCCGAAGATGCGAACCCGATCAACCGCTTCCTCACTCGCATTTACCGTCCAGCGCTCGATTGGGTTCTCGCCAAGCCGAAACAGGCACTGCTTGTGGCGGGTCTCGTCTTCGCATCAAGTCTCTGGCCGATTAGCCAAACTGGCGGCGAGTTCATGCCGCAAATGAACGAAGGCGATTTGCTTTATATGCCCTCGGCGTTGCCGGGAATATCGACCGCAAAAGCGTCGATGCTGCTCCAGCAAACCGACCGGCTCATTAAAACCGTGCCGGAAGTAGAAAGCGTGTTTGGCAAAGCCGGCCGTGCCGATACCGCGACCGATCCTGCCCCGCTTGAAATGTTTGAAACCACAATCCGGTTCAAGCCTAAGAACCAGTGGCGCGCGGGCATGACGCAAGAAAAACTTATTGATGAACTCGACAACCGGGTCAAAGTCCCAGGGCTCGCCAACTTCTGGATTCCGCCAATCCGCAACCGGATTGATATGCTCGCCACAGGCATCAAAAGCCCGATTGGGGTAAAGGTCTCCGGCGCGAACCTTGATGAGATCGACCGTGTAGCCCGCGAAATCGAAGCTGTTGCGAAGAACGTGCCGGGGATCAGCTCGGCCCTTGCCGAACGTCTGACTGGCGGGCGCTATATCGACGTCAACATCAACCGCGCTGCCGCGGCGCGTTACGGGATGAACGTCGCCGATGTGCAGGCCATTGTGTCAGGCGCGATTGGCGGAGAGGTGATCGGCCAGACAGTTGAGGGGCTTGCGCGTTATCCGATAAATGTCCGCTACCCTCGTGAGATACGCGACAGTTTGGATGAATTGATTAACCTGCCTGTGCTTACGCCATCGCGAGCGCAAATCACGCTGGGGACCGTTGCCGATGTCCGTATCACCAATGGTCCGCCTATGCTCAGAAGCGAAAACGGGCGTCCGGCGACTTGGGTCTATGTCGATGGGCGGGACCGCGCCTTGACCGAAATCGTCGGCGATTTGCAACGCGCTGTCGCTGAAAAGGTCAAGCTGCCGCCAGGGATCAGCGTCGCTTACACTGGTCAGTTTGAGTTTCTGGAACGCGCAACACAGCGTTTGAAACTAGTGGTTCCCGCAACTTTGCTGATTATATTCGCATTGCTATACGCGACGTTCCGCCGCCTCGATGAAGCTGCTCTCATCATGGCAACGTTGCCGTTTGCGCTCACCGGCGGTGTCTGGCTGCTCTACCTGCTAGGCTACAACCAGTCAGTTGCAACCGGCGTAGGCTTTATAGCACTTGCCGGGGTCGCCGCAGAATTTGGCGTAGTGATGCTGATCTATCTCAAACACGCGCTGGCGGAACACAAACCCGAAAATGTCGAAATCGCTGTCCGAGAAGGCGCGTTGCTCCGTGTTCGTCCAAAGGCAATGACGGTCGCTGTCATCCTTGCAGGGTTATTTCCTATCTTGATCGGCAGCGGCACGGGTTCAGAAGTAATGAGCCGGATTGCCGCACCGATGATCGGTGGGATGCTGACCGCGCCATTGCTCTCGATGCTCATTATCCCTGCAGCCTATTTACTAATGCGCCGCCGGACCCAAGTTCAACACAAGGAGATGTAAAATGACGAAGACGATTTTGATGACAACGTTGCTCGCACTACCTTTCGCATTATCAGCCTGCAACAAACCAGCCGACGAGCCCAAATCGCAAAACCCTGCCGATGCAACGGGAAGTATGACAATGCCTGTCGAGACTAAAATGGCAAAAGGCAGCGGTACCGTGACAGCAATTGATAAAGGCGCGGGCAAAATCACCATTAAGCACGGTGAGATTAGTGAACTGCAATGGCCTGCCATGACAATGGGCTTTGCGAGCAAACCAGAACTACTGAACAGCGTAGCAGTCGGCGACAAGGTCGATTTTGATGTAACCGTGACTGGCAATGCAGGGGAAGTTACGGCGCTGACAAAACGCTAATTGCAGCAGCCGCCAACCTCGCCACGCTCTGCTGCTTCCTGGATTGGGGGACATGCAACATCGCCATAGGAGCAATAAACGCAACAATCGCCCTTCAGCGGGCGAAGAATCGCCGCGCAATGAACGCAGTCATAGAAAAACTGGCAGGCATCGGTTGGCATTATGTCGGTGGAACGCCCGCCGCACTTGGGGCAGGTAAGGGTAGAAGTGAGCTGCATATTAAGCCTGTCCGATAGCTTGCATGAGGGGTGCCTCAATGAAAGGCCAGATAGCGGATAAAGCTACGAATGCCGTGGCGATGCACAACATGGCCAACGTTGCTCTCGTAGGTGGCGCCGCTATGCAGGTCGCATCGCTAAGACAAAGGTTCCGGCGGCGAGCATAAAAAACCCAGCCCAAGAGAATAGCACCAACGGCTGCAATGGTGAGAGGCCAATGAAAAGGGACCAGTGCGGAAAAGCTGCTCGACAGACCAGCGCCAATGCCAAGAGCGGCAAGTGCGGCGGGCAACACACAACACGCAGCAGCCGCGAATACTGCACTAAAGCTAGCGACGGCTCCTAGT
>CAZQBS010000091.1:0-8512 GCA_964591835.1 uncultured Sphingorhabdus sp. | reverse complement strand
TGCCGGACGGGGCTTGGGTGCGGTCGTCAGTTGCCGTTCGAGGTGCGGGCGCGTGACCAGATCAGGTTGAAGGTCTTGGCGTCCTCGTCGGCGAACAGGCTGGCGAAGATCGGTGCGGTGAAGCTGGGATCGTCGAGCTTGATCGAAAGGTAGTCGCGGCCTTCCTTGCTGGTCTTGGTCCAGGCTGCTCCGATTTCGGCCTTCGCCACGAACACCCGGTGCGAGGGGGCGTTTTCCTTCTCGCTCGCTTCCTCGGCGACGATGGTGACGTTCTTTTTCTGCAAGCTCATCGTGACGATTTCGCCGGTGTAGTTGGTGTCGCCGGACTTTTTGAATGTGCCGATATTTGCCATGATTCAGTTCCTTGTGTTGGTCGAACCCCGCGCTCATTCGCGGCCTCGATGGCTGGTTTAAGGCAGGGGCTTGCGCTGCTGCACCCGCAGGGCCGCAACGAAGTGGAGGACGGTGCAAGCCGGAGTTTCTTGGTTCCGCGAGGAATGGGCGAAGCCCAGGGGAAGAAACTTCGGGCTGCACCGTTGCAGCGAGGGGCAAGAGGCGCAGCCGTCCCCTGCCAACCAAAGCCATTGACGAGGACGTGGATGAGTGCGGTTGCGGACAGTCTTACCCAAGGAGATTTGGCAAGGTTCGCGCGGGCGTTCAATGTCTGGCTGACTGGCTCTGTGCGAAATTGGTTCGACGGGCATTCCGACGCAAGACGCATTCTGCCGATGTAAGCGGCGACGAAAATGCACCCACCAACGGTGCAATCATGGTCATTGCTATATTGGGGCGCTGGTCAAAACGCACTGCGAAGACTGTAGCTATTGCGTCAACTCGCACGCCAGCGACGCGCCGATAAGACCTGATGTTCTAAAGCGACGATGGCGAAATCCAAAATTCGGGTTACTGCTCGATCATATTATAACTGAACTCGCGTCTATGCCTCGTCTGGTTCTGCCGGGCGGGGCATTACGGTGCTTGCCTTCATCAACGCATCCCAATCCTCGGGAGGATTTCCTTTATCGAGCATCGCCTTGAAAACAGCATAAGCGTCTGATTTCGATCCATAGGTGCGCAACGTATTGGCGTCATTGACCCACGCATAGATGATGATCTTAGCGCTGCTACTGTATCGGAAAAACAGCCTAAACCGGCCATTGCCGAACTTGGCTCGAAACCAGTATTTGCGTGACGGCCCCAACGTGCCGCCTTGGCGGAACTCGGGACGCGCGGGGTCAACCGGAATGGCCTCGAACATCAGCTTGCGCATCGCCGCAAGCAATTTGGCGTTCGCGGTCGATGTATAGCCTTTGGGGTCTTTCTCGCGCGATTTCTCCACGGCTGCGGTCAGCTTCTCGATCTGGTCGGCAAACAACGGATGGGTGTAGAGCGTCCAGCCATTAACGGTTATCATCGTTAATCTGCTGACCGATTAGAGCGCGACGTCGCCGTCAATCTCGTCGTCGAGATTGACGGTCATATCGCCTGTCAGCGATGCGATGCGCGCAGCAAGATCAGGCGACAACGCCTTGATAGCTTGCGGGTGCGCCTTTATGTCGGCAGCCAGAAAGCCCAGAAATGTCTCTATAGCAGGGTCTTCATCGGTGTCGGCACGGCACACGGTGACGCCGCCATCGCTTACGCGGAACGCGATGCGTCCACCGTAATCGACGCCCAACGCCTGACGCACAGATTTGGGAACAGTGGTCTGCCCCTTGGCGGTGATGGTGCTGATTTCTTCAAGGGCGATGCTCATGCGACTCTCCGTTCGATAAGCGATGTAAGGAATAATCCTTACTTTGTCAAGATTGCTCTGTGGTTAGCATGTGACCACCAGCGGTGGCAGTATGATCTCGGCGGCTTTGAGATAACGGCGAATAGCACGCATCGACCCCAATTGTGCGATGGTGTGGGCATGTACGACAACATGATCGTCTTCATCGACATCATAGTTGAGCGGACCGCTCCTGCCGTCATAAACAATCCGTTCCGGCCCAAAACTACCGGCGCATCCGCCTGACCAACGGATATAAGGGATATCGTGATCGCAGCAATACTGCTCCAAATCGTCGAACATACCCCACGGGGTTTCATGGGCGTAGAGTGCCAGAGGGTCGCCTGCAATACATTGGTCAGGGGTAAAATCAGGCCCATCCCATTCAATTGAAAGGCCGTGGGCGACGATCATGCTGGTCAGTTCGGCAAATTGATCTGCCGTAACCCTGCCGCCGATGGTGATACTTGCTGAAACGCGGTCAGCCATATTCTGTCTCCTTATGCTTTATTCAACGCGATGCGGGCAGCGGCTCTGCCGCCGCCCGCTTGTTGGTCATGCCGCAAGACGCTCTTCTTCCAATTCTTCAACGATTTCGGCAGCCTCGCTGTCCTCATCATCCGGCATCGGCACGACCGCGGCGGGTGTTTCGGGGTCAGGGTCAGGCACCGTCTCGGCCTCAAGCTGCCAAGCCGCTCGGCAGGCAGCGGCAACCGTCGCCACTCCGCCGCGCTGGGTGTAAGCCGATGGCGGAAACGCCATCCAGCGCGGCACCCACTGCTCGACCTTGGTCCGGCCCTTGTCGCCTGTCAGACAGTCATTGATGACTGACTTGATGGTTTTGGTCTTTTCCGCCGCATGGGCCTGCGCCACGGTCGCGCCGCCCACTTCCGACAATATCGCGGTCAGAACCTCGCGGTCGCGGATTAGGCCATAAAACGCATCATCGGCGACCCAATAATCCTCCATCTTGACGCCAAGATGGATACCGATGGTTTCAATGAGACACGACCCGCTTGCCAGCGTCTCGGCCATCACGACACCCAGAACGTCCATGACGACACCATCGGGGAGGTCCAGCAACCGCTGGAACAGGCCGGTAATGCCGTGCATCGGGTCATGGCCCAAAGTGACGCTCGGTTCATCGGGGTCAAACCCTAACACCTCCAGCACCGCGCGCCGCCGCTCGTCAAAACGAGCTTCGGCCACGCAGGATTCGATGCTCTGGGTCACGGCCTCGTTGCGCGACTTCTGGTCTTGCACCTTCACACCCCACAAAGGCGAACCGCAAATCGCGTGCGCTACCATGACGCGCAGCGCAACGCCGGTATGGCTGGCAAGCGCCGACCGCACCGCCGCATGGCGGTGAAGGTCGATATAGCTGGTCATGGGCGAAGTGATTTCAGGCCTTGCGGTTTTGGTGACGCTGCTGGCGCTTTCGCCCTTGGCAACGCGGCTGGCTTCCTTTTGGGTCAGATAGCCCTCGTGAAAACTAACCTCGCCGCTGCGCGAAAGCGCAATATAGACGCGCCCACCTTTGCGCTTCGACGTTTCCTGATGCTCCCAAGATTTGAAATAGTCATTTGGGTCAAGAATGACAACATCGCTCCAGCCGTCCGCGATATAGGCCGCTTTGCGTGTCTCTATCGCCGCCATTTGCGCGGCGAAGAAATGGTCCACGTCCCCGAAATAGCCGTCCTTCTCGAACAGGTCGGTCACAATCCGTCCGTCATAGGTTTCAAGGTCAAACAGCGCCACGCTGGTTGATATGGATGCGCCGCCAAACAGCCACGCTTTCAACTGGTGGCCTTTGGGGATGGATGCTTGCGGGTCGTCAAACAGCGCCAGCCATGTTTTCTGCTGTGCCTTGGTTGCCATCGTCAAATGGCGGACCGTTGGAACATCAATCTCTTCGGCGCGGTAAGCCTCGCGGATGCGCGGCAATAGATTGCCAAGCGCCAAAATGCGCTTGATCGTAAGTTCGGTCAGCCCGAACATAAGCGCAATGTCTTCGGGGGTCCGGCCTTCTTTAACCAAGCGCGTATAGCCTTCCCACTGTGTGACCTCGTCGGGGTTCTCGCGCAGACAATTCTCGATCATTGAGATCTCGAACGCATCCGCGTCGTCGCCGTCGGCGAGGATGGCACAAGGCAGTGTCACGCCCTCCTGTCCCTCGGCCTCAACCGCAAGCGCTGCAAAATAACGCCGCCGCCCCGCCATGATCTCGAAGTGATCGGGGTTGCAATTGGGCCGAACGATTACAGGAATGATGACACCGCGCTTGCGCACCGATGGCAGGATGCGCGAAACATCGGGCGCTTTTTTGCCGTAGCGCATATTGGTTTTGGAAATCGACAACCGCGCAAGCGGGATATGTTCATAGTTCATGGCACTTACTCCTTTGTTGAGTGGCCCCATCCTCGGGGCATCTTGGGGGGCAGTGAGGATGGGGCCGGTTGTCCGCGCTGGATTATCCAGCGCGGGGTCTGCCTCCGCCTTGGGGGTCAAGGCGGCGGAAGGGCTGAAACCTCTAGGATATGGTCGGCGGCTGCGGCCTCAAGCCGCGCCTCGTCCTCGGTGATGCTCCCACACAAACGGGCTGCGTCGGCGTATACAGTGAGCGGGAAACGCGCCTCGAAACACAGGTCGCGCTCGATGCTAAGGCCTAACGGCAGAGTCACCGCTGCAATCTCGGATAGGCTGGCTGACCCCAATTCGGGACAACCAAAACCCAAATCGCAAAGCCCGAACAGCGTGTTGCCGTCCGCGTCGAGTTCGGAGAACAGCCAAGTGGCAGCGCCCACGGGCGAAAAGAATTTGACAACCGGCACATGGTCGCTTTGCGTCTGGCCGTTGACGATAAGCACTGCGCGCAAATCGGGGGTGAGCAACTGCATGGGGCCATCCTTTCTCAAAACATTTCGATCTGGGTGCGCGACACCGTGTCGAACAATCCGTGGTCGGCGGGGCGTTGGGGTTTGCGTGGCTCCATCGGCGCATTGGCGCGAAAGCTAAGCCGCTGCGCTGGCGTGATTGGCGTCACGCCGTGGACAAGCATCTGCTCGCCGATGGACGTTTGCTCGGAATCGAGAGGAAGCGGGGCGCTCATGCCGCGCGCGCCAACGCGGTTTCGCTCTCACGAACGAACGCCAAGAGAAAATCAGCCGCTTTGCTGGCTTGCGACGCCGCCTTGAATATAGCGCGGTTGTCGGCGCGCAACACTTCCAGCCACGACCCCAGATAATCGGCATGGCGGACTGTGGGGACTATCCCAAGCGCAGCGCAAAGATAAGCCGATGCCAGTTCGGCGCATAGTTCTTCCCGCGCATAAAGCGCAGACCCGAACCGCCCCGACTGGTCACGTGCCAGCCGCTCCTTGCTGCCAGTCCAGTGACCGAGTTCGTGCAAAGCCGTCCGGTAAAAATCAATCTGGTGGGTGAACGCTGGTTGCGGCGGCACCTGCACATAATCGTCGCCGACATTGCAGAAAGCCCTTGCCCCACCGATGCGGAAATCCGCACCCGTCGCCGCGATAAGTGCCTCGGCGCTGTCATGCTGTTCGCGGGGCGGCAACGGTGTCGGGTCGGCGGTCAGCCGTTCCGGCAAACCGTCGCACTGCGCGGCATTGAACACAACAAAGCGTTTGAGGAACGGAATAGAACGGGGTTCGTCTGCCGATGTCTCGCCGCCCTCGCGCTCACCATCGGGCGTGAAGCGGTCGGCATAAAAAACGGTATAACCGCGCTCACCTTTGCGAACGCACCCGCCAGCCGCTAACGCCTGACGAAAGGTCAACCAATCTTGCGAAGGGTAGCAACCCTCAAAAGCTGCACCCCATAGAATAAGCACGTTGATGCCCGAATAAGGACGTCCAGAAACCGCGTTGCGGGGAAGGCCCGGCACGGCTGCCGCCGAACTCCACGGTTGCGCCCAAGGAAAGCAACCCGCTTCAAGCTGCGCGATAATCTTGGCGGTCACCTCATCATAAAGCGACACCCGCGAAGCCGCGTTTTCATGCCATGCGCGCGAAGCGCGCAATGCCTTCGCCTTGCCAGCACCAACCTTGACGCCATCCTGCCGTGTCCCGCTCTGTCCTGCCATAACCGCCTCCACTGCCCAAAAAGCCGCAACCGGCCCCGGAGAGGCGGGGTGGGCGGCAAAAAGCGACCAAGAGGCCCGCCGCGATCAGGCGCACCCGTAGGGCTGCAACATGGTGAAAGACCCAGCTTGCTGGGTTGCGCCTGAGCGCGGCGGGCCTAGCCGGAAGCGCCGCCCACTCCGCATCGCCGAAGCCGGTCACAAAAACGCCGGTGCGTCCGCGCCGACCACAGATAATCGCTAATCATAAAAGGAAATTGCCGCGCAGCGGCCTAACAAAAGCGGCACCCTTGCACGGTGCGACGCCAGCCGGACGTCCTGCGCCCGGACCTGTGGGCCAGCGGGCGTCCGGCAAGGAGAGAGGCAAGAGTGCCAGCGGGTCAGCTAAAAACGCCGCACCCTAAGGAGCGCGTTAGCAGCGGGAAAGAGTGCGACCTTAAAAGCTCCCGCTCATTTTCAGAACGCTCCCGATCGTCACCCGGATGGGCCAAGACTACAGGCTTGGTGCGCGCAGCGCATAGAGCGGGTCGCCCGAAGGGTAGCGCCAAGAAAGCCTAACTGATCTTGCTCGCCGGAATCAGCGGCCCGTCACACACCCGTTTCAGCAAATCTGCTTGCTTCGGTTCCAGTTCCACCAACATCCCCAGCACGTTAAGGACGTTGATCAGCTCGCTGGTATATTCGGGCAACCAGTGGTCGGGCTGAATGTCGCCCAAAGGGGATGGCTTGCGCTTGTCACCGATCTGCGGGCGCTCGCGGTTCTTCTTGCGATAGGAGAACCACTGGCGAAGCACCTGCTTGCCCGAGACTTCATAGGCCCAGACTGCGGGTGGCACATTGTCAATGTAGCCAGTGCCGATCTTCAGACGCTGCTTGGCCGCGTCATAGTCGATGGTGTCGGGGAAGGTTTCGGGCGTCGAGGGAATTGCGCCGTTCTTGGGAATGGTCGGCGCGCGATCTTTGGGAAGGCGCGGGGCGCCAGCCGGTCTGCCATCGGCAAACCGGTCGCCGAAACTGTGTAACCAGATAACCTCGCGACCCAAAGCGGCAGCCTCGCCGAAGAGCGCGGCATTGGCGGTGAGCGGCACGCGTAGGCCGGGACGGATCAGGTCGTCTTTGAATTTTGAGATAAAGGCCGGGCAGGCGAGCAAGGCAGCAACATACGCGAAGACATCGACTGGATCGACCGGTGCGCCGAACGCTTTGGCAAGTTCGGTCAATGCAGAAGGTGCTACATTGGGTTGTGTTGCAGCGGCGTCTTTCCAGAGAGGAAAGACGCGACCACTCGCGGACCCTTTGTAATGATCGTGATCTGGAATAGATGCGGTGAATGTCACAGCGGGACCGCCTCGCGGACTGCTTCTTGACAGCGCAGTAAGATACATCTGCCTAGAGCCAAAGATGTCCCAAAGCCCCGGACTCGGCTGATTGATAAGCCGGTTGTCGGGGATGATCCACTGACGGTCGAAAGATCTGAATCCATACCTCAACGGAGTGTGCATGGACAATTCCGCCCGCGCCGAAGCTGACTCCGGGTTTTGCTTACGCTTTTCAACGAGTGATTGGATAGAGCCTACCGTTCCGTGAAACGCCCCAAGCCCAATCGTAGATTTGCCAACATGCTTGTCACCCGGCTTCCCCTTACGAAGATGCGGATGGAACAGTACTGCACGCCTTGCATCGTCCTTTTCATTTACGAGCGCGGCCCATCGCTGCTGTAAAGATACTTGGTCGGGCGAAATTACCCAAGTGCGGCCGGCCATAGACCCCAACCCCGAATCTCCGATCAGTGCCTCGATCGAAGGAAAATTGCCCCATTGCGCGGAGTGTTCGGGTAAAAAGGGCGATCGCCAGTCTTTCGGACAATCGGCCCAACTCTTGCTGTCGAGCGATACACTTTGCAATTCGACGAACTTTTCGGAGCGCTTGCCCTTCGCCAGTGCGTGGAATCGCACCCGCGCGGGCTTGGCAGGATCGTTGGCAGGCGACCGCGAGGCAAGGACAATGCAGACCGGATGCTGTACGCCCTGAAAGATGCGGGTTGGCACTTCAGGCTGATGACCTTCGGGAGAGCAGTCGATCACCCATATTTCGTCGCAGTCGCGCCGCAGGTCGGCGCGCATCTTCTGGAATCCGGGGCCATTGAGAAAACCAGCAACGGTGATGTAACAGACCATGCCCGATAGTTGTTCTTCCACCGGCGGTTGCAGGTCTCTGCCACCCGCACCTTGCTCAAACACTTTCCACGCTGCCCAGCGCCAGAAGTAGACATAGAGATTGCGGAGATTCTTGGCATCTGTTCCGACGCCCCAATCGACTGGCGGCTGCCAGTCGTTGAGGGGTGCGGCCACGTTGCCGCTACCATTTTCGATCCAACTCCCTTTGCCCATTGCTGCGTTTTTGTAAGGCGGGTTGCCGATCACCACTGTTATCGGCGTAGCGCGCTTAATCTCGTTGGCTTGCCGCTGCGATTTCGAGATTTCGCGGTAAATGCCTTGGCCGCTCTCGAATTCGACATGCGGATCGCTGAGCGTGTCGGTGACGTAGAGGCCGGGGCTGCCGTCGGCCTCCAAATGGATCATTTCCGCGAGCAACCGCAACTGCGCGACGGCAAAGGCTCCGAACTGCAACTCGAATCCA
>CAZQBS010000090.1:4150-8592 GCA_964591835.1 uncultured Sphingorhabdus sp. | reverse complement strand
TGCACCACAGGTCGAAATAGCATTTCTCCGGATCTTCCGGATGTGGTTCGGAGCGGAAGAATACAAGATTATCAGGCAGGAAGCTGATCGTCACATTGGGAAAGATTACGGTGTGCGGACTATCAGTCAGCTGCTCGTCATCCATATGTTCATAGTGGAGATAACCGCGTTCCTTCCACAACCGCCGCTTGGCAGCTTTTAGATCCAGCCAGCCTTGCATCGTCTTAGATTCAAAGCTGTCATAGCTGTCGGGCTCGATGTCCCAAGCCCGCAATATGTCGTCGAAAAAGTGCGGCACGCCTTCGGGTAGCCTATCGGTCAGCGAAGGCCGCATCGGTTGCACGGTCCGACCATGCCCGTTCGGCCACATCTCGTGCCGCGCGGTATCGACATCCTGGTCGATCCACGGCGGCACCTGCGGATGGGCCGTGCGCGTGTGGTAGCTTTCGCTGAAATTATCAGTGACGAATTTCCAGTTTGCGTTGATTTCGATGCGGTACCACGCGACGCGGACGGCGGTGTCCATCGGGTAGTTCTTGTATACTTCCGGCATGGGGTCGAGGAATTCCATCAACGAGGGTGCCGTATCATCCATGCAATACCAGACAAACCCGCCCCAGATGTCGCAGCGCAGTTCCTTCAGCTTGCGTTTGCCGCAGGGGTTGCCTTGCGGGAAATCATGGCCGTCCTGCGCGAATTCGAGCACGCCGTCCTTGCCCCAGCGCCAGCCATGATAGGGGCAGGTGATGCTGTCCGCCGACGACGCCTCGCGCACCATCCGCATGCCGCGATGGCCGCAACTGTTGTAGAACGCCTTTACCGAGCCGTCGTCCTGGCGGATGCAGATCACCGATTCCTTAAGGAAATTGTGAACAACATAATCGCCGGCTTCCTGCAATTCGGCGGTCCGGCCGGCCACATGCCAGATACGGGTCCACAAATGGTCCCATTCTTTTTGAGCGAATTCGGGGGAGTAATAGCGGTCGCCGGTGATCGGATCGCCGCGCAGGTTGGACGGGTCGCGGCCGTCCATGGTGAGGGGGTGGCGGATTGCTTCTGTCATCGTTTCTCTCCCGAAGTTGGCGAAGGTGTCGCGGAACGTTGATTCGGGAAACTAGCGAATGTGCGAGGAAACCGGACGATGTGCCGGTTTTATATGCCTTGGTGCAGCTGTTTGATGACCGAGGTGATGAGATCGCGCACTGCCTCCTCCCGCTCGCCGCGCTCGAACACGGGACGGAGCATTAACAGGCCCATATGCGCGGCCATCGCGAAGTCATTGGCAATCTGAAGCCGGTCCCAATGCGCCTGCCATTGTGGAAAGGACTTGATCATCTCGTCGGTCCAGATGCGGTCGTAGCGCTTGGCTGCTGGCTCGAAATAAGCGCCGAGTTCGGCGTCGGTGCGCGCCGCCACCGCCAGTTCGAGATAGGCGGCATATTCGCGTGTCTGCACGCTGTGCCAGTGCATTTCGCTGGCAATCTCGACCACGCCGTCCTCGCCCCGCCTGCTGATCGCGTCGAAATAGTCACCCAGAAAATGGCTCATGCGCTGATAGAAGGTATAATCGATCACTGCGGCGACCAGCGTCATGCGGTTGCTAAAATGATGATGCATCGCGCCGCGCGAAATGCCCGCACGCTCGGTCACTTCTTTGGTGGATAGCCCTGCATAGCCCTTCTCCACCAGGCAATCGATCATGGCCTCCAATATCCGGACTCGAGTCTCCGCGCTTTTGCGCTGCTGCCATTTGTCGGCGTCATCACCCAGCCCGCCAGGGCGCATCTGGGTCAGTACCTTGTTTTTCAAACTGTCCACGCAAGCCCTGCCTTTGCTGCACTTTGAGAGCCACACAATAGGTGCCGTCGCCCTAAGCGACGATACTAGCCAAAGTTTCAGTTACCGCACAACTGCCCATGCTGCATAAAACAGGCAGGCTAGCCGGTTATCGGCAGATATGCCGGTAATGAGCAAGTTTTGCAAATATAAGCAAGGCCGCCTGTGGAGGGACAATGAACATGACAAAGCGTATCACCAGATTTTATGCAGGCCTGTCGCTACTGGCGATGATGGCACCGCCGGCTTACGCACAGGAGGCCGCAAGAGATGACAATAGCGGCATCCAGGAAATCATCGTCACCGCGCAGAAAAAGTCTGAACGGCTTCAGGATGTGCCAATCTCCATTGCCGCAATAACCGGCGACGCGGTAGCTGACCGCGCGGCAGTCACCCTACAAGGCCTGCAAGGCGCGGTGCCCAATGTCGAAATCGGCACCTTCTCGAACACTCCTAACACCGCCGTATTCACAATAAGAGGCATCGGCGTTATCGAGCCCGATCCCTATGCCGGAAACACCGTTGGCATTGTCAGCGATGGGGTACCGCAATATTTCTCGATGGGCGCGCTGCTCGATCTTTATGATGTCGACCGCATCGAAATATTGCGCGGACCGCAGGGCACCTTGTTCGGCGCGAATACCACCGGCGGCGTGGTCAATGTCGTCAATGCCCAGCCAGAAATCGGAAAGTTCGGCGGTAAGGCCACGCTCGGCTATGGCAATTATAACCATATTAATGCCGGGGCAGCGATAAACGTGCCACTGGGCGAAAGCTTCGCCGCGCGCCTCACCGTCTCGCACGACCAGCGCAAGGGCTGGACGACAAATGTCGTCGACGGGTCGGACATGGGTAAGCGCAATGTCACAATTTTCCGCGGGGCGCTGAAATACGCGCCCACTAACGACTTCGACATTACCCTGTCGGGCGAATACGACCGCGCCCGCAATGGCGCGCCTATCGTTGTCGCAGGCGATTTGCCCGGCGAAGCCGAATTTGTCCCGGCGGGCTTTCGCGGCATGTACACCTCGCCTTGTCTCCCCGCTGGTTCGCGCTGCAAGGCACCCGACAAATATCTTTCGGCCAATGATGGCGGGGCGCTCGGACTGGTCAAGGACCAAAGTGACATGGACACCTATCGCGGCACCGCGACAATCAATGTCCGCAACACCGGCATCGGCGATATCACCTCGATCACCGGCTACAAGCAGTTCAAACTGTTTGAATTTACCGATCAGGACGGAACGCCGGTTTTCCTGATCGACACGCGCAGACAGACCAAGGGCTGGCAGTTCAGCCAGGAATTACGCACCAATATCGAAGTGAACGACAATATCGACCTGCTCATCGGCGGATTCTACATGAAGACGCATTTCGACCATTACCAGCATCTGCGGATCGAATTCGGTGGCGGCGTGACCTATGATCCGGTGCTCAACACCGTTACCAAGGGTTTGCCCGGGCTGTTCCAGCGTAATTTGCAGGATCAGGATAACAGTTCGATTTCCGCTTTTGCACAGACCTACATTACGCTCACCGACCAGCTGAAAATCCAAGCAGGCATCCGTTACACACATGAAAAAACCGCGATGCTTGCCTCCAATGCGACATCGCTGTCCGCCACCGGCGTGACCACGTTCGACGGCGTTTCGCCCGATGGTACCCCCAATATCGACCTCGGCACCGTTGCGCCGCCGCTTGGGCGCAAGAGCTGGAATAATGTCGGTTGGAAACTCGGGCTCGATTACAAGCCCAACGACGACGTGCTGCTGTACGCCAACTGGGCACGCGGCTTCAAATCGGGCGGCTTCACGGGACGCATCGGGGTGGCCAGCGACCTTGGCCCTTATAATCCGGAAGAGGTGGATACATTCGAAATCGGTCTTAAGGCCGATTTCCTCGACAACCGACTGCGCACCAATATCGCGGCGTTTTACACCAACTACCGCGACATGCAGCTGGCGCAAATTTACTTCATCGGCACGGTGCAGGGCAACACGATCCTCAACGCCGCAAGCTCGCGGATCAAGGGGATCGAAGCCGAGGTTACAGCGGTTCCGGTCGACGGCCTGACGCTGACCGCGTCGCTCGCCTATCTGTCGGCCAAATATAAGGACTTCCTGTTTCTCGAACCGAATGGCTCAACTACCGACCTGAGCGGTGAGCGATTGCAGAACGCACCCAAATGGACGGGTGCCGTCGGCTTCAACTATGAATTCCCGATAGGCGGCATGGAAGGCCGGATCGGTGCAAATTATACCTTCGCCAGCGAGAAGCTGCTGACATCGATCAAGGATGTGGCGCGCTCACGCATCCAGCCGCAGAAACTGCTCAACGCCAATATCGACCTGATGATCAACGAGATGATTACGCTGGGGCTCTGGGGCACCAACCTGTTCGACAAACGCTATACCAACAGCGTGTTTGACGCCCCCGGCACGCTTGGCCTGGTGAACTATGCACCGCCCCGGCAATTCGGCGTTTCGGCGCGACTGACCTTTTAGCTAGTTCTCCCCCTGCCCCGCCTTTTTCATGAAGGCGGGGTCTTTTTTGGAGCGCCGATGACGCCGGATAATCTGATAGCCCGCCACGTTATATTGAACGCA
>CAZQBS010000090.1:2377-4140 GCA_964591835.1 uncultured Sphingorhabdus sp. | reverse complement strand
ACTCGCCAATCACAGCCGGGGCGTAGACCGTGCGGATGCCAATTTGCTTGGGAGCGCCTACCATCCCGATGCCACCGTCGATTACGGATTTTATGCAGGGCCAGCCGCCGCATTTGTCGATATGCTTGCAGGCGCGATGAAAGCCGCGCCGCCGACCTTGCACCGCACATCCAATTGCGAAATCCGAGTGAGCGGCGACCGGGCCGTCTCCGAATCCTATGTCGTCGCTTATGTCGAAGAGCCGGAAATACAGCGGATGGTGTACGGCCGCTATCTCGACCGGCATGCACTGCGCGACGGGGCGTGGCGGCTTAGCCACCGCACTTATGTGCTCGACGGCAATGTCAATCGCCCGACCACCATCGCGCGCGTCGATCCGCCGGTGTCCCACGATCATTATGTGCCGAATGGGGCAAAGGGCGCAGCCGATGCGGGCCGCGCCTTGCTTGCACATCATGAAGCCTCAACCCGAAATTTACACGGAGCCTCCCTTATGCCTGCCGATGCCACCGCCCTCGATGCCGCGCTGTCGCGCGATGCAATCCGTTTGCTTCTCACCGGCTATTGTCGGGGGGTGGACCGGGGCGACAAGGAAATGCTAGCGTCGGTTTACTGGGAAGATTCGTCGGTCATCTCAGGCGTGGTCAACGCGTCGGGCCCGGAATTTGCCGAAGCCATCGTCGATTATGTGACCACGAGTCTCGATTATTGCTTCCACTCGATTGCCAATGAATGGATCGATGTGAAAGGCGACCACGCAGTGGGCGAGCATTATATCCTCGCGCATATGTGTGCCGGTGGGCAGGATGTGATGACCGGCGGGCGCTATATCGACAGCTATGAGCGGCGGGACGGCGTCTGGAAAATCAAGTCGCGCACCTTCGTTGCAGACTGGAACACAACCCACGCCAAATCGCTCGAACTGGACGGCATGTACGAGCCGCTCAAGACGCGCGGCAGCTTTGGCATGGGCGATCCGGTTTATGCCCATTGGGCAACTTTGTGAACGCGCCCGCGCATATCCCGGCGGACCGGATCCGCGATGTGAATATCTATGCCCTGCCCGGGCAGGAGAAAGATTTTCACGCGGCATGGAAGGCGTTGCAGGACAGCAGTCCTGAGCTGATCTGGTCACCGCAGAATGAGGGCCACTGGATCGCGATGCGCGGCGATGTTCTCGCCGAGGTGCAATCCGACCATGAACGCTTCTCCAGCAGCGTTATCGTGCTGCCCAAATCGGTGGGCGAACAGCACAAGCTGATCCCCACTACCACCGATCCACCCGAACATCGGCCCTATCGGCTGTTGCTGAATGCGCAGCTCGCGCCGTCCGCCATCCGTGGGCTTCAGGACCATTTGCGGTCAACCGCTGCCGAACTGATCGACGGTTTCGTCAGCAACGGCCGCTGCGATTTTACGGCAGAATATGCGGAAGTTTTCCCGATCCGAATCTTCATGGGGATTGTCGGGCTGCCAATGTCGGACGCGCCCAAGATCAAGCTGTGGGCCGAAAGCATGACAAGGCCCGAACCTGTGATGTCTTTTGCCGAGGCGCGGCAGGCATTTTTCGACCATGTCGGGCCGATTATCGCCGCGCGCCGCGACGCGCCCGGCGATGACCTGATCAGCCATATCGTCACCGCCGACATGAACGGGCGGCAGTTGAATGACGAAGAGGCGCTGTCACTTGTAACGCAGGTGCTGATCGCGGGCGTAGATACCGTGGTCAATTTTTTGAGCTTCGTTCTGCTATATCTGGCGCG
>CAZQBS010000090.1:0-2367 GCA_964591835.1 uncultured Sphingorhabdus sp. | reverse complement strand
CGAAGCACGGCGGGTACTGGCGGCCAACCCCGACGCAATTCCGTCGGCGGTGCATGAACTGTTCCGGCGTTTCGGGCTGGTCGTGATCGCGCGCACGGTCAGGAATGACATCGATTATCGCGGTATTTCAATGAAGGCCGGCGAAATGGTCTGTATTCCAACGCAGGTTCACGGGCTGGACGACAAGATCAACCCCGACCCTATGCGTGTTGATTTCGCCCGTAGCCGCGCGCGTCATTCAGGCTTTGGCAGCGGCCCGCATATGTGCCCCGGGCAGGAGCTGGCCCGCGCCGAGGTGGCAATCACAATTCAGGAATGGCTGAAACGCATCCCCGATTTTTGTGTGGCTGCGGACGCAGACACCAATATCTCGGGCGGAATCGTCGCGCAGGTCAACCGGCTGGTGCTAGAGTGGGACAGTTGACCACCACCCGCTCAGGCGGATGCTTGTGCGGCTCCGTCCGCTACGAGGCTGACTGGCCGCCGCTGGCCACGGTTACCTGCCACTGCAGGAATTGCCAGAAGCAGGCTGGCTCTGCCCTATCGGTGGTTGGCGTCATACGGCGCGATAGCCTGCGGTTGAGCGGTGAACTCACCACCTATAAGGATCAGGGATTTAGCGGACAGCCGGTTTACCGCAAATTTTGTGGACGTTGCGGATCGCCGGTCGTCACCGATACGCCTGCAGCTGAGGTTCAGGGTATTATTTTCATCAAGGCTGGAACGCTGGACGAAACAGCCGATCTCCAGCCGACGGTACATTATTGGAAAAGCAGCGCGCAAGGCTGGTTTGCCTTTCCGGAAGGCATCGAATGCCTCGAAACCCAATGAAGGAGCCTGTTGATGGGTAAAATGGATCACAAGGTCGCGCTGATTACCGGCGGGGCATCGGGGCTTGGGGCCGAAGATGCAAGGGTGCTGGCGCGCGAGGGGGCGAAGGTCGTCATCTCAGATGTGCAGGATGACCTCGGCGTACAAGTCGCTGCGGAGATTCCGGGCTGCATCTATCTCCACCATGACGTCCGCGACGAGGCGCGTTGGACCGAGGTCGTGGCGGAGACGGTCAAGGCGTTCGGGCGGCTCGATGTGCTGGTCAACAATGCAGGGCTGGTCAAGTTCGGCACCGTCGAAGATCTGTCCTACAACGATTTCAAACTGCAGACCGAAGTGATGCTCGACGCCACCTTTCTTGGCTGCCGCGCCGCTATTGCGCATATGGCCAAAGGCGGCGGCGGGGCGATTATCAACATGGCCTCTGTTGCGGGATTGAAGGGCATCAGTTCCATACCTGCTTATTCCGCCGCCAAGGCCGGGATTATCGGGATGACGCGCAGCATCGCGATCCATTGTCAGGAACAGAAATATGGCATCCGGGTAAACTCCATTGCCCCGGGCGGGATTGTGACACCGATGACTGCGCAGGCGCTGGCGCAATTGCCAGTGGACAGCGCGGGGCTCGACCAGATCAACAATCTCGGCATGGGCAAGCCAATCGATATCGCCAATATGGTGCTCTATCTCGCCAGCGACGACGGGAGGCATATCACCGGCACCAATATCGTGATCGACAATGGGGAGACTGTGTGATGGGATTTGATCTCGAAGCCGAAATACGCGATTTGTGCGCCCGCCGTGACATTACCGACGCGATCCAGCGGTACATGCGCGGGCAGGACCGGCTTGATCCCGACCTGCACATTTCAGCATTTCACAAAGATGCATGGGTCGATTGCGGCCTGATGAATGGCACTGCGCAGGAATTTGTGGATTTTGCTCAAGGCTTCCTTGCCGAGCTTGGGTCCAGCCAGCACATTATCGGGCAGGTACGCATCGAAATGCGCGGACAAGAAGCCGATGGGGAGGTTTATTTCTACGCCTGGCACCGGATCAACGAGAATGGCGAGCCCAAGGACCTGTCGGTCGCGGGACGCTATATCGACCTCTACACCTGCAACAATGGCGAGTGGCGCATCAGCAAGCGAAAAGAGATTGTCGACTGGGCGCGCACTGACCCAGCATCCGATTCATTCTTTGAACAGAATCCGATGGTGCCGGTCGGCAAGCGGGGCGGAGAGGATTTCAGCCAGACGAGAGACTGGCCGGTTTGAGAGAGGTTTAAACACCAAATGAACGCAATTTCGCCCCCGTCGCGCTATGCCGCCGGCTTCGACCAGCCGGTGCGCGGCGATACGATCACCGCCGACCGCTATATCTCCAAAGAATGGATGGCGAAGGAGGACGCGCTTCTCTGGCCGCGTATCTGGCATCTGGGCGCGGTCACCGCCGAGCTGGAAGAGGAAGGCGATTTCGTCCGCCACAATTTCGGCAAGGAATCGGTCGTCATGGTCAAACAGGCCGACGGCGGCA
>CAZQBS010000089.1:0-8656 GCA_964591835.1 uncultured Sphingorhabdus sp. | reverse complement strand
GTAGAGCATCGGTCTCCAAAACCGAGGGTCGTGGGTTCGAGTCCCCCAACTCCTGCCATTTTCTTGACAATCTGACCGCCGCGCGCGACCCTTCTCTGCATAGGAGAAGACGCGATGGTGGCCGACTGGCAGCGGGTGCTTGATGACGCTACGGCTTTTGCGGGCAAGCGCGACGAATTCGACCGCAACGGTTATGTGCTGTTCGAGTCGGTTCTCGATACAATGATGCTGGACGGCCTGCGCACTGCGCTCGAACCCTATCTTGCCGACGATATCGCGGGTCGCAACGATTTCGAAGGACTCAGGACGAACCGCGTCTACGCCATGCTCGCCAAGGGGCAGATATTTGCGGACCTCGCCTGCCACCCGCTGGCGCTGGCCTTTGCCGAGGCCGATCTGGGCCGCGAATGCCTGCTCTCTGCTTGCCTCGCGATCAATCTGCATCCGGGCGAAACCGTCCAGCCGTGGCATTATGACGACGGCCACTACCGCCTCCCGCGCCCGCGCCAGTCGCTCGGCGTCAGCGCCTTCTGGGCAATCGACGAAACGACCGAGGAGAACGGCGCGACCGAGATCATTCCCGGCAGCCATGTCTGGCCGGAAAACGAGCTGCCCGGTTCGAGCAATGTCACCAGCTTCACCACAACCGAATTCAACGCCCAATCCCTCGATTCTGGCCCGCACGACCCCGGGGCGCGGGTGGACAGCATCAAGGTGACGATGAAACCGGGGTCGCTGATGCTGGCCAAAGGCACATTGTGGCATCGCGGCGGGGCGAACCGGTCGGACAAAGCGCGGATGATTATCACCCCGCAATATTGCCCCGGCTGGACACGGCAGCTCGAAAATATGCTGCTTGCGGTGCCGCCAGCCATCGCGGCAACCCTGCCCGCACGCGCACGCGAGCTTATCGGATATTCAATCCACCCGCCCTTCATGGGCTATGTCGACGGGATGCACCCTGCGAGGGTTTTGGCGGAATGAAGCGGTAGAGGACTGTCCCGAGCACAGCGAAGTGGACTGTCCCCGCAAGGGGGCGGGCGCTAACTTTTAGGGGCTTGCTTCGCTGCGCTCCACGGCGCTTCGCTTGGGACAGTCCCCAAAAGTCACAAACGTCCGCGCGCCTTCCGATGCGCAACCTTGTGATGCACCCACACGATGACAGCGCCGACAACTAAACCAAAAACCCCGCATAAGGCTGCATCGGCAACCCAACCAAGCACGCCGCCGGTTATCCCGACCAATTCGCCGGGATAAATATGGAAGCCGTGCAAAATAATCTGTCCGCCGACCCATAGCATTGCTGCCGTGCCGACGGTTGACAGAAATGCAAGCAGCTTCGGCATCGCCAGCACCATGCCACGACCGATGGCTTGCGATCCGCCATTCTTACGCTGCGCCATGTGGAGGCCGATATCGTCCATCTTCACGATCAGACCAACAACCCCGTAAACCGCCAATGTGATTCCGATCGCCACTACGATCAAAGCCCCCGCCTGCCCCCAGATCGAGGGAATGTCAGCGGCCACATCTTTCAGTGCAATCGCCATGATTTCGGCGGAAAGGATGAAATCGGTGCGGATGGCGCCGGCGGTCATTTTTTCTTCATGCTCGGCGCTGGTCAGTTCGGCGACTTCTTCGGCCAGCGATTCCTCTTTTCCATCGGTTGCGTCGGCGAATTTCTCCAGCACTTTCTCCGCACCCTCGAAGCAGAGATAGGACGCTCCGATCATCAATATCGGCGTGATTGCCCACGGCAGGAAGGCGCTGAGCAATAACGCGGCTGGCAGGATGAAGAGCAGCTTGTTTTTGAGCGACCCCTTGGCGATGCGCCAGATGATCGGCAACTCGCGATCAGGGGTGAAGCCGGTTACATATTGGGGCGTTACCGCTGTATCGTCGATGACGACACCTGCCGCCTTCGTGCTCGCCTTGCCGGCTGCCAAGGCAACATCGTCGACCGATGATGCTGCGATTTTGGCAATGGTGGCGACATCGTCGAGGAGGGCGGCGAGACCGGATGGCATGGGAATTCCTGTTCTAAAATTGCGTCCGGTCTGGATAGCCGATGCGCGGCGCATATCAACGCCGAAAAAATTTCGAGATTGTTGGATGAAAGCGCACGCCGCCGTCGTTTCCCAAGCACCATCAGGTTCAAGGAGACATGAAATGACCAAATTTGCCAAATCCATATTGCTCGTCGCCACAGTCCTTGTTTCGGCATCGGGCCACGCGGTGCCGTTTGCCGACAGCGCCGACGACCACACCGAAATCCGGAGCGAACCGATTGCCGGTATTTATAACTCGCCGTGGTATGCCTATCTCGCCGACGTGCGCGAGGCCGAGCAGGAACTGGGCAGCGATCTGAAGCACTCGACCGATGCCGAGGATCAGCGCGATGCCTGGGAAGAATATCATCACGAGCTGGTCGATGCCGACAAGGATTATGTGAAAGAAATGCGCGAACGCGGCTACAGGGCCGGTCGCGTCACGGTTGGCTGACCCCTCCTCCCTTGAAAAGCCAACCGGATTGGCGGGAGCTTCGGCTCCCGCCTTTTTTATTCCTCCCCGACATTGGGAGGAATTACTTCCAACTCTTCGCCTTAGCAGCCCTTTCTCCAGCCGCATCCAGCGGCTCCCCCGCCATCATCGCCGCCGCTGCCTCGGCCAAAGCGCCAGCCGACGCCTGCCTATATTCCGACGCGCCATCGCCCGAGAGCGTCTGCCGCAATTTCCAGTCATCCCCTTCGGCACAGGCAATTCCGTCGAGCGATGCGCTCTCGAACGTCCGGCAGTAACCACCGCCCTTTGCGGCAAAGCTCGTACCGATACGGACCGTAGCGTTCGCAGGCTGGTTCGATGCAAGCTGCGTATTAAGCGCATCTGCCAACGCGCCAGACGCGACCACCTGTCCACCGTCATCACGCACATATCCTGCATCGCGGTTGAGCGCGGTGCCGCCGATCATCAGACCGACAACAAGCGAAGCGGCCATCGCGCCCCATTGCATTACCGAGGGTTGATACCAGCGCGCGGTCCTCGCGGCGCGGCGATCCTCAAGGCTGCTATCGACACTGCCCGACAGCAAAGCGGTCAGCCGATCGGGCAAAACCTCGTCAAGCACGGGTGAATAATGCCCGGCCAGCCGAGATCGCAAGGCCCGCTCCTGCTTGATCTCGTGCGCAAGGCCAGCATCTGTTTCCATCGCCTTTTCGATCCGCTTGGCGCTCACCAAATCAAGTTCGCCATCGACAAAGGCCGCTATCGTCGCGCGGTCATAAATCATGCCGCTTCTCCCAGTTCGCGCACCAGCGCCTCGCGTCCGCGCACCAGCCGCGATGTCAGCGTGCCGACCGGCACCTCCAGGATCGCGGCGGCCTCTTTATAGGCATAGCCCTCGACCAGCACGAGAATCACTGCCTCGCGCTGCTCGTCGGGTAGCCGCGCCATTGCCTTGTCGACATCGTTCAGCTCCATCGACGCCTCCATGCGCACATGGCTGTCATCGGCAATTTGCATCACGCCGTCGTCGATGTCGCCATGGACACCGCGCCGCGCCGAAGCACGCCGGTTGTCGATCCAGATATTACGCGTAATCCTGTACATCCAGCTATCCAGTCTTGTTCCGTCCTGCCACTGCTCCCGCGACTTCAGAGCGCGTTCGATCGCCGCCTGACACAGGTCATCCGCGTCTGCGGGATGATGAGTCAGGCCACGCGCAAACCGGCGCAATCGCGGCAATAGCGCAAGCAGTTCCTGTTCAAAGGCCATTCAATTCCTTTGTGCCTTACATGGATGAAACGACGGCGGTTGTTCGTTTAATCCCCGACCCCTCGAAAATTATTGATGCAGCTTGCATCGAAGACGTAAGAAAGCAAGTCTATGAAGTACGGTATCGTCCCCGCAATTGCGTTAACGCTGCTCTCCGCAGCGGCGATGGCGCAGCTTGCCTTGCCCGCCGGCGGATTGCCGCGTGTGGGCTTGCCTGAATTGTCAGTCGATTTGCCGCTGACTGGACGAGCGCTGGAAAGCCTCGGCCGAACGCTCGAAGCGGCGCGGGTCGACCGCCTTGCCCGTTTCGTCCGCGCCAATCGCGCAGCCGTCGATTTCGACGAGAACCGCAACCCCGCTGTGCGCGGCGAGCTGGTCGCGACTGGCGTCAGCAATGACGGGATTAAAGCGGCACAGGCGCAAGGCTTCCGGCTACTATCGCGCGACGAGATAGACAGCCTCGACCTGTCCTATGCCCGTTTCGCCACGCCCGCCAAAATGTCGCTGACCGAGGCGGAGAAGAAATTGCGCGCCGTGCTGCCCGACGCGGAGATCGACGCCGACCATATCTATTTTCAGGGCAGTTCCAGCCCCATGCCCGCGCTTTCGGCGACGCTTGCAGCCGGCGCCAGCTCAAACCCCTCGCTCGGCATCATCGACGGCGGCGTGGCCGACCATCCGTCCGTCAGTGGTCGCGTAGAGCAAAATGGCTTTGCCAAAGGCGCACCTGCCGCCAGCAGCCACGGCACCTCGGTCGCAGCGCTGATGATCGGCAATGGCGACATCAGGGGAGCACGCCCCGGCGCATCGCTTCTCGCCGCCGATGTTTACGGCACAGACAAGGCGGGCGGCAACGCGAGCGCAATCGCCGGCGGGCTCGGATGGCTAGCGGCGCGCGGTGTGTCTGTGGTTACGATTAGCCTTGTCGGCCCGCACAACGCGCTGCTCAAAAGCGCGGTGGCGGCCGCCCAGCGCAAGGGCATGATCATCGTCGCGGCGGTGGGCAATGACGGCCCAGCGGCGCCGCCTGCTTACCCCGCGTCCTATCCCGGTGTACTCGCCGTCACGGGGGTCGATGGCCGCAACCGCGCGCTCCCCGAAGCAGGCCGCGCCGCACACACCGATTTCGCAGCGCCCGGTGCCGACATCGTCAGCGCGGTGGGTGCAAGGAAGAAGGGCCGGGTGCGCGGAACATCGTTCGCCGCACCCTTGGTCGCGGCGCGCCTCTCCACTTTCTACCCGCGCCAGTCGAAGGCGGCAGTCGAATCCGCCGTCCGCAAACTGATGGCCGAAGCGGCCGATCTCGGCAAAAAGGGCCATGACGAGGTTTATGGCCACGGGCTGGTTTGCGGGAAATGCGGTAGATAAGATTGTAAAAGAGGCAAGAGGGCAATGAGGTGTTTATCTATGCTTTGGGGGTCAGGTAGAAACTGGCCTCTCCCGCCTCTCCCGCCTAAAGGCCGGCCATAATTTTGCACTTCGATTTTTATATTTGCATTTTTTCGGGATGAAATCCCAACCCCCCGTCGTTGTCCCGACATGCAGGCAATATTGCCCATGCAAAGAAGGAGAACGAAGATGAAAAATCGTATCATATATTCGGTCATTCCGGCGATTGCGCTGGCATTTGCCACAACCTCGCCCGCATCGGCCCAGCTTTTGGGTGGCGGTGGCGGCCTTGGCGGAGGCCTCGGCGGCGGTCTGACCGGCGGACTTGGCGGCAGCATAGAGCGCACCACCGGCACCGTTACCGGCAGCAGCACCGGTTCCATCCAGGGCGAAAAACAGGTCGACCGCAAATCGGGTCGCGTTCGTGGGTCAGGTTCGGCTCAGGGCAGCAGCAACGGCTCTGTCACCGGCGGCACTACGGTATTAGACCGCACTGTCAACGGCACCTCAAGCGGCTCGGCTAATGCGTCGAAAAGCGGCAGCGTCGATGCCCAGCTTGTCGGCACCGATTTCGTGCGTGGCACCGGACAGGACGCAGTCGCACGCGGACGCGGCGTTGTCGACAGCGCGCGCGGCACAACCGCTTCGGCAGTAGGTCAGGCCCGCGGCGCCGCTAACAGCGCCGCCGGTTCGGCATCGGGCCTCGGCTCGATCAGCGGCAGTGGAAGCGGCATGGCAGACGGAATGGCGCAAGGTAGCCTCGGCCAACTTGCCGCCTCGGGTTCGGCTGCAGCCAGCGGCAACGGCATGTTCGCCATCGAACCCGGAATGCCCATCGAAGACGCCCGTGGCCGTGTCATCGGCTATGTCCAGGAGGTTCGCCAGACAAAGCGCGGCGTGGTCGAGGCCGTCACCGTCGAAGTTGGCAACCGCGTGGCTACCCTGCCCGCTGCGAATTTCTCCGGCTCGGGCGAAGCGCTGGTAACGGGCATGACCAAAGGCGAACTGAAATCAGCTGCCAAGGAGCAGGAATCGGCACCGGCAAGCCAAGCTGCGGCAACGCCAACGGCGAGCGAAAGCGCACAGCCGGCGGGGCGTCAGCGTTCGGCGGGTGGTGCCCGTGAGCGGAATAACAACACCAAAGAAAAGTAATTACACGAACCACCCAACTTGGCAGGCCGGAGAAATCCGGCCTGCCATTTTTTCAAAATCTCCGCCCGAAAGACACCAGGTCGCTATCAGGATCGCCGGTTCCGGTAATCATCGCGCGCAACATCTGTCCCGCCATCATCGAAAAGGTGATTCCGTTGCCGCCATAACCCATCGCGGCGTAGCAGTTCGGCATTCTTGGAACCGGGCCGATGGTCGGGGTGCCGGTTTTAGAATCGCCGAAACTGCCGCTCCAGCTATAGTCGGCGATGGCGTCGATCATCGGTAGCAACTTGCCGAGCTTCCTGACCAACGTCGCAGTCTTCGCCTCGTTCAATGCGTCGCGCGCATCGTCATCGGCAATTTCCGCGTCCTCGCCGCCGCAGATGACATGACCCTCGGGCGTCGTGCGAATATACAGATATGGATCGGCGGCCTCCCAAATAATGCACCCCGTCGGCCATATTTTGCGCGGTTGCGGCTTGGTCGCAATGACCCACGTAGAAATGATCGCGTTGCCCTTTCGCGGCACACCCTTGGGCATTTCATAGCCCGTTGCATATACAAGCGATTTACACCGGATTTCCGCTCCTTCCGTGGTCGATGCGATCACGCCCGACTTGTTCGCTTCGATATCGGCCACCTCTACCGGCGCATAAAGCCGCGCCCCGCGCCCGATCGCCGCATTGAGATATCCCGCCGCCAGCAACCGTGGATCGGCCATATAATTGTCGCGCCCGACAATCGCCGAGCGGCCTTTGATGCCATATTGCTCCAACACTGCTGCCGATTTCAGGAAACTCACCTCGAACCCGGCCCGCCGCCTCGCTTCGGATTCAGCCTCGAGTCCGGCCGCATCGAGCACATTGCCGGACAGATAGAGCGTATCGCGCGTCGCCTGTTCGGCCTTGATACCAAGCGCCCGAGTCCGCTCACGAAGCGCATCCACGGCCAACCGTGACCGCCGCCACAACCGCTCCGCCCGCTCACGCCCGATGCGTTCGGACAAAACCGAAAGCGGCGTGTCGATCTCATATTGCAGCAAGGCGGTCGAAGCCGCAGTAGACCCCTGAACCGCCCCGCGCCGGTCGGCGATGACGACATCAAGTCCGGCATCGCTGAGCGCTTCGGCGATGATCGCCCCCGATATGCCAGCCCCGACCACCAGCACGTCGCACGACACCGCACGCGTCAAAGCCTTGGCAGTAATTGCAGGCAACCGCCGCTCCAGCCAAACCGGTCGCCCCGTCCGCAAATCGCGCTTTATTGTTGCCGACATATGGTCCCCCTTTTGTTGGGAGCACAACAAGCCTGAGCGGCGGAGGGTTCCGCCAGCCGCCAATCCCACTTGCGCCCTTCCGAATCCATCGCTAAAGGCCTAGTCTTTCCGAAATCGGAACCTATATCGCTCTCGACCCGCCGGTCGGAGCGCTGGCGGCTACCTTCGGAAGAGCAAGCTTAGGACTAAAGAATATGGCAAAGACAAGCCCGGGTGAATTCATCCGTCAGGTGCGGACCGAAATCGGCAAGGTCGTATGGCCGACCCGCAAGGAAACCGTGCAGACCGCGATCATGGTGCTGATCATGACGGTCATCCTCGCCATCTTTTTCCTCGGCGTCGACGCGGTCTTTGCCGCAATTGTGAAGGGGCTGCTCGAACTCGCCAATTAAGGCGCAACGGGCAGAAGCAGAAGAGATTTATGGCACGCTGGTACATCATTCACGCTTATTCGGGCTTTGAAAACAAGGTCCGCGACCAGATCATTTCCGAGGCCGAACGGCTCGGGCTGTCGGCGCTTGTCGAAGCGGTCGAAGTGCCGACCGAACAGGTCACCGAGGTTCGCCGCGGCAAGAAGATCAAGGCCGAGCGCAAATTCTTCCCCGGCTATGTCCTCGCCAAGCTGAGCATGACCGACGATGTCTATCACGTCGTCAAGAATACGCCGAAGGTCACCGGGTTTCTGGGCGCGATGGGCAAGCCGCAGCCAATCAGCGAAGCCGAAGCCGCACGCATTCTGAACACCAAGGAAGAACTCGCCGCCGCACCCAAAAAGCGCGTGTCGGTCGATTACGAAATCGGCGACCAGGTCAAGGTACTCGACGGTCCGTTCGCCAGCTTCAATGGCGCGGTCGAAGAACTCGACTTCGAAAAGAACCGTGTCAAGGTGTCGGTCTCGATCTTCGGGCGGGCTACGCCGGTGGAGCTGGACTTCGAGCAGGTTGAATTGATGAAGTAAGATTTTTTGGGTTCACGCAGAGGCCGCAGAGAACGCGGAGAACCCTATAAACACCCGTTCGGGCTGAGCCTGTCGAAGCCCAGTTTGCATAACCTGCCCTTCGACAAGCT
>CAZQBS010000088.1:0-8867 GCA_964591835.1 uncultured Sphingorhabdus sp. | reverse complement strand
GGACCAATTCATGGGCGGGGGGCAGGTCAGTCTGTCGGCGATTGGCGATGGTCTCGACGCAGTCCGCAAAGCGGGCAAGCCGGTCTATGCCTTTGCCACCGCTTATACCGACGACGGTTACCAGCTTGCCGCCCATGCCACGCAAATCTGGATGGACCCGCTTGGCGGTGCGATCCTCACCGGGCCCGGCGGGTCGCGGCCTTATTATAAGGGGCTGCTCGACAAGCTCGGTGTGAAGGCCAATATCTACCGGGTTGGCACCTACAAAAGCGCCGTTGAGCCTTATATGCGGTCCGATCAATCCGCCGAAGCGGCGGCGGCGATGACGGCGCTCTACGGTGAAATTTGGGACAACTGGAAGGC
Organism: uncultured Sphingorhabdus sp.; assembly: GCA_964591835.1. GTDB lineage: Bacteria > Pseudomonadota > Alphaproteobacteria > Sphingomonadales > Sphingomonadaceae > Sphingorhabdus_B. The sequence goes on along the minus strand of CAZQBS010000088.1, from coordinate 8,504 downwards.
CGAGGTCGCCAAGGCGCGACCCCAGGCGCAATTCGAGCAACTGCTGAGCGATCCGGCGGGTAGCGTCGAGGGTGCCAAGGGCAATCTGTCGGCGCTGGCGCTGTCTACTAAGATGGTAGACAAGCTGGGCGACCGTACGGCCTTCGGCAAATTTCTCGCGGGTAAATATGGCGAAGCGCCGGGCAAGAAAACCGGCGAGTTCGCTTCGACCCGGATGGACGCGTTGCTCGCTAGCGATAGCGAGCCAAGCGGCGGCGAGGCCATTGGCGTGGTGACGATTGCCGGCACGATCGTCGATGGCGAAGGGGGGCCGGGAAGCGCGGCTGGCGACACCGTATCCAAGCTGATTTACGAAGCGCTCGACCAGAAGAATTTGAAGGCTTTGGTGGTTCGGGTGGATTCGCCCGGGGGTTCGGTGCTGGCATCGGAGAAGATCCGGCTGGCGATTGCTGCGGCTAAGCGCAAAAAAATTCCGGTGGTCGTGTCGATGGCCAATCTGGCGGCGAGCGGCGGTTACTGGATTTCGCTCCCTGCCGACGTGATTTTTGCGGAACCCGCGACGATTACCGGCTCGATCGGCATCTTCGGGGTAATCCCGAGTGCCGAGGCGGGGCTGGCGAAGATCGGGGTCAACGCCGACGGGGTGAAGACCACGCCTTTATCGGGTGAGCCCGATATCCTTGGCGGGTTCAGTCCCGAATTCGACCGCGTCGCCCAGAGTGCGGTCGAGAATGGCTACCGCGATTTTGTGACGCGTGTTGCGACCTCGCGCAAGAAGACACCCGAAGCGGTCGATGCGATAGCGCAAGGCCGCGTTTGGGCTGGCGGTACCGCGCGTCAGATTGGATTGGTCGACCGCTACGGCGGGCTCGACGAGGCGCTGGCCGAGGCTGCGAAACGCGCCGGTTTGAAGGCAGATGATTGGCACCCGGTCTATATCGAACCACAGTCCAGTTTTGCCGGGACTCTGCTTGGCGGGCTAATGCCGAAGCGCGCTTCGGTCGCTGCGCCGATGGATATTTTCGCCCATGCCGCGTGGCAGCAGCAGCTATTCGTGGCGCGGATCGCGGCGGACCTCGATATGCTGACCAGCGTCAAGGGTGCGCAGGCGCGGTGTCTGGAATGCGGGGATTTCGAAAGCGCGGTGACCGCGCCGAAGGTGGACGGCGGCTGGCTGTCGGCGTTGGCTCGGCTGCTTTAAGCCTTAACCGCGCAAATCAAACCCGACGAGGTAACCACGCTCAATATCTCGGGGTCTTGAAGCGACCTTGTCCGGCGCAAGAACTCGTCGATGCTCAATTTGCGCACATCCTTGTCGCGCAATTTCTTGAGGCCGCTTAGCCTGTTAAGCTGGATCAGCGACAGCCGGTCAACCATCCGGTCGGCCATACAGGCGGCGATGGGCTGCGAAAGCCCGGCATCGGTGAGCGCTGTGCGCACGCGTGTTTCGGGCGTGGCGCAGGCCGACAGCGCGAGCACCGATGCGACCGTAACCAACCGCTTCATACGCCGTGTTCCTTCGCCCGCTCGACGCATTCCAATATGATGCGCTTGGCGTCTTTCTCGTCGCCCCAGCCGTTGAGCTTGGCCCATTTGCCGGGTTCGAGGTCTTTGTAATGCGTGAAGAAATGCTCGATCTGCTGGAGCACGATCGGCGGCATGTCCTTATAGGTCACAACATCGGCATAATAAGGGAAAGTCTTGTTGACCGGCACACACAGCAGTTTCTCGTCGCCGCCAGCGTCATCTTCCATCATCAGCACGCCAATGGGGCGGCATTTGACCACCGCGCCCGCGACGATGGGCGAACGCGCGACGACGAGCGCATCCAGCGGGTCGCCATCCTCACCCAGCGTGTGAGGGACGAAGCCGTAATTGGCCGGATAGCGCATCGGTGTGTGCAGGAACCTGTCGACGAACAGCGCTCCGCTTGCCTTGTCGAACTCGTATTTCACCGGCTCGCCACCGATGGGGACTTCGATCAGGACGTTGAGGCTTTCGGGGACATCGTCGCCGGCCGGGATAAGGTCGATACGCATGGGAGAATGCTTCCTTCGGTTTAATTCCTGCGCGGTGCTAGCAGGCGGTCTATCGCCGTCTCGCCGCTGCCGGTCGGTTCGAGGTGCGGATAGCGAAGCCCGCCTGAATAAGCGATGTCTATTTGCTCGTATCTTTTGTTGCGCTCGACCAGCAAACGGACGGGCGTCTTGCCGTCTTTCGCAGCGGTGACCGCGTCGGTCAGGCGATCCTTGGTGTAAGCGATACCGCCGACCGCGACGATCTTTGCGCCATTGACGATATCCGCCTTGAACGCGGGACTGTTCCAGAACACCGACGTTACCTTGGCATCCTTGTCGATGGTCAGCCCGAGCGAATGGGTCAGGTTGACGTTGCTGCCCTCCTTCATGATCTCTTTGTCGAAGATATTGGGTTCTTCCTTCCAGACCAGCCTGTAGCCGCCCTTTTCAATCCCCGTCAGCGGCGCAGGCTGGCCGGGCTGGCGCAGCTTCGTGTCGAGGAACTGCGCCCAGTCATAGGGCTGCACTGCGTTCAACGTCCGAACGACCTCATCGAAATCATAGGTCAGCACGCCCCAATCGGCATCGCGCGCGCCGAAAAACGCCTTGGCGAAATCGTCGAGCGACTTGCTGCCGCCTGACAGTTCGCGGATCGTCATATCGGCGGCGAGCCAGACGAGCGAGCCTTCGTTATAATAATCCTCACCGCGCGCTTGCGACGCGAACGGCTTTGCCTTGCGGGCGCCAAAAATCGGGTCGTGTGTGGTGTCTTCCACACTGCGCCAGTCTCGGCCCGGTTGCTCGGCATAGAAACCGGCGTGCTTGGCAAATTCCGCGAGCACCATTTCCTTCGATTGCAACCCCGATCGTGCGGCCAGAACCTGATCCCAGTAACTGGTCTGGCCTTCATAGACCCACAGTAGGTTGTCGCGCATCGGCGTTGAATAATTAGGCGTCCACATCGTATCGGGGCGGCGGAACTTGCCGTTCCAGCTATGAGTCAGTTCGTGCGGCAACAGCCCGCGTTCGGAACCGTTTTCGGCCCATTCGGTGAAATAATCGGTCTCGCGGGTGTTCTCGGAAGAACGGTGATGTTCGAGGCCGATCCCGCCCAGTTCTTCGGTCAGCCCGAGGAGGAATTCATAGCGGTCGAAATGTTTCGAGCCGAATAGGATGACCGCCTCATCGATCAGCGCGCGGTGCGCTTCGATCTGTTCGGGCTTGGCGTCCAGAAACTTCGCCTCGTCGGCCCAGACGTTGAGCGTGACCTTGTTGCCCAGATCCCATTTGCGGTAATGCGGTCCGGCGAACATCGGGCTGTCGACCAATGTCTCGAAACTGGTCACGCCGTAGTCGATGCGGTTGCCGGTGGCCTTTGCACCGTCCAATGCGGCGACGCCGGTCCAGCCCTTTGGCAAGGTGATCGACGGCTGCACCAGAATCGCGCGGGTGAAATGGCCTGCAGGGTAAAGCGCGACCTGTTCCCACTGGATGTTCATCATCGCCGGGGTCACGACAATGCGGCCTTCGCTGCCTTGCACGGGCGAAGTGAACTGGAATTCGACATCGACCGATTTCGTGCCGACGGGGGTATCGACGTGGAAGGCATAAACCTCCACCGGATCGCGCGTCCATTCGAGCAGCTTGCCGTTCGAGCGGATTTTGAGGCCGGTCATCTCCGCCAGCGCCCCGCGCGGGCCGTGCTTGCCAGGCAGCCATTGCGGATAAAGCAGGATCAGCGGTCTGCCCGTCTCGACCGGAATGGTCTGTTTAACGCGGAAAATGGCGCGGGCGATGTCGGTGGCATCGACTTCGAGCTTCATTGGGGCGGTGAAAGGCCGGTCTTCGGGTTCGGGGACGCGGTCGATGATCGGCACCGGCTGCGGCGCGCTTTGTGCGAAGGCAGCGGAGGAGAAAGTGGAAGAAAGGGCGAAGGCGGCGAGGATGCGCGACATTTTTGTTGATTTCATGGGATGCCGTTTTAGGCTCTGCGGCAAGCAGGTCCACCCCAATTCCACCAACAACAACTACCGTCGCCCCAGCGCTGGCTGGGGCCCATCTTGCCTGTCGGCTTGAACGGATAGGCGGGATGGGCACCAGCCTGCGCTGGTGTCACGGGCAAGGTGAATTCTCGCTGTTTCGCAAAGTAAAAAAAGCCGCTAGGGCGCATCGCAATGGCAAAGATACAAACCCCGCAAGCGGTGCGCGGCACGCAGGATATGTTCGGCGAAACCGAAGAACGCTTCGCGCATGTCGTTGCGACCTTCGAGCGTGTGCGGCGGTTGTACGGCTTCAAGGGACTGCAATTGCCGGTGATCGAGCCGACTGCGGTATTTGCGCGCTCGCTCGGCGAAGCGACCGATGTCGTGTCGAAGGAGATGTACACATTCGACGATCGCGGCGGGGATTCGATCACGCTGCGGCCCGAATTTACCGCCGGGATTGCGCGCGCCTATTTGACCAACGGCTGGCAACAATATGCCCCGATGAAACTGTCGGTGCACGGGCCGTTGTTCCGCTACGAGCGCCCGCAAAAGGGCCGCTACCGCCAGTTCCACCAGATCGATGCAGAGATTATCGGCGCTGCGGAACCGGCTGCCGATGTCGAATTGCTGGTAATGGCGGACCAGCTGTTGAGCGAACTTGGCATAGATGAAGGCGTGACGCTCCAGCTCAACACGCTGGGTGACACGCAAAGCCGCGACGCGTGGCGCGCGGCGTTGATTGCCTATTTCAACGACCATAAGGATGCATTGTCTCAGGACAGCGTTGCCCGGCTCGAACGCAATCCGTTGCGGATATTGGACAGCAAAGACCCCGATGATCGGGGCATCTGCCACGCGGCACCGGTGATCGACGATTATCTGTCGGGCGAAGCACTAGACTTCTTCGGCAGCGTGACGGCGGGGCTGGATGCCGCAGGCGTCGCATGGGAGCGCAATGCCAAGCTGGTGCGCGGCCTCGATTATTACCGCCACACCGCGTTCGAGTTCGTCACCGACCGGCTGGGTGCGCAGGGGACGGTGCTCGGCGGCGGACGTTATGACGGGCTGATCGAGAATCTGGGTGGGCCAGCAACCCCGGCGGTTGGTTGGGCTGCGGGGATTGAGCGGTTGGCGATGTTGATTGGAGAAGTAGGGCCGCTTGAAAGGTTTATCGCGGTCGTCCCCGACAAGCCCGAAATGCAATCTGAAGCTCACACCATTGCCACACATCTGAGGCGTTCGGGTTTACAGGTTTTTACTTCGTTTCGCGGCAACTCAAAAAAGCAAAGCGAGAAGGCAAAGCAGATAGGCGTTTCGGCAATCCTATATGTTCGAGAGCATGAGCGCCCCGACAGGCGGCTACATTTGACAAACGTCAAGTTGGATAGCGACCCGGCGTTGGATCAACTGTTAGACATAACTCTACGACTACCGGAGCCTTATCGACAGATGGAAGGTGGCGACGACCGGTAATGTCTTACGTCAAGCTAACCCCACCCCGTCACCCCCGCGAAGGCGGGGGTCCAGCTCCTGACCGTTTCGCAAACACGCCAGCTCAGGTGTTGGATTCCCGCCTGCGCGGGAATGACGAGATGGGGGTATGGAATGGCGAAGTGTGTGCGGTGGGAACCGCGCTTTGAAAATCTCCCCGCACCGTATCGCGCAGATAGAATCGCGGTTTGCCGAGCTTGAGGCGCGGATGGCTTCGGGGCAAATGGAGGGGGACGCGTTTGTCGCCGCTTCGCGCGAATATGCGGAGCTTGAGCCGGTGGCCAGGGCTGCCGCCAATGTCCGCCGCTTGCGCGCCGAGGTCATGACGCTGGAGTCGATGACCAAGGAGTTCGGCGACGTCGAGTTGCACGACATGGCGGTCGTGGAGTTGATGGAGGTCGGCGCGCTGTTGGCGCAGGCGGAGCAGGGTCTGGCCATCGCCTTGCTGCCGCGCGACAGCGCCGACGACCGGCCCGCCATGCTCGAAATCAGGGCCGGCACTGGCGGCGACGAGGCCGCTTTGTTCGCGGGCGACCTTTTCCGCATGTATGAGCGCTATGCGGCCGGGCAGGGGTGGAAAGTCGAAGCCATTTCACTGAACGCCTCGGACGTTGGTGGCTTCAAGGAAATCGTCGCCTCGATCAAAGGCACCGGTGTGTTTGCCAAACTCAAGTTCGAAAGCGGCGTTCACCGCGTGCAGCGCGTTCCGGTGACCGAAAGCGGCGGGCGTATTCATACCAGCGCGGCCACAGTTGCCGTCCTGCCCGAACCCACCGAAGTCGATATCCACATCGAGGACCGCGACCTGAAAATTGACGTCTACCGCGCCTCCGGTGCAGGCGGACAGCATGTCAACACCACCGACTCCGCGGTGCGGATTACGCATTTGCCCACGGGCATCGTCGTTACCTGCCAGGACGGGCGTAGCCAGCACAAGAACAAAGAAAAAGCGATGCAGGTGCTGCGCGCGCGGATGTACGAAAAGGAGCGCGAAGAAGCACAAGGCGCCGAGGCCGAGGCGCGCAAGGCGATGGTCGGCTCGGGCGACCGGTCGGAGCGAATCCGCACCTATAATTTCCCGCAAGGCCGAGTGACCGACCACCGGATCAACCTGACACTCCATAAGCTGCCGGAGATATTGGAAGGCGGCGGTTTAGGGGAGCTGGTCGATGCGCTGATCGCCGAGGATCAGGCCGAGCGTATGGCGGGGTTGGGGGAGTAGCGAAAAGGGGACTGTCCCAAGCGAAGCGAAGTGGACTGTCCCGGGAGGTCGGGCGCTGACTTTTAGGGGCTGGCTTCGCTGCGCTCCACGGCGCTACGCTTGGGACAGTCCCTAAAAGCCCTAACCCCTCCCGCAAGCGGGAGGGGGGCTTTTTCCGCTCAAACCGCCAGCCCGCCATGCTCCAACCTCGGCAGCACGTAACGCGCGAACATGTCGCACTCATTGATGTGCGGATAACCCGACAGGATGAACGCCTCGATGCCAACCGCGCGATACGCGTTGATCTTGGCTAGTACCTGATCGGGGTCGCCGACAATTGCCGCGCCGCAGCCTGAACGCGCTCGCCCGATTCCGGTCCACAGATTGTCCTCGATATAGCCCTCATTACCAGCCGCCGCCTCGCGCAGTTCTGCCTGTCGCGCAACGCCGGTGCTGCTGCTGTCGAGCGACTTGGCGCGGATTGCATCGCCGGTGTTGGCGTCGAGTTTGGACAGCAAGCGCGTCGCATATTCGCGCGCTTCGGCTTCGGTTTCGCGCACGATGACGTGCGAGCGGAAGCCATATTTCAGCGTGCGTCCATATTTTGCGGCGCGCGAAGTCATGTCGTCGATAAGATCCTTCGCGCCCTGAACCGTCTCGGGCCACATCAGGTAGACGTCGCAGCCCTCGGCGGCAGCCTGGCGCGCGGCTGGGGACATTCCGCCGAAATAGAGCGGCGGGCATTTGCCGCTCATGGTGCCAACCCGCGGCGGGTCGATATCGAATTGATAATGCTCGCCCTGATGGTTCAGATGCTCCCCGTTCAATAGGACTTTCAGGATTTTCATGGCTTCGACCGTGCGCGCATATCGCGGTTCGCTGTCCATCTTCTCGCCGGGCATATCCGAAGAGATGATGTTGACCGTCAGGCGGCCACCCGCAATCCGGTCGAGGGTCGCGATTTGCCGTGCCAGTTGCGGGGGCCATGTTTCACCGATGCGAACCGCCATCAGCAGGCGGATGCGCTTCGTCAGCGTGGCGATGGCACTGGCAAAGACGGTAGTGTCGATGCCCAACTGATAACCCGAGGGCAGCAATATATTGTCGAAGCCGCCCTTCTCGGCGGCGAGCACGATATTGCGGCAATGCTCCCAGCTTGAGGCAAGCATAGGATCGGGCACGCCCAGAAATTCATAGTCATCGTCGCACAAGGCGGAGAACCAAGAGACTTCGACGGGGTTCATGGCAGTGCTACTCCTCTTGCAGCGACCAGCACGCTATACCAGTCAGCGCGGGTCCATACGACTTTGAAGGCATCGGCGGCCTCGGCGATACGCGCGGGGTTTTGCGAACCGACGATGGGGATTGGGCGCGCCGGATGCGCCATGATCCAGCTATAGGCAGCGGCGGTGCGCGATACGCCGTGCGCGGCGGCGACGCCCGATAGCGCAGCGGCGACATTCTGTTCGCGTTCGTTTGTGGGGTCGCCGATGCGGCCTCCGCCCAGGGGTGACCAGGCGAGGACTGCCAAATCCATCGCAACCGCTTGGTCGAGCTCGCCATTTTCGATCGGGTCGATGCGCAGCGGAGAGAGTTCGGGCTGCGTCGAAACAATCGGTACCGCGCTGAAATGCGCCAGCGTGGCAATCTGCGCCTGCGTAAAATTCGACACACCGAAAGCTCGGATTTTGCCCGAGTTCACCGCATCCTCCACCGCCCGCGCGATTTCCTGCGGGTGGGTCAATATATCGGGCCGGTGGATTTGCCACAGGTCGACACGGTCTGTCCTCAGGCGTTTCAATGAGTTAT
>CAZQBS010000087.1:0-9038 GCA_964591835.1 uncultured Sphingorhabdus sp. | reverse complement strand
TTGGGAGAACGGATATCGCGCGATCGAGTGATGCGGAAGCGCACATCCTCGACAGGTGCAAAGTTGCCGCCGATCTTCCATGTCGTCGCATTGAAGTTGCTGCCGGTCGCCGTGGGCGCGGTCAACGCGCCACCGACGATCGCCCGCGATAGCCCGCTCGTCTTGTAGTCAGCGTATCGGATCGCGGCGTTGACGTCGAGCAGGCTGAAAATGCCATCTTCGATCAGCGGAACACCGATCTCGGCATACGCCTCCTTAACTTCGATGGAACCGCTGAAAGGTTGAGGATTGAAGAAACGGTAGGCACCTTGGCGGTTATTCTGCCCGGCAGGCGCGCCGCGTAAACCGGCAAAATTGTTGGTAAGAAGCGAAAGATCGTCCGCCGTCTGCTTTGCCTTGTCTTCCCGATATTCTGCCCCGACAGCGAGCGAGATCGGCGTCTGGGTAAACTTCAAATTATCCCCTAAATCGCCTCGAAGATTGATTGCGATATTGTGCTGCGTCTGGCGCAGGTCCTTAAAGGTATCGCCGAGAACGTAGTCGATTGCGGCCGCGCTCGGAGATCCTTCGCCGAAGATGTTGAGCGGAACACATGCCTGATCCAGAGCGACGAACGTGGCATTGAGGCCCGCCGGTACGGGCTGGGTCCGTATGCGGCAAATGGGATTGCCGTTCGCGTCGGCAACGACATCAGCGGCCGAGTAGAGATTGCGGCTGATGGGATTGTTGCCCTCTGTTGCACGCTGATCCGTGCGGCCATAGCTGTAGTTGGCATCCCAGTTCCAGCGGCCAAGCTTGCCGTCGAAGCCGAGGCTGCTGCGGTAGAGCTTGGTATCATATTCCAGTTCCACCAGCGGGAAATCGGTCTCATATCGCCCAACCCCGATCGACGGCAGTCCGAGGGCGACCATCTGCGCTCGCACAGCGGCTGGCAGATAGAAGTTATCCTGGAATATTGTAAAGCGTGCGGCAGCGGTTTCAGGTTCAGTGAAGGCGCGCTGCAGCGTGTGTGTGCGCGCATGAATGAAATCAGCGTGCATCGACAATGTATCGGAGAACTCATAGTTAATGCCTGCAAAAACATTGTAACGCTCTTGGTTAGGAACCAGCGACGCATTGACCCTACCCCCGTCGCCGCCCGATTGAAAAGCGGAGCCGGTCAGCGTTCCTCGATTATAGCTTGTGGTCGCGCCGCCCGGCAGGAAGCGCGTGTTGGCTAAGGGGCCAGTGGTCAGCACACCGGCTGCGCCGACGATTACTCCTCCCGGCGCTCCGACTGAACTGCGTATATCATTTGCAAGGAAGAAACGCGGACCGTTGACTGGCAGTCCGGTATTCGGGTTGAGCGTTGCGCTGAAACTTGGATTGGCAATACGGCCCACGGGGCGATCATACCAATCTCGACCCGTTGCGCGATTACCGTCCAGACCGTCTTGATTGAAATACTCGCCGCTAAGAACAATGTTCAAGCGACCTTCCATCAGTGATTTGCCGAAGCTGAGCTGGCCCAGATAGGTGGGTAAGTCGCCATAGGTCGAGATACCAGCACTTGCTTCAGCCTTTATGCCTTCAAACTTTCGATCGAGTATGAAGTTGACGACACCTGATATAGCATCCGAGCCATAAGCAGCGGATGCACCACCGGTGACGGTCTCAACCCGACTGACAATAGCCTGAGGCAAGACGTTCGCATCCACTGATCCAATCTGGTTCGTTGCGACGATGCGCTGTCCGTCAAGAAGGACCAGATTGCGGTTGAAACCGATTCCTCGCAGATTGAGGAGGTTTTGACCGGTTGTGCCGATCGCGACCGACGGCACGCCCACCGATGTACGATTGCTGCTCGCGAACTGCGGCAGTTGCGCCAATCCGTCAGCGAGATTGTTGGGCGCGGCCGCTTTAAGATCGTCGGCCGAAGCCACGGTGATAGGCGTGGGTGCGCTGAAACCCGTCCCGAGGCGCGTGCCAGTGACAACGATACTTGGAGTCTCACTGGTTTCGTCAGTTTTATCTGGCTCAGCGATCGCTTCCGGCTCGGCTGTAGTGCCCTGTGCAAGTGCTGGCTGCATGCAAGCCAACCAAGCGATACATGTTAGACTCGTTCCGCGGATGAATGCCGCACGGCCCCTGTTCTGGTGTATTCTCATAAGTGATCCTCTCCTCTCACCGGCGCTATCCGCGCCTTGTTTTTGTCTTTGATGACTAAGTGACTCATCATTGCGACAAGACCGCAGGAGTGTCAATATAGATTATGTCTTGCATAACTTGAGGATTATGACTTAAAACATGGGCAGGCCGTCATCGAACGGCGGTGCGATAAGGGAATGCAGGATGTCGGACAGGCGGGCACGCGTGTGAAAACTCTTGGTAGCCGGTGGTGGACTGGCGGCAGCACGATGCGCGCGGGGCCGTGTCGCAAAATAACGCGCGACGGTTCTACAAGATCCAGGAAAACCCCTTACATCGCAGCCCTGTATTCAGCGACGATTAGCTGCAATAAGAATAGATAACAGAGGAAAGCCGAATGATTGGGGTAAGTTTTTATAATGTCTACTGGTTCGACAGGGCAAGCGTGGCACTATGGGACGATCGCGCAACATTATCCAGATGGCTCGAAATCGAAGCTGGCCTGGCAAAGGTCCAGGCTGACCTTGGCGTTATTCCGGTAAAAGCCGCCGAACGTATTCGTGAAGTGTGCTCGATAGCAAATTTCGATCTGGGCGAACTGGCAAATGCGATTGCAAAGGCGCAGCATCCGCTTGTTCCCGTGCTGGATCGTCTCGAAGACCTTGCTGGAGAGGAAGACGGGGGCTGGCTCCATTGGGGGGCCACGACGCAGAATATCTTCGACATGGCGCAAGCGCTTCAATTGAAGGCATCGGTGGAACTTGCGCAGACTCATCTGGGAAAAGCGCGCAGAACGCTTGCCGAAGGTGCTGTGAAATATGCCGACACGTTGCAGGCCGGGCGCACGCACGGGCAGCATGCGCTGCCGATTACGTTCGGTTTCAAACTAGCTGGTTGGCTTGCAGAGCTGAACAGGCATGCAATGCGGCTCGACGCGCTCGCCCAACACGCATTTGTTGCTCGTCTGGGCGGAGCAGTCGGAACATACGCGGCGCTGGCAGGGCGCGGTCGTGAGGTTGAAGTCGCGCTTGCTGACGAACTTGGCCTTCAAGCACCGGACTTGGGCGGGCGTGCCGACTTCGATCGCCAAGCCGAAGTCATGCTGGCGCTGGCGTCGCTTGCCGCGACGGCAGAGCGAATCGCCAGCGATCTTTCATTTCTCCAGCGAACCGAAATAGCCGAAGTTTACGAGGACCATTATCCCGAGCGGGTAGGCAGCTCGACAATGGCGCAGAAGCGGAACCCTTCCGAGGCGCAGCGGGTCGTTGCCATGGCTCGCATGACGCGAGGTCGAGTCCAGATGGTGTTGGAAGCCATGGTCCGTCAGGACGAAGGCGATGCTGCCGCGACCAACGTAACCGATGTGCTCATGCCGGACTTCTGCGTGCTGGCATTGTCCACGATCAACGCTCTCGCCGAACTGCTCTCCCATGTGCACCCTGATGTCGAGCGCATGCGCAGCAACCTTGATGCAACAGGCGGTATGATTTCATCGGAAGCGGTCATGATGGAACTCGGGCGCGTTTTGGGTCGCGGCCAGGCGCATCACATTCTGCACGAAGCAACTGCGAACGCTTTAGCCAACGGCACTACTTACGCAGACGAAGTCGCTGCTCACCCTGGCCTTGCAGACTTGACCGACGGTCTCGATCTGGCTGGCCTGCTCGATCCTGCCAACTATCGCGGCGAGGTGGCGGACATCATTGCTCGCATTGTTGCACCGCTTGAACTACCAGAAGAGGTATGAGCAAGGGCGAAAGCGGCAGGGAAACTACCGACAACAGGACTGGCGACCGCACCCCGCGCGGCGGATGGTCTGGCAGTTGGGCAAGCGTGCGGGATCTGGAGGTGCTGCGGGCCGTAATTTCCCAGCGCGGCGTTACTTCTGCGGCACGCCATCTCGCCATATCTCAGCCGGCAGTGAGCCGCACGATTTCGCAGCTTGAAGAGCGATCAGGCCATATATTTTTTACCCGTCAGGGTACCCAGCTGGTTCCCACTGCAGAAGCCATGCGCCTTTATGCGGCGACCGAAAATGTTTTTGAGTCTCTGGCTCGTATTGAAGAATTTCGGTGGCTCGAACCTCAAAAAGAGCATTTGTCGATCGTTGTGGCACCCACGCTCGGGCATTGCCTGATGCCGCAGGTGCTCGGGCAATTCGCTCGTCAGCATCCCAATATTACCATCACTCTCGATATTCTGACAACAGTGGACGTTGTAAGCACTGTTGCCAGTGGCCAGGCAGATGTCGGCGTCGCGGAAGTTCCGGAGGGCGATTGGGGTGTTCGCAAACGCCCGTTTCGGAGGTCCAACCTCGCTGTCGCCATGCCGAAAAGCCACGACTGGTCGAATCGCTCGGTGATCCGTGCTGACGAATTGCAGGATCAGCCATTGATCGTTTTGCTGAAACGGAACCCGTTCAGAACCATGCTCGATCGACTGCTCTGGCGTGAAGGCGGGTTGCCCAACATCGTTATCGAAACGTCAGACGCCCTGTCCGCGGTCGAACATGTCGAGCAGGGATTAGGGTTGGCCGTGGTCAACCCGTTTCCGGTGATGCTGGAACGCGATATGGCGCTGCATTATGCAATGCTCGAACCGTCGATGGTCTACGAAACGTGCGTCATTACCAACTCCTACGGAACGCCAGCGCCCGGTGTGAGCCTGTTTATCGAGGCCCTCCAATCCGTACAGGCGCCGGACACGCCTCTCAGCAAAGCTGTTATTTAAGATCGACTCCGCCGTGCCCGCACAGGCATAATCTCTGGATTATGTCTTTCATAACTTGATTGACGATTTTCGGGGTGGTGCTAAGGTGTCAACAGCGCGATCATTGCGTCAGATCACCTACCAAGCGTGATCTGACCTTACTTCGCGCGAACCAGTGGCCGCGAAAGAGCCATATGGTCAAAAAGAAAACAAGTTTTGGGTTGAGGAATTTTGGATGCCGTTCCGTTTGCGCGCGCAGCTATCGCTGCTGTTTTTCATAAAGTATTTCGCAGCGGGCGTCTGGATGGTGTCGTTAGGCACCTACATGAGCAAGACACTGGCCTTCGACTCGATCATTGCCACATCTTACAGCATGGTCGGATTTGCGACGATCATTGCCACCCTTTTTGTTGGCATGGTCGCCGACCGCTATTTTGACGCCAAGAAGGTTCTTACAGTACTGTCAATCGCGGCAGCATTGTCGCTTTTTTGGCTGTCTGGTATTTCCGGGTCGAAGAGCGTTTTCCTCGCAGCGATGCTTATCCATTGCATGTTCTACATCTCTTCAGTCCCATTGATTTCGGCAATTGCCTTCAACGCCATGACCGATCCAGGGCAGCAATACCCGGCCGTCCGGGCATTTGGTTCAATGGGCTGGATTGCTGGGGGCCTTTTGGTCGGAATGATACCGGGGGCAGCCCAAACGACATTACCAATGTTTCTTGGCGCAGCAGCGTATATGCTACTGGGTTTATATGCACTCACGCTGCCAAATACGCCCCCACGCGCACAGGGTCAAAAGACCAGTGTCGCAGGCCTATTCGGGCTCGACGTGCTGGGCAAGGTTCGCGAAAAATCTTTCTGGATTTTCATTATCTGCGTCATCCTCATCGTCATCCCAAAGAAATTTTACGATAGTTTTGCCAATACTTTTCTTACCGAAAAGGGCATGTCCTTTACGGCTGGAACATTCGTGTTCGAACCAACCGCGATCCAGACTCTCGGCCAAGTCGCCGAAGCTCTCATGATGCTGGTCATTCCATTCCTGATCAGAAGGATCGGTATCAAATGGGTGATGGTGATTGGTATCGTAGGGTGGGTCACCCGCTTCGTTCTGTTTGCCTATGGCTTTAGCGGCAATCAGGCAATTGTCCCGATGCTGCTGGCTGGCATCTTGTTACACGGGCTCAGTTACGACTTCTTCTTCGTGTCGGGACAGATCTACCTTGATCGCCTGTATGGCGCCGAGATGAGAGCTCGCGTCCAAGCCTTTTACTTCTTCATCATGTCCGGCCTTGGCGTCGTCCTTGGTTCCCTCATCGCGCAAGAGGTCTTTCGTTTCTATGCCGTATCAAACGGTGAGCGCGACTGGACGTCGGTTTGGCTTACGCCAGCGATCATAGCGTCCGGGGTTGGTGTCTGGTTCGCCTGGCAGTTCCGTGAACCAAAGGTTTCTGAGGATGCGTCGCCAACCGCTGGGGAAGAGGCTCTTCGATAGCCTCTGGCATTTACTCCTGTAAAACCGCAAGAACCTGTGACATGTAACTGCACTTGTTTCAGGCTTTCGCGACCGTTTGTCGGATCCTCCCGAAAATGGAGTTGCCATTAGATTCATCCATCGAAATCTGGACGACGTCGCCATGTCTCATAAAGGATGTTTCGGGCATACCGTGAAGAATTGTCTCAACCGTGCGCAATTCGGCAAGGCAGCTATAACCCAGCCCACCCTCCAGGATTGGTCTCCCCGGGCCTCCATCGCTATCCCTGTTCGACACTGTGCCGGAACCGATTATTGTACCTGCACCAAGACTCCTGGTTTTTGCGGCATGCGCAATCAGTGTGCCAAAATCAAATGTCATGTCGATGCCTGCATTGGCCCGTCCCAGTGGCTGGTCATTGAGATCGACTGCCAGAATCCCATGTAGCTTGCCATCAACCCACAACGGACCAAGCGTGTCAGGAGTAACGAAAACAGGTGAGAAAGCGCTGGATGGTTTCGAGTGGAAAAATCCAAAACCCTTCGCAAGTTCGTCAGGAATCAGACTGCGCAAGCTCACATCGTTCGTCAGGCCGATCAGGACTATGTGCTGCCGTGCCGAGACTTCATCGATACCCATCGGTACATCATCGGTGACGATGACGACCTCTGCTTCCATGTCACAGCCCCACGCCTCGTTGGCTAGCGGTATATCGTCGCGGGGCCCCAGAAAACTATCTGAGCCACCTTGATACATCAGTGGATTGTGCCAAAAACTGTCCGGCATTTCGGCATTGCGAGCCCTGCGAACCAGTGCCACGTGATTGACATAAGCACTACCGTCAGCCCACTGATAGGCGCGCGGCAATGGCGAGGAAACCTTCGTCTCATCGAAGCGGCATTTTTCAACGCTGTTATCTTCCAACTGCCGCGCGAGCGCTTCAAGCTTGGGTGAAATCACGCGCCATCCGTCAAGCGCTTCCTGCAAGGTCGAACAAATTGCGAGTGCGTCGACATACCAAATCAAATCATCGGAAACGACGACGAGCTTGCCATTGCGGCCAGACTTCAGCGAGGCGAGTTTCATACGACGCCCTCGGTCAGGACTGCAACTGATCCCAAACCATTCGGTCGCGTTGAGCAGTCCATATTCGGGGCCAATCGACCCCTTCCAGTTCGTCCCACAACCGCTGAACGTTGAAAGGGAGGCAATGCTCGAAAATCGGCCAATGGCCAAATTTCGGTGCAAGCGCAGCGTGTGTTGCCTCAAAAGCAGATTTCAGCGAGCCACCGTCCTGCTGCACTTTTTGTACATTCTCGATCATGCCATTCAAGAATTCACGTGTCTGTTCGATTGCGGCATCGCAGGCTTCGATACCCTTGGCTACCGCGCCGCGACCGCCGATGATCTGTTCCGCGCGCAACGCCTTGACTGCGTCCAGCGTCGTGGTCGACCATTCAATATGATGCGCATCGCCGGTGTAGAGCGCCGCCTGTGCTTCTACCAAGTCACCGGCGAAAAGGGTGCGGGATTTAGGATGCCATGCAACGATATCACCGGCCGTGTGGCCGCGACCCAGAAAGGCCAGTTCCAGTTCCCCCCGGTTGCCTCCGAGCGGAATTGTGAGGCGCGTGTCGAATGTCAGGGTCGGTCTCGTCAGACCCGGGATGCTTGTGGGATCCTTGAACAGCCTCGGCATGCGTTCGAATTCGCTCAACCAGTCTTGCTGACCGCGTTCCTCGATCAAATACTTGGTTGTCGCAGAGGAAATTATGTTCTCGGCATTAAACGCACTAGCGCCCAATACGCGAACAGCATGGTAGTGGGTGAGGATAAGAAACTTCACTGGCTTGTCGGTATGCTCGCGCAAGCGCGTCAGCCATTCACTAGCCGCCACTGGTGTCGCCCTCGCTTCGATGCAGACGACGAAATCCTCGCCTTCAATTGCACCTACATTGGGATCCCCGCCAGCTGTAAGCGCATAGATGCCATCGCTGAGAATTTCCAGTTCCTCGACCTTTTCGCCCAGGTCGGCACTTGAAGCAAACGGTTTTGACATCTTAATCTCCAGTCGAAAATATGCGCGCAAGGAATTCAGAACGGCAGGTTTTGATGCCTGCCGTCCTTGCGGAGTGGGTTATAAATCATGTTTGAAGCCGACGCCGTCATCCGCTTTGATACGGACGACGGCGCCGATACCCTTGTTTGCGACCGGGCTCATCCAAGGGTTATAGAGATATCCAATTTCTTCAGCCGCTGACATCTTTTTGCTACTTTTAAACTGCGTTGCGTGATGCTGGCATCAGTGCGAACGACGGGGTCGCCTCTGGCGTGATATTGACATATTCGCCGGTGGCACGGCCCGTGTCGGCAACGGTCACCTCGTGCCACAGCCGCAGGCGCATGGGTTCGGTCAGACTTTGTGCCATTTGCATGAAATTATTATAGATATCGAGATGGGTCCGATGTGACTTTGCCCACGCTTCGAGCGCCGCGAGATCCTGAAACCAGCACAAGCCGAAAGTTCGCGCCAAATCCCGGCCGTTCTGGTCTACCTCGCACGCAAGGCGTGCACTAAAGCAACCCGTCTCCTCCCGGTTTTCTGCAAGATATGCCATTCCCGCAGCGAGCTGCGGAAGGATTTCACTCCGATATCGTGCCGCTTCCACCGCGTCACAATCTGTCAGGTCTTGCCCGGATCTGATGAGAACCGCGTTTGTAGGA
>CAZQBS010000086.1:519-9171 GCA_964591835.1 uncultured Sphingorhabdus sp. | reverse complement strand
TGTAGATGTTCGCCGGGATCGGCTCGATGCAGGCGCTGGTGCCGCCGCAGATGATGCTGATCGACGCGGTCGGGGCGATCGCCATCTTGCAACTGAACCGCTCCATGACGCCCATGTCCTCTGCATCGGGGCAGGGGCCGCGTTCGGTCGCCAGCATCATCGACGCTTCATCGACCTGTGCCCGGATGTGCTTGAAGAACTTCATGTTCCACGATTTTGCCAGCGCGGATTCAAAGCCGACGCCGCGTGCCTGCAGAAAGCTGTGATAGCCCATCACACCCAGCCCGACCGAGCGTTCGCGCGCGGCGGAGTATTTCGCACGGCGCATCTCGTCGGGTGCGCGATCGATAAAGTCCTGAAGGACATTATCGAGCATTCGCATCACGTCTTCGATGAATGGCTTGTCAACGCTCCACTCATCCCAGGTTTCGAGATTGAGCGAAGAGAGACAGCAGACCGCCGTGCGATCATTACCCAGATGGTCGCGACCCGTGGGCAAAGTGATCTCGCTGCAAAGGTTTGATGTCGATACTTTCAGCCCGAGATCGCGGTGATGCTTTGGCATCGCGTTGTTCACGGTGTCGCTGAAAATGATATAGGGCTCGCCGGTCGCCAGACGGGTTTCGACGAGCTTCTGGAACAGGCTGCGCGCATCGACGGTGCCGCGGATGCTGTTGTCTTTTGGCGAGCGCAGATTGAATTCGGCACCGTCGCGGACGGCCTCCATGAATTCGTCGGTGAGAAGGACGCCGTGGTGCAGGTTCAGCGCCTTGCGGTTGAAGTCGCCCGACGGCTTGCGGATTTCGAGAAATTCCTCGATTTCAGGGTGCGAGACGTCGAGATAGCAGGCGGCCGACCCGCGACGCAACGATCCTTGCGAAATCGCCAGCGTAAGGCTGTCCATCACGCGAACGAATGGAATGATGCCGCTGGTCTTGCCGTTGAGGCCGACAGGTTCGCCGATACCGCGAACGCTGCCCCAATAGGTGCCGATGCCGCCTCCGCGTGACGCGAGCCAGACATTCTCGTTCCAGGTGTTAACGATGCCCTCAAGGCTGTCGTCGACGCTGTTGAGGTAGCATGAAATCGGCAACCCGCGTCCGGTGCCGCCATTGGACAGCACGGGCGTTGCGGGCATGAACCACAGGCGGCTGATATAATCATAGAGCCGCTGCGCATGGTCTTGGTCGTCGGCATAGGCCGACGCGACGCGCGCGAACAGGTCCTGATAGCTCTCGCCCGGCAATAGATAGCGGTCCTGTAGAGTGTCCTTGCCGAACTCGGTGAGCAGCGCATCACGGCTCGAATCGGTGACGATATCGAACCGGCGCACGTCGACGGTCTTGCTATCGCTCTCGGCCTTTTCATACGCCGCGTCGGTATTGGTCGCAGCTTTGGCCTTTTTCGCCGACTCTTCGCTAGCAACCGTTTCGACCAATTCCGCTTCCAATACGTCCGACATATTATCCGATCCGGCCCCCCGGCCTGTGTCTCTGAAATCCATTTTAGCCCCAGCTCCATTTTGTTTGGCGAGTCGCGGGAACACCCCGTTGGCCGCAATCGCCCGATATATGCGACGGAAATCGTTGTTCCCGTCTTGTTCGACTCGGGGCGCAAGCGACCCTCTTACCATTATTTGGGCCCGACGGGGTGCAAAATTCGACTTGTCCCCAGCTTATCGACGGGAAAAACTCTCCCTCCGGCAGAATCGCGTTCCGCAAGCCAAATCACAATCTGTGGTGATGCCCCCTACGGCCAACCGCTACCTATAGTGCCTCAATCATTCTGAAGCGCAAGAGGGTAAATCGTTAATTAACCACTCGGTTCGTCGCTATTGTGATTCGGTTTGGCGCACCTTGGTGCCTGTTGCAGCGCAGCGACGCGTGGACTTGCTAAGCATTTTTTCGGGCGCAAGATGGAAAAGCGCCCACGAAAAATATTTTTCAAATTTGTGACTCGCGGCGCGTGCGACCGCAATATCTTGTGGTCGGAAGCGATTACCGTCGCTGCCAGCGTCGGCCAGAAAAAAGCCGGGTCCGGAAAATCCGGACCCGGCCCTCGGTAAGCGGTTTTCACCGGCTATCTATCTCGATTAGCCAAGCAGGAACGTCTTCAACTCTGTCTTGCTGATTTTCTTACTCTTGTCGGCATCGGCGGTGGCAAATGCATTCTTTGCCCATGTAACCTTTGCCTTTGCGTCCATTGCCGTTGCGGCTTGGGCCTGTTCAGCCTTCGCGTGCAGTGCGAGCACCCACTTGGAGAATTCGCCCTGGTTCAGATCGCCGCTCTTGTCGGCATCGTAGCTCGGGAACTCTGTTTCAACCAGTTGGGCAACCGTTGCAGCACGAGCGTCAGCGGCGGGAGCCGCAGGCTCTGCCGGGGTGGCGGGAGTTGCGGGCGTAGCGGGAGTACCCATCGCCGGGTCGGCTGGTGTTGCGGGTGTCGCAGGCTGCGCCGGTTGGGCCGATATCGGTGCGTCGATTTCCGCTGGCGCTTCCGACGGTGCTGCCGGGGCAGGCGGTGTCGGCATTGTATCGGCCTGCTGGCCTATTGCCGGCGAAGCTGCAGCCAAAGCCAATGCACTCGAAACCGTGAATAAACGAATCATGATGATCTCCTGTAATTGCGAACACCCGCGAATAACCGCAGGAATGTTCATGAATAAACCGACTGTCATGCAGTCTGTCGAAAGCCTCTGTTGACGGGCTCGATATATAAATGGGGTGTTAGCGGGAAAGTTGCATCTAAAAATTTTACAGGTTCATCGACTGGTCGGACCGCCCCAGTCGTCTGGACGCAACGCCGTGTAAAAGACACGGTAGGATGACTGGAATTGGTAAGTAATTACTTGAATGGCAGATTAACAGATTACGCCAGGCGGCCTGGTTCCCAGCCAAATGACATGCCTTGCGCCGCTCTTGCCCCGATTCGCGCGCACGATCACCTCTTCCACATCGAATCCAGCGTTGTTGAAACGCGCAGCAAAAGCTCCATCGGGCGCAGCCGACCAGATGGCGAGAATGCCGCCCTCTCGCAACGCCGCTTTGGCACGGGCAAGACCGCGATCACTGTACAGATGGTCGTTCGCGTTTTTGGTCAGGCCATCAGGACCATTGTCGACATCAAGCAATATTGCATCATAAGGTGCCTCGGCTTCGCGGATCAGTGCGGCGACGTCCTTGGTGACAATATGGACGCGGCGGTCTGACAGACTGTCGCCATGATACGCCGCCATCGGTCCTTGTGCCCATGCAACAACGGCAGGAACAAGCTCCGCGACGACGATTTCCGAGATGTCCGGCAATATCGCAAGTGCTCCGCGCAGCGTGAAACCCATGCCAAGCCCGCCGATCAATATACGCGGTTTTGGACAGGGCATGATTTTGGCGCAGGCCAGCGTTGCCAAGGCTTCTTCCGAACCGCTCAACCGGCTGTTCATAAGTTCGTTGCCGCCAAGCATGATCGAAAATTCGCCACCGCGCTGGATCAGCCGCAGATGCTCTTTACTTCCCGGAATTTCCGCCGTGTCGAGAAGGACGCGGGGAAGCAATTAGGGTTCGGACCCAATAGAAACAGGTCCGTCCCTTCGGGATTTGACCAATTTGGCCACCTGCGGCGTCGGCAAGTCTTGCAATATCGACATATGGCTGCGCCTTGCCTCCTAGCATCTGGCCAAATTGCTTCAAACCTCGGACCTGTTTCTATTGAATCCGAACCCTGGCTATTTGCGGTTCTTGCGCGCGGCATAGCGCGCGTCGCGAGCGGCCTTTTGCTCAGCGGCGGTCAGAGCCGGTTGCGCCGCTTCAAACGCGGCCTTGGCTTCGGCTTCTGCTTTCTTCGCAGCCTTTTCTGCCTCGCGCGCAGCGATCTTCTCGGCGCGGGCGGCGGCGGCGGCGGCTTCTTTTGCAGCGGCGGCAGCGGCGCGTTCGGCGAGCACGGCTGGATCGACCGGTGGCTTGGCTTTCAATTGCTGGAGCGCTTTCAGTTTGGCCGCCTTGGCGAGGGCAGTTCGTTCCTGAAAACCGGGGTCTTTATACATAGCCATATGGAGTAACTTGGTCCTTCAAATTAAAAGGGTGCGGAAAGCCTCTGGCCATCCGCACCCCGAATTTAGCGCAATTAAGCAGCTGCGAGATTCACAGCCGACATCTTGCCGCGTTGATCTTTTTCAAGATCGTAGGAAACGCGCTGTTCCTTGTCGAGAGTGCGCATACCAGCGCGCTCTACAGCCGAAATGTGCACAAACGCGTCGTCACCGCCGCCTTCTGGTGCGATAAAGCCATAGCCTTTGTCGGCATTAAAAAATTTTACTGTTCCAATCATATGGGTATCCTTTGCCCAATTTAGTTCAGGCATGGACCCAAGCGGTTCATCCTGGCTTCGACGAGGTAGAAAGGGACAAAGGGAGCCATAATAGAGCCCGGTATCCGTCGCAAACGACGTTAGCCGGAGTGCCATACACGATGTTGATGCGAAATGCAAAATTTGTTGCATTCGTCATTTTGGACAGCCTTGCGTTTCGCAAAAGGTTGAATCGGCGGGGCACCGCGCTATGGGGCAGGCACCGTTTATTTTGCCTCAGGATATCCCGACGATGACCATCATCCGTGAAGCCGACCTGATCGAAAGCGTCGCCGATGCGCTGCAATATATCAGTTACTTCCACCCGATGGATTATATCCATGCCCTGGGTGAGGCCTATGAAGCCGAGCAAAGCCCCGCCGCGAAGGACGCGATCGCGCAAATTCTGACCAACAGCCGGATGTGCGCCGAGGGCCACCGGCCGATCTGTCAGGATACCGGCATCGTCAATGTCTTCGTCAAATGGGGGATGGACTGCCGGTTGGACGATACGTCTCGGTCGTTGCAGGAGGTCGTCGATGAAGGCGTGCGGCGCGCCTATCTGCATACAGAAAACAAGCTGCGCGCATCGGTTCTGGCCGACCCGGCATTCACCCGGCGGAATACCAAGGACAACACGCCGTGCGTGCTGCACGTCGATATGGTGCCGGGGGCGAAGGTCTCGGTCGATGTCGCGGCCAAGGGTGGCGGCAGCGAGAACAAGTCGAAGTTCAAGATGATGAACCCGTCGGACAATATCGCCGACTGGGTGGTCGAAATGCTGCCGCTAATGGGTGCAGGCTGGTGTCCGCCGGGGATGCTGGGCATCGGAATCGGCGGCACGGCGGAGCATTGTATGCTGCTCGCCAAGCAGGCGCTCATGGAACCGATCGACATGGGACCGCTGAAAGCGCGGGGGCCGCAGAACGATATCGAGGCGTTGCGAATCGAGATATTCGACCGGGTCAACGCGCTCGGCATCGGCGCACAAGGATTGGGCGGATTGTCGACCATCCTCGACGTGAAGATCATGGACGCGCCGTGTCACGCGGCGGGCAAGCCGGTGGCGATGATCCCCAACTGCGCCGCCACCCGCCACGCGCATTTCACGCTCGACGGGTCGGGACCAGCCTATCTGGCTGCTCCTAACCTCGACGAATGGCCCAAAGTGGACTGGCAGCCAGACGCGGCGGCAAAGCGAGTCGATCTCGACACGGTGACACCCGAAGAGGTGCAAAGCTGGAAGCAGGGCGACCGTTTGCTGCTGAACGGCAAGATGCTCACCGGCAGGGATGCCGCACACAAACGCATCGCCGACATGCTGGCGAACGGCGAGCAACTGCCCGTCAGTTTCAAAGGCCGGATGATCTATTATGTCGGCCCCGTCGACCCGGTGGGCGAAGAAGTTGTCGGCCCCGCCGGACCCACGACCGCGACACGGATGGACCAGTTCATGGACATGATGCTCGAACAGGGTTTGCTAGGCTGCGTCGGCAAGGCCGAACGCGGCCCTGCGGCGACACAGGCCATCGCGAAACACAAAAGCGCCTATTTGATGGCCGTGGGCGGCGCGGCCTATCTGGTGGCGCGCGCGATCAAGGGTAGCAAGGTGGTCGGCTTCGAAGACCTGGGCATGGAAGCGATCTACGAGTTCGAGGTGCAGGACTTCCCGGTGACAGTTGCCGTCGATAGCGAAGGCAATAATGTCCACCAGTTGGCACCGGCGCTGTGGCAGAAGCGGATCAAGGATGAGCGGCTGTTGGAGCGAGTTTGAGGGCGCGCGAGGATTTTGAGCGCCTTGGCTACGTGTATAAAAAACGTGTTCTCAAATGGAGAGCACGATGTCCACCGACGAACTAACAGACAAAGATTGGCTGAAAAACCCGCCGCCCAAAAGCGACAAAGCGCAATGGTTCAAAGAGCGGAGCCAAAATAATCGGCGAGCAAAGTTTCGTTTGCAGCGGCGAAGGGGTTGACGATTTTCAGGCCACCCACTTCAAAGCCATCCTGCATTTCTTCGGTGAGCAAAATGACAGCGCCTGCGCGCCTTGCTACCGTGATGATGACGGCGTCGAAAAATTGAAAATTGAAGCGGCTTGTCAAAGCTGACGCTGTCATCAAGTCCAAGTGCGACGTTGTCGGTGCCTCAAACATATCCGCGTACAGACTGATCTTCGATTTTGCCTCCTGAATATCCAAGAGTCCTTTTCGCAGACACACGTTCACAAATTCACCAAGAACCTGAATCGGAATGCAATGTTCGCCCGTAGCTAGCTCTTCTACGAGCAGCAATGCACGTTCGTGCCGTCCATGGTCATCTTCACTCTGCTCGGCGTAAGCTAGAATGTTGGTATCAAGCGCGATCAACGCCCCGTCCGCTCCTCATAAGTAAAAGGACCCTTCAAGCCGGGAATGCCCTTCCGTAAACTTTCAAGAAAGAGCTCCCGTTTCGCCAGGAACTCTGGATCGTCCATGCGGTTTTTTTTCTTCGCCCGAAGCTCCGCAACCGCCTTACCGTTACGGGTAATATCAATCACCTCCCCCGCTTCGGCTCGGGCGATAGCTTTCGACATATTTGCGTTTAATTCTCTGATCGACATGACACCCATGATGAGCGCTCCAAATGTTGCAACAGTTACAACATATCGGATTGTTGAAAGCCAATCAAGGCTCCACAATATTGTACAGCTTGCAATCCCTGAATCAGGCGGCGCTCGTGGTTGCCAGCCCGAACGGTACAACCTTGTTATCTGCGTCATGCCCGATATCGGCGCGGCCCAGATACTGGATGCCTGATTTGCGGCACCAGCGTTTGGTGACGCCCTCCGCGCTTTCGCCGAACGGACGGTCGTTGTCGGGTATGTCGCTAACGCGGCCCAAGCGAAGGCCCGCCAGTCCGGCGTCCTTCAAATGGCTGGTGACGTGAAAGAATGCGCGGTCGAAGCCGTAGAGATATTCGCTGACCTCCTCGAGCATCAGCACATGGCCCTTGAGGTCGGGCATCAGCGGCGTTCCCGCCATCATTGCGAGCGTCATCAGGTTGAACGCGGCAAATCGCTCGCCTGCCTGAATATGCGGTTCGAGCGACGCCGGATTGGCACCGACCATCCAGTCGAGCGCGCGCCTGACCGCGGCCTCACCACCTTCGCGCCGGATATCGGCGGGCATCGGGCCATGCGCCTGTCGGCCTATGCCAGCGCGGTAAAGCGCGCCCAGCAAATTGCCCTGGTCGCTATAGCCCATATAAAGCTTGTCGCGCGCCGCGCCCTTCAACTTCGCCACCGCGTCGTCGGCAATCCGGCACGCGCCATAGCCGCCGCGCGCGAACCAGATGGCGTCGAAGGCTGGATCGTTTGCCATATCGACAAAGGCCTCCAGCCGCTCGGCGTCTGGTCCGGCGAAATGGCCTGCTTCGGCAAAGCACTGGTCGTGGAAGACGAGTTCGGCGGTCGGGTGGGTGGTCGAGCTGAGCGCGGTGACGCGAGCGGCGTCTTCCCGGGTGAATCGGGTGGAGGGGGCGCAGATACCGATTTTCACTTTTGCCTCCCTGCCCGATTGCCAAAAGCAGGGTCAAGCCATAGCGGGGAAGGATGAGCAAAAACAAATCCTATTTCTTCTGCGGCATCGGCGGGTCGGGCATGTTGCCTTTGGCCAATATCGTCCGCGACGCAGGCGCAACCGTGGCGGGCTCTGACCGTGCGCTCGACCAGGGGCGGCTGGGGCCGAAATTTGAGTGGCTGCAAAGCCTCGGCATCGACCTGTTTGCGCAGGACGGCAGCGGCATCACCAGCGGCGACCAGATTCTGATTGCCTCGGCCGCAATCGAGGACAGCGTGCCCGATATCGCCAAGGCCAACGCCTTGGGTTGCCGGCGTATGACACGCGCCGAACTGCTTGCCGAACTGTTTAACGCGAGCCCGCGCAGCGTCGCTGTCGGCGGGACCAGCGGCAAATCAACCGTCACCGGCATGATCGGCTGGATATTGACCGAGGCAGGCCTCGACCCGACGATCATGAACGGCGCGGTGATGAAGAATTTTGTCGCCGACGACACGCCATTTGCCAGCGCGCGGGTGGGGCAGGGGGAGGTCTTTGTTTCGGAGGTCGATGAAAGTGACGGATCGATAGCCTTGTTCACGCCTGAAGTCGCAGTGCTCAACAATGTCAGCCTCGACCACAAAAGCCTCGAAGAATTGCGGCAGCTGTTCGGTGACTTTGCGCGGGGAGCGAAGTGCTGCGTTTGGAACGCTGATGATACAGAGAGTGTTGCTTTAATGGCAACACTTACCCCCCTCCCCTTCAGGGGAGGGG
>CAZQBS010000086.1:0-509 GCA_964591835.1 uncultured Sphingorhabdus sp. | reverse complement strand
TTAGCCTCGAGGATTTGCGGCAATTGTTCGGCGACTTTGCGCAGGGAGCGTAGTTCTGCGTTTTGAACGCTGATGATACCGAGACGGTCGCGCTGATCGAGCAATCAGGATTGTCCAGCGGAATCAGCTTCGGCTTCGCGCCCCAGGCCGACGTCCGCGCCACCGACATCACCGACTTGCCGCTCGGCAGCCGCTTCACGCTTTACGCAAAGGGCAAGATCTTGCCCGTCACGCTGATGGTCCCCGGTCGCCACAATATCGCCAACGCCCTCGCCGCAATTGCCGCGAGCGTTGCGCTCGGCGTGTCAGTCGCGCAGGCAGTGCGCGGCGTCGAGCGCTTTAACGGCCTCGCCCGCCGCTTCGACATCGTCGGGACAGCGAACGGCATCACCGTCATCGACGATTTCGGCCACAACCCTGACAAGATTGCCGCGACATTGGCAACGCTAAAGCCCTTTCCGGGCCGCATCATCGCCTTCTTCCAACCCCACGGCTACGGTCCGATCCGC
>CAZQBS010000085.1:0-9175 GCA_964591835.1 uncultured Sphingorhabdus sp. | reverse complement strand
AAAAAAATTTTCCGATGATGGGCGGGGACTGGCTCTTTTCGCTGGAAGCTTTGGCGCTGGTGGGAAAGGCAATGTTCGGCAACGAGTGGAACCGGGCTGAATTTAGCGTCCTGCACTGGCAACAAGCGCCTGTTGAGCAACACAAGCGGGAACTGGCACAGCACCGGCGCAATGTCGAAGCCCGCCGGTATGTTCGTTCAAGTATCGCGTCTAGCGATCACACGAGGCACGAAACCAAAGCGGAATTTGAGGTGAGAAAGGAAGCTGACCTCCAACGCCTAACCAAGTCGGAATTGGAAATACCCCCGCTCGTTTCGGTCCAGCAAAAGCAATGGCAAGATAACGAGGCCGCGCTGAACCGATTGACCAAGGCTGCAAAATGGCTTGGCGACAAATGCCGGAGCGAAGGTATCAAAACTGGATACGGTGCAGTTGAGAATTTGCCTGTCATAAGTGGTCAATCTCATTCTTGGAATTGTATCAGCGACCTCCAACACTGGGTAAAAGATGGTTCGATTGAAATCTTCATGGTCAGCGGGGGGGAGATGTATCGTTGCAAAGCATATGTTTCCCGCTCCGATTTAGAACGTGAAATGAGGATGCTGGCGCACAGTGCAAGTATCGTATCGGAAACCGACTTGGGTCGCCTACCGCCTTATCTCAAATTTGCTGTTGATATGGCGCTTGCTCAAAATTGGCTGATTGATGGCAAGCAGGATAGCGGGCCTGTTCGGGAAGCAGAGATTGCGGCGAAATGGCCTGACGCGTTCCCGCATATAGAATTGAGTGGGGCCGCAAAGGAAGCGATAGCAAAGGTTCTCGGCATTCCCGATGCGAAGGCCATCAATAGGTCAGTCAAAGCTTCGGCCAAAGCAGAGAAAAAATGAGGCTACCCCTAAAAATGCTTATTTTCTGCCATTTTTGGCGGGGGGTTACCCCTTAGATCGGACAATCCGTGACTGGACGGCAACCTCTGATTGAGGTGCGCAGGCTTTATATCCCGTTACCTATTCATGCGTCACCGCAAGCAATCGCGAGTGATGCGGTCCGGGCGTTATCCCGGAATGGATACGGCACATGACACAGAACAATCTACATACACCGGGCTATTTGCGCACACCCGGTGCAGCTTCTTACGTTGGCGTTGGTCAATCAACGCTGGAGCGCATGCGCATTGAAGGCAATGGCCCTAAGTTTCGCAGACTTGGGCAACGGATCGTTGTTTACGCTATTGAGGATTTGGACGTTTGGGCATCGCAAGAAGTCCGCAATTCAACTGCGGAGGCGGCTTGACCTATGGCCTACCATCAGCACGGGGCAAGGCATCCCCAAAACCGAAACCGCCCTGCGTCAACAGGGCGGCCCGAATTACCAAACTTGGCGGCTTGGGGGATTACCGATACCATTGAACAGCGTCGCCTGCAACTGTGGGGTGAAGCAATCCTGCGGTCTATCGACGAACACAAGCATCGCAAGGCTCGCCGCCGCGAAGGTGGTGCGAAATGAGCGCGGCCTTTAGCACTATCGACGCAGCCGCGTTCGCGCTGTTTGAGGCCAGAATGAGGGGCGACATAAGGCTCAATCGCCGTTCTGGCAGCTTCCTGGGGCAATGCATTGGGGAACCTTCAGACCTCTCGGAAAAGCAGAGGGACTGGATTGTCGGGTTGCTCGACAAGGCTGGGCTGCCGCCATTGGCGGGAGACGGCGCATGACAGACAAAATCGATACCTACTATAATGGTCCTGGCTTCGCTTCTGGAAACGCTGCCAGCTATGACGGCGCGGTGATGGCCGCGCCTGTGAAGCTGACGCAAGAGGCGTGGATATTGGAGCAAGTCACAAGCTCTGGCTATGCTGGCCTGACGGCAATCAACCTATGGGACGTGCTGCCGCCTGCATTTGGCGAAGTGCAGCTTTCTACCGTCCGGGCAAGGCTGACGACGCTCAGGTTGGCGGGCAAGATCGTGCAGCTCACTGAGCGTAGGCCGGAACGCTATGGCGTCTCCAATCATGCCTATGTTCTGCCGCAATACGGTCCTCAGCCTGAGCGCACACAAGGCGAATTGTGGGACGGCTGCTTCGCGGTCGGCGGCTAGGCTCAAATCAACACTCAGGCGGGGCTTAACGGTCCCGCCGCTCTCTTTCCAACGAGGCCAATATGGCAACGAATTATCGCGCTCGGCGCAACAAGGTTGATAACAAAGGGCGCAATGCCAATCTTCAGGGCAGCTTCGCACGTCTCGATCATAGCCTCCTGCATTCGGTGGCATATCGAAGCCTGAACCCTGCTGCACGTGCGTTGCTGGTTGAAATTGTGTCGATGTTCAAGGGTAGCAATAACGGGTCGCTCTGGCTGTCTGTGCGCGATGCAGCGGACAGGATGGGTGTGGTTGACACCAAGACAGCCTCCCGCGCTCTCCGCGACCTGGAGAGTGTCGGTTTCATCGATATGACAAAGGACGCCTTCTTTTCTGTCAAGGCTGCTGACACGTCCCGCGCTCGATGCTGGCGGATCACTTGGGAATTTGCCCACCCGAACACAAAGTCTGCAAGCATGAGATGGAAGGAATGGTCACCGGTCGCCAAGACTGCCGAAGCGAAGCGCGCCGACCGAGGGCTGCGTGTCATCAAAGCATATAGGAAAGCCATGCAGGAAAATAAAACACCGGTAGTGGATTCCACTACAATAGCCCCTAAACAACCCCATATCGAGCCTGCACCGGTAGTGGATTCCTCCACCGCAAACGCTCCATTTGACGCAAATCAGCCATTTATGATTGTAGGGGATTCCTCCACGCATATAGCTACTGCCATAGGCAATGGTGCGGGCGCGTTTCAAACAGGGTGGTGGCAACACTCTAAAATGGACGTGGCCCTATCGCGGCTGCTCTGTTGCATCGTTATTGCGCAAATGGCCTCGGCCCAAATTCGGCGGGCTGCATAACAAAAGGAAAGCCCGTCAAAAATGGCGGGCCTTCCTAAAATAGGCTAATTTAGGCAATCAGCGAAACGGGCAACCGTCCAATCTGATTTGTCGGCCAAAGCCATAGCGGCCCTGCTCAATGATTATTGTCTGGTCGTGGCCGTCATCGGCATATGTTGGCGACGGCAATAGGTGCGCCAGTCCGTTCGCGCCGTCATCCTCGCCGTTGTCCAAGTCCGTGCCAGCGGGGTCGTCGTCCTCCATATCTTCACAGCCAGACAGTTCGTCCAGCCGTTCGATCAGGCGTTCTGTGACGGCCTCCAGTTCGTGCCGTGTAAGTTTCCTTATGGCTTGGCCTATCAGGGCGATGGGGAGAGGCCGAAGCCCCTCCCTCGTGTGCTGGCGGGCGCTCACGCTATCACCTGCTGCGCTTCAACCACTTCGGCTGGTGTCATGTGGAGCAAGTCCGCTGCGATGCGGTCGGCAAGCCCCGATGCGCTTAGGTCGTTGACCATTATGACGGCTCTTTCCCTCTGCGCTTCGGTGGTGGTGTCATAGCGAATGACAACGCGAAAGCCGGTGTCGTGCGGGAAGATATGGCCACCTGCCGCCGCAAACTGCGATAGCCAAGCACTGGTGCAATGAGGGGTGCTCATGCTTCACCGCCATTCTTGCCGATAATGCTGGACCGCAATGCTTCGCGCTCAATTTCGCTCAAATTATTGAGCATGGTCAACGCCCCGCGTTTGTCATAGTTCGCGTGAAGGGTGATAATGCCGTGGCCCGGACCATAATTGAAATGGCCGCCCCTCCGTTCGAATTGGCAAAGCCAGACATTGGCGCAAAATGCGGGGGATATTTTCACCTCAGCCAATTCTGCAAGATCGGCAATGGCGCTGCGGATATGGTCTGCCATGATGGATTCGGGCGTGTAAATTGCTAGTTCCAGCTTGGCGATGACTGCGGCTAGGTCGGGTGAGCTATATTTGAAAACTGCATCCTGTAGTTCGCCTTCAATGTCTGCCAGCCGGTCAACTTCGGCTTCATATTTGTCGGCGTCGTCATCGGGACAAGCTGCCTCGACGTCCATTGCGGCGTTTTTCCAGTTTGCCAGCGCTGCATAAAATCTGTGCGCCGGGCGGCGTTTTTGTAGTAAGGCTGCCATAGTCGTAAATCCTTCTCATCAAGGTTTTTCGGTTAGGCCGGTGGCGGTTGGTTCGAAGCTTCCGCCCCGGCTGTCTCGTTACGTAACGGGCATATTAGCGCTTGTCAATATTGTTACGTAACGAACTTGCATTTTGTTACGTAACAGACTACGCAAGATGCATGGCACTATCAAACGCAGAGCGGCAGTCCCGCTTCCGACAATCCTTGAAAGCAAAGGCGCAAGGCGTCACACCCGAGATGGTGGAGCAAGCGGTGCGGATGATTTTTGAATCCGGTGACGATCCAGAATTTCCATCATGGGAAGAATGGTGCGAACAGGCGGGCAAGCGTGGCAATTCGACTATGTGGTCACAATTTTGGATGATAACCGATGATGAAGGGCTGCTTGAGGACGTCACCGCGTCAGGCGGCGATGCCGATCTAGTGGCGCGCGTGCTGGCTGTTGCTCGCGCTGTGATGTATCCTCCGGCTAAATAGCCATTTTAGGGCTGCTACAGAATCGTTCTGGAATTAGGCCGCCTGACACCCTGCAAAGTCACATCGTCGCCGTATAAGTCTGAAATGGGCAAATTAACCTATTTCCAAACGTCGCGTTCTACGGGATTGCCATGGATTCATGGTTGGGCTTATGTTGGGGGCATGGATATTAGTTATATCAACGCGATCAGCCTGGTCCCGTTTTTTCAAAACTTCGGAACGGTAATGCTTGTAATAGCGGGTGCATTTTGGTGGCTGGTGTCGTTCGGTTCGGAGAACGCACATAAGACCAACTTGAAACAAGCGGCCTTCTTCACGGCAATTGGTTTTTTCCTCTATGGCATATCGTTACTGGCACAAGCGCTTTAGGATTGGCTAACTGAGCGACGGAGGCAATTGATGGATTTAATCCAGTGGGTTCAGCGGACTCGATCCAGCGTTGCGATGTATTCTGTGCTTGTCGATTTGCTGATTTTTACCGGCCTAAGCCTTGTTTTGAAATATTATGCCATCGCCATTGATGGTTTCTGGATATTACCGGCGCTGTGGTTTGGAGTGCTGTTACTGTCCGGCTTGCGACGTCATTTCGTGCGTGAGGCATATCTATCTGCGGTTGGGCGTAAGGAACTTCGTGTTGTGCTGACCGATCAGATGAAAGGGCTTAAGGAACATTGGCGACATGCCAATTCATATCCTCCGGATATTCTGTATTATACCATGTATGATAAAGCAGTCCCGGAAGAAAAGCGCCTTGATGCAGCAAAATTAGCTGGCCAGTTGTCTCTTTTTGACGATCCATGGGAGCCACTCAGTGAGGCTGTTACGACCGAATGGCGGCCCAGTCGATAATTACCGACAGGAAACAGAGCTAACCGGACTCATCGACACCCTAAACGGTGCGCGAGAGCAGTCAGTGATTCACAAAATCAATTAGTCCCGATGCGGTCCTATCTTGACATGCCCTACAAATGTAGGTAAGTAGTGCTGACCTAAATGAGGTTAGTAATGATCAGTGTCATCCATGACGTTCCGGTGCGGGTTCGCATCAACCGCGCTTTGCTTGTCAAAGCTCAGGCCAAAGCTTCTGAGGAAGGCATGAGCCTTTCGGAGTTGTTTCGATCTGCACTGCGCAACGAATTACGGAGTGTGCATTGACCTCCGCTTCTCTCAAGATGTTGCTGGGTGGTTCCCTCCCGCCTATCATGCTTCCGGCCATGCAGGACGCCGAAGCAAAGGCAATTGCTGCGGGGCACTTTGCCACGGCCTTTTGTCAAACGCACCCCTGCGCCGACATCGACCAAGTCTGGAATGTCCTCGTTACATTGCCGGAAAACATACTTTGCAGCCTCGATACGCCCATCGGCTGGACCGCATTAGCTGCCGTCGTCGCGAATGATTTGAACCTAGCAGGCGGCACGCTGATGCCGGTGCTGCATTGAGGAACGGCCATGAATGAGTTGATGAGGCAGGCCGCTAACGGCAATCTGGATGCGTTGGATACGCTTTGCCTGGCTGCTCTTGAACGCGCCAAGGACCCCAACCGGGATCGTGGATTGGCATTGACCGAGGCTCTCGTATTTGCCCGCTTGGCGGCAACAGACTGCTCGATCAAGCGGGTCGGCCAGTTGCTGTCTGTGATGGCGCTGTTGACGGACGAATGCGGGGAATGCGGAGTCGATGACGAAGGCGCGCGATTGGAGGGTGAAGGCCTGCTGATCATGAACGCGCTGGCTGATAGCGGACTCGAAATTGCCGGTGAAGCTATGGCTTGCGGCGCGGACGGGTCGCGATTTTCAAAACAGGCGCTGCGATATGCTCGGGCAATGGAGCGGGCGCATCTGCAAGGGGGTACGGGTTAATGGGATTGTTTGGTAATATGAGGCCGGGTCAGCCGGTAACGCTGACAAAAGGCCAGCCCATTCCAGCGGAACTATTCCGCATGGGCGAACCAGCAACAGCGCCGTCCGAATTTCATTCGCTGCCGTTGGCTGAGCAAATGAAGCGCATCGGGCAAATCAGCCAGAAGGGCGTGGACTTCCAAAAGAACTATTACAACACGCCCGATCCCGGTTACAGCTTGGGGCCGCAATCCGGTTACAATGAAGGTCCGCGCACAGGCTTCGATACCGGCGCGGCTATGGCACAGCAATCCTCCATGCCGCCAGGCTACATGGGCGGCACTGGCATTGGTGACGGCAGGATTGAACGTGAGCAGGCGGAAATGAACCAGCCGCCGCAAGGCATGGGCGAATTTCCCGAGTTTGCTAGTATGCCGCCACAACAGCGCACTGGGCTAATGGGTTCTCGTAAAGCTGCGGCCCTTGGCTACCCAGCGCCACGGATCGACGGCGAAGCAGGACCATTTGCAGGCGTCATGCCTTCCGACCCGGAAGCGCCGAAGAAAAACACCCTGCGCGACATAGCCAGCATTCTTGGGCCTGCTCTGCTTGGGTTCGGCAACCCGGCACTCGGGTTGCAGGCCTCGGAGATGATCAACCGGCAGCGCCGTGAGGGTGCCGACCGTCAGCGCGCGCAACGCGAAAAGCAAGAGCAATGGCAGCGTGAAGATGACTGGAAATATCTGCAACGCGACTGGCAGGTTGAAGATCGAGACGCAAAGAATAAGGCTCCTCAATATTTCATGAGTGGCCGTGATCGGGTGATGTTCGATCCTTCAACCGGTAGCAGCGAAACTGTTTTCGACGGCATCGACGATTTTGACAACTACGCTCAGTCGTTAGGGTTGGAACCCGGCTCGGATGAATATGAGACGGCGGTGACAGATTATGTCCTTCGCGGACACGGTCCTACCGCCCTCGGCTATGATAAAAATCTGGATGACTATAAAACTCGCAACCGGATCAAGGTTCGCGGCGTCCCTACCTATCAGCAAGCGAACCCTCGCCCCCGTGCTGCTAGCTCACCACGTAAAGCCGCTCCGCCTGTCACAGCAATCAATCCCAAAACGGGTGAGAAACTAATGGTCGATAGTCGCGGCAATTGGGTTCCGTTTAAGTGAGCAGCCCGCCTGCACCGCCTCCCGGCTTTGTAATAAATCCGCTGCCTCCGGGCTTCGAGATAATGCCACCCTCTGACAAGCCGCGCAAAAGGCGGGGGATGTTTGGCAGAGGCAAGCCGGAAGCACCTGCTGCGCCTCTGGTGGTGTCGGGTGCGGTCGATGGCGACACGGTGCGGACGCAATCCGGTCCTAACGCGCGGCTCTTCGGCGCTGATGCGTTCGAGTTGAACCAAAATGCGCTGATCGGTGGCCAGTCTGTCCCTATCGGCGCTCAAGCCCGCAATGGTTTGATGCCGCTGGCCAAGCCTGATGCGCGGGCTTTGTCCGCTGGTCCGCCTTCTTATGGTCGCCCTGTCGTGACGCTCAACCGTGGGGGCGTCGATGCTGGCCGGTCACAGATCGAGCAAGGGCTGGCCGTGCCTGTTCCCAGTTTCATGCAAAATGACCAACCGCGCCTAAAAGATTACATTGACGCTCAACGCGGCGCGATAGGTGCTGAACGCGGTGCTTATGCTGGACAGTATCAGCAACCGGCCGATTTTCGCAAGCAAGGGTCTGCTGCGCCGATGTCGGGCAAGGTTCCCATGACTGCGCCACAATACTCGGAATTTGTGCGCCTGATGCGCAACCCTAAAACGTCACCGGAACAGCTTGACGCTTTTGCTGGAAAGCATGGGCGCTCGTTAGGCAATGCGCCTGAATTGCTTTCTTTCATGCGCCGCAACCCGCGCGCAATCGTCAACAACGTGTGGCAGCAAGAGGACGCTGCGGGTGCTCCGGTGGTCAAGAATGGCCAGCACGTCGTCACTCGGCACTTGGGCGCTTTTAACGAGGGGCTTGCCGACACGCTGGGCGCTCCGGTCGATCTCGTAAACATGGGGCTGAGCGGCTTAGATTATGTGGCGGACAAGGTTTATAATGACGGTATCAGGCTATCGAGCGACAAGCCGTTTTTAGGGTCCGACTCCATCCGCGATGGCTTTCATGCTGTTGGCATTGGTCAGACCGATGAAAGCTATGCGCCTCGGTCCACGCTCGAAACCTACACTCAGGCGGGCGCTAGGGGTGTCGGACAGGCTGCAATCCCTATCGGCGGCACTGTAGCGGCTGGCAGTCGCCTTGCCCTTCGCGCTCCCTCTGCGCTGACGGCGGCAAGCCCTGCACGGCAAGCGGTGCGAGGAACGCTGGTTGATGCTGCCAAGTCTCCTGGCATGGTCGCTGCAACAGAATTGGGGGGCAACGTCGGGGCTAATCTCGCTGGCGAAACTGCAAACCAATATGCTCCGGGCAATCAACTGGCCCAAGTCGCTGCACAAACGCTCGGCGGTCTGGCTGGTGGTGGTATCGGTTACGGTGCGACGCGCCGCAATATCCCCGCGCCTCCTGCCGGTTTCCAGATTGCGGACGATCTTCCGGTCGATGTCGCAGTTACGCGCGCGCGAGGCGATGCACTGAACGCGACAGGCTTGGACAATCCTGCGCTGCAATCGGAACGCCTGCGGGACTTTATCGACGTTCGACGTCCGCAGCCCATGACGCAACCATTGACTGAGGCACAGATGCAAGCTCGCGCGCAAAATATCGCGCCGG
>CAZQBS010000084.1:0-9353 GCA_964591835.1 uncultured Sphingorhabdus sp. | reverse complement strand
CCTCGAAGGCGGATTTAATAGGTCCTGACCCTAGAGCCGTAAATCAACTCATCCGCTCATCCCGAGGAGCCGTTGAGCCCGTCGAAACGGCATCTCGAAGGATCGCTACGGTGCCTCGAGACGGGCCTTCGACCCATCGACAAGCTCAGGACTCAGTCCTTCCTCAGCATGAGCCGGGGGGTAGTGATCTGCAATCTTCGATTAACTGTCCGATATCAACGGACTGACCCTGCCCCCAAGCGAACGGCGGCCGTCCATCGTCGCCTGCGTCAGCTCTGACTTTCCCGATTTGAGCTGACTCGGGGTTAGTCCGGTAAACGCCTTTACCTCGCGTATCAGATGTGACTGGTCGTAAAAGGCCAGCGCCATGCCGGTATCGTCCAAGCTGTCGCCGTGCGCCAGCGCCTGCGCCGCACGCAGCGCGCGGTATTTGCGCGCGAGCTTCTTAGGCGGCATTCCGTAATAGCGGTTGGTCATTCGTTCGAGCTGGCGCGGCGAAAGGCCGGTTGCCGCCGCGAGGATGTCGACATCGGGGTCGACATTCTCGGTAAGCCATTTATCGACGAGCTGCGTAAATTCGAAGGGCGCGCTCTCGCCATGCCCGAATATTTCCAGCGCCGCCTGGCCAGCGGTTTCCACTTGTCCCTCGAAATCGGTGATCGCTAGCAGGCGGGCGTGCAAATCCATTATCCCGTCGCCGAATATTTCGCGCGCGTCGAAGGCGGTATCGACGCGGCTTTCCGCATCCTTGCCCATTAATGCCGCCCATCCCGAGGTCGTCATTCCCCAACCGAAGATGGTCAGCGTACCATCGGAAACCGCCCTCACCGGGGCGCTTGTCGGGCCGAATATCATCACCGGAACCGAGCGTGCGACAAATCCCGTTGCAAATTCATAGCTGCCGCCGCCTATCAAATGGAAGCGGAACTGGGCGCGGTCGGCGCGTTCAATTTCGCTGAAGCCGTCGCCCTCGTAATCGAGCCGGTAGAATGACGACACCAAAGAAGCCAGTTGCTCGTCGGGTGCTTGATAGCGGACGTTTAACATGCGACCATCCCGTTTCCGTCAGGTTATACCCGCAATTTGCGGACAAAAAAAGACCCGCCTGTGACAGCGGGTCTGATAGGAAAAAGACTTGTCGTCTTGCAACGTAAAGCCCTTCGGGTCGCACCGGTGCTATCTGCTTATTTTGTTTAATCAGCTTGCACGGAATCGTCATGACCCGCGTAATCATTTGACATTTTCGGCCAAATTATCACTTGGCGCGCGTTAACTATCCGAAAACGACGGATTTGTTTGTCACAAAACGGTAATGATGAGGTCGGTGGTTGCGTCCCGGTCGCGACTCACCGATAGGCGATTTCGATGCTTTATCCGCTTATCCGCCCTGCATTGTTCCTCGCCGACGCCGAAACCGCGCATGGCTTGTCGCTGGCGGCACTCCGCATAATGCCGTTACCTCCGTCGGGGAAGCCAGATCTGCGGCTTTCGCAGACTGTCGCCGGACTGCGTTTTGCAAATCCGGTTGGGCTTGCGCCGGGTTACGACAAAAATGCAGAGGTGCCGCGCGCGATATTGCGGCTCGGCTTCGGCTTTACCGAAGTCGGCACGCTGACCCCGCGCCCGCAAACCGGCAACCCGCGCCCGCGGCTTTTCCGGCTGGTCGAGGACAAGGGCGTCATCAACCGAATGGGGTTCAACAACGAAGGGCAGGCGGCGGCTGTCAAGCGGCTTTCGGCATGGCGGCGCGACGCATCCGACGGGCCGCTCGGCATCAATATCGGCGCGAACAAGGACAGCGACGATCGCGTCGCCGATTACGTAAGCGGCGTGACCGCGATGGAGCCTTTGGCGGATTATCTGACGGTCAATATCAGCTCGCCAAACACGCCGGGCCTGCGCGCGCTGCAGGACAAGGCGGCGCTCGACGACTTGCTTGCGGCGGTGATGGCCGCGCGGACGGACGCAACACCGATATTCCTCAAAGTCGCGCCCGATCTCGACCCCGCTGATATCGACGACATCGTCGAGATCTCGATGAAGCACAAAATCGCAGCGCTGATCGTTTCGAACACGACGATTAGCCGTCCGCCGCTTAAGTCGCGGCACGCTGGCGAGAGCGGTGGCCTGTCGGGCGCGCCGCTCCGCGATCTGGCGCAGCAACAGCTCGTCGATTTCCGCAAAAGCAGCGGCGGTGCGATTCCCTTGATCGGGGTCGGTGGCATTTCGTCGGCGGAGGACGCCTATGCCCGCATACGCGCTGGTGCTTCGCTGGTGCAGGTCTACAGCGCGCTGGTTTACGAAGGGCCGGGGCTGGCCAAGGCGATCAATCGCGGCCTTGCCCGCCTGCTCAAGCGCGACGGATTTGCCAATATTGCCGACGCCGTCGGAGTGGACGGCTAAACCAAGGCTTTGCTTCGCGGTTTTTTCGTCGCTAAGCAGGCGGATATGAAAAAGCTTGTCTTCGCCTTCGCGCTCCTCGTCCCCACACCGCTGCTCGCCGAAACTGTGGGTGTAACCTCATCCGCCGATCCGCGTGTGACCGAGGCGGGGATGGAGATGTTGCGCAAGGGCGGCTCTGCAGCAGATGCAGCGATGGCGATGATGCTAGCCCTCACCGTGGTCGAACCGCAATCGAGCGGCATCGGCGGTGGCGGCTTCTTGCTGTATCAGGACAATGCGGCTGGCATATTGAGCACGATCAACGGCCGCGAAAAGGCACCCGCTGCGGCGACCCCCGAGCGCTTTCTCGGACCCGACGGCAAGCCAATGGGCTTCCTGCAAGCATTGCAGGGCGGAAAATCGGTGGGCGTTCCCGGCAACATCGCCTTGATGGCCGAGGCGCACAAGAAGTGGGGCAAGCTCCCCTGGTCCACGATCTTCAAGCCCGCCATCCGGCTTTCGGAAAAAGGCTTTGTCGTCAACAAGACGCTCGAATCGCGCCTGGGTGCGGTCGCCCCGCTCTGGTCGAAATTCGACGAGGCGCGCAGCATTTACTGGTTGGGCGGAAAGCCGGTGGCGGCGGGTACGACGCTGCGCAACCCGAAAATGGCGGCGACGTTGAAGCTGCTGGCCAGAAAAGGCCCCAACGCGTTCTATAAGGGCAAAATCGCCAAGCAAATTGTCGACGCCGTGACCAAGGCGCCGATGAATCCGAGCGATATGACGCTGTCCGACCTCGCGCAATATCGCGCCAAGGAGCAGGCGGCGGTATGCGCGCCGTACCGAGTCTATGTGGTCTGCGGTATGGCACCCCCCTCGTCTGGCGCGACAACAGTGCTGCAAATACTCGGCACATTACAGCGGTTCGACATTGGCAAAATGGGTAAGGACGACCCGAAAAGCTGGTTTCTGTTGGGGCAGGCGATGCAACTGGCTTATTCCGACCGCGAGAAATATCTCGGCGACAGCGATTTCGTGGACGTGCCCGTTAAGGGCTTGCTCGATCCGGCCTATATCACCGAACGCTCGGCGCTGATTAGTCCAGAGAAGGCTCGCAGCGATTATCCCGCAGGCAAGCCGCCGGGTGCCGCACCGCGAACCGCTGCGATTTCGGGCGAAGTCGCCGGGACCACGCATTTCACGGCGGTCGATGCCAAGGGCAATGTCGCCAACATGACCTCGACCATCGAGGGAATCTTCGGCAGCCAGCTGGTTGCGGGCGGCTTTTTCCTCAACAACGAACTCACCGATTTCACCTTCGCGCCCGAAAAAGACGGCGCACCGGTCGCCAACCGCGTGATGGGCGGAAAGCGGCCTTTGTCGTCGATGTCACCCACGGTCGTCTTCGATCGTGACGGCCGCGCGGTGCTCGCATTGGGTTCGGCTGGCGGTAAACGGATTATCATGCACGTAACCAAGACGTTGGTCGGGGTGCTCGATTTCGGTCTTTCGCTCGATCAGGCGATTGCGCTGCCCAATATCTATTTTGGCGGTGGCGAGTTGCAGGTCGAGGAAAACACGCCGCTGGCCGAGATGGTCGGCGACCTTTCAAAATACGGCCAGAAAGCAAAGGCAGCCGATCTGGGCTCGAAGGTCAATGGCGCGCAGTGGACAGCCAATGGCTGGACCGGCGCGTCCGATCCGCGCAGCGAAGGCACATCGGCAGTCCTCGACAGCAAGGGCAAGGTCACCGTCGCCGCGCCCGCGCCTAGCGTGAATGCACCCGTCGAGAGTGTCGAATAGGATCGAAAGCCGGATTGCGCGCAGCGCCCGCTGGCGCTAGCGTCAACCGATAACGAGTCTACACAGTGGACCGACATGGGCAACGCGAGGAGAGCATAATGGCCGCCGAGCTTTTTGACGATTTCGATACCTTCCCCAATCTGGTGACGATGTTTCTGACCCGCGCTCGGCAGCGCGGCGACGCACCGTTCCTTTGGGCGAAATCGGGCGGCGGCTGGCATTCGGTCAGCTGGGCCGAGGCTGCGCGGCAGGTTGCGGGATTCGCCAGGGGTTTACAGGAGCTTGGTCTCGAAAAGGGCGACCGAGTGATGCTGGTGTCGGAAAACCGGCCCGAATGGTGCATCGCTGATCTGGGGATCATGGCGGCGGGCTGTGTGACCGTGCCGACTTACATCACGAACACCGAACGCGATCACCAGCATATATTGAATAACAGTGCGGCGCGGGCGATAATCGTCTCCACCGCCAAGCTTGCCAAAACTTTGATGCCCGCCGCACTCCGCTCATCCGAGGCCGAGTTCATCATCACTATAGAACCGCTCGGTGCGACCCAAAAAGGACAGCTGGAGGTCCACCAATGGGCGGAAATGGTCAAGGGTACCGATGCTGATGTCGCCGCAACAGAAACGGCGATGGCGAGCGTCACCCGCGACGACCTTGCGTGCATCATCTACACCAGCGGCACCGGTGGTGCCCCCCGCGGCGTTATGCAGCAGCACGGCGCGATTCTTCACAATGCCGATGGTGCGGCCGCGGTCTTGCGCGAAGATATGGGGCTTGCCGAAGAGGTATTCCTCTCGTTCCTCCCTTTGAGCCACGCTTATGAACATTCGGGCGGGCAGTTCCTGCCGATCGGTGTGGGCGCGCAGATTTATTATGCCGAAGGTTTGGAAAAGCTGGCGGCGAATATCGAGGAAACGAGGCCCACCGTCATGGTTGTCGTGCCGCGATTGTTCGAGGTGCTTCGCGCCAGAATACTCAAAGCGGTTGAAAAGCAGGGCAAGTTCCCTAACTATCTTCTTGATCAGGCGCTGATAATCGGTGAACGCGATTATGGCGGCCGCAAGCGGCTGCGCGATGCGCCGATGCGGTTGTTGCTGTCGCGGACGATCAAGCCGAAAATCCAGGCGCGCTTCGGTGGCCGGTTGAAGGCGATGGTCTCGGGCGGCGCGCCACTCAATCCTGATATCGGTGTATTCTTCCAGTCGCTCGGCATTACCATATTGCAAGGCTACGGCCAGACAGAGTCCGGCCCGGTCATCAGTTGCAACCGTCCCGCTGCTGGGATCAAGATGGACACAGTCGGCCCGCCGCTCAAGAACACCGAGGTGCGGATCGCAGAGGATGGCGAAATCCTTGTGCGCGGGCCGCTGGTGATGAAGGGTTACTGGCGCAACAAGGCCGAAACCGCCCGCGTTATCAAAGACGGCTGGCTGCATACCGGGGACATCGGGCTGATCGACGAAAAAGGCCGTATCCAGATTACCGACCGCAAAAAGGACCTTATCGTCAACGACAAGGGCGACAATATTGCACCGCAAAAGGTCGAAGGGATGCTGACGCTCCAGCCCGAAATATTGCAGGCGATGGTTTCGGGCGACAAAAGACCCTATGTTGTCGGGCTGATCGTCCCGGACCCCGAATGGACGGTCGATTGGTGCCGAGCGCAGGACATGAAATGTGACTTCGCTGCGTTACAGGATAACCCTGCCTATCGCTCGGCGGTGCGCGCCGCAGTCGACCGCGTCAATGCCGATCTCTCGGTGACCGAAAGGGTCCGCCAGTTCGAATTCGCCGACGAGCCTTTCTCGATCGAGAATGAGGAAATGACCCCGAGCATGAAAATCCGCCGCCACGTCATTCGCGACCGCTATGCCGAACGCGTGGCGGGGATGTATAAGGGTTAAGCTGCGCGGTTTCTGGCCCAAACCAGAAATTCGACATTGCCCTGCGGTCCGGTAATCGGGCTGGTGGTCAGGCCTTCGACCGTCCAACCTTTTTCGACCAACCACATCTGCACTTCGTCACAAACGCGCTTGTGGACGGCTTCGTTCCGCACAACGCCGCCTTTGCCGACCTCGTCGCGTCCCGCTTCGAACTGCGGCTTGATCAACGCGACCAGTTGCGCGCCCGGTTTGGCAAAGCCCAAGGGCCGTTCGAGAACCTTGGCCAGGCCGATGAAACTCGCGTCGCAAACGATCAGGTCGATTGGCTCCGGGATATGCGCTTCGGTCAGTATTCGCGCGCTGGTCTGTTCATGGACGACAACGCGTTCGTCCCGCCGCAGCTTCCACGCAAGCTGGTTTGTGCCGCTATCGACCGCGTACACCTTTGTTGCGCCCCCCGTCAAAAGCACATCGGTAAAGCCGCCGGTCGACGATCCGACATCCATCGCAACCAATCCCATCACGTCAATGCCGAAATCGGCGAACGCGTGCGCCAGCTTGATGCCGCCGCGCGAAACCCAAGGATGATCG
The DNA here is from genome assembly GCA_964591835.1 of uncultured Sphingorhabdus sp. Lineage (GTDB taxonomy): Bacteria > Pseudomonadota > Alphaproteobacteria > Sphingomonadales > Sphingomonadaceae > Sphingorhabdus_B. The sequence goes on along the minus strand of CAZQBS010000084.1, from coordinate 2,691 downwards.
CTGCCCTTGACCGCGATTGCCGCGTCTGCCGCCACCTGCTGGCCCGGTTTGGCCGCCTTCGCATCGCCGACCGTCACATGCCCCGCCATCACCAGCGCCTGCGCCCGCGTCCGGCTTTCGGCAAGCCCGCGTTCGACAAGCAATTGGTCAAGACGGATTTTGTTGATCGCCATATCGCGCGGTGCCTAGCCTAAGCGCACAGAATTGGCCATAAGGATGCCATGCGCATCTCCCTCCTACTCCTCATTGGCCTTGCTGCTTGCTCGGCACCACCCCCGCCGCCCGCCCCGCAAGCACCGCCGCCACCGAAGCCTGTTGTCGTGGCCCCGCCGCCGCCTGCTCAACCAACAGGCGACTGGACCGACTGGCCGCTGGCCGCGGGCGACTGGGTCTACAGGCAGGACGATCGCGGCTCGATGGCGCTCTTCGGCCAGCCGAACGCCGATGCATTGGTCACGCTTCGCTGCGACCGCACGCGGCAGCGTATCTATCTGGCGCGCGCGGGCTCGGGCGCAGGCAGCATGGTCATCCGCTCGAGTTCGACGTTGAAGGAATTCGCCGGTTCGCCGACCGCTGGCACCTTGCCCTATATCGCCACCGAAATCATGCCGAGCGATCCGATTCTGGACGCGATGATCTATAGCCGCGGACGCATCGCGATTGAGGTGACCGGCCAGACGCCGCTCGCGATCCCGTCATGGGCAGAAATAGGCCGTGTTGTGGAGGATTGTCGCGTTTGATGCTGCGCGGCACAGAGCGAAGATAATTGCCCGAAAAAAAATATATTACAAGACTTGTTTCCAAACTTTCTTTGATTCACTTTCCGAGTCGCGGAGGGCAGTTCAAATGTTTGAAGCAAGCAATTTCCAACTATCGAAAGGAGGTGATCCGATGTCTCATGGTTCAGTAAAGAGGTCGGGCAAATCCGTTCGGGAGATCGGCCGCTGATACTATCGGCGATGCCGGTCACGGCATGAAAGCAACTTCCGGCAGCGGGACATCCGACCGCTGACCCATGTAAAGAGGGCCGCCGGTGCAAACCCGGCGGCCCTTTTTCGTCACTAAAGCGTCGTATCGGCCAGGTTGGATTTGTATTTTGTGTTGGTCTGCCGGTCGTGAATCTCGATATAGACGTAGCTCGGCGGGATTGTCCCCTCCTCGCTTGCAAACCAGATCGAACCGAGGTCGTTGGGGTTCCCAAGCGCGCAGAATCCGTACAGCCGCTTCCCCCTCGAATCGAAAAAGTCGACCCAGCTCCGCGACGAATTCGTGTTCGACCCGCAAGGCGGCAATCCGGGCGACGGCGCGAACATCGCCGCTGGATATTGTCCCTTGTTGAATATGTCGTAGCGGTGGCGGACCCAGTTCTTGCCGCCCGCGCTGTAATATTCGAGGCCACTCAGATACAATATGGGGTTCGGGAGCCCCGACTGTGCCTGATTTGGTGTTGCTAAGGAGAAAGCGAGACAGCCGGCGGCGATCTGCCAAACGCGCCGCGCCCTCACTGCTTTTTGCTCGCAGGGCTGCTGAAGGTTCCCGCGTTCGAATTACCCTCGACATCGTTATCGCCGAACGACTGGATGGTTGCGCCGTTGCTCGCGATGACGCCCGTCGCATTAGCGGCGATCAGGCTGCTGCCAACCCATACGCCGTTTTTGCCATCAGCCGCGATCGCGGCATTGGCATTGGCGGTCAACGCGCTTCCCCTGATCACAACCGTCGCTGTCGCGGCCGGAAGAAGCTGCACACCATTATGGTTTAGTGAAATATCGCTGTTCATGACCACGATTTTTGCTGACCCGCCACCGACCGAGATGCCCGAGCTGTTGGGACTGACAAAGCCCTGAATAGTTACATTGCTGACGTGGACGCTGGCGGCGTCCAATATCCGGATGCCGTTGAGGCCGGTTCCGGCACCGTTGATCGCCAGATTGCGTAGCACGACTTTACCGTTCGGGGCATTCACCACAAAGCCGTTGATGCCGCCCGCTGCCAGCGCCGAACCGAGTGTGCCTGCACAATCTATGGTAATCGACTTGCTAATCGTCAGCGCGCCGAAGCCACCCGGGTCGAGGCAATTGATCTCGCCACCGGCTGCCGTTTTGGAAATTGCGCCAGCAAATGTCTTGCATGGCGCCGTGCGTGAACAGGGATTCACGTCGTCGCCAACCCCCGACACCCATGTACGCGTTGCTTGCGCGCTGGCAGGTGTCGTCAGGAACGCACAACATATGACCAGTGCAGCCATCAAGAATTTCAAGTTCATAAATTCCTCCCCAATTATATCCCCATCAACAAGGTGTAACAAATTCCTGTGCTATACAAGTCTTGCCATTGGTCGAAAGCGGCTAGCTTTTCGGCGGCTACTACCTACATCGGAGTTAATACACACCAGGAAGCAGTCTCATGGGTTTTGTGCGCGCAAGTTGGCGGATCATCGTGGCAGTCAAGGATGGCCTTGTACTACTTTTGCTGCTTCTGTTCTTTTTTGCGGTATATTCGCTGCTGAGCGCCGGACCAAACCCCGGAACCGTGCGCGACGGCGCGTTGCTGCTGACGCTGGACGGGGTGATTTCAGAACAACCTGCAGACGTCAATCCGCTGGCGGCACTGACCTCTGGCGTCGTACCGGTCGGAGAAATCCGGCAGCGCGATGTCGTCGGAATCGCAGACCGCGATGAACTTTCCGCG
>CAZQBS010000083.1:9499-9793 GCA_964591835.1 uncultured Sphingorhabdus sp. | reverse complement strand
CCGAAAATGCGTTGCCATTGGCTGCGCTGGCTTCCTCGACATTGCATACATAGAGTACCGGTTTTGCGGTCAGCAATTGCGCCTGCTGGAACAGCCGGTCCTCGTCGGCATCGTCGCGCTTGGTCAGCCGCGCAGGCTTGCCTTCGCGCAACAGATCGAGCGCGCGGCTTAGAACCACGCCGCTGGCCTTGGCTTCCTTGTCGCCCTGAATGCCTTTTTTGATAAGGTTTGGCACTCGCTTTTCGAGGCTCTCAAGGTCCGACAGCATCAATTCGGCCTCGACCGTCTCGGCAT
>CAZQBS010000083.1:0-9489 GCA_964591835.1 uncultured Sphingorhabdus sp. | reverse complement strand
AGCACATGGACGATCGCATCGACCTCGCGAATGTTACCCAAAAACTGGTTGCCCAGACCTTCACCTTTCGAAGCGCCGCGCACAAGGCCTGCGATGTCGACAAAGCCCAACTGCGTTTCGATAATCTTCGCCGAGCCACCGATTTTGGCGATTGCCTGCAAACGCGGATCGGGCACGGCGACATTTCCGATATTCGGCTCGATCGTGCAGAACGGATAATTAGCCGCCTGTGCCGCCGCCGTCTCGGTCAGCGCGTTGAACAGAGTGGACTTGCCCACGTTGGGAAGTCCGACAATACCGCATTTGAAACCCATAATATCCTCTCGGGGAGTTGAATAGCGGCGTCCCTAGGCGAGCGGGCGGAGCGAGTCCATCCAGCGTTGCAGTTCATCGGGACTGCGCAGCCGGACAACTATGTCTTCATGTCCCTCCAGGCGTTCTTCGGTACGCAAGCGTGGGCCGCTGTTCCAGCGTATCAGGTAGATCAGGAATTCGAGGTCGAAACGTTCGGGGCAGCCCTCGGTCATGTCGGGGCGGGTGCGACCGCGATACTGAGCGATGCGGCGCATGATACGCCACAGGCAAAGGCGGATGGGATAGTCGAGATAGACAACGCTGTCTGCGCGCGCCAGTCGCTCTGCCAGCGCGCCACCATAATTTCCGTCGATCAGCCAGCTGTCGGTTGCAGTGATCGCCGTAAGCCTCTCACGGATTTGATCCTTGCTGCTTCCACCCAACCCGGCCGCCAGTTGAGCTGGTCCATGTGAAATATCGGCAGATTCAGCTTTTGTCCCAGCTTGACCGCCAGCGTGGATTTTCCGGCACCGCACGGACCGATGACCAGCACACGGGTCATCTTTGGGGTGGCGAATGGTTTCATGTTACGGGTCCGGCTCGTAGGTTGGGCCCGGCACATCTACTGAATGCAACGGCGGATTGCGACCCGTAGGTTACAATCCGCCTTCATTTCTATGGCGTTAGTTGCCGACGGGTGCTCCGTCGGTGCGGGATACGACGATGGTTGAAGACCGCGGCCGCTCCCCGGCGACTGGCCAGTTCCCCGTTGGATGCTGGATGTTGACGAAGAACGTCTTCAAATCGGGCGTGTAAGCAAGGCCGGTAATTTCGCAGCCAAGCGGGCCAACAAGAAAACGCTTCGATAGCTTGCTGACCTGATCGACATAAAACATCGCGTTATGCCCGAAAGTGGCGTCGATGCTGCGTAGGGGGACACCCGAATTTCCGGGAACGCTATGATCGGTTTGCACCCAGAGGCGTCCCTGCGGATCGATGCGTATGCCGTCGGGGCTGGAGAAAGTGTCGCCGTTGATATTGCCCGTCAGGTTGGCACCACCCGAGGCGAGTGACGGATCGCCCGCCAACAGAAATATCTCCCAAGTGAAGGATAATGCGAGCGGCGAATCGGCTGCCTCGCGCATCTTGATGATGTGCCCATGCAGGTTGCTTACGCGCGGATTGGCGGCATTGGTCACGCGGCGTCCGCTATTGTTGGTCAACGTGACAAAAATGCCCTGATTGTCCGGCGAAACGGTAATCCACTCGGGGCGATCCATGACCGTTCCGCCCGCGACGCGTGCTGCCGACTTGGTGTTGATGACCACATCCGCCTGAGTGGCAAAATTGACTGGTGCCGGCGCAGAAGGTGTCGTGCTCTGTGTTCCATTGCCGGGGTCGCTCGCACCCATAACCAGACCGTTTTGTCCCTGAACCAGTGCGCGCCATTCTCCTGTGCCGTCGGCGTTAAAACGGGCGACGTAGAGCGTCCCGTCATCCAGCATTCTGGCATTCGCCCCGCTATACGAATTGCTGTACGCGCGGTCGGGAATGAATTTGTAAATGCATCCTGGGGTACTGTCGTCACCCATGTAAAATGCGACGCGACGGCTCTGGCCGGTCATGAACGCGACGTTCTCATGGTCGAAACGGCCCATTGCGGTCCGTTTCACGGGCGTTGACTGCGGATCATATGGGTCGATTTCTACAACCCAGCCATAGCCAAGTGGATCCTGAGTCGGATCGAGATAGTTGTCCGTGGTTTCTTCGCAGGTGAGGTAGGTGCCCCAAGGCGTACGTCCGCTGGCGCAGTTATTTAGCGTACCTTTGATGTTGGTTGGCAGCAATGAAGCTGCGGGGCCGCCCGCGCGGTAATTGCTATTACCGGTGTAGCGCTTGTTATAACGCGAGTTCGCCTTGACCGACCATTTGCCGTTCGTGTCTTTTGCGACTTCAACAACGGCTACACCTACTGCAGAAAGCGCAATGGATTTTTGATCGGCTGTTGCTGTGGCGGCATTGTAACCGCCAATCTGGAGGATATTGAGATCCGGATATTCGAAGTTGATGGCAAGCAATCCGCCGCTGTTGGCGTCGACGCCAGGAAGGGTGTAATATTCCATGCCATCATGGTTGCCGCCTGCCCATTTCTCCGCTTGGGCCGGCGTCGGGAAGCTACCAGCATAGCCCGCAACGCCCGCTTCAACCGCGTCTCCCGCTTTCAACAGAACATCGGTGGTGTAGCCGGTCGGCACCGTGACCCGGTCGTCCTGATTGGCAGGCACCGAGTTGAAATTGATTGCAAAACTCTCTTGCCGGGGCGCGCGCGCATCCGGCCCACGTCCTTGGGCAGGCTGTCGCAGCAAATCGGCCTGATTGCCAGCGGCGTTCGGCTTGCCGCCAGTCATCGCGTAAAGAGGCACCAGGGAAAGGCCCATCAGGCCACCTGCAAGAAGCGAGCGGCGCGAGGGATTTGCTGCAACAATCGCTTCCAAGCTGTCGGACGAAGGCGAATCGATAGTTTCGCCGCGAAACGGTGCACGAGCGGCATCAGTTAGATGAGACATGATCTCTCCCCTTTAATGAAATGGCGAGCAGAACCGAGAATCGCGGAAGACTGCACATAAAGGGATCGCAGAAAACGGCTTCAGAGAAGTGACGTCACCGCGTCAAGATCATGACTCTGCATGAACAATTTGTGACAGAGCGACGCGTGAGTGATTCAGGCGTCGTTTGCCAGTCGCATGGCAACATCGTTCATGAAACGCACGTCGTCGCCCTTGGCCAGCCAGTCGGCTTCGGCAGAAACTGCGCCCAGCAAATCCGCCAGATCGTCGATCTCGCTCTTGTGAAAATTGCCGAGGACATAGCCGGTGACGCGGTCCTTGTTTCCGGGGTGGCCTATTCCCAAACGCACGCGGCGGAAGCCGGGGCCGATGTGATCGGTCAACGAGCGGATGCCGTTGTGCCCGGCAGCACCGCCGCCGGTTTTGACCTTTACCTTGAATGGCGCGAGGTCGAGTTCGTCATAAAAGGCGGTGACCCGCTCTGGCTCGAGCTTGTAGAAGTCCATTGCCGCGCGGACGCTGCGGCCGCTTTCGTTCATGAACGTTGCGGGCTTTAACAGGATGATTTTTTCGGAACCCAAACGGAGTTCCTGTACCCAGCCCTGGAATTTCTTGGCCGGAGCGGGGAGGTCGTGAATTTCGGCCAGCGCATCGATTGCCATAAATCCGATATTGTGCCGGTGCATGGCATAGGTCGGTCCGGGATTACCAAGGCCTACCCATAATTGCATTGCGTGCGCCTCTAAGCGGGAAAATCCGGGGCTGGCTATCCGCCAGCCCCGGAGAAATTATCAAGCCTCGGCTTCGCCTTCGGAAGCTTCGCCTTCGGTCGTTGTCGTATCGCCATCGCTCGACTTCATCGCCGACGGGGCAACGATAGTGGCAATGGTGAAGTCGCGGTCGGTAATCTTGCTTTCGGAACCGGCGGGCAGCGTCACATGGCTGATGTGGATCGAATCGCCGACATCAAAACCGGACACATCAATCTGGATGTCGTCGGGCAGCTTGTCGTTATCGCAGATCAGTTCGAGCTCATGCCGAACCACGTTCAAAACGCCGCCGCGTTTCAGGCCGGGTGACATTTCTTCGTTGGTGAAGACCACCGGAACCTGAACTTCGACCTTGGCACCCTTGACGATGCGCAGGAAATCGACGTGCAACGGGCGATCACTCACCGGATGGAAGGCAACATCCTTGGGCAGGGTAATCTGTTTCTTGCCACCAAGGTTCAGCTCGACCACGCTGTTCATGAAGTGGCCGGTCATCAGCAGTTTGACGAGCGCCTTTTCTTCGACATGGATGGTCTCTGGTTCTTGCTTGTTGCCGTAAATTACGGCGGGTATCCGGTTTTGACGACGCAATTCGCGGGAGGCTCCCTTGCCAGCCCGATCGCGCGTCTCGGCCGACAAAGTCAGCTGATCGCTCATGTTAAATCTCCAATAAAGTTTTCCATTGCCGCCACGCCTCCAGGGATGTCCACGAACGGCAAGCGCGCGCCTATATGCGCGGATGCCCACAAATGCAAGCTTTGTGGCAGCGGCTTAGGTCAGTGCCTTGTAAAGGCTGAACAGGCTGGTCGCTGTTAGCACTGTGCCGACCATTAGTAGCAGGGTTTTCAGTTCCACGCGTTTCGCGATGACTGCACCCAATGGTGCCGCGACCAGGCCGCCGATCAACAATCCGCCGGTTACAATGGTAAATGCCTCAAGCCCGATGGTCAGGATAAAAGTGATTGAAATGCTGGTGGTAAGGAAAAACTCCGCGGTGTTGACCGTGCCCACGGTTTTCCGCGGGTCGGTGCCCTGAATTAGGAGGTTGGACGTCACCACTGGTCCCCAGCCGCCGCCGCCCGATGCATCGAGGAACCCGCCGATAAGGCCAAGCGGTGTAGCCACCCGGGCTTCGCGCACTTTCGGTTCGGCGGGATAGGTTAAAGCTTTGTAGAGCAAATAGAAACCGATGCAGGTCAAATAAAGCATCACAATCGGGCGTGTAACCGAAGCGTCAATGTTTGAGAGAACATAAGCGCCCAGACACCCGCCGATGACGCCGGGGATGGCGATGCGGGAAAACAACTTCCAGTCGATATTTCTATGTAGGACATGGCTGATCCCCGAAGCTCCGGTGGTGAACATCTCTACCAGATGCACGCCTGCCGATGCGCGGGCTGGCGGAATGCCCATGACACTAACCAGCAAGGTGCTGCAAATAACGCCAAAAGCCATGCCGAGCGCGCCATCGATTAGCTGGGCGGCAAAGCCGATTGCAATATAGGGCGCGATTTCTAGCCAGTCGATATTGATCAGGAATTCAAACATGAGGACGTCCTCTCTGTCGTTTAGCGGGGCGTATCAGAAGGTAATGGCAAAAGTAATCCCGTAAGTGCGCGGGTCGCCGGGCTGGCCGACAATCAGGCCGGTATTGCCCGAAGGCACGGCAAGCTGTTCGAAATAATCGACATCGAACAGGTTACGGACATAGCCGAAGATATTGAGTCCGCTATCGTTGCGGAAACCGACACGGTAGTTGGTCAGCGCATAGCCTTCGATATTGGTGTAGATTGACGGCGTCGGATTGGACGAAAAACCAGTGCGGTAATTGCCATCGACGCCGACATAAATCTGACCTTCGCGACCAAAGATCGAGGTCGGCGTGTTGACCTCTCCGCCATAAGAGAAGGACCATTTCGATACGCCGGGAATGCGCTGCCCGGAGATATCGCAGTTGGCGGGGCTATTGCCCGGAACTCCAGGCGCCGCGATCGGCGTTGCTGTGCCCCCGCCCGACAGTTCGGGCGGGCATGGCGCATCGGCAAAACTGTTGTATTTGGCGTCGACATAGGTGCCATTCAGATAGACGTTGAACCGTTCGCTTGGGCGGAGCGAGAAATCGGCCTCGAAGCCCTGCGTGCGGACTTTGTCGGCATTGGCGAGATAGCCGCGCAACACGCCCAACTGCCCATTTGTCACCAGCGCTTGATAATCGCTGATATCGGTGCGGAAGGCCGACAGGTTCAGCGTTGCCTTGCGGTCGAGGAACTGCGTTTTGATGCCCGCTTCATAATGGTTGACCGACTCCGGCTTTACTACAGCCGCGGCCAGGATCGGGTTGCCAGCCGCATCGGTCGGCACGCCGTTAAGATTGATACCGCCCGATTTGAAGCTTTTGGCATAGGTTGCATACGCCAGTATGTCAGGCGCGACTTCATAGCTGAGCGTCAGGTCGTAACTGAAATTCCAGTCGCTGAACTTGGCCTCGAAGCGTTGCGGCGCCAGCACGCCGCGCTGTGCGACAATACGCGGGTCGGCGCTGGCAAAGGTCACCCGCTGACCCGCGCCGTTGGTCACGACCGAATCATACAGGCCGTCCTTCTTGTCATAATTGACGCGGAAACCGGGCTGGAGGGCGAAACCTTCGAACGGCTTCCAGCTAAATTGCCCGAACAGCGCCGCGCTTGTGTTGTCGAGCCGGATGTCGTTGCGCGCGGTCAGGCCGTTCAGCACCGACGGATCGTTCGCGAGCGTGCCCGTCAGCAGCCAGCGGCTCGCCGCCGGCCCCTGTTCCTGAATGCCCTGGGTGCGGATTTTCTGGTGATAGGCGAAAGCGCCGAGCACGAAATCGAATCGGTCGCCAGACTGTGCGTAGCGGACCTCCTGCGTATATTGTTCCTGCTGCGACGGATTATTGGATTTTGTCGTGATCGGAAGTCCGGTGAAGTCGCGGTCATTCGACGGCACCCAATCCCAGTAACGCCATGCCGTGACCGAGGTCAGCGTGCCTGCGCCCGCGTCCCATTTGATTTTGAGCGCCGCGCCGCCAAGCTCGTTACGGGCGTTGAGGTTGGCATCGACATCGGTCAGCCGGTCGAACGGATCGGTGCTGATCACGCGGTAATTTTGTGCTGCGGCAAGTGCGGCATATTGCCGCGCTACCGCGCGCTGCGTTGCCCCGGTGCGGACATAGATTTGTGCGCAGCATTCGGGGTTCTGCACACTGAAATCGCCTGACAGCGTGACATCGAGATTGTCATTTGGCCGCCAAAGCAACTGGCCGCGAATGCCGAGATTGTCCTGCTCGTTGATCCAGTTGTTACTGGTTACATTGAAGATTGTGCCACGACGGCTCGTTCCAGAAACCGCGACGCGCGCGGCAATCGTGTCGGACAGCGGTCCGCCGACCGCAGCCTTGGCCTGTTTGAAGCCCAGATTGCCGATGCTGACCTCGGCGCGGCCTTCGAGGTTGAATGTCGGTTGCCGCGTGGTGATGTTGATCGCGCCTGCCGTCGTGTTCTTGCCGTAGAGCGTGCCTTGCGGTCCGCGCAGCACTTCGATCTGCGCGACGTCGAGAAAGTCGAAGGTCGCAGAGGCGACGCGTGAATAGTAAACGTCGTCGACATAAATGCCGACGCCCTGCTCGATGCCGTCATTGGTCAGCCCGAAGGGCACACCGATGCCGCGAATGTTGACCGAGGTGTTGCGAGGGTTCGAAGAGTAGAATTGCAGTGTCGGTGTTAATTGCTGCAACCGTCCGACATTGAAGCTGCCGGTATTGTCGATCTGGTCGCCGCCGACGACGGACACCGCGATTGGAATTTCCTGAGCAGTTTCCTGGCGTCGCCGCGCCGTTACGATGATGTCCTCAGGCGCATCGGTGTCGCCGGTGCCCGCCGAGGAGCGTTGCTCCTGTGCGACCGCCGCAGTCCCATCGGTGGCTTCTGCAAAAACGGGTGAACTCAGGGAAAGGAGTGTAATCAGAGCCAGTGAAGGCCCGGCGGGACGATATCGCATATGTTTTCTTTCGCAAAAACAGATGCATCCGGTAGACCGGTCTGCCTCTAGGTGTAGGAGGAACAGGAATTAATTTGTGAAGCGCTTGCGCTCCGTAACGTCGACCTGGACGAGCTTGCCCTCGTGCACCGTCAACTGGATTGCGCCAAAGCGTAACTTGGCGAGCGCATCGAGCACTGCGCGAATGGGTTCGGGAAACGATGCTCCGCTCGCTTCGTCCGACCGCTGATCATGTGGTTCAGTCATAAGCACCCCTTATCGGAAGCCGGTTTGTCCGACCTTGTCCGGTGCGACTACCTAAACTCAACTATTTTAATTGACAATATGATTCGTACGTTGATTTTGCTTTCAGCGCCCAAAGGTTCTCTTTGCACGCCAACCGGTTTTGGAAATTATTCTGCTGCTTCGAGAAACTTTGCAGGATCAATGCTGTCCGACAGGGTGATGCCGTCGAGCAGGTCGGCGGTCTTGTCGCGGACTTGCAGCATCAGCGCGCGTGTGCGGCAATTGTCTTCCTCGACACAATTCTTGCAGCGTTCGTGGGCATACCGGCTGGCACATGGCACCAGCGCCAGAGACCCGCGCATGATGCGGATCAGGTCGCCATAGCTGATGTCGATGGGTGGCACGCCGAGCCAGTAGCCACCATCCTTGCCGCGCTGCGACGCGATTAGCCCCGAACGCGCGAGTTCGGAGAGTATTACTGTTAGAAACTTCGGCGGAATCTTCTGCGCTTCGGCAATATCGGCCAGTTGCACCGGACCTTGTCCGAATTTGTCGGAGAGATGCTGCATCGCGCGAATGGCATAACGGGTTTTTTGCGACAGCATGACAATTCTTTGCGCCCAGTTTGTTCGGTTTTCAACCCCGCAGGTTGAGAAATAGTGTGACTAAAATGAAACGGGCATCAACTCGTTCAAAGTCTGGACAAATGATTATTGCAAAGCTGTGACAGCGGACATAGCCTCTCCGGCATAACAGACTCAGTGAAAAGCCTGCGTCGTTTCCAAAGGGGGAATCATGAAACTTTCGAGAACCGCATTGCTGTTGCTGGCAACCTGTTTGACCGCGCCTGCGTTTGCTCAAGATGCTCCAGCCACAGCCGATACCGCTGAGGAAGATGGCGAGGCGATCATCGTCACCGGTTCGCGGATCAAGCGCGATCCCAACGACAGTTCGCTGCCGTTGCAGGTTATCACCAATGAAGAACTGTCGCGCGAAGGCATCAGCAATCCCGAACAGCTCTTGATGTTCCTGAGCACCAACGGTTCGGGAGCAGACAATCTCGCGTCGAACTCCGACGTCGTCAGCGGTGCGCAGCGTGGCACCAATGGCCTTTCGGCGGCAAACCTGCGCGGGCAGGGCAGTGCATCGACGCTGGTGCTACTCAACAACCGCCGTGTTGCGGCACACGGGCTGTCGGGCTCGGCGGTCGACGTCAACCAGATCCCCTTTGCCGCTATCGAGCGGGTGGAAATCCTGAAAGATGGTGCTTCGGCGATATACGGCACTGACGCTATCGGCGGTGTCATCAACTTCATTACAAAGAAGAACTTCACCGGTCTGTCGACAACTGGCTTCGTCGATGTCACCGAAGCAGGTGGCGGCAACATCTACCGGCTGTCAGGCGTTGCGGGCTATGGCGATCTTGACGACCAGGGCTTCAACATCATGGGCGCCGTCTCCTATAGCTGGAATAAGGTATTGCGGGGTTCGGACCGCAGCTTTGTCAATGGCAACCAGCCCAATCGCGGTCTTTCGATCGACACACGCGGCACGCCGATAGCGACGGTGTTTAACATCGGGGCGAACGCAAACCAGAATCCGGGCGGGACATTGTT
>CAZQBS010000082.1:2598-9867 GCA_964591835.1 uncultured Sphingorhabdus sp. | reverse complement strand
CAGGCGGCATCGATTCATGGCGTTCCTCGGGTCGCCCGACCATTGTCGACAAACGCCAGCCGCTGGAAATCATGCGTCAGGTGCAAATGGTTGCGGGCGGGCTGGTGCTGCTCGGCGTTATTCTCGGCTTTCTCGTTACGCCTCTCTTATTCGGGTTGTCCGCGTTCGTTGGTGCCGGTTTGATAATGGCGGGTGCCACCGGCTGGTGCGGGATGGCGACGCTATTGCGACGCCTTCCGTGGAACCGCCCGATACCGTCGGCCTGAAATTGCGATGACCACAATTGAAGCCTTGTTTGCAGCACTGTCTGGCGGCGTGGTCGGCATCGTTCTTGGGCTTGTGGGCGGTGGCGGGTCCATTCTCGCAGTGCCTTTGCTGGTATATCTGGTGGGGGTAACCAACCCGCATGTCGCAATCGGGACCAGCGCGCTGTCGGTCGCGGCCAGCGCCGCTTCAGCGCTAATCGGCCATGCTCGTGCCGGAACCGTAAAATGGCGCTGCGCCCTGATGTTCGCTGCCGCAGGTAGTATCGGCGCAATTGGCGGCTCGTCACTCGGCAAGGCAATTGACGGACAACGTCTGTTGTTCCTGTTCGCGATCGTGATGATCGTTGTTGGCATTACGATGCTTCGGGACCGTGGCAACCCCGGTAACCCGGACGTTGTCTGCACTCGTACTAATGCGCCCAAGGTCCTTGGCTTTGGTCTTGGTAGTGGAGCTTTTTCCGGCTTTTTCGGCATCGGCGGCGGGTTTCTGATCGTTCCGGGACTTGTTGCCGCGACGAGTATGCCGATGCTCAATGCAATCGGCTCCTCGCTGGTTGCGGTGACCATGTTCGGTCTGACAACCGCTGTGAGTTACGCCATCTCCGGTCTGATCGACTGGTCACTTGCAGCGGTATTTGTCGGCGGCGGGATCGTCGGCAGCCTAATTGGCGGCGCGGCCTCACGGCTACTCGCAAAGAAGACCGCCACGCTCAAGACGGTGTTTGCCGTCCTAATCTTTTTCGTGGCCGCTTACATGCTCTGGCAAAGTGGCCGCTCTGTTTGGGAGTGATTATGACCAAACTAATGCAAATCGACATTTGGCTGGCACCCGGGGACGCTCGGCGTGGATGGTTCGACCCCATCTTTCGCGTGTCGACAAGCCTAATCTTCATTGTCGGCGGGATCGGGCATTTTGCTGCGCATGATTATATGATTGAGCGGATGGCAGAATCGCCATGGCACAACTTGGTCAATATGATCGGCGACCCATCGTGGCTCCTCTGGCTCAGTGGCATTGTTTTCGTAATTTTCGGGATCACTCTCGCGCTCGGATTTCTGACCCGTATTTCGGCGCTGCTCATTCTTGTGACGCTAATCCCGGTCACGATCGCCGTCCACGTCGCGCCGGGCCATATGGGGCCGTTTCTCAAGAATATCGCGATCATGGGAGCATTGCTGTATTTCTATGCCAACGGGCCGGGGCGCTTTGCGATCAGTCTAAGAACTTCAGGGGCATAGTGAATGCTTTTTAGCTAATTAGTGATCTACATATCGCAAAATGCGCCATATTCATCGGCATTGGCGTTCCAGCGCAACGTTGACGAACGGCGGCTATCAGGGGGAACCAAACGGTCGGAAGACTGACCGCAATGTTTGCGGTGGCCGAACATGCGCCACCTTTTTCCCGCAGCGTAAGCGGATTGGTGCCCACAAGTTTGGCGTAACGTGCACCGAGGTGCGTTGCACCGTTTAACGTCGGCTGGCTTCGACCTCGGCCCGCACTTGCGCATAAAGAGACTCGGGTCCGAATTCAGTTAACGGCTGGCCGTTCACGAAAAAGGTTGGAGTTCCCCTGACGCCCAACGTGTTGGCATCGGCGATGTCGGCTTCCATACCCTTGGTGGCGTCGGCAGACGGCTTGGCCCGGGCCTTTTCGATATCGAGCCCGGCCGCTTCCGCTGCAGCCCAGGCACTGTTCAGGTCGCCATCATGCCATTGCGGCTGCGCATCGAGAAGCGCTCCCAAAACCGGCTCAAGCACACCCTGTTCGCGTGCGGCATCCAGCAAAATGATCGCTTCTGCAGACCCCTTATGAAGCGGCAGATAACGCAGCACGAGCCGGACATCGTCGGGATAAGCGGCCAGGACCTCTTTGACTGCGGGGTAAAAGGCGCGACAGGCTTCGCACGACGGGTCGAAGAATTCGACAATTGTTACCGGCGCATTTTTCGGGCCGATAACCGGCGAATGCGGTCGCACGAACATGTCCGAGGCAAGGGCCGCGACTTTGGCTGACGGTTCGCTCGCAGCCGAGCCGCTGCAAAGCGTCCCGGTGGCAAACGCGGCAACGGCCATCAATGCCGTGGCGACAACTCCAATACGTCTATTCATGTTCGGGTTCTCCTGACGGAAAGAAAAAGGAATAATATGACTGCGGTAAAGGGGCATCTCCAATGACGTTCACGCGTGAAGTGCTTCCTCATCACCACAAGGTTCAATTTCGGTCTGTATCGTCGAATGGTGGATCTTGAACTGCTCCTCCAGCATCGCCGCAACCGCGCTGCGCGTGGTTTCCGGATTGGCACCTGCCGCAATAGCGACATGCGCCGTCAGACTAGGATCATCACCTGCTACCGACCAGACGTGGAGGTCATGGACACCGGCAACGCCGCTGACGCCGGTCATCGCGGCACGGACCTTATCGAGATCAATATTGCGCGGAACACCTTGGAGTAGGATATGCGTGGTATCACGCAGCAACACCCACGTGCGCGGCAGCACCCATAGTCCGATGGCTATAGCGACGATCGGGTCGATCCAGGTTTTGCCGGTCAGCCAGATGGCGACCGCCGCGATAATCACGCCCAACGAGCCAAGCATATCGGCCCATACCTCAAGATAGGCACCCTTCATGTTGAGGCTGGTCTCTTTACCGCCCGCCAGAATCCGCATCGCGATCAGATTGATAATGAGCCCGAAAGAGGCAACGACCAACATACCGATGGATTCAACCGGCAGCGGATCAAAAAAACGCGATACACCTTCGTACAATACATAGCCCGCAACCACGAACAGCAGCACCGCATTGAACGCCGCCGCCAAGATCTCGAACCGGCGATAGCCATATGTGCGCTGCTTATCGGCTTGTTTTTGCCCGATCTTCACAGCGACCAAGGCAATTGCCAACGCCGCGGCATCGGTAAACATATGCGCCGCGTCGGACAACAGCGCCAAACTGTTGAACCAATAGGCCCCGACCAGTTCTGCAATCAGAAAGGTCGAGGTCAGCGCAAGCGCGATGGCGAGCCGACCGGTGCTCGCCCCCGCAGTATGATCATGCCCGGCATGACCACCTGTTTCGGTCTCTAACGTCGCAGACCCGTGGCCATGCCCCGCGCCCATATCAATGCGCGCCTTGGCCAGCGGGAGCCTTCAACGCATCCGTGGGGGACCGGCGGAATACAACTGCGGTTTTCATTGGTCTCTCTCCTCTCATTTTGCGGGCAACTCTTCACCAAGCGTCGATACATCGCTGTAATCACCGGCAATATGCTGTTTGTGGCGACCGCGTAGCAACAAATGGCTGATAGCGGGCAATACGAACAGCGTCAGCAAGGTAGAGGTAATCAAACCGCCGATGACAACAATTGCCAGTGGTTTTTGCACTTCTGCACCCGTGCCAGTAGCCAAAGCCATTGGTACGAAGCCGATTGCGGGCACGATACCGGTCATAAGGACAGCACGGACGCGTTCCATTGTGCCTTCGCTAATCGCCACATCAATCGGCTTGCCTGCATCAATGCGGGCATTGATGCTCGACATTACGACCAGCCCGTTCAGCACCGTCACACCCGAAAGCACGATGAAACCGACCGCCGCCGATACCGAGAAGGGCAGCCCGGTGAGCAGGAGCGAGAACACCCCGCCCGCCAGCGCCAATGGAATTGCCGAATAGACCGCAATCGCCTGACGCACACCGCCCAAGGCCATGAACAAGATGCCGAAAATCGCGGCAAAGATGATCGGTATGACAATCGACAGCCGTGCGGATGCCGCTTGCAGATTTTCAAACTGTCCGCCCCATTCGATAAAGCTGCCGGTTGGTAGCTTTACCTGAGCATTCACCTTCTCCTGCGCTTCGGCAACGAACGATCCCAAATCATTTCCGCGAACATTGGCTTGCACCACGACTCGGCGCTTGCCGTTTTCGCGGCTGACTTGGTTCAGACCTTCGGAGAACCCGAATTTGGCCAGTTCGCTTAGTGGCACCGACGCCCGCGCACCACCCTCGCCGGGCAAAAGCACGGGAAGCGCTCCTACCGCGTCAAGATCGTCACGCGTTGCCCGGTCGAGCCGGACGACAATATCATAACGCCGGTCGCCTTCGAACACGATACCAGCCTCACGCCCGCCGAGAGCGGCCGCGACGGTATCGCTGACGTCCTGCAGCGTCAGGCCGTAGCGCGCGATAGCATCGCGGTCGAACTGGACGTCGAGCACCGGAAAGCCGGCGGTTTGTTCGACCTTTACGTCAGCTGCACCCGGAACGGTGTTCAGCACAGCCGCCACCTGATTTGCAGCCCGGCTCATTTCGTCGAGATTGTCGCCGTACAGCTTGATCGCGATATCGCCGCGTACGCCGGCAATCAGTTCGTTGAAGCGGAGTTGGATCGGCTGGCTGATCTCGAACGCATTGCCAACGAGCGGTGCCAGTGCCTTTTCGACTCGCTCGATCACCTCGTCCTTGGTGCTGACCCCATCGGGCCATTCATCGCGCGGCTTCAGGATGATGAAGGTATCCGACGCGTTCGGCGGCATCGGGTCGCTAGCGACCTCGGCAGTCCCAGTTTTCGAGTAAATGAACGCAACTTCGGGCAACGCCGATACCACCTTTTCAACCTGAAGCTGCATCTCCTGTGACTTGTTGAGCGACGTGGACGGGATACGGAGCGCCTGCATGGCGAGGTTACCCTCACCCAGTACAGGTATGAACTCGCTACCGAGCATACCAAACACCAGCACCGCCGCCATGAAGGTACCGCCGCCTGCGCCGATCCACGGCCAAGGCCGGGCGATAACGCGCTGGAGAACGGGTTCGTAGCGTTCCTTGACCCATGCAATCGCCTTCACTTCTTTCTCGGCGACTTCGCCGCGAATGAGCAAGGCGACCATTGCAGGCACGAAGGTCAGCGAAGCGATGAACGCGCCGCCAAGAGCCAGCATGACCGTGATTGCCATTGGCGAGAAGGTTTTGCCTTCGACGCCGGTGAAGGTCAGCAATGGCACGAACACCAGGAAGATGATGGCCTGCCCGTAAATCGTCGGCTTGACCATTTCTCGCGAGGCTTCGAACACCTCGTGCAATCGCTCGGTCAGTGTCAGTATACGACCTTCGTGATGTTGTCGTTCGGCGAGACGCCTCAGACAGTTTTCAATGATGATGATCGAGCCATCGACGATCAGCCCGAAATCGAGCGCGCCAAGGCTCATCAGATTGCCCGATGTGCCAGTGATGTTCATCCCCGTACCCATGACGAGGAAAGAGATCGGGATAACCAGCGTTGCGATGACCGCAGCGCGGAAGTTGCCAAGCAGCCAGAACAAGACAGCCGCCACCAGCAACGCGCCTTCGGCCAAGTTTTTCTCAACGGTACCGATGGTGGCATCAACCAACTCCGAACGGTCGAGCACGGGCTTTACAACGATGCCCGGCGGCATCGACTTGATCACTTCTTTCAGACGCTCGGCGGACTCTGACGCCACAATCCGGCTGTTGCCGTTGGCGAGCATCAAAACTGTCCCGACCACAATTTCCCTGCCATTTTCCGAAGCTGAGCCCGTGCGTAGTTCGCCGCCGATTTGGACGGTGGCAACGTCGCGCACGGCGACCGCAACGCCGCCACGGCTGGCAACCGTCGCGCGGGAAATTTCGTCGAGGGTGCGGATACGACCATCGGCGCGGACAAGAAATGCCTCCCCGCCACGTTCGACAAAGTTCGCGCCAACCGAGATATTGGCCCGCTCCAAAGCTTCGGCCAATTCGGAAAACGAAATGCCGTAGCTCGCCAGCTTCGACGCATCGGGCTGAACGACGAACTGCTTCTCATAGCCACCGATCGAATCGATCCCGGCAACACCAGACACGGAGCGCAGTTGCGGGCGGATCACCCAATCCTGTACCGACCGCAGATAACCGAGCTTTGCAACATCATCGACGAGAATTTCGCCAGTCGGCGTCATGTAAGAACCGTCTGGCTGAAAACCGGGCTTACCCGCAATCTTGGGGTTCGCCTTGGTCCCTGCCTTGGCATAATCTACGGTGTACATCAGCACTTCGCCAAGACCGGTCGATACCGGTCCCATTTGCGGCTCGGCCCCTTCCGGCAAAGTGCCCTTGGCCTGATTGAGCCGTTCGGCCACCTGTTGGCGGGCAAAATAGAGGTCGGTATGATCTTCGAAGATCACAGTGACCTGGCTAAAGCCATTGCGCGAGATCGACCGCGAGCTTTCCAGCCCCGGTATCCCCGCCATGGCGGTTTCAACCGGAAAGGTAACCAGCCGTTCGATGTCGAGCGGCCCGAGATTGGGTTCGACCGTATTGATCTGGACTTGTTTGTTCGTGATATCGGGCACGGCATCAATTGGCAGCTTCAGAAGCTCCGATAGGCCGTAGGCGGAAATGATGAGCGTCAGCAGAACTACCGCCCAGCGGAAGCGGATCGACGCGTCTAGTAATTTATCGATCATCTCAATGCTCCGCCTCGCCCTTGCCGAGTTCGGCTTTGAGCAGGAACGCGCCCTTGGTCACGACCGCCGCTCCGGGTTCCAGGCCATCGACAATCTCAATGCGGCCACCGCCACGCTTGCCAGTAACAACAGTTAGTGCCTGAAAGCCCTTGGCGGTTTTGATGAACAGGACTTCACGGCCCTCAACGGTTTGCACAGCCTCTTCGGGCAACGCGATCAGGGCGTTATCGCCGCTGCCGCGTGGCTTGATACGAGCGCGCAGGCCTTGGCCGGGTGTCAGGCCGCCGATGCCTTGCGGCGTCAGGACGATGGTTGCGGTCTTGCTATCGGGGTCAAGGCTGGGCGTCGCCGAACGGACCACGGCGTTGACGGCTTCGCCACCCAGAAGCTCGATCACCGCAGTATCGCCGGGTTTAATCCGACGCGCATCGGCAGCGAGCACAGACGCGTTGATCTGGATGCGATTGGGGTCGGAAACACGGAACAATTCGGTCCCAGCGAGCACGTAAGAACCAAGCTTGGCATCAGCCTTGGT
>CAZQBS010000082.1:2138-2588 GCA_964591835.1 uncultured Sphingorhabdus sp. | reverse complement strand
AAAGGGATGGCATGAAGCAGGCGCGGGCTTCCGGAAGACGCGGCCAGCGGCTCTTCCCGGTCTCGAGGTCGATCACGACCGGCATGCCGTGGCGGAGGTAGACCAGGGTGCGGCCATCGCCGGACACTTTGGCAGCGGAAGCCGCAGACTGCGAACGACGTGCCTCGGCCTCGGCTTCGGCAAGCACTGCGGCGGCACCTTCAAGGTCTTGCCGCGCCGTTACCTTGGCGTCGAACAGCTTCTTTTCGCGCGCATAGGTCGAGCGCGCCAGCGCCAGTTTCGCCGATGCCGAACTGCGTTCTGCGGCAATCGACGCCGCATCTCGGCTTTCCATGACCGCAACCGCTTCACCGGCGCGGACAAAGTCACCCAATTGACGATTTATGCGAACCACAGCGCCGTCGGCGCGCGCGGTAAGCACTGCTTCGCCTTCAGGTGTCGAGGCGACAA